>NZ_JBIUBL010000001.1:0-824259 GCF_044548015.1 Streptomyces sp. NPDC052236 | reverse complement strand
CGCCTCGAAGGGCCCCCCCCCCCCCCCCCCCCCCCCCCCCCCCCCCCCCGCCCCCCCCCCCCCGCCCCCCCCCCCCCCGCCCCCCCCCCCCGCCCCCGCCCCCCCCCCCCCCCCCGCGCGCCCGCCCCCCCCCCCCCCCCCCCCCCCCCCGCCTCCCGCGCCCGCGCCGTCGCGCGGTCCACGTCGCCGCGTTCCGCAGGGGGCAGAGGGGCGCCGCTGGAAGCCCGGATGGTGGCGGCGGCACCCAGCAGCAGGGCCGCCGACCCGTCCGTGCCGGAGAGGGCGGAGGCCAGGCCCTCCAGGGCGAGGGCGACCGCTCGCGGGTCGCCCGTCGAGCGTGCCGTCGCGTAGCCCTCCTCGTGCAGCGCCACGCCTCCGCCGTATCGCCCCGATACTGCTGCCCGAGTACCGCGATCCGGCGGCCGGGCGGCTGGACCTGACGAGCGTGGTGTTCTTCCTGCTGGCGCTGCTCCCGCTGGTGTACGGCATCAAGGGCGTGGCCGAGCACGGCCCGAACGCGTCGGCCGCCGGGGCGTTCGCCGTCGGCCTGGGCTTCGTAGCCCTCTTCATACGCCGTCAGGATCGGCTGGCTGTCCCCTTCCTGGACCTGCGGCTGTTCCGGCACCGGGCCTTCACGGGCGCGCTGCTCACCCTGCTGCTGGGCATGACCGCGCTGAACGGCGTCGAGTACCTCGTCCCGCAGTACCTCCAGGCAGTGGCGGGACAGTCGCCCCTGGAGGCAGGCCTGTGGTTGCTGCCGGGCGCGGCGGGACTGGTGGCCGGTTCACAACTGACGCCGGTACTGGCACGGCGCGTCCGCCCGGCGTACGCGATCTCCGGCGGCCTGCTGGTCTCGCTGACCGGTTACGCGGCGATGGTCGTCGCGACCGGTGTCGTACCGACGTCGACGGCGCTCGCGGTGATCATGTTCGGCGTGGCCCCGATCAGCGTGCTCGGTACGGTGCTGGCGGTCGGCTCCGCCCCACCGGAGAAGGCAGGCGCGGCGGCGGCGACCGGTCAGACGGCGTACGACCTGGGCCTGGCCCTGGGCATCACGGTGACCGGCAGCGTGGCGGTCGCGGTCTACCGCGGCGGCATCCCGTCGGACACCCCGGCGGAGGCGCGGGACACGCTGGGCGGGGCACTGGCGGCGGCCGAGCACCTGCCGGACGGCACGGAACTGGTCGCCGTCGCCCGGGAGGCATTCACGTCGGGGCTGCAGACGGCGGCGACGGTGAGCGCGGGCTTCGCGCTGGTGACGGCGGCACTGGTGATGACGCTGCTGCGGCACATCCCGCCGATCTCGGCGGCGGCTCCGGAGGAGGAGCCTCCGGCCCGGGACAACGACAACACACGCCCTGGAACCGCCCCAATGGGTCAAACTGTCGTAGCTCGCCACGCAATGGATTGAACGTCTCAACAGGGGGCCGCCATGGGGACCGAACATCAGATCGCCTTCTTCTTACGGGAGCTGTCGGCTCCGGATCCGGCGCGGCGGGCAGCCGTCGCGAAGGGCCTGGGGCGGCTCGGACGGGCGGAGCACGCTCAGGCCCTCGTCGGGGCGGCCCGCGACCCCGAGCCCGTGGTGCGCGCGGCTGCGGCGCTCGGCCTCGGCCGCCTCGGCGTCCCCGTGGCCGACGACGTGCTGATCGGCTTGATGGGCGACGCGGACCCACAGGTACGCCGCCGGGCCTCGGTCGCCACCGAACGGCTCGCGCTGACCGGCCCGGCCATCACCGAGGCGTACGGGCGCCTGCTGCGCGACGAGGACTGGCACGTCCGGCTCAACGGGCTCGTCGGCCTGATCAGTCTGGGAGCGACCGGTGAGCCCACGACGCTGATGCCACTGCTGGGCGACCCCGAGCCGGGCATCTGGGGGCGCGCGCGAGTGCAGGTGTGGCAGCGGCTGGACGACGACGCCATGCTGGCCAAGGTGATCCGCACGGCCCGGGAGGGTCCCGGTGCGTCGCGTGCGAAGGCGCTGGAAATGCTGCCCGCCGAGTACACGGCACAGCTCCGCGACTCGCTGCTCACCGGCCTCCACGATCAAGCCCCCGAGGTGCGGCGGGCCGTGGTATCCAAACTGATCAGGGATCCGGCACCGGGAACGGCCGACGTCCTGCTGGCGGCACTGCAGGACGAACGGGATCCACGCGTTGCTTCGTGGCTGCTGAGCGCGCTGGGCCGACTGCGCGAACGGGGCGCCCTGACGGCGGCGGTGCGCTGGCTCGAACATCCCGATGCGGGTGCGAGCGCCGTCGAGGCACTGGCCGCCATCGGCACGTCTACCGCCGTCAGGCACATCAGATCGGCCCTCACCGAAGGGCACCGCACCCCGCATGTCCGCGCGACGGCGGCCCGTGCCCTTGGGGAGCTCAGCGGTCGGAAGGCCGTCGACCTGCTGCTCCCGCTCATCCACGATCCGAACGAGGAGTTACGGCGGGGGGCGCTGGCCGGCCTGGCCTCGCTGGGCGAGCACAGGCTGCCACGCCGGGACCGCCGCAGGGTGGCGGAGACTCTGCTGGACCACCTGGTGACCGACCACGAGTTGCCCTGGCACACCGGCCACGGGCTGAGCAGCTATCCCGAGGCCCTGCCACGGCTGCGGCACTTGGCCGACGACGCGTCGGGCGAGATCCGGGCGGTGGCGCTGTGGCTGCTGGACGAGACGGACGGGGACCGCTTCCTGGCGCACCTGGACGACCCGCACGAACCCGTCCGCTACCACGCGGCGCTCGGGTTCGGCCGATACGTACAGGAATACGGCGTACGCCCGCAGGACAGGGGCAAGCCGGTCGCCCTGCTCACCGCACTCACGGCCGACGCGTCGCAGCGCACGCGCAACGCGGCGGCGGAGGTACTGAGCGCTTTGACAGATAAGGCCGACGCCTGACGAAGCCGACGCGGCCTCGGCCCTCGCCCTGGAACGCGAACCACATCAAGGGCCGCGCCCTCGCCTGGCTCGTCGCGTCCAACCGGTACGACCACATCGAGACCGAGCTCGACCCGTTCCTCGCCGCCGGCGACATCGTCGTCTGCGACCGCTACCTCGCGACGAACCCCGCGTCGCCAGCGAGGTCGACCTCGGCAAGGTGCTCGTGCTCGACTCCACCGACGCCACCCCTACGGGCGTAGCGAAGCGAATCGCCAACGCCGTCCCCCCGCCCGGGGATAGCGTCGACAGCCCCACCAGACCCGGCGACCACACGGTGAACCCATGGAAGCGACACCCGCAACCCCCGTGATCGACACGCACGTGATCCTGCGCGACGGCGACAGGATTCTCCTGTCCCAGCGCGGCGGCCCGTACGGCTACGGACGATGGCACGCGCCCTCGGGCAAGCTCGACCAGGGCGAGCCGCTCACCGTCGGCGCCGCCCGGGAACTGCGCGAAGAGACCGGCATCGAGGTCGATCCCGGGCACCTGCGTCTCGTGCACACCGTGCACCACAGGGAGAGCCCCGAGGCCGAGCGCATCGGCCTCTTCTTCGAGGCGACCGAGTGGCAGGGCGAACCGGTCAACCGCGAGCCCGAGAAGTGCCTCGATCTGCGTTGGTGGTCCGTACACGAGTTGCCTGAGGACATCATCGAGTACCCCGCCGCCGGCCTGCTCGGCTACCTCGGGGGCGCAGGCGCGCTCACCGAACACGGCTGGCCGTAGACCGCAGCCAATCCCGGTTCCTCCGCCCGTCGGCGCCCCTCCCCCGAGGCCGTGACGCCGAGATGCCGGTACCGGTCGTAGAGCGACACCCGGTAGCCCCTGCCAGCAGGCAGCAACGGCACCGGGTACTCGCCTCGTTGCTTTCCCGGTGACCGCATACGACTGCGCCCCTCTCACCTTCGGGTGGGAGAGGCGCTCTCGTGCGTCCGGGGTCAGGCTGCGCGACGAGCCGCCCCGCGTCCGTGTACAGCTCCCGTGTCAGGTCGTCCCCATGGATGCCCAGTTCCTCAAGGACGCCGCGCACGTCGGCCGACGCCGCAGCCATATCGTCCTCGTCCACGAGGGTCTCAGTTCGAGGAACGTCCCGTCGACTTCTGGGACGCGGACAGGCGTGCGAGCATCCGCCGGCCCCGAGCCTCGAAGTCGTAGTTCCGGCACCGCCTCCCAGACGGCAGCTTCCGGCCTAGGCTGGTCTCGGCGTGAGACTACGGACCGCGAAGTGGAGGAGCCGATCATGAGCACTGCACCGAATCTGCCGCTCCCACCCCGCAGACCTGAGGAGCCTCATCCGCTACGGACGATCCGGGAGATCCGGGAGTCCCTGCCTGAGGATCAGCTCGGCCACTTCGATGCCGAACTCGCCGATACCGACATCGACGCCCTGCCTGACATGCTTCACCGCTGGGCGACTCTCGGCAGCGACGGATTTCTTGATCGCCTTACGTCGGCCCCGTTCGAGGGGCTGAAGTTCGGACAGCGGTCCTACGATGACGCGGCGGGCAGCGAGTGATCTACCTACTCGAAACCAACGTGGTCGCCGAGATCACTACCCGGCCAAAGCCTGCTCCGGTCGTCGTCACCTGGCCCGTTCAGTTCCGGCTCCGCTCTCTACCTGAGTGTCATCACGGTGGCGGAGATCGAGGCAGGCATCGAGGGGACACCAGACCTGGTACGCCGTACCGCTTTCGAGCGGGTGCTCGTGGGCATCCACGACGAGTACCGCGACCGGATCGCTACCGTCGGAGAACAAGAGGCATCTGCCTACCGGCGCTCTTCACCGGAGGCTTAAGAGCGCCGGAACCAACATCGACCCACCAGATGCACTGATCGCCGCTACCGCCCTGGCGAACGGCTGGACGTTGGTGAGCCGGAACATCAAGCACCTGGCCAGGACAGGTGCGCTCTTGCTAAACCCCTGGGAGTACGAGGGGTAGACCGTTGCAGGCGAACTCGTGAGGGGTTGCCCCCAACACGCTTTCCAGGTCTGTTGGCGGTTTCATGGGCCGCATACATGGGCGTTCACCTGCGTCATGGACGGCAGGCTGCTGGGGAGGGCTTACGGGCGAGACCCCTCTGAACGCCCGTGAACGCGGCTGAATGAGACGGAAACTGAGACGGGAGCCCGTGCCTAACTCGGGTGACGGCGGGTCCCGGTTGGGGTTAGCGTGCGGCGGTGATCAGCAATGAGGGTGCACTCCTGGGTGCGGAAGCCGCACGTCACCTGGCACAGATGGGGCTCTATGAGTTCGAGTCGGGGCTGACGGATGCCGAGTTCGCGCGCATCGAGCGCGAGTACGGCTTCGAGTTCGCGGACGATCACCGAGCATTCCTTGCGGCAGGCCTTCCGACCAATGTTCCGCCCGAGGAAGGGGAGACCTGGTCCAAGCCTTGGCCCGAATGGCGTAGCGGGGATCCGGACAAGTTGCGCGATCAGCTCGACTGGCCGGTCGAAGGCGTTCTCCTCGCCGTCGAGCTCAACAGATTCTGGTACGAGGCTTGGGGTGAGCGTCCGGCCGATAACGCGGCCGCCCTGGCCAAGGCGCGGCGCCATCTTGCAGATATACCGGTGCTGGTGCCGGTGTACGCCCACCGCTACCTTCCCGCCGGCCGGGGAAGCTTCGGACATCCGGTGCTCTCGATGTGGCAGACCGACATCATTTACTACGGGCTGGACCTGGTCGACTACATGAACCAGGAGTTCGACGAGGCACGGAGCGACGTCGACGAGAGCTGGGACCCGCAGGCAACCGTTCTCTTCTGGCGGGATCTGCTCTGACTTTCTCGGCCAACAACAAAACCCCGGGCTACTGGCCCGGGGTTTCTGCTGTAACGGGTGACGGAATCGAACCCGCGCTCTGCGCTCGGGAATCGCTGATCGTTGGGGCTTAACCTATGGCCTGAGCTGCGTGGATGACGGACCTGAACGCAGTTTTCCGCCTGCGGTGTAGCCCGTATCGACCGCCGTTTACCGGCGGTTCTGGCGCTGATCTGGTGCGCACGCTGTGCGGCCGTTGGGCCTAGGCACCCTTCGGGTTCTTGCCGGTGGTCCTCTTCGCGAGTGCCTTCTTGGCCGCGTCGTCCTTGCGGCCTGTTTACGGGCAGGTCGTGGACGGTTCGCCACGACGCCGGCCCCGGGGGTCCTGACCTCGTGGCTGAGTGACCGCAGTCCCTCAGCCACCAAAAGTCCGGCGGATACGCCGCCGACCTCTGGCAGCAGCAATCGCACGAGGCCCCAAACGACGAAGCGCCCCGGCCGGTCGAAACCAGTCGAGGCGCTACGTAGCAGGTCAGATGGGGTAAACCCGCCCTGCAGACGGTAGGCCGTGTGGGACTCGAACCCACAACCAACGGATAAGTCCCCTCAGGTTCCTGCCGGAACTTCCGCCGTACACCCCTCTCATCCAGAACGGCCTGGTCAGAGGCGTGCAGTTTGGTGTCCAATCCAGATCTGAGCGCGTCATCCCCAGTACGTCCGCTCACGCATCGCTCACGCATCCAGCGCTCCCACAACCGTTGGGGCCCAACACGTTCCACATGTTCGTCCGGCTGTCCGGGCCTGTTCGGGAGCGTCCTGACCTGCGGCGGAATGGTTGGCCTGCCAGACCATGGATGGAGCTGAACGTGGGTGAATGCGACCGGAACCGCAACCAGAGCCCCGACGTGTTCTGCTTGGTCCGGGCCTGCTGTTGAGGGTTCCGGCACGACCAGAGGCCCAGGCTTCAGTTTCTGTGCCAGGCACTGATCAGGTTCTCCGGCCCGTACGTGGCCTGGAGCCCGGAACAGCTGATCCCGCTGCGGGAGACCGCGACCAGCGGCACTGGGTCGTCGGTGATCGCCGCCCGGTGCTTGTGCAGCGCGGCGAGGTCGTGGCTGTCGAACATGGAGTTCTCCAGCCATTTGACTGAGCCGAGAAAGAGCAGCTGCTTGGCCACAGGCTGTCGGTCGGCGCCCACCAGGTCGATCTCGATGTTGTTGCTCCGGGTCCAGTAGCCGCCGATGGCTGGGGCGGCGGGCAGTTCACCGTCAGGCAGGAGGCGGGCAAGGGACTCGCGGACCAGCGGCTCGATGGCGCGGCCTCGCCAGCTCGTCCATTGCTGCTTGATCCGGTTCAGGGTGAGGTCGCCTCGCATGCGTTCGATCTCGGCCATGTGCGGGTCGAGGAAGGCGAGCCAGAAGCGCAGATACGGATCCGCCACTCGGTAGCGGCGCTCCTTGGAGGGGCGCGGGGAGAGCGGGAGTTCGGCCGCAACCACTTGCTTCTCGGTCAGGACCTCCGTGGCCCTCGTGAGGGTGGTGTGGGCGATGCCTCCTGCGGCTCGGGCAATGTTGGTAAAGGTTCTCTCTCCCGTTCCGATGGCGCGCAGTACTTCTCGGCTCATCGCATGTGGCGGAAACTCTGCGGCCAGTGACCGCTCGGCGGAGACCAGGAGCGCGGAGATCGGATTGTCGAGCGAGTCGCGGAGGAACTCCCACAGCGAGGCTCCGGTTCGCCACTCGGCACAGACCAGCGGCAGTCCACCGGTGACCAGGGCGGCATCGAAGGCGGCCGCCGGCTCCAGGCCGAGCATCTCGCCGATGTCGGCAGGATTCAGCGGACCGAGGACCATTTCGCGCCCGCGCTGGTGGAAGGGGCGGTCGTAGCTGTTCAGCGCCTCCATCATCGACAGATCAGAACCGACCAGGAGCAGCAGTACTGGCTTGCGGCTGAGCAGCCGGTCCCACGCGCGCTGCAGCATGCCTTCGAAGGCGTCGATCCGGTCCATGAGGTAGGGCACTTCGTCGATGACGACGACGCTGGGGGTGTCGTCGGGCAGGACTTCCGCGAGCAGCCTGAAAGCCGCGTTCCACTGCCCCGGTACCTCCTCGGCGAAGAGTTCCCGTTCCGGCAGGGTGGAGGTGGCGACGGAATCGAGCAGCTCCGTCAGCTCGTCCTCAGCCGATCCACCGGCCGCCGTGAAGAAGAGCGAGGGAGCCTCGGCACGCCGCAGGAACTCCTCGACGAGGCTTGACTTGCCCACCCGCCGCCTCCCGCGCATGAGGATGCACTGGCCGGGCTTTGCGGAACCGGCGGCGTCGCGAACCTCTTCAAAGGCGGCGCGGAGCACGCGGAGCTCCCGGTCCCGCCCGATGAAACGGCGCATAACGCGGACTCCTCACGGGGAAGATAGTATCGATCAAGATACTATCCCTATCGAGACTATCTTGCGCAGCTGGCGCTGTACCCGTGAGCGGGGTCGCCTTCCGCGATCGGACTCCGAGAGTCGATCATTGCTGTCCATGGGAGCCGCCGTCGCCGCCCAGGCCGATCGCGGCAGGCCACGAGGTGCTGTGGGTACCGGAAGGCCGAAGCGAGGCGACCCGCCGACAGGCCAAGGAAGCCGGTGCAACTGCATGCGACTCGCTCGACGCGGCACTGAAGAGAAGCGACGTCGTCCTCTCGATCTGCCCGCCACAAGCCGCCGAGGACATGGCGGCCACCGTCGCCGGCCACACCTTCAGCGTGTACGTCGACGCCAACGCGATCAACCCGACGGCGCCAATGTCGCTGGTAACGGCCAAGAGGTACGTGTGCCTGCTGCCTCTCTTGCATCGCCGAACACGAGGATCAGCCATGGCGGCAAAGTCCGAAAATTCCTGCCGACTGAGGAGCCCCCTGGGTACACTCGATCGCACTAAGTGATCAAGCGCCCTCGGGAAACGGACCCGCCAGAGTGACAGAGGCCAATCCCTTCGCGCCGCCACCGGGGCACGTGAGCACCCCGGTGTGGTCATCCCTGGACGACCATCTGTGGCACTCGTGCGAGATCGTCGCGCATCTCCTTGCAGGCGGTCTGGCTCGCCGTCCGTTGATCGCCACGACAGCGAGACTGGAGCATGACGACCGTGCCCTTGCTGTCGGCCCCGGTCAGCGTTCGACCTGGCGAGCCCCAGGCAACGGGGAGTACCAGCACAACAGTGTGGTCGCCGTCGGCAATCCCGCATTCGTCATCGGGAGTCTTGTGGGTTCCGCAGTAGGCAACTCCGCCAGGCGGCGCCAGGCGGCACGTGACGCCCAACCACGATGGATGGTCGACGGCCCGGGAGAGGTGACGATCACCCGTCAGAAGCTGCACTTTGCGAGCAGCACGAGCGGACTTGACCTTGATTGGAAGGCCCTGAGCACGATCGACCTCGTCAGCGTTGCTACGTTCCAGACGAGCTTTGTCAATACTCGCGGCCAGCAGGTGACGACGATGGTGCACACACCATGGGCGTCCCTCGCCTTTGCTGTCGCCGCCATCACCGCGTTTCCCGCGCATCCTCGTCTGCTGAGTGGTGGATGGCTCCCCCCAGGATTCGAGCAGAAATGTGCCCGCTTCGGTCGGCCGTGCCGCCCCGCCGCCACACTTGCGGCGCCCCAGTGATCCACCCCGCTTCCCGGTACGCGTCGGTGTCGGCTTGGGCTCGGGCGGGGCGCCGCCCACCGGCGACATTCCCGCTGCCACCTGCCTGAGCGAATCCACGATGTCGACGACGAGTGGATCGAGCTTGCCCGGATGCCCGTGTTCGAGGTGCGCGACGGTCGCGAACGAACCGAGGGCGCTCGCTGTGCTTGAGACGGGGTGGGTATTCAGCTCCAGTCTGACAGGGCTGGCTACTCCCCACGCTGCACCGTACTTGCGGAGCATGATTCGTGCGGTGGTGTTCGACGTGGGTGAGTGTCTTGCGGCGATGTTCGGGGCGGTCATTGCGCAGGGTCGCGACTACCGCGAGACGTTCCAGGAGTGCCGTCCGGGGTTCGACCTGACCGAGGAGCGCGAGAAGCGTGCGGCAGCTGGGAAGCCGGAATGGTTCGGCGAGGACGGCCTCTACCCCGATGTGCGGCTTACGCTGGCCGCGCTGCGGGAGGCCAGCCTGTGGCCGGGCATCGCGGGGAACCAGATCGTACGGGCCGGTAGCCGCCCGGCCCATGCTGAACGAGCGTGAATGCAACTCTGACTGCGACCCTCGGGCCATCCCCACGGTCGCCCGCTTATCGCCCTGCGTGGTGCTTGGAGCGTGTTCGGGCGGAGGAGGGTCACTGAGGTTTTCTCAGTGAAATGATCTCCGCCAGCCACGTCGGCGACATCGCCCGCGTCGCCTTCGTCCTCAACGGAATCTGGAAGCTACCTTCACTGAGCAAACGTCACTGGCCGCACGGCGGCCTGACGTACTCTTCGGCCGTGAACGCCGACGACGTCAGGCCGTTGCACACCGTCACGGGGAGGAGATCGCATGCAGGACCCTTCTGACTCGATGGAGGCCGCCGAGCCTGATGGGAACGGCCGGAGCGATACCACCGATTCACGTGATGCGGACTATCCGGCACCCCACTCGGGTAGCGATTCGACGACGGCATCGACGGTCCTGGTGGAGGTGCAGCCAGGGCTTGCCGTCGCCTTCGGGGAGGTTCCTGCGGAGCTCATTTCGGAGCTCAAGCTCTATCCGATCGACTTGGGGCTCGTGTCCGTCGAGGACCGCACGCGGATCTCGGCAGCCCTCGCCTCGATTGGCAACACAGCGACCGTGGGCGGCAACCTCGCAAACGCATTCGCCAGCGTGGAGGGGGTCTACAGGCTCGGCGACGCGGCGAGGGCGTATCTGAGCGCCGGCGGAGCGCTCGCCGCCAAGGATGGCGCGAATCTCGGGGCAGTTTTCGCCAACGGCAAGATAGTCCATCAGGTCCGCTGGATCCCTGTGACTGCGGTTAGCGCGGCGGGGGTCGCGGCCGCGATCGGGCCGGCACTGGCCATGGTCGCGCTTCAGATGATGCTGAGCCACGTCGCGGGCCTCGTCAGAACCAACATCGCGCTGACAAGCCAGGTTCTCACGACCATGCGCCACGGGCAGTGGGCCGACCTGACGGCGCTCGTCGACACCGTCGATCGCGCAGTTGGCCGCGCGCGCGAGCTCGGGTCGGTCACGACGACCGAGTGGGAGAAAGTCGCGGCTAAAGACAATGACCTGCGTAAGCAGCGCGAAACGTACCGACTGAACGTCGGCGAACACATCCGGCAGCTCAGTCAGCTCGACACACGTGACCGACGTCAGTATCTCGAGACGAACGCCAATGCAATCGTCTTCGACGCCCACGCCCTCCTGTCTTCGCTCAAGGCATGGACCGGATACCAGACGCTCCACGCTGCGCGTGCGAGAGCCGCTGGACGCGAAGAAGCTGATGAGGCACGCCTCGTTGAGATCATTGAGCGCGAGACCGGCGAGGAGTTCAACTCAGCCCTGGCCGAGACGACGAGCCTCGTCGACTCGCTGACGCGGGAACTACGAATCATCGCCGAGCTCCCCGGACGCGCAGCAGTGCCGCTGATAGGGAAGCGGAAGGACTCAAAGAAGGCTCGCCTCACCAGTGCCCATCTTCTGGAGGCCATCCAGCCTCTTGCCGACGCTCTCCATCCACCGGTCCCTCCACTCCAAGCTCCCGCCGTCGTCTGCGCGCCCAAGTCACTGGATCTCGAGCGGTACCTTCGCATCCTGCGATGGTTCCTCGAGGACGGTGAGACCCTCCGCGTCCTCGGCCTCGATGCCCCCGCTCGAATTGGTGCGATCCTCGACGGAGCAAAGGGGAAGGTAGCGCCGGCGATGGACAAGGCGGCGGCAAGAAATCTGGTCGCCGTCACGGATCGCCGCATCATCACGGCCAAGGCGAACGCATTCCTCGGGCAAGGCGAGATCGGTCATGACATCCCGATAGACCGAGTGCGATACGTCCGAGCACCGGCCACACGGGACGGAAACGGGCGCTCAGCGATCGACCTCATAACGCCCGAGGACAACATCCGGTGGCTCTTCGACTCCGACATCGACAACACCGACGTGGCCGCGCTCGCCGCCGTGCTGGCCGAGTCGATGAATATCCCGGACGACGAACGGGTTCAGCTCCAACGGCGGCGCCAAGCCCCACTGGAGGTGGGCACGAAGGGCGAGAGTGCCGGTACGAGGTCTGTGGAACCGTCTGGATCCCAGGCCCCGACCGGCGATGCCGAATAAGACCCGGGCCAAGAGAAGCTGTGCCGCAACCGACCGCACGCGCGGGCGCCCCGAGCCCGGCGGCATCGTAGTCGTGCTCGGGAGTCGCCGGCCCTCGATGGTCAGAGAAGCGCCCGGGCGACCCGTTGCTTCAGCCGCTCGTCGGCGAGACTATCCACCGTGCGCCACGCGGCGTCGGTGACCTCTTCGGTCTGCAGTTCGCCGATGTCGGCGGCGGTACGAAAGAGGAAGCGGAAGTCGAAGTGTTGGTGGGCGGGCTCGTCCTTGGTGGGGTTGGCGTCGATGGGGTGGACGTCGATGTGCAGTGGGGTCTCGCTGTGCGGGGTGACGACGTAGGGCGGGATGCCGGTCTCCTCGGCGAGTTCACGGCCGGCGGCTTGCAGGAGGGTGTCGTCGGAGGGCTCGATGTGGCCGCCGGGCAGCAGCCATTTGCCTGTGGCGTTGTGGAGGATGTGCAGGACACGGCCGTCGCGGCCGACGAGGATCGCGCCGGCGGTGACGTGTCCTGGCAGGGACTTGCGGCTGGTGAGGTCGTCGCCGTCGTCGAGGAGGCCCTGGACGATGTCGATCTCGCGCTTGTCCTCGGGGTGCTGGTCGAGGTACGCGGTGATGGTGGTGCGGATGTGGTTGGCCGTGATGGGCATGGTGATCACCTGTTGAAGTAGGAGAGCCAGGTTGCCGCGATGGCCTCGCGGTCAGGTGCGGGGACCTCGTGGATGCCAGGGGCGAGGTCTTCGCGGGTAAGCATCCTGATCGCGGCGAGGATCTCGGCCTGGATCAGGAAGATGAACGGCCCAACGCTCGCGCCGTGGATGAAGTTGACGGCATTGCCGCCGTTCGCCAGATAGAAGTAATGGCCGGTGGTTTGGTAGCGGGTGACGTGGTCGCCGACGACCGTGCGGGTGTAGACGTCCGGCAGGCCGGCAAGGTCAAGCTCGTCCTCGCTGGAGGTGACGGTGGCGACGTAGGCGCCGTTGCGCAGGTGGGAGAAGTCCTCGCCGCGCAGAGAGACCGCGCCGGTCGCGCAGAGCACCAGGCCGGCGCCGGTGAGCGCGGTCTCGCGGTCGCGCGCGACGGTGAACCTCTGGGACAGGGCCTGGGTGCGGCGTACGGGGTCGATGTCGAAGACGGTGACCTGGACACCCTTGGCGTGCAGGAGCCGGGCAATGGAGGAGCCGAGCTTGCCGAAGCCGATCACGAGGGCGGGGCGGCCGTGGAGGATGTCGCCGCGGCCCCGCATGACGGCCTCGGTGGAGAACACGACGGACTGGCCGACGAGGTAGTCCTCGGGGTCCTTGAGCGGGGAGCGGGCCACCGAGATGACGGGGCAGGGCAGTTTGTCGAGGGCTTCGTAGCGGCGGTGGCCGTTCTCGGTGTCCTCGACGACACCGACCAGGCGGCCGGTGAAGCGGCTGTGGATGTCAGTGAGGGTGGGGGCGAAGTAGCCTCCGACGTCGAGGAGGGAGACGGGTTCCCCGGCGGCCCGGGATTCGAAGTAGTCCAGAGCGGTGTCCGGGTCGGTGAACAGTTCGCGGGTCAGGGTGTCGACTGCGACTGTCTGCTCGGTCTCGCGCTGGGCAGCCGGGTGGACGGACTTCGGCTTGGGCAGCACCGCCGTGAGCCGCGTCATCGCGGCAACGGCGCGGACGAATGCGGGGCGCTCGGCCAGTTGGTGGGTGATCAGGAACGAAGAGGTCCGCTCGTCGGGGGCAAACTGGACGGCGATCCGGGAGAAGTAGGCGTCCAACTTGGCGCGTTCGAAGGTTTCCATGGCAGTTCCCTCTCATCCGTACAACCGGGGCCGTGCAGGAAGTTGCAGGGGGTCATCGGGTGCGGGCAAGCCCGAACAGCAGCCGGTCGGCCCCGCATGCGGTATCCAGGTAGGTGTCGAGCCGAGAGGCGTCGGCGGATTGCGGCAGCGGGTCCAGACCGAGCGCCCTGCGCTTGAGTGTGCGGGCCTTTGCCGAGCACCTCGGCGTGGCCGTCGCGACGGTGTCGAAGTGGGAGAGCAAGCCCGCCGAAACCGAGCCCAGACCCGACACCCAGGCCATCCTCGACACCGCCCTCGGACGCGCGGACGCCCCCGCCCACCTGCGCTTCGAGACGCTCCTGTCCGAGATGGCCAGCACCGTGCAGAACGCCGGACGGCGTATCACCGCCGCCGGTCCCCGAGCCTGGGAGTACGAATCGTGGGTCGAGGACCTGGACCGCGTCGTGGTCGCGCTCTCCCGTCAGAACTTCGCCTTCGCCGACAGCCTGCTCAGCCGCTGGTTGGTGCGGTTCAACGCCCGGGAACTGGATGAAAAGGGCCTGTACCTTTTCGCACGTTCAACCGCGCTGCTCGGTGACCTCAAACGCGACCAAGGCTCTGTGCTCGGCCCACTCTCCGCCCAGCACTCCTACGCCGGGGCTCGCGCGGTCTTCACCCAGCTCGACATCCCACGCCGTGTCGCCCAGCTCGACCTCTCCCTCGCAGTGGTCACGGAAATGTCCGGCAAGCTAGAGGTTGCCGCCCACCATTACGAAACCCTCGCCGTCGACGACCGGCTCTCCCGCCGGGACCGCGCCAGGGCTCGCCTGTGGGTGGGCACGGCGCTGAGCAAGAACGGTCGGCACGACTACGCGACCCGCGCCATGCAGGCCGCGACCCGCGACTTCGAGGACCTCACCGAACCCGACGACTGGTCGGTGGCGCGGCGCACGATGGGAGATTGGCTTGACGACTGGCTCGCGTCCAAGAAGACGCGCCGGACGACGACCAACGGCTACGCCTCCCACATACGTGTACATCTCAAGCCGCGCACCGGACACATTCGCCTCGACCGACTCAACGTCGGTCACCTCGTCGAGATGTTCGATGCCATCGCCGACGCCAATGAGGTGATCGAGGCGGAGAGCCGGGCTCGTCTCGACCAGATCGCACGCTGCAAGCCCAGCAAGCCGGGCCGCCCTGTCGCAGCCGAGCGTGAGCGGCTGGCCGTCGAGCGGGCGAAGCTCGCCGAGATGAAGCCGTTCCGGAAGTCGACCGGAACACGTCGCCGCGACCCTCACCCACGGCGCCGACGGTGACCTGCACACGATCAAGGAGACGCTGCGCCACTCCACGATCACGCTGACCTCGGACACGTACACGAGCCTGCTGCCCGAGGTCGACAAAGCCGCCGCAGAAGCCGCCGCCGCGCTGGTACCTCGTGCCCGTAAGGCCGCCTCCATAGCGGCTGCTGCCGGGCCGTCCGCTCACGCATCGCTTACGCAAAAGGCCGGAAACGGCGAAGCGCCCCGGCCGGTCGAAACCAGTCGAGGCGCTAAGTAGCAGGTCAGAGGGATTATCCCCGCCCTGCCGACGGTAGGCCGTGTGGGACTCGAACCCACAACCAACGGATTAAAAGTCCGCTGCTCTGCCAATTGAGCTAACGGCCCTCGGCGATGCATCCCCGAGCATAGCCCGCCGCGACCCGACAGCCGATCGGGTATCCCACCTGGGCCCGGCGTGCCCGCCCCGGCAGCCCGTCGTGCCCCCGGCCAATCGGCCTGCCGGGAGCACGACACGCGCGGTGGCTGACCGCCCGGCGTCAACCTGCCGTCAAAGTACCGGACAACGCCAGGGCGGCACCCTGTCCGTCTTTCGGCGTGGCGTTCAACTCCCAGGTGTACGTTCCCGGGGGCGCCGTCGAGCCGTCCGGCAGCCGGCCGTCCCAGGCCGCCGAGAGCGCGGCGCCCGCCGTCGGCGCGTCGAGGGTGCGGATCACCCGGCCCTTGCGTTTGATCAGCACCGTTGCGCCGTCCGCCGCCGGCTTGGACAGTTGCCAGGAGCCGTTCCAGGTGGTGTCCCCGGACGCGAGACCCACCGCCGCGTCCGTCCGGGCCGCCATCCCGGTGAGCGGCTGAGTGGGTACCCCGGACGGCTCCACATGGGTGGCCCCGGCCCCGTCGACCCAGGCGATGCCGCCGCCGAACTTGTCCACGTCGAAGTTCTTCCACCCCGGCACCACGGACAGGTCCGCGAGCGTACGCGGCTGAGCCGCCGTGCCCGTGTGGAAGTCGCTCAGCAGCAGCTTGCCCGCGCCCTTGTCGTGGGTGACCACGAAACCGTCGCCGAGCTTTCCGCGCTGCGGCAGCGCGATGTTTTTCCCGGTCGCCTGGTCATAGACGCCGAACGGCAGCGCCGACGTACCGGTCGAGTCCGGTGCCGCGCAGTCCCAGTACACCCAGCGGCCGGCTGCCTGCATGTCCTGGATACGGCAGTCCGCACCCACGGCGTACGTACTGACCACGCCGGAGACGAGATCCCGGGATTCGATCCGGCCCCCGCTGCCGTCGGTGGTCCACACCTTGGTGCCCCACACGGCCACCGCCGACTGGCTCACGCTCAGCACCGTCTTCGCGCCGCCGGCCGCCGCGAGGTCGACCACCCAGCGGTAACTGCCCCCGCCCCACACGGCATACCGGCCGGCCGCGTCGCGCAGCCGCCACCCGGTGTTCTGTGCCATGTTCTGGTCGAGCGGCACCATCTCGGTACGGTCGCCGGGCCCGGACGCCCGCACCAGCACATCGCGCTGCGCCACATCGTCGTACCGCAGGTGCAGCACCGAGCCGTCGCCGGCGCCGACCGGCTGGCCATAGACGTCCCCGCGGGGGGCCTCGGTCAGATACGAGCGCTGCCCCGCCGCAGGCGTTGCGCCCAGGGTGACGTTCCGTACCTGGTACGAGGGCACAGCGGCGCTGTCCTCCTCTTTGGTGGCGAGCAGCCCGCCCGCCAGCGCGACGCCCCGCACCTGAGCGGCCTGCGCGGGCACGGCGGCGAGCGTGCGCAGCGCCAGGCTTCCGTCCGGCGCGGCCTCGACGCGGCGCACCGCCCAGTCGCCGGACGTCGTGCCGCCGGCCGCGACCGCGCCGCCGCCCGGTATCTGCGCGAGGTCGGGCTGCGCGGACGTGAGCAGCGTGCGTGCCTGGCCACCGTCGAGGGGGGTGGCCAGCAGCGGGCCGCCGGTGCCGCTCGCCCCTCGGTAGGTGGTGAGCAGCCACTCGCCCGCCAGGCCGACGTACGGAGTGGCCTCGCCGGAATCGATCCGCGGCACCGCCACCGTGGTCTGCGCGCCGGTCGCGTCGCCCCGGGACACCACCCGGGCCCCGCTCATGCCCGGCTGGTACCAGGCGACATGGGTCGGCGAGAGCGCGGCCTGGAGCTTGAGGGAATCATCGACGGCGACATTCGTCGGGATGGTGGTGACCGCGCCGGTCTCCAGGTCGAGTATGCCGATGTGGTACGCGTGGCGGAACCGGATCAGGGCGGTGCGGCCGTCCCCGGCCAGCACCGGCTGCTCGGTGAAGGCCTCCCCATCCGGCGCGGTGACCGGGAGGTCCTGGGTGACCCCGTCCCTCACCCGCAGGACATGCAACTGGTCGATCCGCCAGTACTCGTCGTACGAGACCGAGAGCACTGTGGTGGAGAAGGACGCGATGGCGCTCTGCCCGTCGGGAACGGTGAGCGTGCTCGATTCCTCGGTCGCCATGTCGCGCAGCTGGACCTGTCCGCTGCTGCCCGACGCCACGGGCAGGACATCGGTCCCGGCCCCGTAGTAGCCGTACTGGGTCGGGAGCGTCCCGGTGAAGCCTTCGACGGGCTTCTCGCTGCCGTCGTAGCCGCGCCACTGGTACGGGCCGGGCGAGCCGTCGGCCGTCGGGCGCCGGTGCAGATAGCCGGAGTCCCCGGCGAAGAACACGGTGTCCTGGACCGGCGCGTAGCGGTCCGGGGCCGGAAGAGCGAGTCCTGTTCCGGTCTCCGCGGCCTGCGCGGCGGCGAGCAGACCCGGCAGCGACCCCGCGGCAAGCGCGAGGGCGAGGGCGGCGACAGCAGATCCCCTGATCAGCGGCCGTCCCGTCATGGAACCTCCAAGTGTTGGGCGATGGAGCGCACTTGGTAACACAGCGGCCACCCGTTGATCCATCGACCGGACAGAACAGCCGAAACGGCCCGTACGGTGCACATACGAAAGGGCTCGTACGCCACCGGATGATCGGTGGCGTACGAGCCCTCTGGCCGCCGGTCTCTAGAAGAGCCTGAGGCCCGCCCAGCCCCCTTCGGCGATCCGCACACTGATGCCGAACGACCCGGCGCCAGTGCCACTGTGCCGGTACAGGTTTCCGCAGCGCCCACTGACAGAGCAGGGCCCGTACGTCACCAATTGCTCGGTTCCGTACGGGCCCTGTCAGACCGTCAGTTCAGGTCAAATCAGTCGTTGCGCTTCCAGCGCGGCTTGTCGTCCCGGCGCCCGAAGGAGCCGGTGCTCGTGCCGGTGCCGGTGCCGCCGCGGTGGTCGTCACGGCGGCCCGCGGGACGGTCCGTGCCGGTCGAGCGGAAGCCACCGGTCGCCGGACGGTCGTCGCGGCGGTCACGGTTGAACGGGCGGTCGCTGCCACGGTGGCCGCCGGTGGGGCGGTCGTCGCGGCGGAAGCCGCCACCCGTCGCGGGACGGTCGTCGCGGCGCTCGAAGGAGCGGCCACCACGGTCGTCACGACGGTCGTTGTCACGGTTGAAGCCACCCGTGGAACCCGAGGAACCGGTGGGGCGGTCGTCGCGGCGGAAGCCGCCACCCGTCGCGGGACGGTCGTCGCGGCGGAAGCCGCCACCCGACGACGCCGGACGGCCGCCACGGTCGTCACGGCGGTCGTTGTCACGGCGGAAACCACCCGACGACGCCGGACGGTCGTTGTCACGGCCGCGGTAGCCACCGGACGACGCCGGACGGCCACTACGCTCGCCAACCCGGTCGTTGTCACGGCGGAAGCCACCACGGTCGCCGCCGCGGTCACCACGGTCGTTGCCACGGCGCTCGAAGCTGCCTCGCTCGTCACGACGCTCCGCCGCCTGCTGCTGCGCCACCGCCACCGCGGCCTCGGCCTCAGCCGCCACCTCAGCCTCGGCCTCGGCCGTCGCCTCGGCGACCGCGGTCTCCGGGTCGTCGCCGCGCTCACGCGCCGCACGCGCCACCAGGCGGTCGGCCTCCTCGCGGAGCTCGGTCGCACGGCGCTGGATGCGCTCCAGCTGCTTGGTCAGGTCGACAACCTCGCGCTCCGCCTGCTTGGCGGCGTTGTTCGCGGAGTCCGCCTGGACCTCTGTCAGCGAACGGGCGCCGGTGATCTCGGCGACCTCCGGCTCGAACGCGCCCGCTCCGGCCACGATGTGGCGCGAGGCGTCGACGCCCGCGTCCTCCATCAGGCGGAAGATCTGGCGGCGCTGGTGCGGCAGCGACAGCGAGACGACCGTGCCGGACTTGCCCGCGCGAGCGGTACGGCCCGAACGGTGCAGGTAGTCCTTGTGGTCGCCCGCCGGGTCCACGTTCAGGACCAGGTCGATGCCGTCCACGTGGATGCCGCGAGCGGCGACGTCGGTCGCGACGAGCGCGTTGACGTAGCCCTTCTTGAAGTCCTCGAGAACCCGCGTACGCGCGCCCTGCGTCATGCCGCCGTGCAGCGCGTCGGCCTTGACGCCCGAGTCCTGGAGCTGCTCGGCGATACGGTCGGCGCCCAGCTGGGTCCGTACGAAGATGATCGTGCGGCCCTTGCGGGCGGCGATCGCCGCGGTGACCGGCGCCTTGTCCTTGGGCTTCACGACGAGCACGTGGTGCGTCATGGTCGTGACGTTGCCCTGGGCGCTGTCGACCTCGTGGCTGACCGGGTCGACCAGGTAGCGGCGGACGAGCGTGCCGATCTCGTTCTCCATGGTGGCGGAGAAGAGCATCCGCTGGCCGCCGGCCGGGATCTGGTCGAACAGTTCGGTGACCTCGGGCAGGAAGCCCAGGTCGGACATCTGGTCGGCCTCGTCGAGGACGGCGACCTGGACCTTCTCCAGCGAGCACGCGCCGCGGTTGAGGAGGTCGCGCAGTCGGCCCGGGGTGGCGACGAGGACGTCGACGCCGCGCTCGAGCGCGTAGATCTGGTTGCTCATGGACGTACCGCCGCAGACGACCTTCATCTTCAGGCCGAGCACATCGCCGTACGGCTGGAGCGCGTCCGCGACCTGCATCGCGAGCTCACGGGTCGGGGTGAGGATGATGCCGCGGGGCTTCTTCTTCTCGGTGTGTTCACCGCTGAGCGTGGCCAGCAGGGGCAGACCGAAGGAGAGCGTCTTGCCGGAGCCGGTACGGCCGCGGCCCAGGATGTCCTTGCCGGCCAGGGCGTCCGGGATGGTCGCGGCCTGGATCGGGAAGGGGGAGATGACGCCGTTCTGCGCGAGCTTGCGGACGATGCCCTCGGGCAGGCCCAGGTCGCTGAACGTGGGTCCCTGCGGCTCCGCGGGAGCCTCAGCCGGCTCCGAAACCTGCTCCGAAACGGTCTCGGTAACCGTCTCGGCGACCGTCTCCGAGACGACCTCGACGACGTCGACGACCTCGGTGACCTCAACGATCTCGGTGACCTCAATGGCCTCGGTGACCTCAACGGCCTCGGCGGCCACTACGGCCTCCGCAGCGTCGTCGTTGTTCTCGGGCATGACGGTGTGATCAGTACTGGAAATTGACATGCGAAATGCGAAACCTTCCGGAGTCTCGGCACGCGCCCAAACTCCGTGATTTCGCAATTCGACCGCCTCGATGCGGTCAGCCACGGCTGGGGAGAGTACGCGCCACACGGCGCGCTTCTGTGTCGGCGCCGGGCAATGGATCAAACGATCTCCTACCATACGCACCCTCCCCCGCCGATGGCAATCTGCGCCTGCTGTGACCCCGGTTACACGGGCCCCACCTGCGGTGATGCCTTCGGCTCCGGCTCAATCGGCCGCCTGTCCGGCCGCCGCAGCGCCTTCTCGCGCACCTCCGGCGCGGACGACGCCGTCGGCGGCTGCGACGGCCCGCTCGGCTGTGGCGTTGGACTCACCGGCGGCTGCCCGGACGGCGACGGCGGCGGAGCCGAAGGCCGTACGGAGGGGGATGCCCCGCCCTCCGTCGGCGCGGGCTCCTCCGGCCGCTCCGGCTGCTCCGGCCGCTGCTCGCCGCCCGACGGCCGGGCCGCCGTGGGGGACGCGGAGTCGCTCGCGCCGGGTGAGGCCTCCGCCTCGTCTCCCTCCGCCTCCGTGGAGCTCTCGTCCGGTACGGCAGGCCCGCCGCGGCCCTGCTGAGTGCCCGGCGCCGCGTGCCCGCCGTCCGGCTCGGCCACCGTCCCCCGCCGGCTCACCGACGGACTGGGCCTCGGCTTCCCGCCCTCGTCGTCGTTCACGCTCATACAGCCCGCCGACGCCGCGACCGCTATCGATGCGGCAATCGAGAGAACCAAGCGGCCAGGGACTGACGAGGGGACGGAAAACTGGCGCACAGGCGCACCTCCGGGACAGGAGTGGGACGAGAGTGTGGGACCGGGTCCCCCTGCCCAACTCCCTACGCCCCACAGGGGACACGCCCACAGGGGACACGCCCACAAGGGACACGCCCGTACGGGGACACGCCCTTACGCCACCAGCCCGCGCGCCACATCCACACCCAGGAACACCGCTCCGAGCCCGACCAGCACCGACGCCGCCACATTCGCCGCCGCCAGGAACCTCCAGCCCCGCTCCGCCAGCCGCAGCGTCTCGTACGAGAACGTCGAGTACGTCGTCAGCGCGCCGCACAGCCCCGTCCCCAGCAGCGCGTACGTCCCCGAGGACACCGCCGCCCCGGCGAGCAGCCCCAGCACCAGGCTCCCGGCCGCGTTCACCACGAACGTTCCCCAGGGGAACACCGAGTCGTGCCGCACCTGCACCGCCCGGTCCGTCAGATACCGCAGCGGCGCGCCGACCGCCGCGCCCACCGCGACCAGCAGCCAGTTCACCTCGCTGCCGCTCTGGTCACGACCGCCCTGGTCACCGAGGCCGCCAGCCACACCGCGCCGAGCGCCCCGGCCACCGTCCCCGCCGCGTACGCCAGGGCGGTGCCCACCTCCTCGCGCGTCAGCAGCACGGAGAAGTCCAGGGCGTACGTCGAGAAAGTGGTGAACCCGCCGAGCAACCCGACCCCCAGGAACGGCCGCGCCAGCGGGTGCACCCGCCGACGCGCCTCCCGGCCATGCTCGCTGACCAGCACCATCAGCACGCCGATCAGGGCGCAGCCGAGCACATTGACCCAGAAGACCGCCCACGGGAACGCGCCCTCGGCCGCGGGCCACCGCACTGAGGCCGCGTACCTGGCCGTGGCCCCCGCCGCGCCGCCCGCCGAGATCGCCGCCAGTACCGGCCACTTCCGGCTCCCCGCGGTCTCCGCGCGCTGCGCCGGCACATGGAGGTCGACGTCCGGGTCGATCGCCTCGGGCGTGCCAGGCCGCTCCGGGGGACTCACCCGTACCCCAGCGCGTGCAGCCGCTCGTCATCGATCCCGAAGTGGTGAGCGATCTCGTGCACCACAGTGATCTCGGTTTCCCCGACCACGTCCTCGCGGTTCTCGCACATCCGCAGGGTCGGCCCCCGGTAGATGGTGATCCGGTCCGGCAGCACACCCGCGTACCACTCCCCGCGCTCGGTCAGCGGGGTCCCCTCATAGATTCCGAGCAGCTCAGGCTCGTCGGCGGCCGGTTCGTCCTCCACGAACACCGCGACGTTGTCCATCAGCCGCGTCAGCTCCGGCGGGATCCTGTCCAGCGCCTCGGCGACCAGTTCCTCGAACTCCTCGCGCGTCATCTCCAGCACTCGGCCATTGTCACGTACGTCGCCCCGCCCCACGCCCCACTGTGCGACCCCCGGCGCTCCGCCACGCCCGGTCACGCCCCGCCACGCCCCGGCATGGCTGCCTGCCGTCCCGGGCATACGGGACCAATGGCCCGCCCCGCACCGGTACGGATCCGAGCCGCGCTCGCCCGGCTCCGGCACCACTACCGCTCGCGCCACCCCGCCCCCACCAGCGCCCTGGTCCCCACCCCGCACCCATGGGCACGCGCCCTCGGCCTGACGACCGTGGTCCTGCTCGGCGCCTGGCTCGGCCTGCTGATCGTCGGCAGCGTCCGTACGCCGGTGGGCCCGATGGACACCACCATGACCCTGCGCCCGTCCCTCTCCGGCGGCACCAAGATCAACGTATCCCCGCTCGGCGCCCTGGAACTCGACTCCCACGTCGCTCCCATCCGCCTCGACGTCGCCGTCGACCAACTCGACCCGGTCCGCTCCCAGGCCCTGGTCGAACACCCCGAGCGCCTCTCCGGCCTCCAGGACGAGGTCGCCGCCGATGTCAAGGGCGGCACCACCGAACTGGCCGTACGCTCTGTCGTCGCCGTTGTCTCGGGCGCGACCGCGCTGGGCCTCGCCGTCTACCGCCGCCCGCGCCGCGCCCTCGCCGCGGGCGGCCTCGCGCTCGCGCTGCTGGCCGCGTCCGGCGTCTCCGCGTACGCCACCTGGAACCCGAAGTCCGTCCTGGAGCCGAAATTCTCCGGCCTGCTGTCGAGCGCCCCCTCCGTCGTCGGCAACGCCCGCTCCATCGTCAGCGAATTCGATGTCTATCAGAAGGAACTGGCGCGCCTGGTCACCAATGTCACCAAGCTGTACGACGCGACCTCGACCCTGCCCACGTACCAGCCGGACCCCGCCACGATGCGCGTCCTGCACGTCTCCGACATCCATCTCAACCCGGCCGCGTGGCACATCATCGCCTCGCTGGTCGAGCAGTACGAGATCGACGTGATCATCGACTCGGGCGACACCATGGACCACGGCACGGCCGCCGAGAACGGGTTCCTGGACCCGATCCCCGACCTGGGCGCGCCGTACGTCTGGGTCCGCGGCAACCACGACTCCGCCGTCACCCAGTCGTATCTGTCGCGCCTGAAGAATGTGCACGTACTCGACAACGGCAGGGCGGTCACCGTCGCGGGCCTGCGCATCGCGGGCAGCGGCGACCCCCAGTTCACGCCGGACCGCTCGGTCGTCGCCCAGGGTGACCCGGCCGAACGGCTGACGGGCATCCGCCTCGCCTCCGCGCTGCGCGACCAGGAGCGGGCCGGGACGCCGGTCGACGTCGCGGTGGCCCACAACCCGGTGGCCGCGCGCGAGACGGACGGCGAGGTTCCGCTCGTCCTGGCGGGCCATGTCCACCACCGCGAAACGGAGGTACTCAAGCACGGCACGCGCCTCAAGATCGAAGGCTCGACGGGCGGCGGGGGGCTGCGGGCGCTGCAGAACGAGAAGCCGGAGAAGGTGCTGGCGTCGATCCTCTATCTGGACCGTACGACCCGAACGCTCCAGGCGTGGGACGAGATCACACTGGGTGGTCTGGGCCTGACGACAGCCGAGGTCAGCCGCCGACTGCCGGAGGAGAGCCCGCCCTGAGGGGCCTCGCCTCTATTCGGTTTGGCCGAGGCCCAAATGCCGTAGTACAGTCTCGTGATGCCTAAGGGCAACGGTCAGGGCTTGGCCGTCCCCAACCCCACAAGGGGCCAAGGAAAAGCGGAACCCTCCGGGGGAAAGCGGAGTCACATGCTTCTGACGTCCTCACGCGCGGGCGCGCTAGGAAGCAGCCGTTACCGGCGAATTGGCCCTCATCGTCTAGTGGCCCAGGACGCCGCCCTTTCAAGGCGGTAGCACGGGTTCGAATCCCGTTGGGGGCACGGTCAGCGTTTTGTTTTATACGGAAGAAGCCCCCTCTCATCGAGGGGGCTTCTTCCGTCAGTGCGTACGGAGTGCCAATTCCTCCCGCACACCGTCGGCGAAGCGGACGACGACCGCGCCGTCCCCCGTCACATCCACCGCGACGTCCGCCCACGCGGCGGCCGGCAGTGATTCCGGTGAGCCGAACCGGTCCACGTCGCCCGTCAGCACGACCAGCGTGACGAACAGGCCGGTGGACCCCGCGCCCCTGGGCAGGGTCAGATACGGAGTCGCCGAGTGCGGCCCGTAGGCATTCGCGTCCCGCGACCGCGCCACCGCGCTCGCCGCGTCGCCCCAGCCGTGGAGGGCGACAATCGCGCTGGTCAGGCCGTCCGCGCGGCGGGCCAGCGCCCAGCCGGGGCCGGATGCCGTGACCGGGGGCTCGCTGTCCGCCAGGGCCCAGCCGCCCTCCCGTACGGCCGACGCATCGGCGGCCGTGTCGACCGACACACGATGCACCCGCACCTCCCACGGACCGTGCACCACGCTCGTCGTCTCGATCCGGACCCCGTCGGCCGGGGCGTGCCAGGACGCGGCGCGCCGCCCGCCGACCCCCAACGGGTGAATCCGCCCGCGCCGCGAGGAACTCCCGTCGACGCCCACCAGAGCGATGTGGTTGTCGATGCCCGTCGCCCACGCCACCTCGCCGGTGTCGGGCGCGGCAGCGGTGGCGTACCCGAATTTCGCGTAGTGCGGGTTGTCCTCGGCGGTCGCGGGCGGCGGCGGCAGCCGGTCGCTGCCGTGGTTCACCAGTCGTACGATCCCGTCCCCGGCCGTGGAGTGCAGCAGCCAGCCCGGCTCGGGCAGCGCCAGATACGCGTCCGCGCTGTCCACCGGGCCCGGCTCCTCCACCGCCGTCCACGCCGGATGGTCCGCGGGCAGCAGCAGGCCGAGGAACCCCTTGCTCGCCCAGTAGGGGGACGCGGGCCCCGAGTATCGCTGGGTGACCGGCCCGTACGCCCCGTACCAGCCGAGCCTCAGCAGTCCTCGCCCGTCCGGCGCGCCGCGCTCCGCGAAGTGGCGCAGCGCGCCGGAGGCGAGGCGGCGGGTGCGTCCTGGCGGCAGCGGGGTCGCGTCCGCCAGCGCGCCCGCCCACAGCGGGGCGGCTGTCGCGAAGCGGTACGTCAGCGAGCGGCCCTGGTGCACGGGCGCGCCGTCCGAGCCGAAGAAGTACTGGTAGGAGGCGAGGAATTCGCGCAGCCTGGCCCGGTAGGAGGCGACCCGTGCCGGAGCGGCCCGCGGTCCCGCGATCCGCGCCCACAGCAGCGGGTACAGATGCATCGCCCAGCCGTTGTAGTAGTCGAACTTGCGGCCCTCGCCGTCGCTGTACCAGCCGCCGCCGCGGTACCAGTCCTCGATTCGGTCGAGTCCGCCGTCGATCTCGGCGCGGCGGTGCGGGGCCCCGACGGAGGCGAGGAACTCCTCGGTCACGACCTGGAACAGCAGCCAGTTGGAGTCGTTCGGCCGTTTGCCGACGAAGCCGCCCAACCAGTCGGCGACGCGCTCGCGCACCCCCGCGTCCAGCCGGTCCCACAGCCAGGGGCGGGTCTCGTGCAGCGCGATGGCGATGGACGCGGCCTCGACCATCGGCTGGGCCCGGTCGGTGATGGGGGGCCACGCCTCGCCGCCGCGCGGATCGGTGCCGGCCGCGAGCCCCGCCGCGTACCGCTCGATCAGCGACGGGTCCACCTGCCCGTTCGCGCCCGCGATCCGGAAGGCGGCGAGGAGGAACGAGCGCGCGAAACCCTCCAGGCCGTCCGAGAGCGGGCCCGAGTGGCTGGCCGGGCCGGGCAGCCGGTACTGGGCGAAGCCCGGGGACGCGTACGGCACGAGGGCGTCCAGCAGCTGGTCGGCGACCGCCTCCCAGTGCGCCCGGGTCCAGCCGGTGACGGGGGAACGGAGCAGGTCCTGGCCGGGGAGACCGGGAAGATTGCGCAGTGGGCTGAGGGTCGGGTGGGGGGCGGTCATACGGTGGCGGATCCTCCGTCTGATGAGCCGTCTGATGAGGCGTCTGATGAGGCGGGCCCCGGACGGGGCGGCTGAACACTGCCGCGTACGACGATGTGGGTGCCGAGCAGGTGGTGTGTGCCCGCTGCCTGCTCGGGGTCGCGCAGGGCGAGCCTGATCGCGGCGCGCCCGAGCTCCTCGGCGGGGGTACGGACGGTGGTGAGGGGCGGGCTGAGGTCTTCGGCGAGCGGGATGTCGTTGTAGCCGACGACGGAGATGTCCTGCGGTACGCGCAGCCCGGCGTCGGCCACGGCCCGCAGCACTCCGGCGGCGACCATGTCGTCCCCGGCGACGACGGCCGTGAATTCCTCTCCTCCCTCTTTGACCTCTTTGAGCAGGGCGGACGTCGCCCGCAGGCCGGCCGCCCTGCCGAGCCCGCAGTCGACGACCCGGGCGGCCTCGGGCGGCAGCCCGTGGTCGGCGAGCGCGGCGCGGTAGCCCGCGACACGGGCGTCCAGAGCGGTGTTGCCGGGCAGCCCCCCGACGAACACGATCCTGCGGTGCCCCGCCGACAGGAGATGTCCGGTGACCGCGCGCGCTCCGGCCTCGTTGTCGAACTCCACGATCAGGGCCGGGATGTCCGGGGCGGGGGCGGGGCGCCCGCAGAGCACCAGCCGCGAGCCCGCCGCGTTCAGCGCCTGCGCGTAGTGCGTCACGCGCTCCCGGTACGCGTCGTCCTGGATGACGCCGCCGACCAGGATCACCAGCCGCGCGCCCTCTTCCCGCATGAGCTGTACGACCTCCAGCTCCCGCTTGGGATCACCGCCGGTGGCGGCCACCAGACAGAGCCAGCCGTGGACGGCCGACTCGGCCTCCACGCCTTCGGCGACCTGGGCGTAGAAGGGGCTGGTGACCTGCCGTACGACCACGGCGACCATCTTGCGTCCGGCCCCGACCAGGGCGCGGGCGTGCGCGTTGGCGACATAGTCGAGGTCGCGCGCCGCCCGCAGCACCCTGGTCCTGGTGGCCGCCGGGGTGGCGTAGTTGCCGCTCAGGACGCGCGAGACCGTGGCCATGGACACCCCGGCGCGGTCGGCGACCTCCCGGATGGTCACCCGCCGTGCCGGTGCTACGGGTCCGTCCTGTCCCGGCTCCGTGATCTTCCCCATCCCGTCCGCTCTCTCCTCGTACAGCGCTCGTACAGCCTGCGTACAGCCGTGACTAGCGGTTGGCGGCGTAGTCCTTCGCGAGTTCATCCGCCATTTTGTCGCCGCCCCGGCCACGCCAGGTCTTGACCGCCGCGTCCCACTCCGACAGCGAGACGCGCCCGGCGACGACGGAGGTGACCGTGTCGTCGAGGAATGCCTTCAGGGTGGTGCCCTGGCTGCCCTTCGTCTCGGACTGGAGCCCGTACGACGCGTTGCGGATGGCGACCGGCACTGTCTTCTGCTGCCAGGCGTGCAGGGCTCGTACGGCATCGGGCATGCCCGGCACGTACAGCACCTGGGGAGCGTCGGCGAGGAACTTCACCGGCAGGTTGACGTTGTTCTCGATCTTGCCGAGGTCGTTGGCGATGGGAGAGCCGTCCTGGCCGCGGGTGAAGTGGGTGCCCTCGACGCCGTAGTGGAGCAGCTCCCACTCCTCGCTGCCGAACGGCGCGGCGAGGTAGTTGAGGATGCGCAGCAGCAGCTCGATCCGTTCCTTCGACGCCTTCTTCAGCACCGTGTAGCCGAAGGAGCGGCGGGCCGCCACGATCCCTCCCGGGGTTCCGCCCACGCTGTACGGCAGGGAGGCCGCGGGCGTGAACTTACCCTGCGAATCCAGATACTTGGGCAGATAGGCCTGCCAGCCGTCCTGCATGGAGCCGACGCTTCCGTTGAGGAAGAGCGCCGTGAGGTCCGCCTGCGAGATGGAGGTGGCGTCGGGGTGGTACGACCCCGCCTTGCGCAGCCGCAGCTGGAAGGCCAGCGCCTCCTTGTACCGCTCGTCGGCCCCGGCGTGCGTGAACGTGCCGTCCTTGTCGACGGCCCACTCCAGCGGGGCGCCGTGCGCCGCCGAGTGCACCGCGTTGCCGAAGAGGGAGCCGACGGCGGCCCCGAGGGCGTACTTCCGTCCGCCCGTCCCGTCCTTGGCGACGGCGGCGAAGTCGTCGGACGTCCAGCCCGCCTTCATACCGGCGGTCTCGAAGTAGCGCTGGTTGAGCCAGAGAGTGGAGCCGGGCAGCGGGCGCTCCAGTGGGATGCCGTAGATGAGGCCGCCGATGCGGCCCATGTCGCGCCAGGCGTGGGTGGGGATGTTCGCGAGGTTGGGGTACGCCTTGATCGCGTCGCCCGAGAGATACGGGGTGAGGTCCTGGGCGCGGCGCTGCACGAACTGCGCCTCGCGCGGCAGGGTGACACCGCCGAAGACATTGAGGATGTCGGGGAGGGTGCCGGCGTCGCCGGTCATCACCGTGGCCATCTTCTTCTGGTAGTCGTCCTGCGAGATGATCGTGTAGTCGATCTTCACGCCGAGTGCCTTCTCCACCGCCTGCCAGAACTTGTTCGCCGAGGCGGGCTTGGGCGGCGTACCGAAGGACACCGACATCACCTTGATCGTCGATGCGTCGCCCGGCGGGGTGGCTACCGACCGCACCAGCTTGGACGGGTAGGCCGTGTAACCGGCCTGCACACCGTCCGTGGTGGGCGCGAGGTCCGGCTTCGGGCCGGACGAGAAGGGGATGTACGCGGGCCAGGCAGCCAGCTTCTTGCCCGCGTTGGAGACGCCGCTGTCGCCGCCCGACCCGGACGAACAGGCCGTCAGTACGGACGGTGCGGCGACCGCGGCGCCGCCGACCGCGATGGATCGCAGCAGGGTGCGCCTCGGCATTGAGGAACCGGACATTCGGATCACTCCTCTGACGACTAGCTCTTGACCAGCTCTGGACTAGCTTTTGATGGCGCCGGTGAGCACGCCCTTGGTGAAGTACTTCTGGAGGAAGGGATAGACGAGCAGGATCGGCACGGTGGCGATCACCAGGACCGCCATCTGCACGGTCTGCGGGGCGGTGACCGTGGCCTCGCCCGTGGTGATGTCGGTGAGACCCGATCCGGCGACCACGTAGGTGCGCAGCACCTGTTGCAGCGGCCAGTGATCGCTCTCCAGGTAGAGCGAGGCGTAGAACCAGGAGTTCCAGTACGCCACCGCGTAGAAGAGTCCGACGACGGCGAGCGCCGCCTTGGACAGCGGCAGGACAACCGACCACAGCACGCGCCAGTCCCCGGCTCCGTCGAGCTTCGCGGCCTCGTACAGCTCTTCCGGAACGGACTGGAAAAAGCCGCGCAGGACCACCAGGTTGAAGACGTTGATCAGTACGGGAAAGACCAGCGAGGCGTACGAGTCGATCAGCCCGAGACTCTGGACCAGCAGAAAGCTGGGGATCATGCCGGGCGGGAAGAGAAACGTGAAGAGCACGAGCAGCAGCACGGGCTTCGATCCGAAGGTCCCGGGCCGGGACAGCGCGTAGGCGAGCGTGACCGTACAGAAGAGGCTGAGCAGCGTGCCGACGACGGTCACGCCGGCGCTGACGCCGAGGGCGTGGGTGACGATGCCGCCCTCGGCGATGTCCCGGTACGCCTTGAGGGTCGGGTTCTGCGGCCACAGCACCCAGCCGCCATTGGCGACAACCTCCTCGGTGGAGGCCAGGGAAGTCGAAACGATGACAAGGAAGGGCACGCAGACCAGCAGGACCACGGCGACGAGTGCGAGGGCCTTGGCGGCCTGGGTGATGGGCCTGGGCCTCTCCATCCAGGCGGGGCGTACGGCGCTCACCGGTAAACCCCCTGTTCGCCGAGACGATGGGCGACCTTGTTGGCCGCGTAGACGAGGAGCGCGCCGACCAGGCCCTTGAACAGGCCCGCCGCTGCGGCGAACCCGTAATCGCCGCCGACGATGCCCTGGTAGTAGACGAAGGTGTCGATGATCTCGGCGGCCTCGGGGCCGACCGCGTCGCGCTGCAGCAGCATCTGCTCGAAGCCGACGGAGAGGATGTCGCCGATCCGCATGATCAGCAGCAGGATGACGACGGGCCGGATGGCGGGCAGCGTCACATGCCAGAAGCGCCGCCAGGGGCCCGCGCCGTCGATCGCGGCGGCCTCGTACTGCTGCTCATCCACTTGGGCGAGCGCGGCGAGAAAGATGATCGTGCCCCAGCCGGCGTCCTTCCAGATCACCTGCGCGACGACGAGCGGCTTGAAGGCGTCCGGGTTGCCGATGACGTCCACGGTGGACAGCCCGGCGTCGCCGAGGGCCCCGTTGACCAGACCGGTGTCGCCCAGCACCTGCTGGAAAAGCGCGACGACGATCACCCATGAGATGAAGTGCGGCAGATAGACGACCGACTGCACGAAGCGGCGGACGGTGCTCCAGGTGAGGGTGTGCAGGAGCAGGGCGAGAGCGAGCGGCACGGGGAAGTAGAAGACGATCTGGAGGACGGCGATCCAGAAGGTGTTGAGGACGGCGTCCCAGAACGCCTGGTCCAGGAACATCCGCTCAAAGTTCGCGATGCCCGTCCACTGACTGCCCCACAGGCCGTCGAAGGGGACGTAGTCCTTGAAGGCGATGACATTGCCGACGAGCGCGCCGTAGTGGAAGAGCAGGAAGTAGGCGAGGCCCGGCAGCATGAGGAGGGCGAGCGTTCCGCCCTGGAAGCGTTTCCGCGGCTGCTTACTCGGCGGCGGCGGGCCATCGACCGGACTCACCGCCCCTGAACGCTTGCGTTCCCGCAGCGGGATGGTCACAGCTCCCCCCTCATCGGTTGATCGAAGTGCGAGGAAGTTAAAACGTTTCCAGGAACCAGTCAATAGATCTGACACAGCTACGACACATTGCCCTGCTAGGCGCTGCGCCGCAGGGGCTGACGATCTGTGGAGGCGACTGGAAACGCTTCAACGGCGAGGGGAGTCGGGCGCGGGCGGAGGGGCGGCGGGTCACGCGTACAGACCACGACCCGGGGTCTGATACGCTGATTCAGCGACATCAGCTCGACAGCGCGTGTTCATTCGGTCACCTAGAATCACCAGACCGGGGACGACGGGCGCTGCGGCCTGACAGGTCGCACGGAGCGTCGGTTCTCGACGGATCTGGACTTCTCGCACAGTGTGGGAGCGGTCGGAATCCCGTTGGAGGCATGCGACACCGTGTGCGAGACTTGAGCTCGCACAATGCTTGGTCCTGTGGAGCAGCTTGGAGTGCTCGCCACCCTGTCAAGGTGGAGGCCGCGGGTTCAAATCCCGTCAGGACCGCTGCGGCTCGCGAGAGCCGCGTGGCTGGGTAGCTCAGTTGGTACGAGCGATCGCCTGAAAAGCGATAGGTCGCCGGTTCGACCCCGGCCCCAGCCACCACCGCGTCACCCGAAAGCCCCAGTCTCCGGACCGGGGCTTTCTCCGTACCGCGCCTCAATCGCCGGACGGGCTGGGTTTGCCGATGGCCCGGCAACTCAAGCCCGTCCGGCGATTGAGGACTTGGGGGTACCTCCCACGCCGCTAGGCGTAGGGGGAGGGTCTGGGGGCGGAGCCCCCAGTTACGGGAAAGGGCGGGGTGGGGAAAGGCCCGCCGCAGGCGCCACCCGCACCCACCGCGACCCGCACCGCACCCCACACCCCACCCCGCAACGCGCCACCCGGCCCAAATCCGTTCGCCACCCCTTTCCCAGGGGTGCGATCCTGGAAGCCGTATGTCTACTTCCCTCGCTGATCTCCAGACCCTGCTCGCCGCAGCCTCCCTCCGCGACGCCCACCGCCTCGGCCGCCGCCTCGAAGGCGCCCGCCGCATCCGTAAGCCCGAGGCGCGGCAAGCTGTGCTCGACGCCATCGCCACCGAGGCCGAGCAGTCCGCCGCCCGCATCGCCCGCCGCGCCGGCCGCGTGCCCGTGATCACGTACCCCGAGCAGCTGCCGGTCAGCCAGAAGAAGGACGACATCGCGGAGGCGATACGCGACCACCAGGTCGTGATCGTCGCGGGCGAGACCGGGTCGGGCAAGACGACCCAGATCCCCAAGATCTGTCTGGAGCTCGGCCGTGGCGTACGCGGCATGATCGGCCATACGCAGCCCCGCCGGATCGCCGCCCGCACCGTCGCCGAGCGCGTCGCCGAAGAGCTCAGTACGCCCCTCGGCGAGGCAGTCGGCTGGAAGGTCCGCTTCACCGATCAGGTCGGCGGCGACACCCTGGTCAAGCTGATGACCGACGGCATCCTCCTCGCCGAGATCCAGACCGACGCCGAGCTGCGCGCGTACGACACGATCATCATCGACGAGGCGCACGAGCGCTCCCTCAATATCGACTTCCTGCTTGGCTACCTCGCCCGGCTGCTGCCCAGACGCCCCGACCTCAAGGTGGTCATCACCTCCGCGACCATCGACCCGGAGCGCTTCTCCCGCCACTTCGGCGACGCCCCGATCATCGAGGTCAGCGGTCGTACGTACCCCGTCGAGGTCCGCTACCGCCCGCTCCTGGAAGACGGCGAAGACGCTGCGGACGACTCCGACCGCGACCAGATCACCGCGATCTGCGACGCTGTCGAAGAGCTCCAGAGCGAGGGCAAGGGCGACATCCTCGTCTTCCTCTCCGGCGAGCGCGAGATCCGCGACACCGCCGACGCCCTCAACAAGAGGGCGTACAGATTCACCGAAGTGCTCCCCCTGTACGCACGCCTGTCGCACGCCGAGCAGCACCGTGTCTTCCAGCAGCACACCGGCCGCCGGATCATCCTCGCGACCAATGTCGCCGAGACCTCGCTGACCGTCCCCGGCATCAAGTACGTGATCGACCCCGGCACCGCCCGTATCTCCCGCTACAGCCACCGCACCAAGGTCCAGCGCCTCCCCATCGAGGCGATCTCGCAGGCGAGCGCCAATCAGCGCAAGGGCCGCTGCGGCCGTACCTCCGACGGCATCTGTATCCGTCTCTTCTCCGAGGACGACTTCCTCTCGCGTCCCGAGTTCACGGACCCCGAGATCCTCCGTACGAACCTGGCCTCCGTCATCCTGCAGATGACCGCCGCCGGCCTCGGCGACATCGAGAAGTTCCCCTTCATCGACCCGCCGGACCACCGCAATATCCGCGACGGCGTGCAGCTCCTCCAGGAACTGGGTGCGTTCGACCCGGCCGAGAAGGATCCGAAGAAGAAGCTGACGCCGCTCGGCCGCAAGCTGTCGCAGCTGCCCGTCGACCCGCGGCTGGCCCGTATGGTCATCGAGGCCGACAAGAACGGCTGCGTACGCGAGGTCATGGTGATCGCCGCCGCGCTCTCCATCCAGGATCCGCGCGAGCGGCCCGCCGAGAAGCAGACGCAGGCCGACCAGCAACACGCGCGCTTCAAGGACGAAACCTCCGACTTTCTCGCCTTCCTCAACCTCTGGCGGTACATCCGCGAGCAGCAGAAGGAGCGCGGCTCCTCCAGCTTCCGCCGGATGTGCAAGCAGGAGTATCTGAACTTCCTGCGCATCCGCGAATGGCAGGACATCTACGCGCAGCTGCGTACGGTCGCCAAGCAGATGGGCATGCATCTGGAGGAGCCCGCCGCCGGCGCCGAGAGCGGCCCTCCCGAACAGGCCGTGCACACCTCCCTGCTGGCGGGCCTGCTCTCGCACATCGGCCTCAAGGACACCGACAAGAACGAATATCTGGGCGCGCGCAACGCCAAGTTCGCCATCTTCCCCGGCTCCGCGCTCTTCAAGAAGCCCCCGCGCTTCATCATGTCGGCGGAGCTCGTCGAGACGTCCAGGCTGTGGGCACGCGTCAACGCCAAGGTCGAGCCGGAGTGGATCGAGCCGCTCGCACCGCACCTGCTCAAACGGACGTACAGCGAGCCGCACTGGGAGAAGGACGCGGCGGCGGTGATGGCGTACGAGCGCGTCACGCTGTACGGGGTGCCGATCGTCGCCCAGCGCAAGGTGAACTACGGGCGGATCGACGCGGAGACCTCCCGGGACCTCTTCATCCGCAACGCGCTGGTCGAGGGTGACTGGCGTACGCACCACAAGTTCTTCGCCGACAACCGCAGGCTGCTGACCGAGGTCGAGGACCTGGAGCACCGGGCCCGCCGCCGCGACATCCTCGTGGACGACGAGACGCTCTTCGACTTCTACGACCAGCGGGTCCCCGCCGACGTCGTGTCGGGCGCGCACTTCGACTCCTGGTGGAAGAACAAGCACCGGGAAGAGCCCGACCTGCTCGATTTCGAGCGCGAGATGCTCATCAACGAGAAGGCCGGGTCGATCACCAAGGACGACTATCCGGACTCGTGGCGTCAGGGCCCGCTGAAGTTCCGCGTGACGTACCAGTTCGAGCCGGGCGCGGACGCGGACGGGGTGACCGTCCACATCCCCCTTCAGGTGCTGAACCAGGTCACCTCCGAGGGGTTCGACTGGCAGATCCCGGGCCTGCGCGAGGAGGTGGTGATCGAGCTGATCCGCTCCCTCCCCAAGCCGATCCGCCGTCACTACGTGCCCGCGCCGAATTACGCCAAGGCCTTCCTGGAGCGCGCCGTTCCGCTCCAGGAGCCGCTGCCTGTCACGCTGGCGCGCGAGCTGAAGCGCATGGTCGGCGTCCCGGTCACGGCGGACGACTTCGACCTGAGCCGGATCCCGGACCATCTGAAGATCACGTTCCGGATCAGCGACGAGCGCCGCAGGAATCTCGCCGAGGACAAGGACCTGGAGGCGCTGAAGCTCCAGCTGAAGCCGAAGGCGCGCCAGGCGCTCTCCCAGGCCGCCGCGGCGGCCACCTCCGGCCCCACGGGCGGCGAGGGCATCGAGCGCACGGGCCTGACGGACTGGACGATCGGCGCGCTGACGCGCGTCTTCGAGACCCGCAGGGCGGGCCAGCCGGTCCGGGCCTACCCGGCGCTTGTCGACGCGGGTGAGACCGTCGCCGTACGACTCTTCGACACCGAGGCCGAACAGCAGCAGGCCATGTGGCGGGGCACGCGCAAGCTCATCCTGCTCAACATCCCGGTGAACCCGGCCAAGTTCGCCTCGGACAAGCTCACCAACCAGCAGAAGCTCGCCCTGTCCCGTAACCCTCACGGGTCGATCCAGGCGCTGTTCGAGGACTGCGCCATGGCCGCGGCGGACAAGCTGATCGCCGATCACGGCGGTCCGGTGTGGGACGAGGAATCGTTCCGGAAGCTGTACGACAAGGTGCGCGCGGACCTCGTCGACGCGACCGTACGGACGGTGGGCCAGGTCGAGCAGATCCTGGCCGCCTGGCAGTCCTGTGAGCGGCGCCTGAAGGCCACGAACAGCCTGACCCTGGTGGCGAACGTCCAGGACGTACAGAGGCAGTTGGCGGCCCTGATGCCGGCGGGCTTCGTCACCCGGACGGGGCTGCGACGGCTGCCGGACCTGATGCGGTATCTGGTCGCGGTGGACCGCCGCCTCCAGCAGATGCCGACGAACGTCCAGCGCGACACGACGCGCATGGAGAAGGTCCACGAGATGCAGGACGAGTACGCCTGGCTGCTGGAACAGCTGCCGCAGGGCCGTCCGGTCCCGCAGGAGGTCCTGGACATCCGCTGGATGATCGAGGAGCTGCGGGTGAGCTATTTCGCGCACGCGCTGGGCACGGCGCAGCCGGTCTCGGACAAGCGCATCGTGAAGGCGATCGACGCGGCGGCGCCGTAATGCGGCCCTCGCGGGATTGAGTTCGACCTGACCGTCTGACCTGCTGTAGAGTCTGGCTTCGCGGCGCACGGAAGTGAGGCCGCGAGTTCTGGTCCTGTGGAGCAGCTTGGAGTGCTCGCCACCCTGTCAAGGTGGAGGCCGCGGGTTCAAATCCCGTCAGGACCGCAATAGGCAGTAACCGAAGGCCCGCGCCCCTCAGGGGACGCGGGCCTTCGTCGTAGCCGCGGGCTCTTGACTGCGTCATCTGCCACCGGTACGCAGTCATTAGGGAACAGCACGCACCCGGAGGCGACGTACATGGCTACGACCACCGCTCGGCAGCACGAGACCAGGGCGCTTCTGCGCGCCCATCTGAAGGCCGCTTCGGGCTACCGGCACCTCACCCGCCACTGCCCCATCTGCCATCGCCTCCAGCGGCTCGCCATGGAAGCTTCCGTGGACGTGGACAAAGGTCCGACCACCGAGTGAACAACTGCCCCCCACTCGCCGGTTTTTCAGTGGGAGCCGCATCTTTGGCAAGAGCTCTGTGGTGTGACGGGTGTCACCAGACGGGTTTTCAGAAGTGGGGAATTTACCCCCTTCTTGCACCCAACCAATTTAATATGTGCAATTGCACTCGATCCTGAGCGCCACCCCGGACACCCCAGAACCACTCCCCTCAACCACCCCCACCGCCCGCCACAGCCGCCCCACAGGGACCGCTTCCAACCTGGATCCGCCTCGCGCCCACATCGCACCACCGCGCGTCGGCGCGCCCCCTTGACTGCCCCTTCGGGCACAAAAAAAGACCGCGCTGGACCCGGCGGAGTCCAGCGCGGTCAATGACGAAGTCCGTTGGGGCAGACAACCGTCATGTGGCGCTATAGGGGGGCCTACCGGGATGGGGTCCCAGAAATGCCCAATCAATGGGGGGTCAGGCCTCGCTGCGCTGCTGCGGAATACCCGCAAGCAGCGCGCGGACCTCTGCCTCGCGATACCGACGATGTCCACCGAGCGTGCGGATGGACGTGAGCTTGCCAGCCTTGGCCCAACGGGTGACCGTCTTCGGGTCCACGCGGAACATCGTGGCGACCTCAGCCGGGGTCAGCAGCGGCTCGGCATCAGGGGTGCGAGCGGTCATGAGCGGCCTCCTCGGGAGAACCGAACCATCTCGGTTCTTTCCTCTAAATTCTGCACCTTGACCCACGTTGCCCGAAATGGCGGACGCGGGCCGAGTCGGTTATAGGACGAACGGCTTGTCCTCGGCACTACAACTACACCATCCGTCCAGCCACGTCGGCCAAACCGACGGAATTGCCCTCTGAGGTGTTCATCAGCGGCGGAACGCCGATGGACCATGCCATAGCGGACAGTCACACCGCAGTGACGATCAGTCACATGGTGACCAGGAGCCATGAGACCCCTCATAGAGTGCAATGCCGAGCATTCCGCCCTTACTTGGACGGAAGGAGCCCACTGCGGACTCCTTGTCCTATTTTGACACGAGGGTGGGTGATGAGCGCAAGAGCCCCGTTAGTGCCGTCCGTCACGCTTGCGGGCAAAGGCCCGGAACGGGCTGTACGTCCCGAGCCGGCGCACCGCAGGTCAAGGCCACGGCAAGACCACGTCAACGCCCGTAGACTCCGGGTCAATGCCGCGGCAGTGCCGCGTCAACGTTGTCAAAGCCGCCGAACGCGACAGCGGCGGGCTCAGTTGGCGAACTGAAGGTCCCTCACGGTGCGCCAGCGCTCCGCCAGACGCGCGTACGCCTCCCCCGCCCCCTCGCCGTCCCCGGCCCGCAGCGCCGCGATCCCCTCGGCCACATCCGCCGCCGACCGGTCCTCGGCCAGCTGCTTCCCGCTCATGGCGTGCACCAGACCGCCGTAGTCCAGCTCGACCAGCGAGCGCGGGTGGAACTCCTCCAGCCACCGCCCCACGTCCACCAGGCCCTCGGTCAGCTGCCCCTCGTCGATCGTCTCCCGCAGCGTCTTCAGCGCCCGGGCCACCCGCCGGCGCGCCTCCACCATCGGCGTCCGGTAGCGCAGCGCGGGCCCCACACCGGGCCCGGGGCCCGGACCGCCCGCCGGCTCGTACGCGCGCTCCTCGTCGGAGAACAGCACGAACCAGCGCACCGGCACCTGCCAGACCGCCGTCTTGATCCACGGGCGCGCGTCCGGGTTCCGTTCGCGCCACCGCTCGTAGTCCGCCGCTGCCTGCCCGCGCACCACCGGCGGCAGCACCGCGTCCAGCAGCGGCGGCGGAAGCTGCTCCGTGAGCTCCTCCAGCGCCAGCCAGCCGCGCAGCCGGGTCCGCCACGGGCAGACGCACAGCACCCCGTCCGCCTCCGTGACAAAGGCGTCGGCGCTCTCGTGAACCGGCACAGGGACCGGCGGGGTCGGCAGCAGATCGGCCAGGGACCGCCTCAGTTCCTCCTGGGCCGTGGGCGTGTCCCCACGGCGCGCATAGCGGGCCCAGTGAGCCCTTTCGGGCTCCGGAAAGGCCGCCAGCGGTTCGTACACCCGCAGGTAGGCGGCGTACGGGACGAGGACGGAGGACAGCGCGGGCATGTCGCGAATCCTTCCACGCGCTTACTCCGCCAGGGGGTGATCCTCGGCACTGCGTCGGATCTACGCCAAGCTAGGACTTACTCTCTTGCCCAACCGGGCGTTCCCCACCCACAGGAGTGCCCGCATCCGCCGCCTCGAATTTGGGAGTCACCACCGTGACCGATCCGACCGACGGCGTCCTGCACACCCTGTTCCAATCGGACCAGGGCGGGCACGAGCAAGTCGTGCTCTGCCAGGACCGCGCCTCTGGACTGAGGGCCGTCATCGCCATTCACTCCACTGCCCTGGGCCCCGCCCTGGGCGGTACCCGTTTCTACCCGTACGCCACCGAGGAAGCGGCCGTCGCCGACGCGCTGAACCTGTCCCGGGGGATGTCGTACAAGAACGCCATGGCCGGGCTGGACCACGGTGGCGGCAAGGCCGTGATCATCGGTGACTCCGCCAAGATCCAGGGTGACCGGCGCACAGCGCTGCTGCTCGCCTACGGACGCTGCGTGGACTCCCTGGGCGGGCGCTATGTCACGGCCTGCGATGTCGGCACGTACGTGGCGGACATGGACGTCGTGGCGCAAGAGACCCGGTGGGCCACCGGCCGCTCTCCCGAGAACGGCGGCGCCGGCGACTCGTCCGTCCTGACCGCGTACGGCGTCTTCCAGGGCATGCGGGCCTCGGCCCAGCACCTGTGGGGCGACCCGACGCTGAACGGCCGCAAGGTCGGCGTCGCGGGCGTGGGCAAGGTCGGGCACCACCTGGTCGAGCATCTGCTGCGCGACGGCGCCGAGGTCGTGATCACGGATGTACGGGCCGAGTCCGTGCGCCGAATCCTCGACAAGCATCCCGAGGTGACCGTGGTCACGGACACCGACACGCTGATCCGCACGGAGGGCCTGGACGTCTACGCGCCCTGCGCGCTCGGCGGCGCGCTCAGCGACGACAGCGTGCCCGCGCTCACCGCGAAGATCGTCTGCGGAGCGGCCAACAACCAGCTCGCCCATCCGGGCGTGGAGAAGGATCTCGCCGACCGCGGGATCCTCTACGCCCCGGACTACGTCGTCAACGCCGGCGGAGTGATCCAGGTCGCCGACGAGCTGCACGGCTTCGATTTCGACCGGTGCAAGGCGAAGGCGTCCAAGATCTTCGACACCACGCTTTCGATATTCGCACGTGCGAAGACGGACGGCATTCCGCCGGCCGCGGCGGCCGATCGGATCGCCGAACAGCGCATGGCGGAGGGCCGTCTTCACTGATCCGGCCGGGTGCCCGACCCGCCGTCCTGGGGAATTCTGCGAGACAAGACTCACCCCCGGTCGGCGGGTCGACTGCTGAGAAGAGGTTAAAATCGCAGGTGACCAGCGAGGACGGGGCTCCTTGCGGGTTCTGTGAAGTGGCACGTCATGCGGGCGGCGTACCGTATGGCCGCGGAAGCAGGTACCGTTGAAGCCCTACAGACCGGTCTCTCCACGGAGAGCCCGTTCTGAATCATGAACGCGTGTCAAGACTCTGGGGCCGTCGAGCCCCGTCACCGAGGGGGTCGAGCCATGGGGCGCGGCCGGGCCAAGGCCAAGCAGACAAAGGTCGCCCGCCAGCTGAAGTACAACAGCGGCGGGACTGACCTGTCGCGCCTGGCCAACGAGCTGGGCGCATCGACTTCGAGTCAGCCTCCGAACGGCGAGCCGTTCGAGGACGACGACGAGGAAGACGACCCGTACGCACAGTACGCGGAGCTGTACAACGACGACGAGGATGAGGACGACGAGTCCGGCCCGTCATCGCAACAGCGCCGCGGCGCTTGACGCTGTACTAGTCACGCTGACCCGGTCCGGGCCTCCCGGACCGGGTTCTGTGCTGTTCAGCTTGCGTCGGCAAGCCGCGCGGCCAAGCTGCTCAGCTGTGGTAGTCGCCCGTGAGCGTCGCGCCCGTGGCGTGATCGCCGCGCGCGGTGATCTCTCCCGCGACCCAGGAATGGACGCCGCGGTCCGCGAGGGTGGTCAGCGTCGCGTCCACCGAATCCCCGGGGACGACGGCGATCATGCCGACGCCCATGTTGAGGGTCTTCTCCAGTTCCAGCCGCTCGACCCGGCCGGCCGTGCCTACGAGGTCGAAGACCGCGCCGGGAGTCCAGGTGGAACGGTCGACCGTCGCGTGCAGATTGTCCGGAATCACACGCGCCAGGTTGGCGGCAAGGCCGCCTCCGGTGATGTGGCTGAAAGCGTGCACCTCGGCGGTGCGGGTCAGCGCCAGGCAGTCCAGTGAGTAGATCTTGGTCGGCTCCAGCAGCTCTTCGCCGAGCGTCCGGCCGAACTCCTCGACCTCGCGGTCCAGCGACCAGCCCGCCCGGTCGAAGACGACATGGCGGACCAGTGAGTACCCGTTGGAGTGAAGGCCCGAGGAGGCCATCGCGATGACCGCGTCACCCGTACGGATACGATCCGGGCCCAGCAGGCGGTCGGCCTCCACCACACCCGTACCGGCGCCGGCGACGTCGAAGTCGTCCTCGCCGAGCAGACCGGGGTGTTCGGCGGTCTCGCCGCCGACGAGCGCGCAGCCTGCCAATACACAGCCCTCGGCGATGCCCTTGACGATGGCGGCGACCCGCTCGGGGTGGACCTTGCCGACACAGATGTAGTCGGTCATGAAGAGCGGCTCGGCGCCGCAGACGACCAGGTCGTCCACGACCATGCCGACCAGGTCGTGGCCGATCGTGTCGTACACACCCATTTTTCGGGCAAGATCGACCTTTGTGCCGACGCCGTCGGTGGCGGAGGCGAGCAGCGGGCGCTCGTAGCGCTTGAGGGCGGAGGCGTCGAAGAGGCCGGCGAAGCCGCCGAGGCCGCCGAGGACCTCGGAGCGGCGGGTCTTCTTCACCCACTCCTTCATCAGCTCGACGGCGCGGTCACCGGCCTCGATGTCCACGCCGGCGGCTGCGTAACTGGCACCAGAAGATTCAGCAGACATTGCTGGAGAACTTTCGTGTCGTGGAGAGGGTCGTGTAGCGCGCTGTTCTACGGATCCGCAGATCTCGGGGTCTGCGGATCTACGGGCGACGGAGCGCGTCGGCGGCGTCGGTGCCGCCCGCCAGCTCGGTCTCCAGCAGCTGCTTGCCGAGCAGCTCGGGGTCCGGCAGGTCCATCGGGTACTCACCGTCGAAGCAGGCGCGGCACAGGTCCGGCTTGGCGATGGTGGTCGCCTCGATCATGCCCTCGAGCGAGATGTACGAGAGGGAGTCCGCCCCCAGCGACTTGCCGATCTCATCGACCTTCATGCCGTTGGCGATGAGCTCCGCGCGGGTCGCGAAGTCGATGCCGAAGAAGCAGGGCCACTTCACCGGCGGGGACGAGATCCGGATGTGGACCTCGGCCGCACCCGCCTCGCGGAGCATCTTGACCAGAGCGCGCTGGGTGTTGCCGCGGACGATCGAGTCGTCCACGACGACCAGGCGCTTGCCCCGGATGACTTCTTTGAGGGGGTTCAGCTTGAGCCGGATGCCCAGCTGGCGGATGGTCTGGGACGGCTGGATGAAGGTGCGGCCGACATAGGCGTTCTTCACCAGGCCGGAGCCGTAGGGGATACCGCTCGCCTCGGCGTAGCCGATGGCGGCGGGCGTGCCCGACTCCGGCGTCGCTATGACCAGATCCGCGTCGGCAGGCGCTTCTTTGGCGAGTTTCCGGCCCATCTCCACGCGGGAGAGGTAGACGTTCCGCCCGGCGATGTCGGTGTCGGGGCGGGCCAGATAGACGTACTCGAAGACGCAGCCCTTGGGCTTCGCTTCCGCGAAGCGGGAGGTGCGAAGACCGTTCTCGTCTATGGCGATGAGCTCGCCGGGCTCGATCTCCCGGACGAAGCTGGCGCCGCAGATGTCCAGGGCGGCGGACTCGCTCGCGACGACCCAGCCGCGCTCCAGGCGGCCCAGGACGAGGGGGCGGATGCCCTGCGGATCGCGGGCGGCGTACAGGGTGGACTCGTCCATGAAGACGAGGGAGAACGCGCCCATGGCCTCGCGGAGCACCTTGGGGGCGGCTGCCTCCACGGTGAGCGGCTTGCCGTCGTCGTCGACCTGGCACGCGAGGAGCGCGGTGATCAGATCGGTGTCGTTGGTGGCGGCGATCCGGGTGGTCGGCCTGCCGTCTACCTTGGGGAGCGCGTCGACCATCTCGGCGAGATGGGCGGTGTTGACGAGATTTCCGTTGTGGCCGAGCGCGATGGAGCCGTGGGCGGTGGCCCGGAAAGTCGGCTGCGCGTTTTCCCACACGGAGGCTCCGGTGGTCGAGTAGCGGGCGTGACCGACCGCTATATGACCTTGGAGGGAGCCGAGAGAGGTTTCGTCGAAGACCTGGGAGACCAGTCCCATGTCTTTGAAGACGAGGATTTGGGAGCCGTTGCTGACCGCGATTCCCGCGGATTCCTGGCCTCGATGCTGGAGGGCGTAGAGCCCGAAATAAGTGAGCTTCGCGACCTCTTCACCCGGAGCCCAGACACCGAAGACGCCGCAAGCGTCCTGGGGGCCTTTCTCACCGGGGAGCAGGTCGTGGTTGAGTCGTCCGTCACCACGTGGCACGCCACCGAGTGTAGGCGAGATCGACCACTGGTCCGAATTGGGGATACGTAGGGGCCCGCTCGGGGGGTTGCCCAGCGGTGCTCAACGGCTTCTGGGCTGGTGTGGGGCCGGGTGGGCGGCGATCCGGATTGCTGTCCACAGTGTGGGACGGGGGTGCGGAACCCGGTTGATCCCGGTTGACCCGGCCGATCCCGGTTGATTGCTGTCGGTTACTTCTGTGGGGCGGGGGTCGTGGCCGTCGCCCCGATTCCCTTGCCGTTCGCCGCGGTGAGGGTGAGCCCGCGGTGTCCCAGTTCGTAGGTGACCGTCCCGTCGTCGAGGACCTTGATCAGCTCGCGCTCCAGGTTCATTTCCGGTCCCGGGCACAGCATGCGCGTGGTGGCGAGGCTGCCGAAGGTGATTTTCGAGCCGGAGACCTTCGCGGTGCTGGTGAAGGTGTTGCAGCCGAGGCTGCCGCGTACGGTGCCGTCCTTGCCGAAGGTCAGGTGAGCCTTGTTCTCCGTACCGGCGGGCAGTGAGGACGCGGTTTCGCCGGAGACGAGGGAGGTCACCGACCACTCGGTGCCCACCAGCGGGGCCGGGCGCTCGGCGGTCAGCGCTATCGCGTCGCCCTTCTCGGTGGTCAGGGTGAGCGTGCCGTCGCTGAGCTTCGCCTTGAGCTTGCCGAAGAAGGCGGCCCGCAGGGCGTTCTCGAAGCTCTGGATGTTCTCCTCGCAGCCCATCTCGGTCATCTCGCCCGGGCCCACCGTGATCGTGTCGCCCTTGACGGTGACATCGGCGCCGAAGTGGTTGCAGCCGTAGTTGCCCTCGGCGCGGCCCTTGGGGGTGATCTCGACATGGGCGCCGGCCGGGGCCGCGGACTTCTTGCCGTCGACGGTGAGGCTGTCGACGGACCAGTGGACGCCGGTGAGGGGCAGGGCGGTCGGGGTCGGTCCGCCGCCGTCTGCGCCGTCGGCACTGTCGGCCGGCCCGGAGCCCGACTCCGAGCCGCAGGCGGCCAGGGCGAGAACAGCGGCCACGGCGGTCACGGCGTTCATGGGAATGCTCAGCTGCTTACGCATACCGGTGGGACGGAGGAGGCCGGGCTCCGGTTCCGCGCCGGTTCCGCGCCGGTTCCGCTCCTCTCGCCGCTTCAGCCGAGGATGGGCAGCAGACCCGACAGATCGGCGCGCTCGCCGCTCGCGCTCACCTTCGCCGCTTCGACGGCCTCGCTCCACTGCGTACGCCCGGTGGCGAGACGTATCCAGGTCAGCGGGTCGGTCTCGACCACATTGGGCGGGGTGCCGCGCGTGTGCCGCGGCCCCTCAACGCACTGCACGACCGCGAACGGCGGTACGCGCACCTCCGTCGACGCGCCCGGTGCCTTGACCGCGAGCGCGTCGGCGAGCAGCCGGGTGCAGGCGGCGAGCGCCTGGCGGTCGTACGGGATGGAGAGCCCCGCCGCGTCGTTCAGGTCGTCGGTGTGGACGATCAACTCGACGGTGCGGGTCACCAGAAAATCGCCGAACCGCATCGCGCCGAGGCGGCTCGCCAGCAGCCGGTCGTCGGGGACGGCGGGCAGCAGCTCCCGGAGGCGGGCGACCGTACGCGCGTACAGCTCGACGGTTTCCGCGAGGGTCGATGCGGCCGCGATCTCCTTGACGCCCTCATCGACCTGTCCGGCGAACCTGACCGTCGCGAACGGATAGTCCAGCAGAGTGACCTCCTGGGCCGCGGGCTCCGGCAGCGCGAGGCTCCTGCTGATGCTCCCGATGGTCATGGCGATGTGCGCGGCCAGCTCGCGCACGGTCCAGTCCCCCAGGCGGGTGGGCAGGTCGAACTGCGCGGGCGCGAGCGAGCCAACAGCCTGCCGTACGTGCTCGAACTGGGCGAGGACGGCGGCGCGTGTCCGGGCGGGGTCGTAACTGCGTGTGCGCTTCTTGGCCGGTGGCATACCGGGAGGGTAGTGCGAGGCCTTCGAACTCGGTCGATCAACTGAACCCCTGCCCGGGCACACACCCGGGCAGGGGCTCAGACGACGAATCCGGTCACCGGATCGATCAGCGGATCACACCAGCAGACCGGGGATGGTCTCCTCGTGCGCCTTACGGAGCTCGCTCAGCGGCAGGCTGAACTCGCCCTGGACCTCGACTTCGTCCCCGTCCACGACTCCGATGCGCGTCGCGGGCAGACCCCGCGCCCCGCACATGTCGTTGAACCGGAGCTCCTCGCTCCGCGGCACGGCGACGACCGCACGCCCCGCCGACTCGCTGAGGAGGAAGGTGAAGGCGTCGAGCCCGTCCGGCACGATCAGCCGCGCGCCCGTACCGCCGCGCAGGCACGATTCCACGACCGCCTGGATCAGACCGCCGTCCGACAGATCGTGTGCCGCGTCGATCATGCCGTCGCGCGAGGCCGAGATCAGGATCTCGCCGAGCAGCTTCTCCCGGTCCAGGTCCACGGCCGGCGGCAGCCCGCCGAGGTGGTCGTGGACGACCTGCGACCAGGCCGAGCCGCCGAACTCCTCGCGTGTGTCGCCCAGCAGGTAGAGGAGCTGGCCCTCTTCGCCGAAGCCGATCGGCGTACGGCGGGACACGTCGTCGATCACGCCGAGGACCGCCACGACCGGCGTCGGGTGGATCGCCGCCTCGCCCGTCTGGTTGTAGAGCGAGACATTGCCGCCCGTCACCGGCGTGCCCAGCTGGAGGCAGCCGTCCGCGAGACCGCGTGTGACCTCCGCGAACTGCCACATGACGTCCGGGTCCTCGGGCGAGCCGAAGTTCAGGCAGTCCGAGATCGCGAGCGGCGTGGCGCCGGAGGCGGCGACATTGCGGTACGCCTCGGCCAGCGCGAGCTGTGCGCCCGTGTACGGGTCGAGCTTCGTATACCGGCCGTTGCCGTCGGTCGCCATGGCCACGCCCAGATTCGACACCGCGTCGATCCGGATCATGCCCGCGTCCTCGGGCTGGGCCAGCACGGTGTTGCCCTGCACAAAACGGTCGTACTGGTCGGTGATCCACGCCTTCGACGCCTGGTTCGGCGACGCGACCAGCTGGAGCACCTGCTTGCGCAGCTCCTCCGAGGTGGCGGGGCGGGGCAGGTTGTTCGCGTGGTCCGCCTGGAGCGCGTCCTGCCACTCCGGACGGGCGTACGGACGGTGGTACGTCGGTCCCTCGTGGGCCACCGACCGCGGCGGTACGTCCACGATCTGCTCGCCGTGCCAGAAGATCTCCAGCCGCTCGCCCTCCGTCACCTCACCGATGACGGTGGCGATGACGTCCCACTTCTCGCAGATCTCCATGAACCTGGCTACCTTGTCCGGCTCCACGATCGCGCACATGCGCTCCTGCGACTCGCTCATGAGGATTTCCTCGGGCGAGAGGGTCGCGTCACGCAGCGGGACGGTGTCGAGCTCGACCCGCATACCGCCGGAACCGGCGCTCGCCAGCTCGCTCGTCGCGCAGGAGAGCCCGGCGCCGCCGAGGTCCTGGATGCCCGCGACCAGCTTCTCCTTGAAGATTTCGAGCGTGCACTCGATGAGGAGCTTTTCCTGGAAGGGGTCGCCGACCTGGACGGCGGGCCGCTTGGCCGGGCCCGTGGAGTCGAAGGTCTCGCTCGCGAGCACCGATACGCCGCCGATGCCGTCGCCGCCCGTCCGGGCGCCGTACAGGATGACCTTGTTGCCGGGGCCCGACGCCTGCGCGAGGTGGATGTCCTCGTGCCTCATCACGCCGATGCAGCCCGCGTTGACCAGCGGGTTGCCCTGGTAGCAGGCGTCGAAGACGACCTCGCCGCCGATATTGGGGAGGCCCAGGCAGTTGCCGTAGCCGCCGATGCCCGCGACGACGCCGGGCAGCACCCGCTTGGTGTCGGGGTGGTCGGCGGCGCCGAAGCGCAGCGGGTCGACCACGGCGACCGGGCGGGCGCCCATGGCGAGGATGTCGCGGACGATGCCGCCGACGCCGGTGGCCGCGCCCTGGTAGGGCTCGATGTAGCTGGGGTGATTGTGCGACTCGACCTTGAAGGTGACCGCGTATCCCTGGCCGACGTCCACGACGCCCGCGTTCTCGCCGATGCCGACGAGCAGGGCGTCGTTCTCCGGCATCTTCTCGCCGAACTGCTTCAGATGGACCTTGCTGCTCTTGTACGAGCAGTGCTCGGACCACATGACGGAGTACATGGCGAGCTCGGCGCCGGTCGGGCGGCGGTCCAGGATCTCGCGGATGCGCGCGTACTCGTCCTGCTTGAGGCCGAGGTCCTTCCAGGGCTGCTCGGCGTCGGGCGTCTGGCCCGCGTGCTTGACGGTGTCCAGAGTCATACGTTGACCAGCTTCTTCAGGATCGAGGTGAAGAATCCGAGGCCGTCGGTACGGCCGGTGCCGATGAGCGGCTCCACGGCGTGCTCGGGGTGCGGCATCAGTCCGACGACATTGCCCGCGGCGCTGGTGATGCCCGCGATGTCGCGCAGCGAGCCGTTGGGGTTGCCGTCCAGGTAGCGGAAAGCGACCCGGCCCTCGGCCTCGAGCTCGTCCAGGACGTGCTCGGCGGCGACGTACCGGCCCTCGATGTTCTTCAGGGGTACTGAGATTTCCTGGCCGGTCTCGTAATCCGAGGTCCAGGCGGTGTCCGCGTTCTCCACCCGCAGCTTCTGGTCGCGGCAGATGAAGTGCAGGTGATTGTTGCGGAGCATCGCGCCCGGCAGCAGATGCGACTCGGTAAGGATCTGGAAGCCGTTGCAGATGCCGAGTACCGGCATACCCGCACGCGCCTGGTCGATGATGGTGTCCATCACCGGCGAGAAGCGGGAAATCGCTCCGGCGCGCAGATAGTCGCCGTAGGAGAAACCTCCGGCCAGCACAACGGCGTCGACCTGCTTGAGGTCCTTGTCACGGTGCCAGAGCGAAACCGGCTCGGCGCCGGCCAGCCGGATGGCGCGCAGGCTGTCCTGGTCGTCGAGCGTGCCGGGGAAAGTGACGACGCCGATACGGGCGGTCACGACTCCACCTTCACGATGAAGTCCTCGATGACGGTGTTGGCGAGGAAAGTGGAGGCCATCTCATGGATGCGGGCGAGGGCGTCATCATCGACCGGACCCTCTACCTCCAGTTCGAAGCGCTTTCCCTGACGTACGTCCGCGATCCCCTCGAAACCGAGGCGCGGCAGTGCGCGCTGCACCGCTTGTCCCTGCGGGTCGAGGATCTCGGGCTTGAGCATGACGTCGACTACGACGCGTGCCACGGGCACTCCCGGTGGTGTGTAGCGAGGCGATGGCGGTTCCCTCAGCGTACCCGGCTGAGAAATCTACGCGAGTAGATATCCATGGATAACACCGGAACACCGTGCAAAAATCCAGCGAAAAACCGCCCTGCCCATTGCCGCCGGACACGCGGATGTAATTGGCTGGGCTTCACAATGCGCTACCGACCGCTGTACAAAGGAATACAGAGGAAAGCAGCATTGCCCCTCAACAGCCGGAAAGCCGGTATCTCCGCATGTCGGAAGCGACGTCGCAAGCGACGGCGGAGCCGACGCCAGAACCGGTGATACCGCAGGAAAGGACCGATATCCGTGGCTCAGCGAGTAGTGGTCACGCTCTCCGACGACATGGACGGCGGAGAAGCGGCGGAAACGGTCGCGTTCGCGCTGGACGGGAAGTCGTACGAGATCGACCTCAATCCGTCCAATGCAAAGAAACTGCGCAAGGCGCTGGCGCCGTACATGGCGGCGGGCCGCAGGCTGCCCAACGTAAGCAGGCACGACAGGTCCCGCATCTCCTACCGGCACACCACGCTCGAGCCCGCGCCGGCGGCCGTGCGGGCGTGGGCACAGTCCAACAAGATGGACGTGCCCGCGCGCGGCCGGATCCCCAAGCGGGTCTACGAGGCGTTCCGCGAGGCCAGTTGAGGGGCCCGCGGGGGCTCATGGGGTGGGTCGCCCGACTCCGAGTTGCAAAGCACCCCTGCTGATCGGCTAGAGTTCGGAGCACGCCGAGGGGCGAGGCCGAAAGGTCCCGCCTCACGCAGCGTGCGGGTGTAGTTCAGTAGTAGAACATCCCCCTTCCAGGGGGAAGGCGCAGTGTGCAATTCCTGTCACCCGCTCTGCATCGCTTTACCGGCCACCGAGGTGGTTCGGGTAGAGTGGTGGGAGCAATGCGGACGTAGCTCAGTTGGTAGAGCGCAACCTTGCCAAGGTTGAGGTCGCCAGTTCGAACCTGGTCGTCCGCTCAGAGTGAAGGCCCCAGTCCTCGTGACCGGGGCCTTCTTCGTACGGCGTGTGTGACTGTGGCCACACTCGTCGTACGGCGGTACGTCTCCTTCCCCCGCGGGGTTGGGTATAGTAGGCATCGCGCTGCGGCGCATGCGGACGTAGCTCAGTTGGTAGAGCGCAACCTTGCCAAGGTTGAGGTCGCCAGTTCGAACCTGGTCGTCCGCTCAGAGTGAAGGCCCCGGTCCTGGTGACCGGGGCCTTCTTCGTACGTGGTCGCTACTGCGCTGCTACTGCCAGGTGGTGCGGGTCAGCAGCTCGTACGCCTCCAGATACTTGGCGCGGGTCGCGGCGACGATCTCCGGCGGGAGCGCGGGCGGCGGCTGCTCGCTCTTGCGGCTCCAGCCCGAGGCGGGCGAGGTCAGCCAGTCGCGGACGTACTGCTTGTCGTACGACGGCTGGGCGTGGCCCGGCTCCCAGGTCGCGGCGGGCCAGAAGCGCGAGGAGTCCGGGGTCAGCACCTCGTCGGCGATGATCAGCCGGTCGCCGTCGAAGCCGAACTCGAACTTGGTGTCCGCCAGGATGATGCCGCGCTCGCGGGCGATGTCGCGGGCCCGGCCGTAGACGGCGAGGGTCGTCTGCCGCAGCTGGGCGGCGACGTCGGCGCCGACCTGGCGGGCCACCACCTCGTAGCTGACGTTCTCGTCGTGGTCGCCGACGGCGGCCTTGGTGGCGGGCGTGAAAATCGGGGCCGGGAGTTCGGAGCCGTCGCTGAGGCCCTCGGGCAGCGCGAGGCCGCAGACGGTGCGGGAGTCGTCGTACTCGGTGAGTCCCGAACCCGTGAGGTAGCCGCGGGCGACGCACTCGACGGGGATCATGCGGAGGGACTTGCAGACGAGGGTGCGGCCGGCCCAGTCCTCGGGGGCGCCGGCGGGCAGCTCGGTGGAGATGACGTGGTTGGGGACAAGGTCCTCAAGGCGCTCGAACCACCAGAGCGAGAGCTGGGTGAGGACGCGCCCCTTGTCGGGGATCTCGGTGGGCAGCACCCAGTCGTACGCGGAAATGCGGTCGCTGGCGACCATGACGAGGTCGCCCTCCTCATTCTGGTACAGGTCACGCACCTTGCCGGTGTGCAGATGGACCAGGCCCGGCACCTGAAGCGGCTCGGGCTTTTCTACGAATCCGGACACGGTTCCTCCCCGCGGTTCTGTGCAACGGATCCAATTCTCCCGTATGCGGGAAAGACGGGCCTGATCAGGGGGTACTAGGCGCTAAGGCCAGCGCTTGCAGATGCGGTCGAGAAGGTTGGCGGTCGCCTTCTGCACCCGGGTGTCGACATGGCCGGGCCGGTCCAGCGCCGGGGACCAGGCGAAGGTGCCCGACGCGAAGACCAGCGCGCCGGAGGGTGCCCGGTAGAGGGAGGTCTCCTGGTGGCGGACCGTGCCGTCGCTGTCCGGGTAGGGGGAGTGGGCGAGCAGGATCCGGTCCTGGTGGTCGGGGAGGACGGTGCGCGGGAAGTAACGGTCCGCCTCGCCCGCGACCAGTCCGGGCAGTTCGTCACCCTCGCCCGCGCCGGTCGCCTCCCACAGCCAGTGCTCCGCGTTCCGTACGACCAGGGGGCGCGGCTCGGGGACCCGTCCCGCATACTGAATGCCCATCAGCTGCTGCTCGGGCCGGTCGATTTCGCGCCAGAGGGCGGGCTTTCCGGGGCCGCGGCGCTTGCGGCAGGTGAGGAGGCGGTCGGGGACGCCGGAGGCGGAGGGCCCGAGCTCGACCTGCCAGTACATGGTGTTGGCGGAGAGGAAGACGAGCGAGGTGCCCTGGTCGCGGCCGAGCTCCACGGTACGGCGCATGGCGGCCGACCAGTACTCGTCGTGGCCCGGGAAGACCAGTCCGCGGTAGCGGGTGGGGTCGACGCGGCCGGCGTGCAGATCGCGGGCGTCGGCGTAGGCGAGGTCGTAGCCGTAACGCTCGGCCCAGCGGATGAAGTCGTATGCGTGGCCCACATGGAGGGGCAGGCCCGCGCCCGCGTAGGGACGGTCGAAGGAGACGGTGGTGGCGGCGTCCTCCTCGCCGAGGAGGCGGCCGTTCTCGTCCCAGGCGTGGTAGAGGCTGGCGCCGGTGCGGCCGTCCTCCGGGTAGAGGTTGTACGCCTGCCAGGTGATGTCGGGGAGGAGGAGCAGGAGGTCGGCGGGCTGGTCGTCGCGGACCGTGAAGGGGATGTGGGAGCGGTGGCCGTCGACGGTGGTGAGCACGGCGACATACGCGCCGACCGACCAGTAGTCGGGGATCTGCAACCGCCAGGAGAGCCACCAGTGATGGCAGGAGACCGTGCGGTCGGCGGTGAGCGGGGGCGGCTGGACGATGCCGGCGAGCCGGGGACTGGTGGTGATCTTGGCGGCCCCGTCGCCCGCGTAATGCCCGATCCGGTAGACGTCGACGGAGAACTGCTGGGGCGGGTCGACGGTGACGTGGAGATCGATGGACTCACCCGGGGCTGCGGCTCCGGTGGAGGCGAATCCTTTAATCTGGCGGTGTACGTCGTCGGCGGCACGGGGTCCGCCGGAACGGCCCTGGGCGAGGGTGGGATCGGCGTACCAGGGGACGACCTTCCCGGTTTCGCCGAAGTAGTGCTCGCTGCCGCGCAGCCAGGGGAGAGGGCCTTGCCCGAAGGGGTCCGTGACCGCGTGCGCGAGAGCGCCTGATTCCCACCGCCGGGTGTGTTCCGCCCCCATGATGCGCCCTCCCTCGTGACCCGGAACAAATCTGTGGCGCCGACTTGTTCAGCGCCGGTCTCCAGCACATCACATATCGGACGCACTCCGTCAGCGTTCGTCGGGAATTGACGTTAACGGAACCTGCGGTTCCAGGGCGAGTTGAGCGGACACTGTCCGCTCCGGGGCCTTCGGCACAGGCGAATCTCCGCTTAACTCCACTCACATGGCTCCCAGAGGTATCAGCCACTACACGAGCCTGACCGGCTTTTCCGGGCGGACGCCCAGCGAGCTCAGCCAGTCGCGCAGCGGTGTCGGGTCGCCGTCCTCGACCAGGCTCAGGACGGGGCTGCCCAGGTCCGCGCGGCGCCGGCCGTTGACCAGGAGGGCCGGGCCGTCGAGCCAGTCGAGGCCGGGGGCCGCGCCCGCGGTGTCGACCGCGGCGCAGCAGACCATCGCGGTGACATGGTCGGCGAGCAACTCGCGGTCCGTCCGCGGCGGCTGCAGCGGGAACAGTGGCAGCGGGTCCGCGCCCCAGCCGCTCACCGCGTCTCCCGGGCTGTGCGGTACGGACGGGGCCGCGGCCTCCTCGCGGGCGACTTCCGCGCTGATCCCGGCGGCAAGGGCGTCGGCGATGTCGGTGGGCGCGGGCTGCTGGGTCCGTGCGGCCTGTCCGGTCTGTCCGGTCTGCTCGGCGGGATGGGCAGGATGGGCGGGATCGGCAGGTGCGGCACGTTCGGTGAGGTCGGTGAGGTCGGTCGGGTGGGCGCTCCGGCCGGACATGTGGTCCATGACGCGTGTGAGTGTCGGCCCGTCGGGTCCGGTCCGCGGCGACGGCGGCACACCCAGGCCGTCCAGGACCCGGTGGAGGCGGGCCGCTTCCGTACGCCACTTCCGGTCGACCACTTCTTCCGGGTACTGATGCCAGTCCACCGGGGACCAGTCGGGGCCCGCCTCGGCCGGGCCGCCGTGGAACAGCCGGGCGGCCAGCAGCGACGCCGCCTCGTCCACCGCGCCGGGCTCCTCCAGCAGGTCACAGGCGGGGCGCTCGCCCAGCCGGGAGGCGAAACCCTCGGCGAGACGGTCACGGCGGGAGAGCTCGGTCAGGGCGGAGACGACGCCCGCGTCCAGGCGGGAGGGCCAGCGCCCCATGCGCCAGGCGGGCAGCGCGACCCGGGTCAGCAGCCGGTCCCAGCCCGCGTAGGCGAGGCCGACCTGTTCCTGGGCGACGATCCGCAGTCCGTAATCCACAGCCTGTGCACGCTCGGACGCGGCAGCTGCGACCCCGCGCTCCATCTCGGCGACATGGACCTGGCAGCCGCGCAGCAGCAGCCGGGTTATCTTGCCGACGAAGCCGAGCGCGAGCCCGCGTATCAGCCCCTGCCCGGGGCGCGCGGCGACCGCGACCGCGGCGTCCAGCCCTCGTACGAAACGGCGTGCCGCCGCTATGTCGGGGTGCGCGGAGGGCGCGGTCCCGGCCACGACAGGCGCCAGCACCGCCCGCAGCTCGGCGACCCGCATCCACCACAGGAACGGTGAGCCGATCACCAGCACGGGCGCCTCTGCCGTACGACGGCGGCGCCCGCCCCGTATCGCATGGGCCGGGTGCGTACGGTCCTCGAGCCAGCTGTCGCAGTCGGGGGTGAGGGCGAGGGCGGACGGGGCGGGCACCCCGAGGCGCTCGGCAAGGTCCCGCACCAGCCGGTACAGATCGGGGGCGGCCCGCTCCGGGAGTTCGACGGTCGGGCTGAGGGCCGGGCTCGCCCGTACGATCACGGCGGCGACGGCCGAGGCGAGCACCAGCACGATCACCGCGAAGACGGTCACCGCCCAGCGCGCCGCGTCCCAGCCACCGCCGCGCATACGGCCCATGGCGCCGCCGGCGAGCAGAACGACGGCGACGGCCGCGGGCAGCAGCGCCACGGCCAGCGCCCTGCTGCGGATACGGAGGACGGCCAGCGCCCGGGAGCGCGGGGCCTGTGCGCCCAGCGGCTCTCCGCTCTGGCTCCCGCTTCCGTTCCCGATACCCGTACCGAGACCTGACATGGCCTGATTCACCCCCTCTGCCCTGCGACGGCGTTGCTCACTCCCCCACTGTGGCACCCACCACTGACATCGCAAATGCCGGTGAGCCAAGTGCCGGAACGCATGCGCCGCACCCTAGTTGGGGGTTCCGCAGGCGTCATCCGGATGGATCAGCCGTCACTCGATGGAATGGCTTTGGGTAAAGGTGATGACGGTTTTCAGGCGCTGGGGGTTCACTCCCCAGCGGCCTCGCGTGCGATGTCCGTACGGTACTGCGAACCGTCCAGCCGGATCCGGGCCACCGCTTCGTACGCGCGTTGGCGGGCCTGGGTGAGGTCCTTGCCGGTCGCCGTGACCGACAGCACCCGGCCGCCCGCGCTCACGACCGCGTCCCCGTCGTGCTTGGTCCCGGCGTGCAGGACGTACGCATGGGGCGCGTCCTTCTCCGCGACGTCCGCCAAACCCTCGATCGGGTCACCGGTGCGGGGGGTGTCCGGGTAGTTGTGCGAGGCGATGACCACGGTGACCGCGGCGTCGTCGCTCCACCGCAGGGGCGGCTGGAGGTCAAGGGTGCCCTGGGCGGCATGGAGCAGTACGCCCGCGAGCGGGGTCTTGAGGCGGGCCAGGACCACCTGGGTCTCCGGGTCGCCGAAGCGGGCGTTGAACTCGATGACCCGTACGCCGCGGCTGGTGATCGCCAGCCCCGCGTACAGCAGCCCGGAGAACGGCGTACCGCGGCGGCGCAGCTCGTCGACGGTGGGCTGGAGGACGGTGGCCATGACCTCGTCGACCAGCTTGGGGTCGGCCCAGGGGAGCGGGGAGTACGCGCCCATGCCGCCGGTGTTGGGGCCCTGGTCGCCGTCGAGGGCGCGCTTGAAGTCCTGCGCGGGGGTCAGGGGGAGGACCGTACGGCCGTCGGTGATGGCGAAGAGGGAGACCTCGGGGCCGTCGAGGAACTCCTCGATGACGACGCGACCGCAGGCCAGCGCGTGCGCGCGGGCGGCGGCGAGGTCGTGGGTGACGACGACGCCCTTGCCTGCGGCGAGACCGTCGTCCTTGACCACGTACGGAGCGCCGAAGGCGTCGAGGGCCGTGTCGATCTGTTCGGGGGTCGTGCAAAGGTAGCTGCGGGCGGTGGGCACTCCGGCCGCCGCCATCACGTCCTTGGCGAAGGCCTTGGAGCCTTCCAGCACGGCGGCCTCGCGGGAGGGGCCGAAGCAGGGGATGCCCGCGGACCGTACGGCGTCGGCGACTCCGGCGACGAGGGGCGCCTCGGGGCCGACGATGACGAGCTCGGCCGCCAGCTCGGTGGCGAGCCGCGCCACGGCGGCGCCGTCCAGCGCGTCGACCGGGTGCAGCTGGGCGACCTCGCCGATGCCGGCGTTTCCGGGCCCGCAGTGCAGAGCGGTGACGTCGGGGTCGAGGGAGAGAGAGCGGCACAGGGCGTGTTCGCGGGCGCCGCCGCCGATGACAAGGACCTTCACGGCAGTCAGCCTAGCCGCCGGGGTCGGCCGTGCCTGTACGGGCCTCCGTGCGGGCCCCGTACCGGCCTCCGTAGGGAGGTCCGAGGAACTTCCCCCTAATCGTTCGTATATTCCTCCACGACGGTGGCGCCGAGCTCGCGGACGATGAGCTCGTGCCCGGAGAGGGCGGAGTCGACGAGGTCGGGGTCGTCCGCCTCCGCGGTGTCGTCCTCGGGGGCGACGGGGGGCGGGGTGTACGCCGGAGCCGGGCGCGGGGGCTCGGGCGCGGCGGGCGGGGCGGAGGCGGCGGGCGGGGAACCCGGCGAGTTGGGGCGAGGCGGGGGAGCCTGCGGGGCAGGTGCTGCCGGGGCCGCCCGGCCGCCGCTGTACCCGCCACCGCCACCGCCGCTGGAGGGCGGCTGGGCGCCGCCGCTGGGGCCGGAGCCGGTAGCCGGTCCGGAGCCGGGGGCCGGGCCGCCCGCGCCGCCCGAGGGATCGACAATCGCCTCGACCTTCCACTGCACGTGGAAATGCTCGGCGAGCGCCTCTTTCAGCACGCCCTCGCTGCCGCTGCTCGTGAAGTTGTCCCGGGCTCCGGCGTTGATGAAGCCGATCTGGAGGGTGGTGCCGTCGAACCCCGCGACCTGGGCGTTCTGGCTGAGCAGAATCCAGGTGAAGCGGCGGCGGTTCTTGACGGCCTCCAGGATCTGCGGCCACATGTTCCGTACCTGCTGGGCGCCCTGCCCGGCGGATGCGGGAGCAGCGGCAGCGGGTGCGACGGGCGCGGCTGCGGCCGGTCGGGCCTCGGCCTGCTGGGGTGCGGCGGCCCGCCCGCCCTGTCCGGGGCTCGACGCGGTGGGCCACCCACCGGGCCGCCGGGCGGGCTCGCCTGCGGGCACCGGGGCGGGTGCAGGGGCCGCGACGGGGGCGGGCACGCTTGCCTGCGGCACCGGCGGTACGGGCGGCAGGGGCGCGTGTGCCTGAGCCTCGGGCCCGGGGACGTACCCCATGGGTGGCCCGGTGCCGCTGGTCGAGAAGGTCGCAACCCCGCGCTCCAGCCGGTCCAGCCTGGCCCGTACGGACCGCTCGTCGTCAAAGGCGGCGGGCAGGAGGACCCGCGCACAGATCAGCTCCAGCTGAAGCCGCGGCGAGGTGGCCCCGCGCATCTCCGTGAGCCCGGTGTTCACCAGGTCAGCGGCCCGGCTCAGCTCGGCCGCCCCGAACACGGAGGCCTGCGCCTGCATCCGCTCGACCACATCGGCCGGGGCATCGATCAGTCCCGTACTCCCGGCATCCGGCACGGCGGCCAGGATCACCAGATCCCGCAGCCGCTCCAGCAGATCGGCGACGAAGCGCCGCGGGTCGTTGCCGCCCTCGATGACCTCGTTCACCACACCGAAGGCCGCGGCTCCGTCGCCCGCGGCAAAGGCGTCCACGATCGAGTCGAGCAGCGACCCGTCCGTATATCCGAGGAGGGCGGTCGCCATGGCGTACGTCACACCGTCCTCGGCCGCGCCCGAGAGGAGCTGGTCCATGACGGACATCGAGTCCCGCACAGACCCACCGCCGGACCGCACGACGAGCGGCAGCACGCCGTCCGCGACCGGGATGTTCTCCTTGCCGCACACCTCGCCCAGGTACTCACGGAGGGTCCCCGGGGGCACCAGCCGGAACGGATAGTGGTGCGTACGCGACCGGATCGTGCCGATGACCTTCTCGGGCTCGGTGGTCGCGAAGATGAACTTGAGATGCTCCGGCGGCTCCTCGACCACCTTCAACAGGGCGTTGAAGCCCTGCGGGGTGACCATGTGCGCCTCGTCGATGATGTAGATCTTGTAACGACTGCTCGCGGGCCCGAAGAAGGCCTTTTCCCGCAGGTCACGGGCGTCATCGACACCACCGTGCGAGGCGGCGTCGATCTCGATGACATCGATCGACCCGGGGCCGTTGCGCGCGAGGTCCTGGCAGGACTGGCACTCTCCGCAGGGGGTCGGCGTCGGCCCCTTCACGCAGTTCAGACAGCGGGCGAGGATGCGCGCACTGGTCGTCTTCCCGCACCCGCGCGGCCCGCTGAACAGGTACGCGTGATTGACCCGGTTGTTCCGCAGGGCCTGCTGCAACGGGTCGGTGACATGCTCCTGCCCGATGACCTCGGCGAAGGACTCGGGGCGGTAGCGGCGGTACAACGCAAGGGACGACACGCCTACGAGGTTATCGGGGCGGACTGACAAACGACGCCGCCGCGGGCGACTGACCGGTCACCCGGCGATCCACACGGGCGCGGCAGCCTGCGATCCGCACGGACGGCGGCGCTCGCAAACGCAAGGGCCCCCCACGCACCCGCCAGAGCCAACCTACCCTTGCTGCCTTCCGGCCCTGGGGGAGTTCAGTCAGATAGCGCCACGTGAGGGGCTGCGCCCACAGTACCTGATGGCCGGGGTCGGGAACGAGTTCGCTAGCACTGCCTGGCGTCTTGTATTGTTTGCGGCGGAGGATTCGCCTAGTGGCCTAGGGCGCACGCTTGGAAAGCGTGTTGGGGGCAACCCCTCACGAGTTCGAATCTCGTATCCTCCGCCATTGCTCTCACCGGGCAATACGACGAAGGCCCCGGCCGGGAAACCGGCCGGGGCCTTCGTCGCGCTCCGCTCGTGATCGCTCCCGCTACGATCACCGGTCATGGACTGGCTTGAGCGCGCCGCGAAGCTGAAGCAGTGGGCCGGAAACGGGACGCACGCTCCGCACAAGCCTCTCCTGCTCCTGTACGCACTTGGCCGGTTCCAGGAAGACGCCGATGGCGAGTTGCGGTACACCGCGGTGGAGGAAGACCTCAAACGGTTGCTGACCGAGTACGGCCCGGCCAACAGGACGACACCCGCCTGCCCCTTCCACCACCTGACCAGCGACGGGGTGTGGGAAGTACGTACCGACCGCGGGCCTGGAAGCCCCGGCAGCGGAGTGGGGGCACTCCGGTCGACGGGTGCCACGGGACGGCTGGCGCCCGAGCTGAGGGCGGCGCTGCGGCGGGAGCCCTCGCTGCTCGGCGGAATGGCACGGATGCTGCTCGATCAGCACTTTCCGCCGTCGCTCCACGGCGAGCTTTGCGAGGCCGTCGGTCTGGCACTGGAGCCGGCGGAGACAGAGCACCTTGCGTCGGCCGGGCGGCGGCAGCGGGACCGGGGGATGCGGGAGCTGGTGCTGACCGCCTACGAGTACCAGTGCGCCTTCTGCGGTTACGACGGCCGTATCGGGGCGGTGCCGGTCGGGCTGGAAGCCGCGCACGTGCGCTGGTGGGCGTTCGAGGGCCCGGCCGACGTGGACAACGGCCTGTGCCTGTGCGCGCTGCACCACAAGCTTTTCGACAAAGGCGTCCTCGGTGTCGGCGACGGCCACCGCATCCTGGTGTCCCAGCGCTTCGTCGGACGGAGCGCGACGGCCCGCGAACACGTGACAGCGCTCGCGGGCCGCCCGCTCATAGGCCCTCAACCGGGCACCCGCCCCATCGCGGCGGCCCACCGGTCCTGGCACAGCAGCCAGGTCTTCCACGGCACCCCACGCCCCGCGTCTGTGGCCTGATCGCGAGCCCGACGCTTCGCACCGCCGGGCTCGGCCTGGAGCCGGGACACCTCAAAGCAGGCCGACGCTCCGTCGTACGTGTTGTACGTGTTGGGCGGCGCAGGGGATTCACGAGACGCGCCGCTTCAGTTCACGCATATAACCCCACAAAACGTGTGTTATTCGTTCATGCACACACATACGCGGCGCAGCATCCTCGGTGCCTCGATCGTGGCCGCCGGCTCGGGAGCCCTGGCCGCCTGTTCCGGATCCGACTCCCGCCCGGAGTCCGGCGCGCAATCGGGGGCCGGGGCCACCGGCGACCCCGGCGGCAGCCACAGCGGCAGCCACAGCGGCAGCCACAGCGGCGGCGGGTTCGTCCCCAAGGGACCCAAGGGATATGTGAACCCGTCCGATCCCGAGGTCCTCGCCGCCGAGAAGAAACGCGGGTCCGGCCCCGTCCGCAGGTTTACGCTCACCGCCACCGAGACGTCCCTCGACCTCGGTGGGCGGACCGTCAGGTCATGGGCGTACGGCGACACCCTGCCCGGCAAGGAGATCCGGGTCACCGCGGGCGACATCCTCGATCTCACGCTCGCCAACCATCTGCGCGTGGCGACGACGCTGCACTCCCACGGTGTCCGGATGCGCTGCGACATGGACGGCGTACCGGACCTGACCCAGCACTCCATCAAGCCCGGCGCGGACTTCACCTACCGCTTCGCCATGGAGCACCCGGGCACGTACTGGCTGCATTCACACTCGGGCATGCAGCTCGACCGCGGCCTGTACGCCCCGCTGATCGTCGAGGACCCCAAGGAGCCGTTGTCCTACGACAAGGAGTGGGTCGTCGTCCTGGACGACTGGCTGGACGGCGTGGCCGGCTCCACCCCGGACGGCGTGCTCGCGCAGTTGCGCGACGGCAAGGCCTCGCCGATGGACATGGGTGAGGGTGAGGACGCCGCACACGACGGTGCCGACCACGACATGTCCGCAGGACCCTCACGCATCCTGCGGCACTCCCGCAGCCGCATGCTGCACGGCGCGGGAGGCAACGTCGACTACCCGTACTACCTGGTCAACGGCCGCCTACCAGAGGATCCCCCGGTTTTCCGGGCCCGCCCCGGGGACCGTGTCCGGCTGCGGATCATCAACGCCGGCGGTGACACGGCCTTCCGGGTGGCGCTGGGCGATCACAAGATGACGGTGACGCACACGGACGGCTACCCGGTCGAGCACAAGAAGACGGACGCGCTGCTGCTCGGCATGGCCGAACGCTACGACGTGCTGATCACCGCCAAGGACGGGGTCTTCCCGCTGGTCGCGCTCGCCGAGGGCAAAAAGGCGAGAGCCCTGGGAGTCCTGCGCACCAGCAGCGGAAAACTCCCCCGGCCCTCCGTGCATCCGGACGAGCTCGACGGCCGGGTCGTACCCGCCAGACGGCTCGTGCCGGACGAATCCGTGGCCCTCAGCGACCGCGACCCGGACCGCGAGCTGCGCATCAGACTGACCGGTGGCATGAAGGACTTCGACTGGAGCTTCGGCCACAAGCCCTTCTCCATCGAACAGCGCCATCCGGTCCGGGAGGGTGAACGGGTCCGCCTGACCCTCATCAACGCCACCGACATGTGGCACCCCATGCACCTGCACGGCCACACTTTCGCCCTCACCGGCATCAACGGGGCCGGAGCGCGCAAAGACACCGCCTACGTACTGCCGCACCGCAAACTCGTCGTCGATTTCTACGCCGACAACCCGGGCCTGTGGATGCTGCACTGTCACAACCAGTACCACTCCGAATCCGGCATGATGACCATCCTCGGCTACCGAAAGTGACGGCGCCCTCGGGAGATGGGAGTCACGGACACCATCTCCCAAGCGCCCGACGGCACCGATGCGTCAGAGGGAGACGGCGACGCCGGTGAACGTCGTCTCGGGCGTCTGAGGGCTCGTGAAGCGGGCGTTGACAAGGTAGAGGCGGTTGCCGAAGCGGGCGGCGGTGGTGGGGACGTCGAAGCGCGGGTCGGTGATCGTGCGGCGCAGGGTGGCGGAGCGGGCCTTGGCGTCGAGGTCGAACACGCCGATGAGGTTCTGCCGGTTCTGTACGACGTACAGCGTGCGGCCGATGCGGAAGAGGCCGTCGCCGTTGGCGACGTTGTCCGCGCCGTTCAGGGCGATCTCGGTGGCGTGACCGGTCTTGATGTTCACGTGGTAGAGCTTGCCCGGCGAGCTGCTGACGACGATCAGACCGCGGCCGTCGGGGGTGGTGACGATGCCGTTGGCGTTGTTCACATTGGGCGTCTGTACCCAGTCGCCGCTGAGCGGCAGGGCGCGGGTCGCGCCTTCGCGGCCGCGCGGTACGCCGTAGAGCACCGCGTCGCGCGAGTCGGTGAACCAGGCGCGGTCGCCGAGCAGGACGACATCGTTGATGAAGTGGCCGGTCGAATCGGTCAGTTGGTACGAGGTCACGAGCGCACCCGTGCGGGAGTCGATGACCCGCGCGGACCCTCCGCCGCCTCCGGAGACGTAGAGCAGGCCGTCGCGGTCCAGCTTCAGCCCGATGGACGCTGTGCCGGTCGCGCCCTCGTGGATGAACCCGCCCTTACCGGTGCGCAGATCGGTGCGGTAGATGGCGCCGTTGGCGCGCGAGCCCATGTAGGCGTACGGCTTTCCGCCGATGGCGATCCCCTCGGGGAGGAAACCGTTGGGGAGCGGGAACTCGGTCGGCCACGCGGCGGCGGCCGGGGCGGCGGAAGCGGCATTCGCCGTGCCGGCGCCCGCCGCCACGGTGAACGCGGCGACGGCGGCACCGCCGAGGAGGGTGCGCCGGGACGGCAGGGGGTGGTTCCGGGTCATGGTTCCAGGCCTCCGTGAAGAGTGGGGGTATGACTCTGCGAACTCATTAACTCAGCGAACTCGGGGAACTCGGGGAACTGCGATTCAACTCGGCTCCAGGTTCTGTCCGTTCGTAACGGACTGCCGCCTGCCGGAGTTCCCCGGCGCCCCGCCCGCACCTCCACACTCAACCGGCACTGCACCCCCTGACCAGCAAGGACAGACCGCCCTCTGGTTGCAATTCCGGGTGGCGTTCCCCCGGACGCCACGCAGGGCAGGAGAGCGGCCCAAGAGTCTCGCGCTCGGCGCACAGAGTGCCGCGCGGAGACTTCCTCGGTCCTGCGCCCCTGCACCAGCTTTGATGCGAGCGAGTTCCCGGTGCACTACCGCCATCAACGGACACACTCGGTCGAGAAGGACTGTATAGACGTCGCCTTGGATGATCACGTGATCAAGTTGCGGCGAGATTACGCCATCAGGTATTGGGCGATGGTGCCTCTTCCTAGCCTTCCGAGGAAGGGGGGCGAGGCGAGTAGTCGTCACGCTTCTCGTATCGGAGAGAACATCGCCGTATGCGCGGGAGGAAGCAGCATCATGGCAAGCGAAAGCGACGACAATCCGCCTGTGTACACCGAGATTGTCGAGGTGACGCCCGAGAAGTGCTCGAGCTGGATGGGCAAGCGGACGTGTAATCGCGTTCCCCTGAAGCGCTCCAACGTCGACAAGTTCAAGAACATTCTGCGCGGGGGGCAGTTCCGCACCACGCATCAGGGGTTTGCTCTCGACTGGCACGGCTGCCTCATCGACGGACAACACCGCGCCGCCGCGCTCATCGAGACCGATATGACGGTAACCGCGCAGGTCACGTACAACCTGCCCCCCGACACGTTCGCCGCTATCGACGGGGGCCGTGTCCGCACTGCGGGCGACTTCATCGCGCAGATCACCGAGATGAGGCAGAGCAACTCGAACGTGTACGGGGCCACGCTGAAGATTCTTGCCAACCGTGCGGCAGGCCTCCACTGGACACGGTGGACCAGCGGGCGGCTCACCGCCGAGCAGTTGCAGGAGCTGGTGGTGAAATGGCCGGTCGACGAGGAGCGCATCCTCCGCATGGTGGGCAAAGGAAAGCAGTGCCACGCCAGCGCGACAGGCCTGGCCGTCGCCTACACGATCATCACGGAAGAGTGGGCGGAGCACTTCGCGGACCTGTTCTTCAACTCCATCGGTGACATCAGTCGCGAATTTGTCGGACGTGACCCCCGGGCCATGTACACGAACACCATGCTCAATGTGAATCGGGGGATCGTAAGCCGGGACAGCGTGCAGCAGTCGGCGCAGGCCATCAAGGCGTTCAACGCTCTGGTGTCGGGAGAGTCCATCGGCACCCTGAAGAAGATGAAGATGGGCGGCGTCAAGATCATCGCGGATCGGCGGACCGGGGAGGAGGTCCAGCAGGAATACTTGGCGGACCGCTATCCGGAGGTCGTTCCGCCCACCATCAAGGTCAGCGATAAGTGGCTCGGGGACGACAGTGGAAAGCTCTTTGAATAGACGCGGACTTTAGGCGGCCAGGACCACCGCCTGTGCCCCCGAGGCAACGGTCGTGGTGATGGCCGTGCTCGTGGCCATCACCCGCTGACAGCCGTTACGGCGTGGCGCTGTGCCGTTCCTGGCACGAGCACGGCGGCACGCCTTGCAGGCATCTGGTCTGCACAGGGTGAGTGAGCCCCTGCCCGGGCACCGCAGCCGCTCACGTCTGAGCACACCCTCATTTTCTCCCCGCCGATGCCGGGCGACCCGGCTGCGGACCGGGTGAGGCGGCGGGCAGCGCCCACCCCTTGCGGACTGATCGGCGCCAGGCTCAGGGCTGCTGGAATTCCACCTCCGGGTTGGCCGACGACGGTCCATCGAGCAGGGGCTGTCGAATGCCGCGCAGGTGCAGATCGAAGAACGCCCCGACGTAGTCACGGGTGATCTCCCCGGAACGTCTTCCCGGCAGCGGCGCCGCGGGGTCGGTCAGCCCCAGCTGTTCGCCGAGAACCGGCAGGTCGATGAAGGAGAAGTGCCCGGAGTCGGCCACGGTCAGCCAGCGCTTCCAGCCGTCCAGGTGCGCCCAGGCGCCGTCCCAGGGGCGCACGCCGATACCCGGGCTGTGGCCGCCCTTCGTACCGAGCATCAGGAACGGCCTGCCACCGAGTCCGGAATCGGGCACCGGGGCGAAGAACGACCCGTCCATGTTCACGCCGGCCCGCACCCGCTGATCGGTAGCCATGGCCTGGGCGGCGCTGTTGCCGCCGATGGAGTGCCCGGCCGCTCCGATCCGCCGGGCGTCGATCATCCGGGCGTGCTGCCAGGACGGATCACGGCCTGTCAGCCGGTCCAGGACGAAAGCGATGTCCTTGGCACGGCCTTCGGCGGCGGCCTTCTGCCCAGCGCCGTCGCCGGTGTCGACCTGTTCGCAGGCGGCACAGGTAAGCATCCGCCCGCCCGGGAAGAGCGTGCCGAAGGATTCGTAGGCATGGTCGACCGTGGCGACGACGTATCCGCGCCCGGCCAGTTCTCCCGCGAGACCGGAGAGCGTGGCACGGGGCAGAGTGAAACCGGGTGAGAGCACCACCAGCGGAAATCTGCCTGACAGGGGCCGGACGGCGGCCTGCACGTGCGTGCGGGTCTCGCTGACCGTCTTCGCCGGTATCACTCCCTCCCGCCCGATGCCCTCCATCAGCAACTGCGCCTCTTCAGCTGTCATGTACGTCGCGGAACGGCCGGTTCCGGGACGTGCGGGGTAGTACATCGACACCATCAGCTCGCGCGCGCCCGCCTGAGGCATCCATGGATCCCGGCGGCTCTTGTCGATGAGGTGAAGCGAGTCGCGTCCGACCGCGTACGGCCCGGTCGGGCGGAGCAGTTCAAGCTGTACGGCGGAGGCGCGGCCGGGCGTCGGTGCGGCGGCGGCCATGCCTTCCGCCGCCAACGGCATCGACAGGCCGAACGCCAGCACGGTGGCGATCGATGCGCGACGCGTTCTGTTCGTGCGACGGCCGGCCGCCGCCCTGCCGCGACAGAGTTGGGTGAGTCGTTCCCTGAGCGAGATCATGCGGCGACGCTACGATCCCCGAGCCGTCCGGTTCATTGAGCGAACGGCAACGGTGAACCTTGACTTTCGTCAGGGCACGCGGCCTGACGAAGAGCCGCAGGGTCTGACGTGCCCGCCTTATGCCGTCTTCCTCAGCGACTCGATCGCCCGGGAGAGGCTGGCCGCGCCATGGCCCTGTTCGATCTGGCGCTCGAAGAGAGCGTGGAGCGGAGCGAGCAATTCCACATCGACGCCCTGAGCCCTGGTGGCGCTCAGGATGTTGGCCAGCCCCACCGTGTTGATGTCCAGGTTGGACGTCTCGGTCGTGTAGTCACCGGAGTCGATCTCCTGTGCGAAACCGGGCAGGGCGGCTGCCGCCGCGTTCAGCCACGGCACCAGCAGGGTCGTGATCTCTGTGGCCTTGATGTGTGCCGAGTCGCCCAGGGCCACCGCCTGGAAGAAGCCCGCGAACATCCCGTACATGCCGCTCAGCAGCGCGACGTCGTAGACCGACGCGAGACCGGCATCCGTTCCGACGAAGGTGCTGGAGCCCAGAAGGTTCAGCTGCTCCCGGTACGTCTCGAAGACGGCCGGCGAGCCGCTGTAGAGGACGAACGCCTCGTCCGTCCCGATGGTCTGCGGAACCGCGTAGACCGCGCCGTCCAGGTACTCGGCGCCATGTCCCGTCGCCCAGGCCGCCAGCTCGCGTGCCGGGTTCGGGGTGCCGGAGGTGAGGTTGATCAAGATGCGGCCGGCAAGGGCGTCGGCGGCAGGCGCGAGGACCTCCCGTACCGCCTCGTAGTCCAGTACGCAGACGATGACGAGGTCGCCCGCCGCGACGGCCTCGGCCGCGGTGGCCGCCCGGATCGCGCCCTTGGCGACGAGGCTGTCCGCCTTGGCCGGGGAGCGGTTCCACACGGTCGTGCGGTGGCCCTGCTTGAGGAAGGCCTCGGCCAGTACCTGCCCCAGGTTGCCAAGGCCGATGACCGTGACCGACTGCTTGGGCGACTGCTTGTCCGACTGCTTGGGCTCGATGTTCATTTCGGTCCTCCGTCGCGTTCCGGCTGATGAGGACACCTTGCTGGCAGGCACTGTCGATCGGCTGTCGACTGGCTGCCGTGCAGGCGGGGTTAGGGTGAGCGCCATGCGATTCGGGGTGCTCGGTCCGCTCGCGCTGTGGACGGCGGACGGCGATCCGATACCCGTACCCGTACCCGGAGCGAAAGTCCGGTCTCTGCTCGCCCAGCTGTTGGTGCACCCGGGCCGCCCGGTGTCCGTGGAGCGCCTGGTGGACGATCTGTGGGGCTCCGCGCTGCCGGATCATCCGGGCAACACGCTGCAGGGGAAGGTCTCCCAGCTGCGCCGCGTTCTGGAGCGGGTCGAGCCGGGGGGCCGGGAGCTCGTCGTGTCCGGGCCCGCGGGGTATCTGCTGCGGATCGATGCCGCCGCCGTCGACGCGGGGCGGTTCAGCGCTCTACTGGACCGGACGCGGGCCACCGCCGAGCCCCGTGCGAAGGCAGCGCTGGTGTCCGAGGCACTCGGGCTGTGGCGGGGAGAGGCGTACGCGGACTTCGCCGATGAGCCATTCGCCCGCGCGGAGATCATCCGGCTCCAGGAGGAACGGCTCGCGGCGCTGGAGGAACAGGCCGAGGTACGCATGGAGCTGGGCGAGCACGGTCCGCTCGTCGGTGAACTCGGCAGCCTGGTGGCCAGGTACCCGCTCCGGGAACGCCTCCGCTCCCTGCAGCTGCGTGCCCTGTACCGGGCGGGGCGGCAGACCGAGGCGCTCGACAGCTACGAAGATCTCCGGCGTCGCCTCTCCGACGATCTCGGGCTGGAGCCCGGCGGTGAGCTGGTCGCCCTGCGGCAGGCGATCCTGCGCCAGGACTCCGTACTGGGTTCCTCTCTACCTGGTTCCTCTCTACCCGGTTCCTCTCTACCCGCCACCCGTACGAACCTGCCCGTGCCCATCGCGGAAATCATCGGACGCGACCAGGCCCTCCCCGGCGTACGTCACCTGCTGACGGCCTCACGCTCACGCCTGGTGACGCTCACAGGGCCCGGCGGGGTGGGCAAGACGCGCCTGGCCGTGGAGATCGCGCGGCAGTCGGCCGACAGCTTCCCCGACGGCGTGTGGTTCGTCGAGCTGGCACCACTCGACGCACCACACGCCGTCGGCGCGCTGGCCGAGACCGTGATGAAAGCCCTGGACATACGGCAGACGGGCGAGGCCGGAGAACAGGTGTCGTCGTCGGTCGGCCGGCTGGCCGGGGCGCTGCGCGGCAGGCAGCTGCTGATCGTCCTGGACAACTGCGAACACCTGATCCATCCGGCCGCCGAACTGGTCGAGACGCTCCTGCGGAACACACCCGGGCTGACGATCCTGGCGACCAGCCAGGAGCCGCTCGGTATCGGCGGCGAGCACGTCTGGCCGGTGCCGCCGCTCGAACTGCCCAGCGCCGTAGACCTGTTTCTGGCACGCGCCGCCACGGCGCCCGGTTTCACTCTCGACGTGGCGGGCGCCGAGGCCGTCGCCGTACTCTGCACCCGCCTCGACGGTATTCCGCTGGCCCTGGAGCTCGCGGCCTCCCGGGTGCGGACCATCGGCGTACACGGTCTTGTCGCCCGCCTCGGCGACGACCGGTTCGGACTGCTGACGGGCGGAACCCGTAACGCGCCCGCCCGACAGCGGACCCTGCGCGCGGTGATCGACTGGAGCTGGCAGCTGCTGACGGCCGCCGAGCGCATCGTGCTGCGCAGACTGGCCGTACACGCCGAGGGCTGCACCCTGGAGGCGGCCGAAGCGGTCTGCGCCGGAGACGGTCTGGAGTCCGCGGCGGTACTCGATCTCCTGGCGCGCCTGGTGGACCGGTCGTTGGTCGTTCTGGACGACCGTCCGGACGGACCCCGGTACCGGCTGCTGGAGTCCGTGAAGGAGTACTGCCTCGAACAACTCCGCGCGGCGGACGAGTTCGACGCCGTACGGGAACGGCACAGCCACCACTACGTCGAACTGGCTCTGCGCGCAGGTCCCTTGCTGCGCAAGGCCGAACAGCGGCACTGGCTGGAGCGGCTGGACCAGGAAGGCGCCAACCTGCGCCGGGCGATCGACTTCGCCGTACAGCGGGGGGCGGCGGACCGTGAGCTGCGGACGGTGAACGCGCTGGCCTGGTACTGGGTGCTGCGCGGGCGGTTCTCGGAGGCCAGGAGGTCACTGGAGACTGTCCTCGCCGCCGCCCCGGCACACCTCACGCCGCCTCGCGCTCTGGCCATGGCCTGGCAGGCGGGCACCGCGCTGCTGGAAGGCACCGCTACCGACGGAGCGACACGCATCCGCGCCGCGCTGTCCGCGTACGAGGCGGTGGACGACCCTTCGGGCCGTGCTACGGCACTGTGGTTCCTCGGCGCCACTCAGATGGGATCGGGGGCGGTGGCGGCCGGGGAAACCCTGGTGAACCAGGCCCTGGAGGGCTTCCGTGCGCTCGGTGACACCTGGGGGACGGCCGCGGTCCTGAGCGTACGGGCCAGGCACGCGATGGCCCGGGGCGACCTCGACGCGGTCAGACTCGACGGCGAGCGGAGCGCGTCTCTGTTCCATGAGCTCGGTGACCCGTGGGGACGGTTGCAGACCGTCTTCCCCCTGGCGGCTCTGAGCGAGATCACCGGCGACTACGCACGAGCTGTTCAGCTGCAGCGCGAAGGGCTGAACATCGCGGAGCAGATCGGACTGTGGGCGGAGGCCGCCAAGCGGCTGTCCGGTCTCGGGCGGCTCGCCCTGCTGATGGACGACTGCTCACAGGCCCGTACGTATCACCAGCGGGCCCTCAAGCTGTCCCGCGAACAGAACTTCAGGTCCGGAGAGGTCGACGCCGAGATCGGGCTCGGACTCGGGGCACGCCGGGAAGGTGACTACGACCTGGCCGAGACCCATATGCGCGCTCTGCTCTCGTGGTTCCGCGAGGTGGGTTACGGGCCGGGCACCACCCTGGCGCTGGCCGAACTGGGTTTCGTCGCGGAACTGCGCGGCGACGCGACCACCGCGCACGCGCTGCACCTTGAGGGCTTCGACGCGGCGCGTGAGCTCGGCGACCCCCGGGCGGTCGCCCTGTCGTTGGAGGGGCTGGCCGGCGCCCAGGCCGTTGGCGGTCACCACCGGCGGTCGGCGCTGCTGCTGGGCGCGGCGGCGGCGGCCCGGGAGTCGGTCGGTGCTCCGCTGCCGCCCGCCGAGCGGCGGGATGTGGACCGTATCGCGGCGGGGATACGCGACACTCTGGGGCGGGAGGCCTTCACTGCCGAGTTCGACCGTGGCACCTTGCTGGGCTTCGACCAGGCACGGGCTCTGTCCACGGCCTGACAGATCGCCTCGGATCGCCGTGACAGCTCGCCGTGACAGATCAGCTGTCCGGCTGGCATGGGGGGCACCACACCGTGCCCCGTCCCGCGATGCGCTCGCGGCGCAGTGGTTCACCGCAGCGCGGGCAGGCCGCCTCGGGGTCGTCGCGACGGCCCGTGAGCCACGATTTACGCGGCGGTACGCAGCCGGCGTCCACCGCCGAGCGCAGGGTGCGGCGCATGACCGTGTACAGCTGGCGGCGTTCGGCGTCCGTCAGACCGTCGGCCGGCCTCGCGGGGTGGACCCTGGCTCGCCACAGGATCTCGTCGGCAAGCAGGTTGCCGAGCCCGGCCAGTACCGACTGGTCGGTGAGGACGGACTTGATCCTGCCGCGCCGTCCGGCGAGGGCGGCGTCGAAGTCGGTACGGTTCACCGCCATCGCGTCAGGGCCCTGGTCGTCCAGCATCCCCGCCACGCCGGAGTCGTCGGTCAGCCAGACGCCCTGGAGTTTGCGCTGATCGCGGTAGCGGAGCTGGCGGTCTCCGGCCACCGAGAACACGACGCGGTCATGGGCCTCGGCCGCGTCCTCGGGCCGGCAGCACAGCAGCTGTCCGGTCATGCCGAAGTGCAGCATCAGCGTGGGGCCGTCGTCGGTGCGGGCGAGGAGCCACTTTCCGTGCCGCTCGGGCTCGGCGAATTTCCGGCCTTCCAGGTCGTTGCGCAGCTGCTGCCCGCTCACCCCGTGCAGCACGCCCGCGTCACGCACCTCGACGCGCTCGATCCGCCTGCCCTGCGCACAGGAGGCGAGGACCTGCCGAAACGCCTCGACATCCGGCAGTTCAGGCATACCGATAACCACCAATACTTTTGACCCTTTCAGTCCGAAAATACCCTCCCGGAGAAGCCTGCGCGTCCGACCACGGAATTCGGTGGGCCGATCGCGTTCAAGTAAGTACGGTGATCCCTTTCCGTACGTCCGAGGAGGGGCAGCGATGAGCAGGGAGCAGACGACGCGGACGACGACGACGCTGTGGCGGCCGACCGGGCCCGAGGAGCTCGCGCTGGTCGCGGAGTCGGGCTGGACCGCTTGGCCGCCACGCCTGCCCGAGCAGCCGATCTTTTATCCCGTACTGAACGAGGACTACGCGATACGGATCGCCCGCGACTGGAACGTGCCCGCCTCCGGAGTCGGCTACGTCACCAAGTTCGAGACCGACACCGAGTTTCTGGCCCGGTACCCCGTACGCCAGGCGGGCGGCCGGACGATCCTGGAGCTGTGGGTGCCCGCGGAGGAGCTGACGGAGTTCAATGAGCACATCCTCGGCCCGATCGAGGTCGTGCACGAGTTCCGGTCGGCCTAGGCAGCTGCCCGGCGCGGCATGGAGGTGCGCGCGTTGCGCCCGTTCGCCGATCCGCCGGCCCTGGACGTGATCCTGCGCGCCGCCGGGCCGGCCGGCCGGATCGCTCAGGAGGACCGGCCCTTCCTGCGGGTCGCGCACACTACGAGCGGCTGAGGTACGACGATGGCCCCGACCAGAAGCTGGTCGGGGCCATCGTCGTACCTGTGATCAGCTGCGATTAGCTGGGCGCCGGGGAGCCGAGCAGCTCGGACGCCGTCTCCAGCGGGGTCGCGACCGGAGCGGCAACCGGCTCGGGCGTCGCGCGGCAGGTGAAACCGAGGCGGGAGAGCGCCCTGGTCACCTCACCGGCCGAGAAGTCGCGGCGGTCCTGTCGGGTGATGACTTCTCCCACCTGCTTGACGGGGTAGGAGCGGCGGCCGATGATCACGGACTCGCCCGTGATGGGTTCGGGCTTGATGCCCTTCATCAGTGCCTGCACGTCAGCTTTGACGAAGTCGAAGGGGAAGCGGGCGATCACACAACGCATGGTGCCTCAGCAGGGTTGAAGGAAGGAAGCCAGGAAGGAAGGCGGGAGCCGGAGGCTTGGGGGTACCCTAGGCCGCCCTGGTCGCGGAGGAGTTGCGCTGTGCCGGACGGCCGCCGCCCTGCGCGGGGCGACCGCGCCGCCCACGGGACGAGGACGACGAGGAGCTGCGCTTCGCGCGGTCCGGCACCGGCGAGGTGATGGTGACCGGCACACCCGAGGGCGCCTGAGCCCCGGTGATACGGCTGAGCTCGGCGTCACCGGAGCGTACCTGCGCGGACTGCGGGGTGATGCCGGCGTCGGCCATCAGACGGCTCATCTCGCGGCGCTGGTTGGGCAGTACGAGCGTGACGACGCTGCCCGACTCCCCGGCGCGCGCGGTCCGGCCGCCACGGTGCAGGTAGTCCTTGTGGTCGCTGGGCGGGTCGACGTTGACGACGAGGTCGAGGTTGTCGACGTGGATGCCGCGGGCCGCGACGTTCGTGGCCACCAGCACCGTGACATGGCCGGACTTGAACTGGGTCAGGGTCCGGGTGCGCTGCGGCTGCGACTTGCCGCCGTGCAGCGCGGCGGCGCGTACGCCGCTGTTCAGCAGGTGCTTGGTGAGCTGGTCCACGGCGTGCTTGGTGTCCAGGAACATCAGCACCCGGCCGTCACGCGCCGCGATCTCCGTGGTGGTGGCGTACTTGTCCGCGCCGTGGACGTGCAGGACGTGGTGTTCCATCGTGGTGACGGTGCCCGCGGACGGGTCGACCGAGTGGACCACCGGGTCGTGCAGGTAGCGGCGCACCAGCAGGTCGACGTTGCGGTCCAGGGTGGCGGAGAAGAGCATCCGCTGGCCCCCGGGCTGCACCTGGTCGAGCAGTTCGGTGACCTGCGGCATGAAGCCCATGTCGGCCATCTGGTCGGCCTCGTCCAGCACGGTGATGCTCACCCGGTCCAGGCGGCAGTCACGGCGCTCGATGAGGTCCTTCAGCCGGCCCGGGGTCGCGATGACGACCTCGACGCCGCCGCGCAGCGCGCTCGCCTGGCGGCCGATGGACATGCCGCCGACCACCGTGGTCAGCCGCAGCTTCAGCGACCGGGCGTACGGGGTGAGCGCGTCGGTGACCTGCTGGGCCAGTTCCCGGGTGGGTACGAGGACGAGCGCCAGCGGCTGGCGGGGCTCGGCACGCAGGCCGGCGGTCCGGGCCAGCAAGGCGAGGCCGAAGGCCAGCGTCTTGCCGGAGCCGGTGCGCCCGCGGCCCAGGACGTCACGACCGGCCAGCGAGTTCGGCAGGGTCGCGGCCTGGATCGGGAACGGAACGGTCACGCCTTCGGTGGCCAGCGCCGCCAAGAGGGGCGCGGGCATGTCCAGTTCGGCGAAGTCCTCGGCGGCGGGCAGGCCCGGGGTGATCGTCACCGGGAGCGCGAACTCCCCCTGGAGCGCGGCGGGACGACGCCCGCCGTAGCCACCGGAGCGGCCGGAGCCACCCGAACGGGCCGGAGCGCCGGGGCGACCGCCCTGGCCGCCCTGCGAGCGGAAACCGCCGCGGCCGGCACCGGCGGAGCTGCCGGAGCCACCCGAACCGCCGGTGCGGGTGCGGGAATAGCGGTCGTTCGTACGAGCTGTGCGGTTCATGCGGAACCTTCCTCGATATGGCGCGTATCGAGGAATTCCCGGAGCGGCGCAGCGGTGAGCAGCGCAAGGAATCGCAAGAACGAGCCGAAAATCGGAAAATCGGAATAAAAGCCGGACCGCTGGGCAAAAAGGCCAGAGGCCGGCACTCAGAATGGCCGGCCTGCGCCCAGCGCGGCTGGGGTGGCGAACCACGGGGGCTCGGGGCGGACGGTGTCCGGCCGGAGCCATGGGCGGAAGCATCGGAAGCATCCGCGATACGGTGAAAAAACTGCGAAGCGCGAAGCCTTCAGCGGGCGTTGCCGCTCGCCTCGCCACACGGGAAACCGGTGCGGCGGGTGACTGGGCAAGCCGGGGAATGCAGCGAGCTGGGGCCCGCACCCAAGGTGCGGGCCCCAGCTACGTCTGCTACGTCCTACGCGTGAGCGTCGGCGTTTTCAGCGTCAGGCGGGAGTGATGTTCTCGGCCTGCGGGCCCTTCTGGCCCTGCGTGACGTCGAAGTTCACCTTCTGGCCTTCCTGCAGCTCGCGGAAGCCCTGGGCGGCGATGTTCGAGTAGTGGGCGAAGACGTCAGCGCCGCCACCCTCCTGCTCGATGAAGCCGAAACCCTTTTCCGCGTTGAACCACTTCACGGTGCCAGTAGCCATGTCATATCTCCTTCTGGGGCAGTGCCCGGAAGCCCGCACTGTGCGGACTCCGTGTCGCCGCGATGATCGCCCCGTCCGGAAAAACCGGAAAAAATTAAAAGTGCACCACCGCACATGAAGGCCGGATACGTGCACTTGAAGTCTTTGGGAACCACAACTGCAACCGAGATCTACGGTAGCACGGGGCGAGCGGCCGGGCGCGGCGAGTAATATCACTCCGCCGTCCGCGCCATAAACCCTCATCGTGTGTTAGCCGGATTTCTATGCCTGCCGACGCAGACATTTCGCCCGCGCTCAGGAGTCGGGCGCCTCACCGGAGGCGGAGGTGGAGGCGGAGGTGGAGGTGGAGGTGGAGGCGGCCGAGCCCGCTGTGCGCCCGCGCAGCTGCTCGTTGAGCCGCAGGGCCTCCTCCAGCTGGTCCTCCAGGATGACGATGCGGCACGCGGCATCGATCGGGGTGCCGCTGTCGACCAGTTCCCGGGCGCGTGCGGCGACGCGCAGCTGGTAGCGGGAGTAGCGGCGATGGCCGCCCTCGGACCGCAGCGGGGCGATCAGCCGGGCCTCGCCGACAGCCCGGAGGAAGCCGGGCGTGGCGCCGATCATCTCCGCAGCACGCCCCATGGTGTACGCGGGGTAGTCGTCGTCATCAAATCGGTCGGTCCGCTCCGTCCGCTCCGTCCGGTCGGTCCGGTCGGTCAGGGCCGTGGGGGGCTGCGATTTGGTTTCTGGGGACACCTGCACCTCTTCTGAGAACTTCCGGGGACGTGACGAGGGGCCCCGTGCCTATGGCAACGGGGCCCCGAGCGGTTTCAACACCATCCGTCGGCGCTGTACGCCGACCTTCGTTTTCCGCGCGTCCGCCCGAAGGGCCGTTGGCGCGGATTTCGTGGATTCGTGACCGGGGACCACCTTCCAATCCGGGGTCTGCGGTACCCGAGCGCAGTGCATCTCACTCGGGGGATCCTGATGGCGTCTTCTCCTCTCTCATCCGACTTCGAGCCGTACCGTTCTCTACAAGCGCCCGCGCCAGTCCGTCCGGGACGTGTGACGCGTATCGCTGTAGGGCTGGTATCGGTCACTTCCTTGGCTACAGGAAAAACCCTAGCCACACGAGCCCCGAATGTCTACGTCCGTCAGGACAGATTTTGCCGTTACGCGCCCTCACCTGCGGTTATCCCCGCCATTTCCCCCGTCCGGCCTATGTCGTGGCCAGCGCCTCCGTGGGCGACAGGCGCGAGGCCCGGATCGCCGGGTAGAGCCCCGCCAGCGCGCCAATTCCCAGCGTCGCCGCGATACCGCCGAGCACCGCCCAGGCCGGGACTACCGGCGGCCACCCCTGGAAGATGGCGTACCCGAAGGTCACCCCCATGCCCAGCAGCGCCCCGCCCGCGCCGCCCAGGGCGGACAGGAGCAGCGATTCCGCCAGGAACTGGGTGCGGATCTGACCCCGGGTCGCGCCCAGCGAGCGGCGCAGGCCGATCTCCGCGCGGCGTTCCAGCACCGAGATGACCATGGTGTTGGCCACCCCGACGCCGCCCACCAGCAGTGCCACCGCGCCCAGCCCGAGCAGCAGACCGGTGAAGGCCTCGCCGGCCGCCTGCTTGGCGGCGAGCGCGTCGGAGGGACGGGAGACGTTGACCTCGTTGGGCGCCTCCGGGTTGGCGGTGGCCCCGAGCACCGAGAGGACCTGCTCCACCTGCGCCTCCGGGGAGCGGGTGTAGACGGTCGTCGGGTGCCCGTCGAAGCCCAGCGCGGTTTCGGCCGACTCCCAGCCGGTCAGCGCCGCCGTGTCGAGCTCGGGCGCCAGCGGTGCCGGTTCGAGGATGCCGATGACGGTGAACCATTCGCCGCCGATGAGCACCCGCACCTCGGGGCCCGCACGGCCGATCCCGAGCTGTTCCGCGGCGGCCGAGCCCAGCACCGTAGCGGGGTAGGAGCCGGTGGCGGAGTTGAGCCAGGTGCCGCTGCGGAGCTTCGCTCCGACGGCGGCGCGCAGGTCGGTGCGGGCGGCGTAGGCCGCGATGCCGCCCGTCTCCGCCTTGGGGATCTTGTCGCTGCGGTAGACCTTCGCGCCCTCGATGCGGCCGATGGCCGAGACCGAGTCCACCGGGCCGATCCGGCCGACCATGGCCTCCGCCTCGGTGGGCAGCTTGGCCGCATCGCCGGTGAACGTCGAGCCCGGCGTGACGGTGAGCAGATTGGTGCCCAGCGAAGCGAGCGTACGGTCGAGTTCGGCGCGCGACGAGGACGAGATGCCCACCACCGCGACCATCGCGGCGATGCCGATGGCGATGCCCAGCGCGGACAGGAACGCCCGCATCGGGCGGGTGCGCAGGCCCACCACGCCGACCTTGACCACATCGCCCGGCCACATGCGGGCCGGGCGCAGCTCGTCGGCCGGCCGTCGCTGTACGTCGGGCCGCTGGAGTACGTCGGACATCAGACCGCCTCCGCTACCGCGAAGCCGTGCGCGGCCGAGTGTCCGGTCGAGTCTTCGACCACCAGGCCGTCCCGCATCCGTACCTGCCGGGGCAGCGCCGCCGCGAGCTCCCGGTCATGCGTGATGATCACGACCGTCGTCCCGGCCGCGTGCAGCTCGCGCAGCAGCCGCATCACGCCGGCCCCGGACACCGAGTCCAGCGCGCCGGTCGGCTCGTCGGCGAGCAGCAGCGGGGGTTCGCCCGCCACGGCGCGGGCGATGGCCACGCGCTGGCGCTCGCCGCCGGACAGTTCGTGCGGCTCGTGATCCATACGGTGGCCGAGGCCGACCCGCTCCAGGGCCGCCGCGGCGCGGCGGCGGCGTTCGCCGGACCGCAGCCCGCAGTAGAGGAGCCCGTCGGCCACATTGTCGAGCGCCGTGGTGCCCGCCGCGAGGTGGAACTGCTGGAAGACAAAGCCGATCCGGCTCCCCCGCAGCGCGGAGAGCCCGCTGTCGGAGAGCGCGCCCACGTCGTATCCGTCGATGTGCACGGTCCCGGACGTGGGCTTGTCGAGCGTGCCCAGCACATTGAGCATGGTGGACTTGCCGGAGCCGGACGGGCCGACGATCGCGACGAGCTCGCGCCTGCCTATCGACAGCGAGACGCCGCCGAGGGCGGTGACCCCGCCCGCGTAGACCTTGGTCACATCCGTCAGGGCGATCACTTCGGCATCCCCACCGTCGTACCCTCGGCAATCCCGTTGCCGGAGATCTCCACCCGGCCGCTCGCGAAGAGACCGGTGGTGACGGGGACGTACGACGAGGTCGAGCCCTTGACGACCTCCACGCCGAAGCCGCCCTCGGCGAGTGCCAGCAGCGCGGCGACCGGGACGGTCAGCACGCCCTCGCGCGTGGCGGCGGTGAAGTTCACATGCACCGCGGCCAGGGTGAAAGCGCTGGCGGCCTGCTGGGCCTTCTTGTCCTTGAGGGCGACGATCACCTCGACCTTCGTCTGCGCCTCTTCCTGGCCGGTGCCCTGCTCAATCACCGTGGAGACCTCCGCGATGGTGCCCTTGACGGTGCTGTCGTCGGGGAGTTCCACGGTGACCTCGGCGCCCTTCTTGGCCAGCCGCTGGTCGGTGGCTTCGAGTTCTACGGTGACGGCCTTGGCGGTGCCGGTGTACGACAGCACCTTGCCGCCGGGGCCGACCGACTCGCCCTCGGCCGCCGCCAGGCTGTCCACGCGGACCGCGCCGGCCGCGAAGACGACGCGCCCGAGGTCCACCTTCCCGGTCTCCTCCAGGCCCAGGTCCTCCTGCCACGCGAGTACGGCGTCGGCCGTGGCGTCGGTGTACTCCTCGTCCACGGTGAAGCCGGTGTAGCCGAGCGCGCTGAGATTCTGCTCCAGCTGCTTCACGTCGGGGCCCTCGACGCCCTCCTTGAGGGCGCGGTACGCGGGCATCGCGCCGTACATCAGCGTTACGGGGCGGTTGTCGACCTGGTAGAGCGGCTTACCGCGGGTGACCTGGTCACCTGTCGCCGGTACCCAGGTCAGCGTGCCGGGGATCTTGCTGCCCGCGGTGGTCGTCGGGCCGTAGCCGAGCTGGCCGTCGGCGCTCTCGGTGTCGGTGAGCGTCTGCCGGTTCACGGCGGCGGTCTTCGGCGGCAGCTCGCTCGCCGCACCGCCGTCGGACTCGCCGCCGCTGCCGAAGCCGGTCCCGAGGCCGAGGGTGGCAGCTGTGGCGGCGCCTGCCACGGCCAGGACGGCGAGGGTGATGGCGGCCTTTCTGCCCCTGCGGCGTTTGCGGCGCCGGGGGGATGGGCGGGGTACGGGGACCGCGGCCTGCGCCTGATCCGAAGGCGCCGGGTCCGAAGATGCCCGGTCCGAAGGTGCCCGGTCCGAAGGTGCCCGGTCCGAAGCTGTCGCGTCCGGAGTTGTCGCGTCCGGAGTTGTCACGGGACGTTGATCCACCCGCTTCTCAAGAGCCGACTCACCCATCAGTTCTTCTCCGCGAGTCCGCCACCCATGAGGTCCTTGCACTTCTCCTGGGCGCCCTGGAAGTCCGGGTCCTTGGCGATCTCCTCGTTGATCATGATCCCGCCGCCCGGCTGGGGGTCGGGGAAGGCGTCCACGCCGTTCTCGCGCATGCAGGCGGCGTGCTTCCGCATGGCCTCGGCCCTCTTGGGATCCGCACCGGCGCCACCCTTGCCCTGCGGCTGATACTCACGGCAGGCCTCCATGGCCTTGTCCCGCGTGGCCTTGGGAATCGAGCTGTCCATCTTGAACCGGATTCCCTTGCCGGGCTCCGGGTCTTCCATCGGTATGCCGTTCTCGCGCATGCAGCTCGCGAACTTCACGCCCATCTGCTCGGGGCTCAGGCTCGCGTTGGCGCCGTCGGCGGCGTCCTTGTTCTTACTGTCGCTCGTGTCTCCGGCGGCCGACGCCACCGTGCTGTCATCGCTGTCCGAGCCGCATCCGGTCAGGGCCAGGACCACGGCCAGGGTCAGCGCAGGCGGCAAGGCCGCGAGCGTGCCGCGAGTCCGAGTCAGTGATCGCATCGTTCCCATCGCGCGTCAACTCCCTCTGTTCCCTCTGTCACGGCGGCCACGGTCGTGTGGCGGCCGGTATGCAGTGGGATGCAACGCGACGGCGCGTTTCCCCTCTGTTTCCACCACGACTGGCGATCACTAACAGGGAGGAAACACGCCGTCCGCGACCATGACCCCGTGGGGCTGCCTCGCGCCGGATGCGAAGCGGCCCCCGTCCATGGGAGGAGACGAGCCGCGCGTGCGAGTGCTGGTGGTGGAGGACGAACCGATGCTCGCCGATGCGATCGCCGAGTGGCTGCGTGACGAGGCACACGCCGTCGACATCGTCCACGACGGCGGGGCGGCGCTGGAGCGCGCGGGCGTGAACGACTACGACGTGGTCGTACTGGACCGGGACCTGCCCGTCGTGCACGGCGACGACGTCTGCCGCGAGCTGGTCTCCTCCGACTCGGCCTCCCGGGTCCTGATGCTCACCGCCGCCGCCGAGGTGACCGACCGTGTCGCGGGCCTGTGCCTGGGCGCCGACGACTACCTCACCAAGCCCTTCGCCTTCCCCGAGCTCGCCGCCCGCGTCCAGGCGCTGGGGCGGCGCTCCCGCCCCGCGGCCCCGCCCGTACTGCGCCGGGCGGGCATCGCCCTGGATCCGGCGCGCCATGAGGTGTTCCGGGACGGGCGCTACGTACCGCTGTCGAAGAAGGAGTTCGCCGTGCTGGCCGAGCTGCTGCGCGCCGACGGGGCCACGGTCTCGGCCGAGCACCTGCTGGAGAAGGCCTGGGACGAGCACACCGACCCGTTCACGGGTGCCGTCCGGCTCGCCGTGCTCAAACTGCGCCGCAAGCTCGCCGACCCGCCGGTCATCGAGACGGTGACGGGAGTGGGGTACCGGATCCCATGAACGTACGGAAGAAGGTACGGAAGCTTCCGCGCATCCGCAGGCCGCTGCCGCTGCCGCTGCCGCGCAACATCACCCTGCGCACCCGGCTGACCCTGATCTACGGCGGCATGTTCCTCGTCGCCGGGATGGTGCTGCTCAGCGTCACCTACGCCCTGTTCAACCAGCAGCTCGGGGGAGGAGGCAACCTGAAGATCATCGGCAGCCGGGGCCAGCCCCTTGAGCCCAGTGAGCCGCCGGCAGAGCCCAAAGTCCGGCCCACGGGCGCCGACGCGGTCACCCGTGCCGACGCCGAGCGCTGGATGATCCGCGAGCGGAACACACTGCACGACGCCGCCAACACCTCGCTGATCACCCAGGGCGGGATCGCGCTCCTCGTCGTCGGCGGCGCGGCGGCCGGTTTCGGCTGGCTGGTCGCGGGCCGGGTCCTCGCCCCGCTGCACCAGGTCACCGAAACCGCCCGGCGGATCTCCATGGCCCCGGCAGCCGACCGGGGGCTGCACGAGCGCATCGCACTGCGCGGCCCGGACGACGAGATCAAGGAGCTCGCCGACACCTTCGACACGATGGTGGAGCGGCTCGACCGGTCCTTCGACGGGCAGCGGCGCTTCGTCGCCAACGCCTCGCACGAACTGCGTACGCCGCTGACTCTGGGCCGCGCCCTGGTCGAGGTGGCCATGCACCGCAAAAACGCTTCCGACGACGTCCAGCAGCTCGGCGAGAACCTGCTCCTGATCAACACCCGGCACGAACGGCTGATCACAGGCCTGCTGCTGCTCGCCGGTTCCGAGAACGAGATCAGCGAGCGGCTGCCGGTCGATCTGGCCGATGTGGTCGGGCATGTCGTCGCGCAGACCTCCGCGGAGGCGAAGCGGTCCGGGATCACCGTCCACGAGCAGGCGGACGAGGCGCTCACCGTCGGCGATGCGCTGCTGCTGGAGCGGCTGGTGCAGAACCTCGTGGAGAACGGCGTACGGCACAACACCGGCGAGGGCGGCTGGGTACGCGTCGCCAGTCGCACCTCACAGGGCGGCGGCGGTGGCGTGGAGCTGGAGGTCGTCAATACGGGCCCGCTGGTGCCGCCGTACGAGATCCCGGCGCTGTTCGAGCCGTTCCGCCGCCTGGGCGCCGACCGGCTGGTGACGGCGAAGGGCGCCGGGCTCGGGCTGTCGATCGTACGAGCGGTGGCGCGCGGCCACGGCGGCGAGGTGACCGCGCGGCCCCGCGAGGAGGGCGGTCTCACGGTGACGGTGAAGCTGCCGGGCGCGGAGCCCCAGACTCCCCAGTCGTAGCCCCGATGTAGCACCCCGATGTAGCAGAAGAAGAAAAAGTGTTATCGCCAGGTCTCCGCGATCGTCTCCTGTGCACCAACGTCCCCACGCGTACGCAGGAGCGCCTCTCATGGCCCAGCGCAACAAGCACAGGTTCAGTCGCCGCAGCATGCTCCAGATCGGCGGCGGGCTGGCCGCGTCCGCAGTGGCCGGCGGTGTCGCCATCACGCTGTCCGACGACAACGCCGACGCCGCCGCGCCCGCCAGCCCCACGCCGAAGCTGACGCCGCCCACCACGGCCGCCGCCTTCGTCCACCCGGGCATGCTCCACGCGTACGGCGAGCTCAACCGCGCCAAGGTCCGCGTCAAGGCCGGTACGAACCCCTGGGCGGCGGGGTGGACCAAGCTCACCGTCAACCGCCACGCGCAGTCCACCTGGAAGGCGAACCCCCTCGCGACCGTCATCCGCGGCGGCACCGGACAGAACTACCCGCGCCTCTACAACGACATCCACGCCGCCTACCAGAACGCGCTGCGCTGGAAGATCGCGGGCACCAGGGCCCACGGCGACGCCGCCCGCGACATCCTCAACGCCTGGTCAGGCACGCTGAAGGAGATCACAGGCAACTCCGACCGGTTCCTCGCGGCGGGCATCTACGGCTACCAGTTCGCCAACGCCGCCGAGCTCATGCGCGGCTACGAGGGCTTCGATCTCGAACGCTTCAAGACCATGATGCGGACGGTCTTCCACCCCCTCAACGAGCGGTTCCTCACCGAGCACAATGATGCTCATATCGAGAACTACTGGGCGAACTGGGACCTGTGCAATATGGCCTCCATCATGGCCATCGGCATCCTCTGCGACGACCGCGCCCTGTTCGACCGGTCGGTCGACTACTTCAAGAACGGCGCGGGCAACGGCTCGATCAAGCACGCCGTGCCCTTCCTGCACCCGGGCGGCCTCGGGCAGTGGCAGGAGAGCGGACGCGACCAGGGCCACAGCGTCATGGGCATCGGCCTGATGGGCTCGATCTGCGAGATGGCCTGGAACCAGGGCGTCGACCTGTACGGATACGACGACAACCGGTTCATGAAGGGCGCGCAGTACGTCGCCAAGTACAACCTCGGCGGGGATGTTCCGTTCACGAAGTACGCCTGGCACACCGGCCAGTCCGGCGCGTACCGAGAGCAGACCGTCGTGTCCGACATCGGCCGCGGCCAGGCCCGCCCGGTGTGGGAGCTGCTCCACAACCACTACGCCCGGCGTCGGCGCCTGTCGGTGCCGTACCTCACCATGTACGCGGAGAAGATGCGGGCCGAGGGCGGCGGCGGGGACTTCGGGCCCAACAGCGGGGGCTATGACACGACCGGCTTCGGGACGCTGCTGTACTCGCGCTAGCACCTCGGAACACACACGTGTGGAGTGAACGTGGACGGACGGCAGTGGCGCGGCACGGTCGCGGCCGCCCAGGCCGGTGACCGCAGAGCCCTCGACGAGCTGGTCGCGGGCTGGCTGCCGCTGGTCTACAACATCGTCGGCCGGGCGCTGAACGGGCACGCGGATGTGGACGACGTGGTGCAGGAGACCATGCTCCGCGCCGTCCACGGCCTCGACAGCCTGCGCGACCCGGACAGCTTCCGGTCCTGGCTGGTCGCCATCGCCATGCGGCAGATACGCGACCGCGCCCGGCGGCAGCAGGCCACCACCACGTCCACCGCCTCCGACTCCGCCGCGTCCGACTTCGCCGAGCTCACCGTGTTGCGCCTCCAGCTGGAGGGCCAGCGGCGCGAGGTCGCGGAGGCCGTGCGCTGGCTGGAGGACGAGGACCGGCAGCTGCTGTCGCTGTGGTGGCTGGAGGTCGCGGGCGAGCTGAGCCGGCGCGAGGTCGCCGCGGCGCTGCGCCTGACCCGGCAGCACACCGCCGTACGCGTACAGCGGCTCAAGTCCCGGCTTGAGGCCGCGCGCTCGATCGTGCGCGCACTCGGACCGCGCTCGCGCTGCCGCGAGCTGGCACGGCTGACCGCCCGCTGGGACGGACACCCTGATTCCGTATGGCGCAAACGGCTGGCCCGGCATGTGCGGGGCTGCGCCCACTGCGGCGAGCCGCGGCCCGACTTCGTACCGGCGGAGCGGCTGCTCGTGGGCATCGCGCTGGTGCCGGTGCCCGCCGGGCTCACGCTGGCGGCCTCGGGGCTGCTGGCCATGGTGGGTGGCGCGGGCGGCAAAGCCGCGGCCGTAACCGCGGGTACGGGCGTCGGTGCGGGCGTCGGTACGAGCGCGCTGGGCGCCGACCCGGTGGGCTGGTCCGCGCATCTGCTGACCCTGCTGGCCAAGCCCGCCGTCGCCGTGACGGCGGGCGCGACGCTCGTCGCGGGCGGCGGCGCCTTCGTCATCCACGAGTTCCCGGACGAGGCCCCCGCCCGGCCGGCTCCCCGGTCCGCTCCCCGGTCCGCTTCCCCCACGCCCTCGGCCGCATCCGCGCCCGTTCCCCCCTTGCCGAGCCCCACCTCCAGGCCACGGCCCAGCACATCACCGGCCTCGCGGTACGGCTCGGTCGTCGACGCCGTGGACCGCGCGCCGGACCCCAACCGGCGTCCAGGGCCACTGCCCCGCCGCGCCGAGACCAGCCTCACCAGCACCCACGGCGACAAGGCCGTCCTGACCCACCGCGGGGAGAGCGTGACCTTCAGCGGCCGGGGTTACGTACTGCTGCGCTGGCAGCTCGTACCGTCCGAGCGCCCCGGCTCGCTCGTCATGCCCGCCTGGACGGGCCTCGACGGCAAGCTCTTCCATGTCGCGTCGGGCGGCGGTCGCCGCATGGACGACGCGCTGCCGGGCACGTCCGACGGCCGTACGTGGATGGGCGGCCCGGCCACCGGGTACGCCGAGCCGCCGCCCGGCACCCAGCAGATGTGGCAGAACGAGTACTTCTACCTCGACGGCACGGTCACCCTCACCCAGAACGAGCGCGGCGCCGACTACAACCTCAGCGTCATGCCGTCGAGCTGGGCCGAGGCCGACAAGGACATCAGGACCGCGCCCGAGCCCGGCAGCCCGGAGAAGGGCCTCGTCCGCTACGGCCTGGTCCGCGACACCGGCGACGACGGGACGCCGGTGCCGCAGTACGTCACACGGGGCCGCCCGGCCGACGCGGCGACGGTGCAGCAGCGCTCGGCCCTCAGCGGCTAGGGCGTGCTTTAGGGGTAGCGCCGTCCGCCCGCAGGGCGGGCCCTGCGGCGTCTGGTGCGTGCAATCGCAAGGCGGTGGGGGCACCCCCAGGCGAAGCTCTGGGGGAGTACTTGGGCGACTCCGACAACACCGCGAGTGCGCGTGCCAGGCGTCGCGGGCTGGGGGTCCTCCCCCCGGACTTCGTCCGGGGGGAGGAACTTCTCAAACACGCCCTACCCGCGGCGATGGGCGCGATGGCCGCCGGTACGGCGAGGGGGACGCCGGACGATGATCGACAGCGGCACGAGCAGCGGCACCAGCAGCAGAGCCCACCACGGACGGGAACCCTCACTGCTACCGGCCGCCTGCTCGGCCTTCGGCCCGGCATCGGACCGAACCTCCGCGGACGGGCCCGCCGTGGTCTTCTCCGCCGCTTCGAGTACGACGTCGTTGCCGTCACCGCCCCCGTAACTGATGCGATAGGCCACGCCCGCGACCTCGACGGTGTCGCCATCACCCAGCCCGGTGAAGGTGCCTGAAACCTTCTTCTTGCCGGTGTTGTCGATCAGCGTGAACTTCTTCGCGGGATCGGCACCCCCCGTGACGTCGAGCCTCCCGGCCAGCCGCACCCGCCCGCCGACCCGCAGCGGCTGCCCCGACCGCACGGTCAGCCGACCTTCCGCCCGCTGCGTGTAGTCGCCCGTCACCGTGACCGTGGAGCTCACCGCGCCCCCGCCGGCCACCGAGCCCTCGACGGTCCCGTAACCGCCCAGGCCGGTGGATACATCCAGCGTCCGCCCCGCGCCAACGAGGACTCGGCTGCCCTTGGCCGCCGTGAGCCGCCGTACCGTCCGGTCACCCGCCTTGCGCAGGTCGAGCCGGGTCCCCGCACCCGTCAGCCGCACCTCGCTGCTCCGCTCCAGGCTGCCGCCGCCGGTCAGCGCGAGCGTGCCGCGCGCGACGGTTGTGGGCCCGGTGTACGAGATCCCGCCGGTGAGCGTGGTCGTCGCGGCCCCGGCCTGGGTGAACGAGCCGCTGCCGCTGATCCGCGACAACGAGATCGGCTTCGTGGCATTACGGACGAACAGCGCGCCGTCATTGACGATCCGCCGCCGCTCGGAGCCGGTGAGCAGGCTCCCGTCACCACCCGCCTTTCCGCTGCCCAGGCGCAGCACGGCGCGCTTCTCGACCGTCGTGGAGCCGTCGTAGTACTGCTCGGCCGCGAAGGTGACGTCGTTGCCGCGGGTCCCCTTGATGACAATGTCCCCCGCGCCTGGCGCGGCCAGGGTGTCGTGAAACATGCCGCCGCCGATGGGTGCGCCCAGCGTCACGGGCCCGTTGTAGTCGAAGGCAAGCCTGGACCGCTCCCTCCGCTGGTGCAGGTTGATGTAAACCGTGTCCTTGGTCCCCGGCATGAAGATCTCGCTCGTCGTGCCGTCGCCCCACTGCACATTCGCGCCTTCGATATTGGTGCCGCGCTTGTTGAGGTCGTGCGGGATCTTCCGCCAGTTGACGGCGGGGTCGCTGAGCGACGGGTTGGTGTCACCGCCCCGGTCGGAGTAGCTGTACTGACCGGTCAGGACGACCTTGCTGCCGGGCCGGCTGTGGACGTTGACATCACTGCCGTACTCGCGTTGGTAGAAGTTCTGCCGCAGTGTGATCGTCTGGTACAGCGGCGTGTCGATGATCCACGAGCGCTGGTTGAGGACGGCGCGCGCCCGGGGCAGCGCCACCGCGTACTCGGGGCGGCCGACGGCCATGCCGGTGCCGTTGTCGATCACCCCGGAGAACGGGTGGGTGCCCGCCAGATCGAGCGTGCCCCACATGAAGCGCGGCTGGCTGACCAGCCCGGAGCCGCTGATGGTGCCGATGTTGAAGGTCCGTACGAGCGAGAGCCGCAGGGTGCCGTCGACCCTGATGTTGTCCTGGTTGAGCCGGTAACCAGGAGTCCGGTACGGAAAGTGCCCGATGAGACCGGTGCCGCCGCCCGTGCCGTACTGGAGGGTCGCACCGCGCTCGACGGTGACGGCGGGCGGGTCGGGATGGGTGACGGTGGTGTACGGATGGTTGCCGCCGCGCGTCGTGACCACCTGCCGCTGCCTCGACCGGGGGAGCGTGAAATCGCTGTCCTTGGTGAGGACCAGGGTGCCGCTGCCGCGCACGGTGAGCGTGCCCTCGCCGCGGAACACCCCGTCGTACGTGGTGGTGCCGGGCGGAACGGTCACCACCACATCGCCGTCGAGCGTCACATCGCGGTCGGCCAGCACGGCGGCCGTGACGTCCCGCGCCCCGGCGGGAGCCGCCACCGCGTCGGGTACGGGTGCCGCGATGACCATCGCCGCCAGCGCTGCCGCCCATGCCGTGCCTGCTGCTGCATTGTTCATGCTGCTGTTCACGAGCAGGAGACGGTGCCGGGACCGCGCCGATAACAGAAATTTCGAAACTGGCGGCGCGCCCCCCGCTGGGTGATCCTCAGGACATGAGCCCTGCGATCCATCTCGCCCAGCAGCCCGAGGCCGACGAACTCCTCGGCCGCAGCCCGCTCGCCGCGCTCATCGGCATGCTGCTCGACCAGCAGATCCCGATGGAGTGGGCGTTCACCGGCCCGTACACCATCGCCCAGCGCCTCGGCGGCGACGACCTCGACGCCGCCGAAATCGCCGCGTTCGACCCGGACGCCTTCGCCGAGGTGATGAAGCAGCAGCCCGCCGTCCACCGCTACCCGGGGAACATGGCCAAGCGCGTGCAGGTGCTCTGCCAGTACCTGGTCCAGGAGTACGAGGGTGACGCCGAGGCCATCTGGCGGGACGCCGAGACCGGCGGCGAGCTGCTGGCGCGGCTGAAGGCGCTGCCCGGCTTCGGCGAGCAGAAGGCGAAGATCTTCCTGGCGCTGCTGGGCAAGCGGTACGGCGTTCAGCCCGAGGGCTGGCGCGAGGCGGCAGGCGCGTACGGCGAGGAGGGCTCGTACCGCTCGGCGGCCGACATCACCGGGCCCGAATCGCTCGCCAAGGTGCGCGCGCACAAGCAGGAGATGAAGCAAGCGGCGAAAGCCGCGAAAGCTGCCAAAGGAGGCTGACGAGCGCCGTGCTGAAGCGAACCACCACCCTGGCCGCAGCCGTACTCGTGGCCCCGCTCCTGCTGTCACCGGCAGAGGCGGAGGCGGAGGCGGAAACGGACGCGGCAAGAAACGCGACCAGACTCGCGGGGAAACTGGTCCGTACGTCGTCCGCCGACGACGCCTACACGCACCTGAAGAAGTTCCAGCAGCTGGCCGACGCGGCGGGCGGCCACCGGGCCGCCGGCTCGCCCGGCCACGACGCCTCCGCCGCGTACATCTACCAGCAGCTGAAGAAATACGGCTACGACGTCTCGTACGACCGGTTCGACTTCATCTACACCGAGACGCGGGCCGAGCGCCTCAAAGTGCTCTCGCCCGCGCCGCGCGACGTGGCGATCACGGCGATGACGTACACCAAGTCCACTCCGGTGGGTGGCATCAAGGCCGGTCTGGCGGCCGTCCCGGTGGACGACACCACCGGCTGTCAGCCGGCGGACTACGCCTCGGGGGCTTTCACCGGCAAGATCGCGCTGATCAAGCGCGGCGGCTGCACCTTCGGCGAGAAGCAGACGGCGGCAGCCGGAGCGGGCGCGGCCGGGGCGATCATCTACAACGACGCCGACGGCGTGCTCACCGGCACCCTCGGCGACCCGGCCGCCGGCCGGATCCCGACCGGCGGAGTCACCAAGGCGGAGGGCGAGAAACTCGCCGCCGCCCTCGCCAGGCGCCCGGCCCGCCCGGTGAACCTCTCCTTGGAACTCCGCCAGCTCCAGGAGAAGCGCTCCACCAACAACGTCATCGCCGAGACCCGCGGCGGCAATGCCGCCCGTACGGTGATGCTCGGCGCGCACCTCGACTCGGTGACGGCGGGCCCCGGAATCAACGACAACGGCTCGGGCTCCGCCGGACTCCTCGAAGTCGCCCAGGAACTCGCCGAGTCCAGGGCGAAGCCCGCCAACAAGGTCCGCTTCGCGTGGTGGTCCGCCGAGGAGAACGGCCTGTTCGGCTCCAAGGCGTACGTCGCGAACCTGAGCTCCGCGGCCAGAAAAGAGATCAAGCTCTACCTCAACTTCGACATGATCGCCTCGCCCAACCCCGGGCTCTTCGTCTACGACGGCGACGACTCCGACAGCACGGGCGCGGGCCCCGGACCCGCGGGCTCGGCGCAGCTTGAGCGCGACATCAGCGCGTTCCTCGACAGGCGGGGCAAGCAGCACGAGGGCACGGACCTCACCGGACGCTCCGACTACGGGCCGTTCATCGCGGCCGGCATCCCCTCCGGCGGTACGTTCACGGGCGCCGAGGGCGTCAAGACGGCGGCCCAGGCGCGGAAGTTCGGCGGCACGGCGGGGGTCGCGTACGACTCCTGCTATCACGCCGCATGCGACACCCTGGGCAATATCGACATGTCGGTGTTCGCGGCCAACATCGGTGTCATCGCCAACGCCGTGGGGACCTACGCCCACGACCTGAACTCGCTGCGCCAGCCGTGACCGAATAGCAACGAGCAGTATGTAAGCAATATGCAGATATCCGGGCGCCCCAAAAATCGGGCGCCCGCACCTCTATCTCAGGGTGTGCTCCACTTTGCACACTATTGTCCGACCGCGCCCGGCTGCGCCGGGAGCCGCTTGCCCGGTAGGCTTTCCGTGTGATCTTCAAGCGCATCGGTAACGGGCGGCCGTATCCCGACCACGGCCGGGAATCCACCCGGCAGTGGGCGGATGTCGCGCCGCGCCCGGTCCGCCTCGATCAGCTCGTCACCACCAAGGGCCAGCTGGACCTGGAAACGCTGCTGGCCGAGGATTCCACGTTCTACGGCGACCTCTTCGCCCATGTCGTGAAGTGGCAGGGCGATCTCTATCTGGAGGACGGCCTGCACCGCGCCGTGCGCGCCGCGCTGCAGCAGCGCCAGGTGCTGCACGCCCGCGTCCTCGAACTGGGCTGATCCTCGGGCTGATCCTCGGACGGGGCTGACCGAGCCCGTTCGGCAGGTCGGGGGCTGACCCTTTCGGGCCCATTCCTGACCATACGGACGCAATCTGTTGATCATCCAGTAGTGCATTAACTCCAAGCCGCACTACGCTGCGCCCATGAGCATGCTTACTCCACCCGGCATGGGCGGAAAGTACCGCATCACGGGCGACGCGTACCCCCGGATGCGACGCCCTCGCAATCGCCGCAAAATCGTTGGGGCAGCCATCGCCGCGGTGACCGCCCTCACTCTGGCGGGCTGGGGAACTGTGCAGCTCATCGACGTGTTCGCGGGCGACGAGAAGAAACCCGGAGCGAACACCCGGACGGCGGCGGGCTGCGAGGCCGTCCCGGTGGTGTCCGCCGTGCCGCCGGCGCCCAAGCCGGCCCAGATCACGGTGAACGTCTACAACGCCACCCCGCGCGGCGGCCTCGCCAAGGCGGCGGCCGACGAGCTCCGGAAGCGCGGCTTCGTGATCGGCAAGGTGGGCAACGCCCCGGTGGCGTACGACAAGAAGGTCCCCGGCACCGGAGTGCTGCTCGGCGCGCCCAAGGCGTACGGAGGCAGCTTCCGCGTCCTGGCGACCCAGCTGCGGGGCAGTCAGCTGAAGACCGACGCCCGTGAGACGGCGGACATCGATCTGATCCTCGGGACGGCCTTCACGACCCTGGACACGAAGAGGGACGCGGACGCGGCCCTGGCCTCCCTGGCCAAGCCCACACCGCGCCCCTCCTGCAAAACCTGACCCAAGGACTGACCGAGGACTGCCCCAAGGACTGACTTCTAGACCGCGGTCCCATACATACGGTCGCCCGCGTCGCCCAGCCCCGGCACGATGTAGCCGTGGTCGTTGAGCCGCTCGTCGACCGAGGCGGTGACCACGGTGACCGGCGTGCCCGCCAGCTCGCGCTCCATCATCTCGACGCCCTCGGGCGCCGCCAGCAGCACAACAGCGGTCACATCGTCCGCGCCGCGCTTGATCAGCTCCCGGATCGCCGCGACGAGCGTGCCGCCGGTGGCCAGCATCGGGTCGAGTACGTACACCTGACGCCCGGAGAGGTCCTCCGGCATCCGGGTGGCGTACGTCGACGCCTCCAGGGTCTCCTCGTTGCGGATCATCCCGAGGAAGCCCACCTCGGCGGTCGGCAGCAGCCGCACCATGCCGTCGAGCATGCCCAGACCGGCCCGCAGGATCGGCACGACCAGCGGGCGCGGGTGCGAGAGCTTCACGCCCGTCGTCCCGGTCACCGGGGTCTGGATGTCGACCTGCTCGGTGCGCACGTCCCTGGTGGCCTCGTACGCGAGCAGCGTGACCAGCTCGTCGGCGAGCCGCCGGAAGGTCGGGGAGTCGGTGCGCTTGTCGCGCAGCGTGGTGAGTTTGTGCGCCACCAGAGGGTGGTCGACAACATGGATCCGCATGCCGCCAACAGTAGCCCGGACGGCATCCGGGCAGGGCGACGAGCCTGCGGACCTTCCGCTTCTGGGCCCTCGTCGTCAAAACTGGTGGAGAACTGATGGCCGACGCAAGGACGGAAGACCTCTCGCAACGGCGTCGTTTCTGCCACGATTCCGAGTGGGCGGGGCACACAGCAACGCACCGCCGGTCGTCACACCTCTGATCAGTGGGAGAGTCACGGTGTACTTCGCCGCACTGCTCGCGCGCACTCAAGACGGGTGGGAAGCGAGCGACACAGAGCTCGACGATGTGGAGACCCTGTCGGATCTGACCGACCTGGCCCGCGAGGCCTCGGTCGACGAGGACACGGTGCTCGTATTCATCGAGCAGGAGGACGCGTGGTTCGGCCTCGTCCGGGTGGAGGGCGAGGAAGACCCTCGTATCTATGTCTCGGACGCGGCCTCGGCCGCACGCTCCTCTTACGGGGAGATCCTCACCAATGAACTGCTCGGCAGGGACAATGACGACCCGGCCGACGACCTGGACACGCTCGATCTGGACGGGACGGAGGACGGAGAGCCGGACGTGGAGACCGAGGACGACACGGAGCTCGACGAAATCGTCGCGGTCGGCGAACTGGTGCCTGCCGGGCCAGTGGGCGATCGCGACATCCTGACGGACCTGGGGCTTTCGGAGAAGGAGCTGCTGGCTCTGGAGACCGAAGCGCTGCCGGAGATCGCTGAGGCGTTGGGCGCGTCCGAAGTGCTGGAGGCCGTCCGCTAGTGACGGACCCGGCAACCGATCCCGTACACGATCCGTCGCGTGATCCCATACGGGATCCGTGGGAGGCGTCCATGCGCCTGGCCCTGAAGGAGGCTGAGCGCGCGGCGCTGTCCGGCGATGTGCCGGTCGGCGCCGTCGTGCTGGCCCCGGACGGCACGGTCCTGGCCACCGCCCACAACGAACGTGAGGCGACCGGAGACCCGACGGCGCACGCGGAGGTGCTGGCGATCCGCCGGGCCGCTGCACGGCTCGGCGAATGGCGGCTGACCGGGTGCACGCTGGTCGTCACGCTGGAGCCGTGCACGATGTGCGCGGGCGCGATCGTGCAGTCCCGGGTGGACAGGGTGGTCTACGGCGCGCGGGACGAGAAGGCGGGCGCGGCCGGTTCACTGTGGGACGTCGTACGGGACCGCAGGCTCAACCACCGGCCCGAGGTGATCCTCGGAGTGCTGGAGCAGGAATGCGCCACACAGCTCACGAGCTTCTTCCGCGACCGCTGAGCTGAAGGGAACCGATTTCGGAGCACGGCCCACTGTGGGCTAAGCTCTCTCCCGGTAGCGTGTCCGAGCGGCCGAAGGAGCTCGCCTCGAAAGCGAGTGTGGCGCAAGTCACCGAGGGTTCAAATCCCTCCGCTACCGCTCTTGTCGAAGGGACCCGACGCATCGCGTCGGGTCCCTTCGTGCTCAGCTAGACTCACGCGACCGCGGGCTTGGCAGGGGAGGCAGGGGCTGATGGTGGAAACGAAGAAGATAGCTCTCTACATCGTTGTCGTCTTCGTGCTGTATACGATCATCAACTCTCCGGACAAAGCCGCGGAACTCGTCAAGCTGGGCTTCGAGGGCATCTCGGACGCCGCGAAGAGCGTCGGAGAGTTCATGGCCGAGCTCGTCGATTAGGACCCTTCGGGCACCCCCGGACCACGGCGCGCACTCGCCGGCCGGGTGATCGCGGACCACGAGTTCCCTCCCCTCGCTTTTGCCGCCCCTTCGCCTCTCCGGCGGGGGGCTTTCTGCGGTTTACCTCTCAACTTGCCTTCAACACGGCGTTATCCGGTGCTTGCACACAGTGGACATGTCTTGTGATGCTATGACCGCTTTTGACGGATCAGTTGACCGAAGTTGACCGCGAACCGCGAAGGGGTGGCGTAACCGTGCCGGCCAGTACTGCGCCTCAGGTGCCACCCCAGAACGAACACCCGGAGGACACGCCCGCCGAGGACGCCCCCGACGGCCCAGGCCCTTCGGGCGAGGCTCCGGCCGCCGCGTCCGCCGACGCGCCCGCGGACGCGCTTGCCGACGCCCCGCTCGCCGAGAAACCCCAGAACAGCAAGGGCGCGGACACCCGGGCGCTCACCCAGGTCCTCTTCGGCGAGCTCAAGACCCTGGAGCCGGGCAGCCCGGAACACACCCGAGTGCGTGGGGCGCTCATCGAGGCGAATCTTCCGCTCGTACGGTACGCCGCCGCCCGCTTCCGCTCCCGCAACGAGCCGATGGAGGACGTCGTCCAGGTCGGCACGATCGGCCTGATCAACGCGATCGACCGGTTCGACCCGGACCGCGGGGTGCAGTTCCCGACCTTCGCGATGCCCACGGTGGTCGGCGAGATCAAGCGGTACTTCCGCGACAACGTACGGACCGTGCACGTACCGCGGCGGCTGCATGAGCTGTGGGTGCAGGTCAATGGAGCCACCGAGGACCTGACGACCGCTCATGGCCGCTCCCCGACGACCGCCGAGATCGCCGAACGCCTGAAGATCGCCGAGGACGAGGTGCTGGCCTGCATCGAGGCCGGGCGCTCGTACCACGCGACCTCCCTGGAGGCGGCCCAGGAGGGTGACGGACTGCCCGGGCTGCTCGACCGGCTCGGTTACGAGGACCCCGCGCTGGCCGGAGTCGAACACCGCGACCTCGTACGCCATCTGCTCGTACAGCTCCCCGAACGCGAACAGCGGATTCTCATGCTCCGCTATTACAACAACCTCACGCAGTCGCAAATCAGCCAGGAATTGGGCGTCTCACAGATGCATGTGTCAAGGCTGCTCGCCCGGAGCTTCGCCAGACTTCGTTCCGCAAATAGGATCGAAGCGTAGCTAAAACGGGTAGACCCTTTCGGGGCCTTTACCGGTCGCCCAAATGCCGCACACCCCTTGTTTCCAGCGCATTTTCCCCCGCTACTTGTCGACATGTCACTACAGCGCGTTGCCGACATGTGACATTCTGCCGGAACCGCGTTTGCCGCAGCCTTCCCGCCGGTATTCAGGTGGAGGCTGCGTTCCTCCGATGGTCGTGGCCCACCGCGACCGTCCGCGACCTCAAGGGGGTGGCATGTCCGTAGAACAGGGCAGCTCGAAGGTGCTCACGCTCACAAAGCCCGCACCGGCACCTGTCGTACCTGACAGCTCGGAAGCCATCGACACGCGCACACTGTCCCGCTCCCTTTTCCTGCGGCTCCGCGCACTGGAGGCCGAGGACTCCGCCGGATCGGGCGACTCCCCGGAGCGCACCTATGTGCGCGACACCCTCATCCAGCTCAATCTGCCCCTGGTGCGGTACGCCGCCGCCCGGTTCCGTTCCCGGAACGAGCCGATGGAGGACATCGTCCAGGTCGGCACGATCGGCCTGATCAAGGCGATCGACCGTTTCGACTGCGAACGGGGCGTGGAGTTCCCGACATTCGCGATGCCGACGGTCGTCGGTGAGATCAAGCGCTTCTTCCGCGACACCTCGTGGTCGGTGCGGGTCCCGCGCCGCCTCCAGGAGCTGCGGCTCGCGCTCACCAAGGCCAGCGACGAACTCGCCCAGAAGCTGGACCGGTCCCCGACCGTTCCCGAACTGGCCGTGGTGCTGGGGGTGTCGGAGGAGGACGTGGTCGACGGTCTCGCCGTCGGCAACGCCTACACCGCCTCCTCGCTGGACTCGCCCTCCCCGGAGGACGACGGCGGCGAGGGCTCGCTCGCGGACCGGCTCGGTTACGAGGACACGGCCCTGGAAGGGGTCGAGTACCGCGAATCGCTCAAGCCCCTGCTGGCCAAACTCGCACCCCGGGAGCGGCAGATCATCATGCTCCGGTTCTTCGCCAACATGACCCAGTCGCAGATCGGCGAGGAGGTCGGCATCTCGCAGATGCATGTCTCGCGGTTGCTGACGCGTACGCTCGCGCAGCTGCGGGAGGGCCTGATCGCGGACTGACGCTTCCGAATTGACGGAGCGTCAGCCAAACTGGCGCGATGCGACGACGACGTCAAGGAGCGGTACTCGCGGCGGTCGCGCTCTGCTTCGGCGGGGCGCTGACCGCGTGCGGGAGCGGCGACGACGACGGCTACGCGGCGGTCGGTGCCGCGGGCTCGGGTCCCGGGGCGGCGCCCACGGCCGCCGTACCGCCGAGGGGCACGGTCCTGCTGGTGCCGCTGGACGGCGCGCCGGCCGCGGGGACGGAGCGGCCGGAGGGACCTCGTACGGAAGGTACGGGCGGCGCCCCAGGAGTTGCGAGCTCCAGTCCGGGGGGCACGAGGCCGGGGGGCACGAACAGAACGGGCTCCACCGGCGAGAGCCCACCGGCCGGTCCGGACCCGGCACCCGGCACCGCGCCCGCCGGTACGCCGCCGGCGCCCGGTCCCGGCCCGGGACCCGGGCCTGTTCCGGTGCCCGGCCCCACCCCCGGCAACACCGCTCCCCCTGCCGTACTCACGGTCGGCGCACCGGTCCGTACGGCGCTGGATGTGCGCTGGTGCGAGCAGGTGACCGTGGAGCTCCGCAACATCGGCGGGTCACCCGTGACCTCGGGCACTCTCACCTTCGCGACGCACATCATCGGCCTGCTCGGGGTCGACTGGGCGACCGTCGAGTCGGATCGGCCGCTGCCCGCGCCGATCCCCGCCGGAGCGGCGCGGACACCGTCGTACACCGTGTGCGTGGACAGCTGGCGGGTGCCGCTGGGCATGCGTATCGAGACCCAGGACGTCACCGCCGTATGGAAGTGACGGGAAATGACGCCGCAGGGAAGTGAGCCGGCGGTGAGCTAGGGCGTGTTTGAGAAGTAGCGCCGTCCGCCCGGTAGGGCGGGCCCTGCGGCGTCTGGTGCGTGCAATCGCAAGGCGGTGGGGGCACCCCCAGGCGAAGCTCTGGGGGAGTACTTGGGCGACTCCGACAACACCGCGAGTGCGCGTGCCAGGCGTCGCGGGGCTGGGGCCCCCCGGACGAAGTCCAGGGGGAGGGACTTCTAAAACACGCCCTAGACCAGGGCGAGCGCCGCCACGGCGACGAGAATGCCGACGACCACGACGGCCGCGACGATGCCGATGACCGGCCCGACCCGTGACGCGGACTGGGGCCGCGCGGCGGGCGTCGTCGGCCGGCTCTGCGGCGCGGCCTCATCGACGAAGGCGCGGAACATCTGGGTGTTGCCCGCGGGGTCGTGACCCTCGGGGCCCTGGCCTTGGGGTGCATGGGGGTTGTGTGCCATGGGTCAGGACCCTAGCGAACCCGTTTGGCGTACCCAACCCCGGGCGGCCCGAGATCCATTTGCCTGTAACTACCATCCAATAATATAGTTGCCCTAAGCAATGAATAGTAAATGGCGGGCAAAGACGCGCGGAGAGATGCGAATGGCTACGACCACACCGGCCTGTGTGCGGGATGCCGGAACCGGCGCCGACGCCGACGCGCCGATGACACACCGGCAGATCATGGAGGCGCTGTCCGGGCTGCTGCTCGGCATGTTCGTCGCCATCCTGTCGTCCACGATCGTCTCCAACGCCCTGCCCGAGATCATCACCGACCTCGGCGGCGGCCAGAGCGCCTACACCTGGGTCATGACGGCCTCGCTGCTGTCGATGACCGCGACCACCCCGCTCTGGGGCAAGCTCTCCGACCTCTTCTCCAAGAAGCTGCTGGTCCAGATAGCCCTGGTCATCTACGTCCTCGGCTCGGCGGCGGCCGGCCTCTCGCAGAACGCCGGCACCCTGATCGTCTGCCGGGTGGTCCAGGGCATCGGCGTCGGCGGTCTCTCCGCCCTCGCGCAGATCGTGATGGCCGCGATGATCTCCCCGCGCGAGCGGGGCCGCTACAGCGGCTACCTCGGCGCGACCTTCGCCGTCGCGACGGTCGGCGGCCCGCTGCTCGGCGGCGTCATCACCGACACCTCGTGGCTCGGCTGGCGCTGGTGCTTCTACGTCGGCGTGCCCTTCGCCTTCATCGCGCTGATCGTCCTGCAGAAGACCCTGAAGCTTCCGGTCGTCAAGCGGCAGGTCAAGGTCGACTGGACGGGCGCCCTCGTCATCAGCGCGGCGGTCTCGCTGCTGCTGCTCTGGGTGACCTTCGCCGGTGACAAGTACGAGTGGGTCTCCTGGCAGACGTACGCGATGGTCGGCGGCTCGGTCGCGCTCGGCGCGCTCTTCGTGCTCGTGGAGTCGAAGGCGAGCGACCCGATCATCCCGCTGCGGCTGTTCCGCAACCGCACCATCGCGCTGGCGTCGGTGGCCTCACTCTTCGTCGGCGTCGCGATGTTCGCGGGCACCGTGTTCTTCAGCCAGTACTTCCAGCTGGCGCGCGACAAGTCGCCGACGATGTCCGGCGTCATGACCATCCCGATGATCGCCGGACTGTTCGTCTCGTCGACCGTCTCGGGCCAGGTCATCACCAGGACGGGCCGCTGGAAGGCCTGGCTGGTGGGCGGAGCCGTGCTGCTGACGGCGGGTCTGGGGCTACTGGGCACCATGCGCTACGACACCGCGTACTGGCATGTCGCGATCTTCATGGCGATCACGGGTCTGGGCCTCGGCATGATGATGCAGAACCTGGTGCTCTGCACGCAGAACCAGGTGTCCCCGGAGGACCTCGGCTCGGCCAGCTCGGTCGTCACCTTCTTCCGCTCCCTGGGCGGCGCGGTCGGCGTCTCGGCGCTGGGCGCGGTCATGGCGGGCCGGGTCACCGGCTACGTCAAGGACGGACTGGCCGGACTCGGGCCACAGGGCGCGGCGCTGGGCCACGGCGGCACGGGCGGCGGGTCCATCCCCGACCTGGACCGGTTGCCCGCCCCGATCCGTACGGTGATGGAGAGCGCGTACGGGCACGGGGTCGCCGACATCTTCCTGTACGCCGCCCCGCTCGCGCTGATCGCTCTGCTGGTGACGCTGTTCATCCGGGAAGTCGCGCTGAGGGCCGGGGCGGTACGGGATTAGGCTGCCGCACATGGCACCCAACATTGCCACCAACACTGTGGTGGAACTGGACGAACTGCTGGCGTTTGTACGACCCCGCCACCGGGCGATCCTGCTGACCAGCCGCACGGACGGCACCCCGCAGGGGTCTCCGCTGACGTGCGGGGTGGACGACGCGGGCCGGATCGTGGTCTCTACGTACCCGGAACGCGCGAAGACCCGCAATGCGAAGCGGAATCCACGGGTGAGCGTGATCGTCCTGTCGGACGACTGGAACGGGCCGTGGGTTCAGATCGACGGCACGGCGGAGGTGATCGACTCTCCGGAGTCGGTGGAACCGCTGGTGGAGTACTTCCGCAACATCTCGGGCGAGCACCCGGACTGGGACGAGTACCGCGCGGCGATGGTGAAGCAGGGCAAGTCGATCATCCGGATCACACCGGAACGGTGGAGTCCGGTGGCGAAGGGCGGCTTCCCGGCGAGGCTCAGCGAGGGCTGAGACCGGCCGCCGCGCCGAACCAGGTGGTCAGTGCCAGACGCAGGCCGCGGTGTGCCTGCCGGTCCTGGTCCCGGTCCTGGTCCTGGTCCTGGTCCTGGTGAGCCCCGGCCCAGGCGACGTAGCCGTCGGGGCGGATCAGCAGGGCGGAGGCGGGGAGTGCCTGGTCCGTGACGTCCGCGGGCCGGTTTTCCGTGACGATGTCGATCCGGTCCTTCCAGCCCTCCGCCAGAGCGGCGGCCGAGGCGTCCTCGGTGAAGTCCAGGAGCACCGGGCGGGCTCCCCGCAGCCCCTCCGCGAGCTGTTCGCTGCCGGCCGTGATCTGCGCCTGCATATCGGGCAGCCACTGTCCGGGCAGCAGATGCGGGGCGTCGTGACCCATGTCGTACTGAATATCCGCTCCGGCGAGCAGCGCGGCGATCCGGCGGCGGTTGACCTCACTCTCGAACAGCTCGGCGATGAGATCGCGCGCCGCGGTCAGGTCCTCGCCCGGTCGCATCAGCGCCATCTGCGTACGGGTCTGCATGAGCACCCGCCGGCTGGCGGGCGCCCGCTCGGCCTCGTAGGTGTCCAGCAGACCCTCGGGCGCCCAGCCGGCGATCTCGGCGGCGAGCTTCCAGCCGAGGTTCATGGCGTCCAGCATCCCCAGATTCAGGCCGGGCCCGCCGATCGCGGAGTGCACATGCGCGGCGTCCCCGAGCAGCAGGACACGGCCGGCGCGATAGGCCTCGGCCTGGCGTGAACTCACTCCGGTGAGCCGCCGCAGCAGATGCGGCTCGTCGGCGACGGGCTCCTCCATCGGCAGGTCCGTGCCGAGGACCCGGCGTACGCTCTCGCGCAGTTCGGCGAAGGTCATGGGCGTGGCTTCGTCGGCGGGCGGCCGGTCCCACTCCAGTACGGCGACGAGATGGACGCCGGATCCTGGCGGCATCATCGCGAACGAGAAGACGCCGTGGGCGAGCCGGTTCTGCGTGTACGGCCGGAGCGGCGCATCCAGTCCTGGCAGGTCGAGCTCGCCGGTGACCGGGTCCAGCAGGGCCTCGGGGATCACGGCGTGTCCGGTCCGGGAGACGAAGCTGTCGTCGGTGGTGCCCGGGAAGGCGATGTTCACTTCCTTGCGGACGAGGCTGTGGCCGCCGTCGGCTCCGACCAGGTAGCGCGTACGCAGGCGATAGGCGCCCTCGGGACCGCGGATGGCGAGGTCCACGTCCGTGCCGTCGTCCCGGAGGGAGGTCAACTCGTGCCCGCGGCGAATCTCGACGCCGAGTTCGATGGCACGCTCCTCCAGCACCTGCTCGATACGGGGCTGCGGGACCGGGAGCACGTGCATGGGGTTGCCCTCCAGCCCGCGGAGGTCGAGCGGTATGCCGCTGAACTGGTAGAAGGGCACGGGCTCCGGGGGCCCGGCGCGACCGGCGAGCGGCTCGTAGAGCCCACGGAGCTCAAGCGCCTGGACCACGCGTCCGACGAGCCCGTTGGCCTTGGGGAGGTCGCTGCGGGCGGGAAGCCGCTCCAGCACGACGGGACGCGCACCGGCGAGGCGCAACTCGCAGGCGAGCATGAGCCCGTTCGGACCGCCGCCTGCGATGACAACGTCCACGGTCATGGGGTCTCCTTCGTCGAACGGTGGGTCCAGATGCGTGTCAGTCTCGGTTGACGACCCCGCCCTGTCAACTCAGATTGACGCGCGGGCCGGTTCGGCGGGCTGACGACCCCATCCATCCCCAGGGGCCGGGCCACCGGCGGGCCGTTCCGGACAACGGCCCGCCCGGGCCGCCGGCGGGGGCCGCGTCACACGAAGGGCCGCAACCCGCGCCGAGGCACAAGGACCCGCACCCGCACCTACGCGCGAGCAACCATCGCTTCGATGCCGTCTATCAGCAGGTCCAGCGCGAAGCCGAAGTCCCTCTCCCTCATCTCCTCCACCGTCTGCCCACCCCTCGCCTCCATCAGCTCCGCCGCGCTCTCGAAGTTCTCCTTGAACTCCGGCGCCTCGCTGATCGCCCCCATCGCCTGCCGGAAGTACTCGTCCTGGCTCACCCCCGCCGCCGCGCACCTCTCCTTGAAGTGCCCCTCGATCGCCCCGAACCCGTACACGAAATGGAACACCGCCGCGAGCCCGCCCATCTGCCCCTCCGGCGGCAGCCCCGTGTTCCGCATGACCTGCTGCACCGCCAGCGAGAACCCCATCGAGTGCGGGCCGATGTTCAGGAACGTACCGATCAGCGCCGACACCCACGGGTGCCGTACCAGCAATGTCCGGAACCCCGCCGCCAGTTCACGCAGCTGCTCCCGCCAGTCGCCCTCCGCGCCGACATCCGGCAGCTCAAGCGTCCCGAAGACCGCGTCGAGGGCCAGCTCCAGGAGGTCGTCCTTGGTGTCCACGTACCAGTAGACGGACATCGCGGTGACGTTCAGCTCCGCGGCCAGCCGCCGCATCGAGAACTTCGCCGCGCCCTCCGTGTCCAGCAGCCGTACCGTCGCGTCGATGATTTTGTCGCGGTCCAGACCGTGCGGGTGGCCGCCCGACTTCCGTCCTCGGCCGGCAGCGCCCGCGGCACCCGCGGGGCCCGCCTTGCCCTCCAGCCATACGCTGGTCCTCGCGGGACCTTTCGCGCGGTCGGCCGTACTCACCATCGCGCATCCTCCTCGATCGGCCGGTTGGCCCCAGCTCCGATGCTATGCCGCCGCCTTCAGCGAATCTGCCCTCTCGGCCCGCCGCAGCAGCAGAGCGCGTCGAGACGGTGCTGTCGAGCAATGCCTGCTCCTTGCACGTGTACGGCGTATGGGACGAAGAGGTCCCATACGCCGCACACGACTTCCTGTACGCCGTACAGCTACTTCTCGGCGGTCAGGTCGTAGAGGGTCGCGCCGTCCACGGTGACCTCGGTGAAGGTGGCCGCGATCCAGGTGCTGATCTCGGAGCTGGTGCCCCCGCCCGCGCGGCCACCGCCGCCACCGCCACCCCCACCGCCCTGTTCGCCGCTACCGATGAAGTAGTGGATCTTCCCTTCGGCGACGTACTGCTTGAACTGCGCGAGCGTCGGGGACGGGTCGCTGCCGTTGAAGCCGCCGATCGCCATGACCGGGTTTCCACCGGCGAGCTGATAGCTGGCGGCGTTCTGGGAGCCGACGGCCGCGGCGACCCAGGTGTAGTCACCCGCGTTCTCCCGCAGCTTGGCCTCGACCTCGGCGGAGACGGTCGCGCCGTTGAGAAGCCCGCCCATGCCGCCGCCCCCGGTGCCGCGTTCGCCCTGCGCGCCGCCTGCGCCGCCGGGGAAGCCCCCGGCCGGGAGGCCGCCGGCCTGCTGCCCCTGGGCCGCTGCACCTTGAGGCGGTGTGCCCTGCGGCTGCGTGCCCTGCGGCTGCGTGCCCTGCTGGCCGGGCGGCTGCATGCGCCCGCCGCCGTCGCCACCACCGCGCGGACCACCGCCGCCACCGCCCATGCCCCCGCCAGGACCGCCCCGGCCGCCCGACACCGCGGGCCCCGCCGTCACGATCGAGCCCACATGCGCCTCGCTCACCGTGGTCAGCGCGTACGCGGTCGGCCCCGCCAGCGACGCCGCGAGCGCGAGCCCGGCCGCGCCCAGCACCAGCCGCCGCCCCAGCCGTCCCGCCACCAGCAGCATCACCGCGGCAGCCAGACCGCCGAACAGCACCGCCCAGCGCAGCCACGGCAGGTAGTCCGTGCTCCGCCCCAGCAGGATGTACGACCAGACCGCCGTCACCGCGACCGTGGAGCCCAGCGCCACCGAACCGAGCAGCTTCGTCCGCTCCTCCCACAGCATCGTGGAGCCCATGCCGACGAGCGCGGCGATGTACGGCGCGAGCGCCACCGTGTAGTACTCGTGGAAGATGCCCGCCATGAAGCTGAAGATCCCCACGGTCATCAGCAGCGAGCTGCCCCAGACCAGGAAGGCCGCGCGGGCCGTGTCCATACGCTTGGCGCGCCAGGTGACCACGAGCCCGGCGACGAGCAGCAGCAGCGCGGCGGGCAGCAGCCAGGCGATCTGGCCGCCGATGGTCCCGGTGAACATCCGGTCGTAGCCGGTCTCTCCCCAGCTGCCACCGCCGCCACCGCCACCGCCGCCCACGCTGCCGGTCTCATTGCCGTTGATCCGGCCGAGGCCGTTGTAGCCGAAGGTCAGCTCCAGGAAGCTGTTGGTCTGCGAGCCGCCGATGTACGGACGTGAGGCGGCGGGCCACAGTTCGACGATGGCCACCCACCAGCCCGCCGACGCGACCATCGCGAGCCCGGCCAGACCGAGCTGGCCGAGCCGGCGCCGTACGGTCGTCGGCGCGCACACCGCGTACACCAGTGCCAGCGGCGGCAGGATCAGGAACGCCTGCAGCGTCTTCGTCAGGAACGCGAAGCCGGCCGCGACGCCCGCCCAGACCAGCCACTTCGTCCGCGCGCCTTCGAGGGCGCGCAGCACGCAGTACACGGTCACGGTCATCAGCAGCGCGAGCAGCGCGTCCGGGTTGTTGAAGCGGAACATCAGCGCGGCGACGGGGGTCAGCGCCAGTACCGCGCCCGCGATCAGCCCGGCGGCGGGGGTGAAGCGGCGGCGGACTGCGGCATACACCACGCCCACCGTCGCGACGCCCATCAGCACCTCGGGCAGCAGGATCTGCCAGGAGCCGAGCCCGAAGAGCCGTACGGACAGGGCCATCGGCCACAGGGCGGCCGGGGGCTTGTCGACGGTGATGGAGTTCCCGGCGTCGGACGAGCCGAAGAAGAAGGCCTTCCAGCTCTCGCTGCCCGCCTGGACGGCGGCGGAGTAGAAGGAGTTGGCGTAGCCGGAGGCGCTCAGGTTGTAGAGGTAGAGGAGCGCGGTGGCGAGGAGCAGCGCGAGGAAGGCGGGCCGCACCCAGCGGGCGTCCTCCTCCCGCCCCCGCCGCAGGCGTTCAAGTCGTCTGCGAGGAGCCTCAGCCGTGGTCGTCGCTGCCGCGGGCGACGCGTCGTGCGGATGGGTCGTGGTCATCGTGCGTTCCTTACGTCGTCGGCAACATCAGTGGCGTACGGGCTGTTCTCTTGGCTTGGGTCCGGGAAGACCCACGCCCGGAAGAGCAGGAACCGCAGCACCGTCGCCGCCAGATTCGCGGCGATCAGGACCGCCAGTTCGGTGCCGTGGGTGGGGTTCCCGGCCGCCGCTTCCAGAGCCCCCAGCGAGCCGCTCGTCAGCGCGAGCCCGATGGCGAACACGACCAGGCCCTGGGCCTGATGACGGAGCGCGCGGTCCCGGCCCCGTACCCCGAAGGTGAGCCGCCGGTTCGCCGCGGTGTTCGCGAGGGCGGAGAGCAGCAGCGCGCCCGCATTGGCCACCTGAGGCCCCACGCCCGCCCGGAAGACCGAATACAGCAGCAGATACAGCAGCGTGGAGAACGCGCCCACCACGCAGAAGCCGACCAGCTGCCGGGCGAGCCCGCCCGGCACCCCGCTGAGCTGCCGGTCACGCGGGTCGTCCCCGAAGGGCCGCACCAGCCGGTCCAGCGGCAGCGCGCCGACCGCCAGCGCCCGCCCCACCCGCCAGACTCCCTTGAGGTCCTCGGTCGCCGTACTCACGATGTGCACGGTCGAATCCGGGTCGTCGACCCAGTCCACCGGCACCTCGTGGATGCGCAGCCCGGCGCGCTCGGCCAGCACCAGCAGCTCGGTGTCGAAGAACCAGCCCGTGTCCTCGACCATCGGCAGCAGGCGCTCGGCGACGTCTCGCCGTATCGCCTTGAATCCGCACTGCGCGTCGGAGAACCCGGCCGCCAGCGACGACTTGAGAATCAGGTTGTAGGCGCGCGAGATGAACTCCCGCTTCGGGCCGCGCACCACCCGCGAGGAGTGCGCGAGACGCGATCCGATCGCGAGGTCCGAGTGCCCGGAGATCAGGGGCGCGACTAGCGGCAGCAGGGCGTTGAGGTCGGTGGACAGATCCACGTCCATATAGGCGAGGACGGGGGCGTCGGAGTGTGACCACACGGTGCGCAGCGCACGCCCGCGCCCCTTCTCCTCCAGCCGGTACGAACGCACCTCGGCGATCGAGGCTGCGAGCCGGGCCGCCACCGCGGGGGTGCGGTCGGTGCTCGCGTTGTCGGCGACGGTGATCCGGAAGCTGTACGGGAAGGTCCGCGCCAGGTGCTCGCGGAGCCGCAGTACGCACCGTTCGAGGTCGGCCTCCTCGTTGTAGACCGGGATCACCACATCGAGTACGGGCAGGTCGGCCGCGGCGGCGAGCAGATGCTCCCGGGCCGGCAGAGTCCCCCTTGGGGTGTCGGTTCGCATGACACGACTCTTGGCGGGCGCGCTGTCACGGCAGTGTGCTGCGCCTGTGCCCAGTCTGTGAGTACTGCTCGGAGTACTGCTCGGAGTACTGCTCGGAGTACTGCTCGGAGTACTGATCGGGGTACTGCTCGGTCGGCATTTCCACGGCGAAGAGGGTGTGCCCCGGCCGGGACCGCACCGACACCCTCCCGCCGTGCGCGGTGACGACCGCCTGGACGATCGCCAGCCCGAGCCCGGTGGATCCGGCGTGCCGTGATCTGGACGCGTCGCCGCGCGCGAACCGCTCGAAGATGTGCGGGAGCAGCTCCTGCGGGATGCCGGGCCCGTCGTCCTCGACCTCCAGCACGACGGTCGGCCCGCCACGCCGTACGCGCGCGGTGACGGTCGTACCGGGTGGCGTGTGGGTACGGGCGTTCGCCAGCAGGTTCACCAGCACCTGATGGAGCCGGGGGCCGTCACCGAGCACGGTCGCCGGTTCGACGGGCAGCTCCAGCCGCCATGTGTGGCTCTGGTCGGCGGCCTGCGCGTCGCTGACAGCGTCCATGACCAGCGGCGAGAGATCGGTGCTCTCGTACGAGAGCGGGCGGCCGTGTCCGGTGTCGAGCCGCGCGAGCAGCAGCAGATCCTCCACCAGACCGGTCATCCGGGTGGCCTCGGCCTCGATGCGCCCCAGCGCGTGCCGGGTGTCCGCGCCGACCTCTTCGCGCCCGCGCCGGGTCAGCTCGGCGTACCCGCGGATCGAGGCCAGCGGCGTACGCAGCTCATGGCTGGCGTCCGCGACGAACTGCCGGACCCGTGTCTCGCTCTCCTGCCGCACGGCGAGCGCCGAACCGACATGCCCGAGCATCCGGTTGAGTGCGGCGCCGACCTGCCCGACCTCGGTGCGGGGGTCGGCTTCGGCGTCGGCGACCCGTTCGTACAGGGTCACTTCGCCGCTGTGCAGGTTCAGCTCGGAGACCCGGGTGGCGGTGGCGGCGACGCGCCGCAGCGGCCGGAGCGCCACGCCGACCAGGGCGCCGCCCGCGATTCCGGCGGCGATCAGTCCGGCACCGGTGACGCTGACCTCGACCAGGATGAGGGTGGTGATCCCTTTCTGTACATCGCTGGTGGGGATCCCGACGAGGAAAGTGCCGTTCTCACCCTGTGTGTACTTGACCCGGTAGCCGCCCCGGCCAGGCAGCTCGACGGTGTGCGATTCGCTGTCGTGCGGGACTTGGGCCAAGGCGTTGGCCTGTGCGGTGTTGAGCCCTTCCTCCCCGAGGTCACCCGCCTCCGACTCGACGCTGACCAGAGAGTCGGAGACCGTGCCGTCAGGGTTGAGCTGGACGCCGGCAGTGCCCACGGGCGTACCGCCGCCGGTTACGAAGCCGAGCGCCCGCCAGCCGGGCGGCGGCCCGTCCGCGAGCTTGCCCGGCGGCCGGCCCGCCGCCCGGGCCGCGATATCGCCCAGCTGAGTGTCCAACTGCCCGTACAGGTAGCTCCGGTAGGCAATCGTCGTGACCGTGCCGATCACCGCCGACACGACCGCGATCAGCGTCACCGCCGAGACCACCAGCCGCGTCCGCAACGACCATCTGCGCCCCTTCAAGCCCCTCATCTACTCGTCTACTCGTCTACTCGTCTACTCGCCGGGCTTGATCAGGTAGCCGGCGCCGCGCCGGGTGTGGATCATCGGCGTCCGTCCGGCGTCGATTTTCTTCCGCAGATACGAGACGTACAGCTCGACCACATTGGCCTGCCCGCCGAAGTCGTACGACCACACCCGGTCGAGGATCTGCGCCTTGCTCAGCACCCGCCGCGGATTGCGCATCAGGAAGCGCAGCAGTTCGAACTCGGTCGCGGTGAGGTGAATGGACTGCCCCGCGCGGCTGACCTCGTGGCTGTCCTCGTCCAGGGTCAGATCGCCGACCGCCAGCATCGATTCGCTGCGTGTGCTCGCCGCCCCCGACCGCCGGATCAGCCCGCGCAGCCTGGCCACGACCTCCTCCAGCGAGAACGGCTTGGTGACGTAGTCGTCGCCGCCCGCCGTCAGCCCCGCGATCCGGTCCTCGACCGCGTCCCGGGCGGTCAGGAAGAGCACCGGCACCTCGGGCAGGTCGCGGCGCAGCCGCCCCAGGACGGCCAGACCGTCCATGTCGGGCAGCATCACATCCAGGATCACCGCGTCGGGCCGGAAGTCGCGCGCCGTGCGCACCGCGCCCGCGCCGTCGCCGGCGCTGCGGACTTCCCACCCTTCGTAGCGCAGGGCCATCGACAGCAGTTCGCTCAGCGCCGCCTCGTCGTCGACGACGAGCACCCGGACGGGGCTGCCGTCCGGCCTGAGCATTTCGGTACGCCTGTGGTGCGAGGTCGCGGTCATGGTGCTGACCTTGCGACCCCGCCCTGAGAGGGCCCTGGTTCTTTCCTGTGAATTACCTGAGAAAAACCTGGGCCTCCCGTGCTCCGGCGCTCAGGGCTCGGTGGGACTCGCGGGCTCGGTGGGACTGGCAGGCTCGGTGAGACCGCGGGACTGTTCCGGCCCCGGTGCCGGTGCCGGTACAGCCAATATGGGCGGTCTGCGGTTCAGGGAGAAGTCGCCGGCGCCGCCCATGAACCGGGCCCAGATCCGCGGGGGGAAAACGTTGCCGCGCGCGGAGTCGTCGCCGCCTACACCCTGGAGGGGGAGAAGAGACTTTCCGGGCTTGTTGCGGAAAAGGGTGACGGCGGTGGACAGGTCCGGGCTGTAGCCGACGAACCAGGCCGACTTGGTCCTGTCGTTGTCGCCTGTGGCGACGGATGCCGATGCGGCGTCAACGGTCTTGGTGCCGTTGGTGCGGGCCACGCCGTGCAGCACTTCATTGACGACGCCGACCGTCTTCGGTTCGAGGGCGAGACGGGAGCGGGGACGGTCGAGGCCACCCAGTGGCTTTCCGCCCTTGAGGATTCGGGTCACCGAGTACGGATCCGTCTGCATACCGTCGTTGGCGAAGGTGGCGTAGGCGTCGGCCATACGGATGGCGCTGGGCGTCGATGTGCCGATGGAAAAGGTCTGTTCCAGGGGGGCCATGCTGCTCGGCGCCAGCCCGGACTTCACGGCTGTATCCCTGATCCGGGTCCATCCCACTGTCTTGCCGAGCCGGACGAACGGCCCGTGGCTGGAGGTCACCAGGGCGCTTTCCAGGACCGGCAGTTCGGGAGCGCCTTCCGCCATGGCGGGAATGCTGCCGGATTTGTCACCCAGCACGCCCTGGAAGTAGGCGGCCAGCACGAAGGGCTTGAATACCGACCCGACCGGGACACCGGATGTGTCGGCGTTGTTGGTGAAGTGCTTGGTGGCGTCGGCGCCGCCGTAGAGGGCGACGATGGCCCCGTCCTTGGGCCGGACGGATGCGGCACCGACCTCGACATAGCGGTCGGCGGCACGCTTCTTGGGGTCGATGGCGGCGCCGGTGACCTCCTTGACGGCCTGCTGCAGCCGCTCCACCTTGTCCTTCTCGAACGTCGTGTGGATCTGGTAGCCGCCGCGTGCGAGGTCCTTGGCGGTAAGACCGATGCTCTTCCTGATGTAGTTGTCGGCCACGGCGACGAGGTAGCCGGTCTGGCCCGCCATGCTCGTCGACATGGACTGCCGCTTGGGTTCCGGGAACACCCGGTACTTGGCGCGCTCGCTCGCGCTCATCAGCCCCACCTCGACCTGGCGGTCCAGGATCCAGCTCCAGCGCTCGACCGCGCGCTTGTGGTTCGCCGTACTGAGCGCGGGGTCGTACTGATCCGCGCCCTTCAGCAGCGACGCCAGCATCGCGGCCTGGCTGGGGTTGATGTCCTTGGCGGGAATGCCGTAGTACGCAGCCGCCGCCGCCTGGATTCCATTTGCCCCGCGTCCGAACCAGCTGGTGTTGAGGTATCCCTGCAGGACCTCACCCTTGGACTTCTGCCGGCTCAGCTTCAAAGAGATGAAGAATTCCTTGAGCTTGCGGGTGTAGGTCTGTTCCTGGGTCAGGTAGGTGTTCTTCACATACTGCTGGGTGATCGTCGAGCCGCCCTGGGCATCCTGTCCGCGGGCCATGTTGACGCCCGCACGCGCCAGGCCTGTGACCGAGACGCCGGAGTCGCTGTAGAAACTCGCGTTCTCCGCGGCCACCACCGAGTTCTGTACCGAAACCGGTATCTGATCAAGCCGCACGATCTGCCGGTCCACCTCGCCGACAGACACCAGCTGGCTGCCGTCCGCCCAGTAGTAGACGTTGGCTTCCTGACGTGCCGCCGCATTCTCATCCGGAATGTCAATGCGCGCGTACAAGATGGCGAAGAGCCCGGACAGGGCTCCCAAGCACATCAGCGAGGACCCCAGCAGCAGCCGCCACGACGGTAACCAGCGCCGAAGGCCCGCTCTCCCGCGGCGCGGATAGTCGATCAAGCGCCTGCGACCTGAGACGGGAGTGGCGGCAGGGGCGGGGTGGTTCTGTGCCGGGGACGGGGGTTTGCGCATATGAGGGAACTCCTTGCCCGGCAGTCATCCCGGAGGACGGCTGCGTGTGCGGACAGCCCAAGGGCGGTCCGCCGGTCCGCGACCCGAGTTCAGCGCTTGACGTACAAGCAGGGCCGACGCGTTGCTCCACCTCTGAGACGGTGAGAGAGCGCCAACGGATGTCAGGAAAGTGTTTGCCTTCATTCGCTTCCGAGCCCGGATACCGGCTGCCGCACAGGGATCTAGGAGGTGAACCGGGCGAACAGCCTGGCCCCGTTCTCGTAACAGACGGCTCGCAGCCAGTCGTCCCCGAGCTCCAGCCGCTCCAGCGCCTGAAGCTGATGGACGTACGGATAGGGGATGTTCGGGAAATCGGTCCCGAGGAGTATCCGGTCACCCAGGCCGAGCAGCCGGTCGCGCTCCCGTTTCGCTTGGGGGAAGGGCGTATGACGCTCGACGAAGTCCGTGAAGGCCATGGTCGTGTCCAGCATGACGTGGCTGTACGAGTCGGCCAGATCGAGGAAGTCGGTGTACTCGGGCATTCCCATGTGCGCGACGATCAGCCGCAGCCGGGGATGGCGCGCGAGCACCCGCCCCACCGGCTCGGGCCCGGTGTACTTGCCGGGCGCGGGCCCGGACCCGCAGTGCATCACCACCGGGACGGCGGCCTCGGCGAGCAGCCCCCATACGGGATCCAACAGCGGGTCGTTGGGGTCGTAGGCCCCCACCTGGAGGTGCGACTTGAAGATCCGCGCCCCGCGCTCGACGGCTTCGCGCACGTACCTCTCGGCGCCCTCCTCCGGGAAGAGGGTGGCCGTGTGCGCGCACTCGGGCGTACGCGCCGCGAAGTCGGCGGCCCAGCCGTTGAGCCAGGCGGCCATCCCCGGCTTGTGCGGATACAGCATCGAGGTGAAGGTGAGCACGCCGAATTCGCGGAGCAGGGCGACGCGCCGCTCTTCCTCGTGCCGGTAGGTGATGGGCCAGTCCGTGCCGGTGAGCGGCCCTACGGCGTCGAAGTAGGCCCACACTTTCTTCAGTACCTGGTCGGGCATGAAGTGCGTGTGTACGTCAACGAGTCCAGGTACTCCGAGCCGCCCCCAGAACCTCCGTACATCTGCCGCTTCTATCCCACTCTCTATCCCACTCGCACTCGCACTCTCACTGGCGCTCAAAGGCGTAACTCCGCTCGACCTTGCCGACATGGACGGTGTAGCTGTCGTACCACTCGGCCCGCCCGCGCCGCTGCGCGGCCTGGTGCTGCAGGTTCTGCTGCCAGGTGGCTATGGAGTGCTCGTCCCTGAAGTATCCGACGGTGATGGCGAGCCCGCCGGGGGTCTTGGCGGACTCGTATCCGAGGAAGCCCGGTACTTCCTTCACGAGGTCCTCCATCCGCTGAGCGGTCTCGCCGTAGCCCTCGGCGCCATCCGGACGTACGGAGGTGAAGACGACGGTGTAGTACGGCGGTTCATGTGCCGGAACAGGTTTGATGGTCATGGCACTCACCTTCCGTGCCGGGCCGGGCGGGTGTCCACACACATTGCAGTAAGGGATCCATAGGGGATCCAAGTCTTGACCTTGAACCTTCAGAACAGCCCGTCCTGCACAGACTGGGGAGGCGGCATCACGTCAACCACAGGCACGGTCACTCCCGCCCCGGCATCGGCCCCGACGAGCGCCCACCCGTTCATGAGCCGCGTATCGAGCACGATCACCGCTCCCCCCGGGGTCCGCAGATGGAGATCGGGCCCGGCGGTGGCCAGCAGCCGCCCGGCGACCACGCCACCGTCGACCAGCTCGCGTACGACGCCGGTGGCGGGAGCCAGCCCCTCCAGCCCAAAAATGCCCGCGTGATCAACGGCCTCGAACTCCAACGGCTCCAGCGACTCCGCCCACCCCTTGAGAGTGACCGCGCGCCGGTGCAGCGCCTCGATCTCCGCCACCCGCTCCGCCGCGCCCGGCAGCTCGGCCCGCGCGGCGCGTTTGGCCGCGTACGGAATCCGATCGGGCACCCCCAGGGCCGTACGCAGCAACTCCTCGGTCCGCCGCGCGGCCATCAGCGGCCCGCGCCCGAGCCAGCTGAAGACGACGGCCCCTTGCTCCAGCAGCCGCGCGGGGCCGCGCTCCTCGCCGGTGATGCCGACCTTGACCATCCCGGGCCCGAACCAGGCGAGGTAGACGCGGTACGTACGCGGGTCGTCGGCCATGGTGTCGGCGGCGACCGAGTGGGCGCGGTCAAGCCGCGCGCACTCCGGGCACCGCGCCTGGGTCGCCCGCCCGGCCACGACGGCACCCAGGGGACAGGCGTTGCCACGAGCCCCCACGCAGCGCCGCTCCCCCTCGGCGCGGAAGCCGAGCTCTTTCCCGCTGGTCAGGGGGCTGATGCGGCCGCCTTCCCAGAGGAGGACGGGCACCCGCGCCTCCCGTGGCCACGCGAGTCCCGCACACCGCCACGCCATATTCGCCTGCCTCCGCCCGCCCTAGCCGTGTGCGTCGCTCAGCCCTCTCCCCAGGCACTCAACAAGACGGGCGGCGATATGCCCTTCGGGGTCGAGGCGCGGGTTGAAGATCGTCACATCAAAGCCGATGGCGCGGTCACCGGCCAGGGCGGTGCGCAGCACACTCTCCAGTTCCGGCCAGGTCAGCCCGCCCGGTTGGCGGTAGTCGACGGCAGGCATGATCGCGTCGTCCAGTACGTCGACGTCGAGGTGCACCCAGTATCCGGCGCTCCCGCCCCCGGCCAGCAGCTCAACGGCTTGGCGCGCTGCCACGGCGGCCCCGAGGGCCCGCACCCGGTCGAGGTCGACCGCGTGCAGGCCGGGCGGCAGCGGCTGCATCCCCGCCTCGGCGGACTGGGCTGCATCCCGGAACCCGAAGGCGACGACATCCTCGTCCCGCAGCAACGGCCCGAGCCCTTCGAGGTCAGTGAGCAGCCGGGGGCCACGGCCCGTCGCGAGGGCGAGCTCCATCGATGCCGCCTCCCCGGTCGGTTCGGCGGACGGCTGGTAGAAGTCGGTGTGGCCGTCGAGGAACAGCAGGCCGTACCGTCCGCGTCGTCGGCGTAGGGCGAGGAGGTTGCCCAGCAGGATGCTGCAGTCGCCGCCAAGGACGACGGGGAAGAGACCACGGTCCAGTACGCCGCCGACGGCATCGGCCAGGGCGACGGAGTACCGCGCGATGCCACCGGGATTGAGGACCCCGGTGTCAGGATCCCGCCCGGCCTCGTACGCGGGCGCCTCGACCCGCCCGGCCCTCACCGCCCCGACGCGCTCGGCGAGTCCGGCCCGGAGGAGAGCCCCGGGCAACTCCTCAACGCCGGACGGCCGCAACCCGAGCACGGAAGGCGCCTCGATGACCGCAAGCTCGCGCACTCCAAGCCCCTAATCGGTTGGGTTGTCCGCCGGTACGCCTGCCCCGAAGGAGTCCGCCGCCGCCTGGATCGCGGCAACGTACTCCCGCCACCAATCCTGGTCCCCGAGCTCGTCCTGATCAGTACCGCCGCGCCCGTCGATGAGCTCGCGGACGACATCCGCATGGCCCGCATGCTGCGCGGTCTCGGCCACCATCCGAATGATCAGGACGCCCAGGGTCGTGTCGCGCCGCTCCTCCGGCCAGTGAGCCACCCATCCGGGGGCCTCCAGATCCAGCTCCGCGATGGTCTGATCGCCGTGCGCGCAGGCCCGCTTGTAGAGCCCGATCAGGTACTCGCTGGACTCGTCGGCCGTCGCCCACATATCGGCGCCATGCCAGATCGACCCGTCCTCGGTCCACGACATGGTCTCCGGCGCCGGCCGCTTGAACGAAGCTCCGAGGTATTCATACTCCACACCGGCCAGGTGCTTGATAAGGCCGAGCAAGTTGGTGCCGGTCGGTGTCATGGGCCGACGCAGGTCGTACTCGCTCAAGCCGTCGAGCTTGGAGAGCAGCCCGGCCCTGCCCGCTTGCAGCTTGCGGTGTAGCTCCTGCTTCAGATCGAACACATTTACGCCTCTCGTACGACGGCACCCGCTGTCCTTGAGGAGAAGGATGCCGGGTGCCGCGTCCGTGTACACGCCTGATCGTTCGGTCAGTTGTCTGCTTGGGCCTCCAGCGTCCTCTGCATAATGCGTGCTCCCTCGCCCATCATCTCGGCGATAGGACCAGCGAGGTCGTCCGGTGTCACGTCGGTGATCCAGACGAATCGACTCTGTTCCTCGCCATCGGCGAAGACCTGCATCGACGCGTGATGGTGCTTGGGCGCCGGTGCCAGTGACCCGCCAACCACGGTATAGGCGACCCGGCGTGCTTCGTCGTCGATGTCGACGAGAAGCTCGTGCACCACGACGCCGCTCGCGAAGGTCACGACTCTGATGTCGCCCTTGAGCTGGGTGTCTGTCACGAATCCGGGCACCAGGCACCGGTGCACCTCGCCGACGTCCCGGAGCGCCGCCCAGACGCGATCAGGGGTGCTGTGGACCAGGAATTCCTTACGTATGTGAGCCATGTCAGGCGCCGGTGGTGAGGCAGAACGGGTGCCCCTCGGGGTCGGTGAGCACCACCCACTCGCCGTCGCCGGGCTGGAACTCGGGCATCGACGCGCCGAGGGCGAGCAGTTCCTTGGCGGCGCTCTCCAGGTCGGTGACGGTGAGGTCGAGGTGCGCGTGCTTGCGGTCGTCGGGCCATCCCGGCGCCTGGTATCCCTCGATGCGCTGGAAGGCGACCTGTATCGGACCGCCGTCGCCCAGAGAGGCGAAGTCCTGGTCGCTGGAGGTGATGTCCCAGCCGGTGGCCTTCTGGTAGAACTCGGCGAGCGTGGCCGGATCGGCGCAGTCGATGGTGATCGCGCTGAACTGTGCGAGAGCGGGCATGCCGATGACTCCTTCGTATCGTTCGTATCGGTGCTGGTGAGGCGTGACGTAACGGGTCACGTCGATCAGCCTGCTCGCGGCAGTGGGTCCTCGTCTTGAACATCCTTGCGCGGACGATTGTCAGACCCTCGGCGTAGCGTTCAAGAGTGCTCTCAGCTACCGCTCTCGCTGTCCGGCCCGATTTCAGCGTCACCGCTGTGACGTGCCAGGACGAGCACACCCGCTGGTCGGAGGCCGAAGTGCGGGACGACTACCGGGTGGTGCTCGTGCGCCGCGGCCGGTTCCGCAGGCGCGCGGCCGGCGCCCGCGCGGATATCGACCGGACGATGTCGTACGTAGGCGTGCCGGGCGAGGAAGAACAGTTCGCCCACCCCGCCGGAGGAGACGACTGCACGTCGATCAGCCTGACACCGGCGCTCTGGCAGGTCATGGCCGGCGACACAGCACACCTGGCCACGCAGAGCGTGTACGTCGATGCCCGCCTCGACCTCACCCATCGCAGGCTCCTCGCGACCGCCCGGACGGGGGATCTCGACTACGCGCTGACGGAGGAATTGCTCGGCCTGCTCGCCACCACCCTCGGCCAGGTCGTCTCCGGCCCCACACCGCTCGGCGCACAAGCCCTCGCACAAGCCCCCAGAAACGAAGCGTCTCTCGTAGCGGCAGCCCGCCAGGCGATCACCGACGGCCACCCGGCCTCGGACGGACTGTTTCCGCTCGCGGGACTGCTCGGCGTCTCGCCGTACCGCTTGAGCCGGTCCTTCACCCGCGAACTGGGCATATCGGTGACCCGCTATCGCAATCGCGTCCGCATAGGCCGGGCACTCGACCGCTTGGAGGAGGGAGAAACCAGTCTCGCCACCCTCGCCGCGGACCTCGGCTTCGCCGACCAGGCCCACCTGAGCCGGACCATGCGCCAGTACCTGGGCCACACCCCGACGGCACTGCGACGCCTGCTCGTCCCTGGGACGCCTATACCTCCCGTAGGGCATTGAGGCAGCGCGTGCCTTGGGTGCGCAGAGCCTCGGCAAGTTCGGGCGGGGCGTGGGTGAGGGTGAAGTCCGCGTCGACCGAGGTGATCATCCACGCGAGGTCGCGGGGGGTATCGGCGCCGAGGTGCAGTAGGCAGCTGTGGTCGTCGATGGGTTCGATGACGCCCATGCCGGGCCAGACGCGGTCGGCGACCGCTGCGGCGGGCTCGTGCAGGGTGATGCCGGCCTGGAAGCGCCACGTCCGCGACGACAGCTGGTGGGCCACATAGGTCGCCACGTCGCCGTCGGGTAGTTCACGACGGGTGAACCGCGGGCCGGTCGGGGTGCGTGGGGTGAGCCGGTCGACGCGGAAGGTGCGCCAGTCCGTGCGGTCGGTGTCCCAGGCGACCAGGTACCAGTGGCGCCCGAAGCTGACCAGGCTGTGCGGCTCGACCGAGCGGACACTGTGGCCGCCGCGGGGGCTCGTGTAGTCGAAGCGCAGCCGCTCACTGCGGCGGCACGCCTCAGCGATGGCCATGAGGGTGTCCGCGGAAACCTTGGGTGCCGGGTCCGCGCCGGCCCGGACAGTAGCGGTGTGCAGGGTGTTCACCCGGTGCCGCAGCCGGGATGGCAACACCTGCTCCAGCTTGGTGAGCGCCCGCAGGGAGGACTCCTCGATCCCGGTGACCGAGCCGCCCGCCGCGGTGCGCAGCCCGATCGCGACGGCGATGGCCTCATCGTCGTCGAGCAGCAGCGGGGGCAGCTTGGCCCCGGCGCCGAGCCGGTAGCCGGCGGTGCCCTGGGTGGCGTGCACCGGGTAGCCGAGCTCGCGCAGCCGCTCCACATCGCGGCGCAGGGTGCGCCGGCTGACCGCGAGGCGTTCGGCGAGCTCGGCGCCGGACCAGTCGCGATGGGTCTGGAGCAGGGAGAGCAGCTTCAGCAGCCGTCCTGAAGTCTTCAACATGCCTCCAGACTGGCGGAGCTTAGGACAGAAACTGACCTCAGCGAGCCCTAGCTTCGCAACCATGACGAACGCGACACCCGATATCCGCCCCTTCCGCATCGACATCCCGCAGGCCCAGCTCGACGATCTCCACTCCCGTCTGGCCGCCACGCGCTGGCCGGACGAACTGCCCGGTGTCGGCTGGAGCCGCGGCGTTCCGGTGGCGTACCTGAAGGGACTCGCCGAACACTGGCGTACCGCCTACGACTGGCGGACGCACGAGGCGGCGCTCAACCAGCATCCCCAGTACATGACCACCATCGATGGACAGAACATTCACTTCCTGCACGTGCGCTCCCCCGAGCCCGACGCCACGCCGCTGATGCTGCTGCACGGCTGGCCGGGCTCAGTGGTGGACTTCCTCGATGTCATCGGCCCCTTGTCCGATCCCCGCGCGCACGGTGGCGATCCGGCAGACGCCTTCCACCTGGTCGTCCCCTCGCTGCCGGGGTTCGCGTTCTCCACCCCGCTGGCCGGGCCGGGCATGGGCGCGGCCACGATGGCCGGGGCGCTCACCCAGCTGATGTCCCGCCTCGGCTACGCGCGCTACGGCGTCCAGGGCTACGACACCGGCTCGTGGGTCGCCCCGGAGATGGGCAAGCAGGCGCCGGACCGCGTCATCGGCATCCATGTCAACGCGATGTTCACGTTCCCGGTCGGCGCGGAGGGCGAGACGGACGGCCTCACCGAGGTCGAACAACGACGCTGGCAGACCATGCAGAACTTCAACGACGGCTACCTGCAGTGCAACTCCAAACGGCCGCAGACCGTGGCGTACGCCCTCACCGACTCCCCCGTCGGTCAGCTGGCCTGGATCGTGGAAAAGTTCAAGGAGCTCACGGACCCGGAAGAGGGACTGCCCGAGGACAGCATCGACCGGGACCACATCCTGACCGAGGTCTCGCTGTACTGGCTGACCGGCACGGCCGCTTCAGCCGCCCAGATCTACTACGAGGAGATCTCCGCGAACGCCTGGGGCGAGGCCGCAGCCACCGACTGGAGCACCGACTCCGGCGTAGCCACCGAACAAGACACCAGCTGGGGCAACGACCAGGACAACTGGGCCGACCAGCGCGGGACGGTGCCCACGGCCGTACTGGTCTCCACCCACGACGTGACCATCCGCCGCTGGGCCGAACGCGACCACAACGTCGTGCGGTGGACCGAACTGGACCGCGGCGGCCACTTCCTCGCGATGGAAGCCCCGAAGCTGCTCGTCAGCGACGTCCGCGAGTTCTTCGGCAAAGGGCACTGACAGAGAGATCCGACCCGGCCGGTAGAAGGAGAGGCTGACGATGAGGCGGGTCACTCCCCGAGATCCAGGCGGACAGCCTCTCGGCACCACGGGGGCACACGGAGCCGGGGCAGGGTGGCGGCGGGGAACCAGTGGAACATGATGCCCTCGGTGATCGGGAGGGCGTGGGCGTCGCCGTCCCAGTGGGTGCGGAAGACCTTGATGGCGCTTTTGTCGAGGGGCCCGGCGTCCTCCTGCTGGACGGTGACAAATTCCTCCAGAGGGAGGTCGAGTCCGGTCTCTTCCTTGAGCTCGCGGGCGATGGCATCACTGAGGCTCTCGCCGGGTTCGGGCCGGCCGCCGACGAGGGCCCAGTAGCCGGGCCAGCAGATGCCGGGGATGTCGTCGCGGAGGTGGAGCAGGTATTCGCCGCGACTGTTGGTGATGAGGGCGGCGGTTCCGGTGTCCGGGTGCTGCCCGGCGTCTGTGGTCACGTCTCATGTGTGCCCAAAGGCCGGCGGCCGTGTCGTGTGGACACGGCCGCCGGTTGGGTACCGGGAGAGCGTCAGGCAGTAGCTGCGGCTTCGCGGCCCCTGCGGGTCCGGCGATGGATCCCCGTCCGTGTGTCTGCTATTCCTGTGCGGGTCGTCCGAGCTGGCGTACGGTCCATCCGGCCATGCGCCAGGCGTCGGCGTTGAGGAGGTTGCGGAGGTCCACGAGCACGGGGTCCGCGACCAGTGGGGCCAATGCCTTGGGGTCGGCTTCGCGGAAGTGGGGCCATTCGGTGGCCAGGACGATGAGTCCGGCGTCCTTGACCGAGTCCTCCAGGTCGTCGGCGTAGTCGAGTTCGGGGTGGCGGCGCAGGGCGGTGCGTACGGCGTGGGGGTCGTGGACGGTGACGGTGGCACCGCGCCGGCGCATGAGGGCGGCGATGGCGAGCGCCGGAGATTCGCGGACGTCGTCCGTTCCGGCCTTGAAGGAGGCGCCCCAGACGGTGACGCGGACACCCTTCACCGGACGGCCGAGAGTCTGCTCGATCAAGCCCAGGGCAGCGATGGGCCGGGATTCGTTGACCTGCTCAGCAGCCCGCAGCAGGGTGGCGGCCTCGTTCGCGCCGAGGGTACGAGCGGAGGCGGTGAAGGCTCGGACGTCCTTGGGGAGGCAGCCGCCGCCGTAGCCCGGTCCGGCGTTGAGGCCGCCGCGGCCGATGCGAGGGTCGAAGCCGATGGCCTCGGCGAGTTGCTGGATGTCGGCACCTGCGGCGGCGCACATGTCGGCGACGCCATTGATGAAAGAGATCTTCATGCCGAGGTAGGCGTTGGCGGCGCCCTTGATGAGCTCGGCGGTGGCCGGATCGGTCACGAAGAGCGGGATCCCGTTCTGGAGGAGAGGTGCGTAGACCTCTCGTACAACATCTTCCGCGTACGGGGATGAGACGCCGACGACGATCCGGTCGGGGCGCAGGGTGTCCTCGATCTGTCGAGGATGTTGACGGTCAGATGCCTGATGCGCGGTTGGACGGCGTTGAGCAGCTCCTTCGGTTCCCTGGTGCGGGCGTGGGTAGGGCTGTCGAGCATGACGGTCATGGACGTTCCCTTTCTGGGAGGTATCGTGCCGTGCTGGTGACCCGCCCCAGGCTCGACCTGTCCCGGGCGTGGTACTTGGGGGCGGGGGCTGGAGACCCACCCCGCCGGAGGTTTCCGGACCTCCGACGGGGCGAGCGTCGGGGGGGCTGACGTCGAGGCGCCATGTCAGCCAGGACTTGGCGGAGCTGACCGGGTCGTAACCGGCGGGCGCAGGCCGCTTGCGGTTGTGAGCGCCGCCCTCAAAGACTTCACTGCCGCGTGCGGGTCGACATCCCGCAATCCCGTCCTAGCCATGAACAGGACGCTAGGGCGATGGAGTTGAGAGTCGCCATGGAAGTTGCGCGAAGTTGCTTGACGACCGGGTGAGGTTGCGCAAGGTTGCTGATATGGATCGACGGAACCCCATCAGAAGACGCTGACCTCGGGGAAGCTTGGGAGATCAGTCCCCATCGGAAGGACGTGATCACGGCCCGACGACTGCGTTTCAACGGCACGCGCAGCGGCGTCAACGGGTGCCCGGCTATGCACGAGGACCTCGACACGGGTGAGGTCATCATCCACGGCACGGCCCTCACCGACCCTGACGACGTCGCCCAACTCCGGCACCTGAACGAGGGCGAAGTGCCGATCGTGGTGCCACGTGAACTACTCGTCGACTTCGCTCCCAAGGAGGTCGTCCGCGTGCCGAACATCATCGGACTAGACGAGTTCGACCGGCTCTTCACGCAGTTCGAGCACACGGCGTGGCGCCTGGAGACCCGCCGCCGGTACGCGTCCGACGAGCTCACCGACACCTACGCCCAGTTCACCCGCGGCGAGCCCGTCAACTGGGAGGGAATCGACGCGGAATGGTGCGCGGAGCGCCGCGAGCAGGTCGCGCTCGGCAAGCGGTTCGAGCGTGTCCGCATCGTCGACAACCCGCCGACGGCCGGCCAGCTCTACCTGCTCGACAACGCGCGTCGCAACAGCGCCGTCGGCGAGAAGATCCTCAACCTCTGGCGCGCGGATGCCGGCCGGCTCTGCTTGCCCGCCGAAGATTTCTGGATCTTCGACTCCCGGCTGGTCGCGCTGCTCAACTTCGACGACGCCGACAACCTGGTCAACGTCGAGCTGATCACGGAGCCTGCAGCAGTACTGCGGTACGCCATGGCGCGTGACGCGGCGATGCATCATGCCAACCCGTACGAGGAGTTCGCGGCACGGTTGGCCGCGAAGGAGGACTGAGGCAGGTGCGTACCGGTGAGCACGGACTACCAGCAGGCACGAGAGGCACTCGGGGTACGGATGCGCGAGCTCCGACTCTCCACCCCTGGGGGTCGGCTCACCGGTACGGATCTCGCCCAGCAGTACGGGTGGAACAAGTCCAAGGTCAGCAGGTTGGAGAATGGCAGGCAGACTCCTACGCCCGACGACCTGCGCAAGTGGGCGGAGGCAACCAGCCAGCCCGAGGCGTACGACGAGCTGCTCGCGCGTCTCCGGGGCTTCGAGTCTCACATCCGGTCATGGCGGCGGCAGCTGGCCTCGGGGCACAAGGCCGTCCAGGACACCCACCTGAGCGCTCATACCGACGCCTCCGTGTTTCGTGGCTGGGAGTCCTCCATGATCTTTGGGATTCTCCAGACGCCGGACTACGCCCGATCGATCTTCACGAGATACGCAGAGCTACAGCGCTCGCCGCGCGACACCGAGGAAGCAGTGCGGTCCCGCATGAAGCGGCAAGAGGCGCTGTACGACTCCTCGAAGCGTTTCCACCTCATCATGTGGGAGGCCGCCCTTCATGCCTTGATCTGTCCGCCGTCCGTGCTTGCTGCCCAGCTCGACCGCCTCGGAGGAGCCGTCGGCCTGGACACCGTAGAGCTGGGGATCATTCCGATGTCCGCCTCTCTCAAGATCCCCCCGGCCACCGCCTTCTGGATCTACGACGACCGCCAGGTGATCATTGAGAACTGGCACGCGGAGTTGTGGATCGACGACGAAGCCAGCGTGGGCACCCATCTGCGGACCTGGAAGACGCTCCGGGAGTCCGCCGTGTACGGCGTTGCCGCGCAGAACCTCATCAATGCAGCGAGACGGGAGTTGAACTCACGCTGAGACCGACACGTCCGAGAAGCTGTACGACGCTCGTCACGCCTGCCTGTCTTGGATGGCGAACAGCGGCGTGCCGGACACCGTCGTCTCGGCGTGGGCCGGACACAGCGATCTGTCCTTCACGAAGCGCAACTACGTTCACCCGGACCCGCAGTCGCTCATGGCGGGCTCGGAGAAGCTGATGAAACTGCTCGACTGAGCTGCAATCAATTGGTTACGCTCGGTGATGCATGAGACTCCGTGAGACGGCAAGGCGAAAGCCCCGACCTCCATTTGGGAGAATCAGGGCTCTGACCTTGCATTTCTTTGTGCACTCGGCAGGATTCGAACCTGCAACCTTCTGATCCGTAGTCAGATGCTCTATCCGTTAAGCTACGAGTGCTTGGCGTTCCGGGCTTTTCTTCCCGGTTGGCGTTGCGGGAACAACATTACATGACCCGCGCCGTCAGGCGAAATCCGTTAACCGCACCGGTCCCACCTGCGAAAACAGTGCAGAAACGCCCGCCGGACAGCCGCCGGGAGCGACCCCCGGAACCACCGAAGCCCCCGTCCATCAGGACAGGGGCTTCGATGATCGAATGGCGGAGGCGGAGGGATTTGAACCCTCGATGGGTTTTAAGACCCAAACCGCATTAGCAGTGCGGCGCCATAGACCGGACTAGGCGACGCCTCCAGCACACTCACACCACCACAGCCGCGCGGGCGCGAGCGGTGTGTGATGCAGATGATGACACAGCCCGGTGGGGTGTCACCAATCGCTGCCCACGGTACTAGGCAGGCGGCCCGCAGAGCAAAGCCCGGCGGCCCCGGCCACCGCTCGGCCGAGCCCCCGCCGGCCGACTTCCCCCAGTCGGCTCAGTCACGGTTGCGCAACGCCACGGCCCCCGGAGCGTTAGTCATGGCGGGGCTTCCCGCCCCCCACCTCCAGGACCCCCAGGACCCCAGGAGCTCTCATGCTGCGCCGCCTCGTCCTCACCGCCAGTGCCTCCGTCGCCGCGCTCGTCGCCGCCATGCCCGTCACCGCCGCCGCAGACCCGCCGCCCCTCCGGCTGCCCGTGCCGCTGCCCCTCCCCGTCCCCCTGCTCTCCGGTCCGGACAAGCTCACCGTGACCGTCTCCGAGACCGGGCTGGCCCGGACCGACGGTACGTACGAGCTTCAGTGCGGGCCCACCGGCGGTACGCACCCCGCCGCGCAGGACGCCTGTGACCGGCTGGACGAGCTCGCGCGTGAGGGGGAGAATCCCTTCGCTCCCGTGCCCAGAACCCAGATGTGCACCCAGCAGATGGGCGGGCGCGCCACCGCGCACATCACCGGGATCTGGCGCGGGCAGCGCGTCGATGCCGCCTTCAGCCGGACCAACGGCTGTGAAATCTCCCGCTGGAAGACCATGCAGCCGGTACTGCCGAAGACCAGGTCATAGGCACGCGGCCCACGCCATACGCACACAACCTTGGTGAGAGCTCCTTCTCATCCGCCGTCCAGCCGACACCGCTGCCTTTAGACTCCCTCCAGTGACAGGCTGAACCCTGAGAGGCAAGATGGGACCGGCTGTCCGCAAATGCAGCGATACCGCGATACGAGCAATACAGCAGTGGGTCAGGGAGGAAGCGCCGTCGTGAGCAGCAGGCCATCCCGAGGCGCTGCTCGCCTCGCAGCCATACTCGACGCCCTCCCCGACGGGCTCGTGCTCGTCAATTGCAATGGCACCGTCGTCAACGCCAACGCCATCGCCCTCGAACTCTTCGAGACGCCCGGTACCGCGCTCGTCGGCCGTGGGCTGCTCGATCTCCTGCCCACCTTCGACTCGCGGCTCATCCCCGGCTCCATGCGCCGCCCCGAAGCCGCGGACGCCCAGGGCCGCACCAAGCCCGCCCGGATGATCGCCCGGCGCACCGACGGCACTGAGTTCCCCGTCGAGGTGACCAGCGCGAGCCTGGAGGACGGCCACGAGGCGTACGACTCGTACAGCGCGAGCGGATACACCGGCGACGAACTGCTGATGCTCGTCGTACGCGACCTGTCCGGCACCGTCGATACGGAAGCGGAACTGGCGCGCTCGCAGCGGCAGACCGAGATGATCCTGCGGGCCGCGGCCGAGGGCGTCGTCGGTACGGACACCGACGGGCGGGTCGTGCTCGTCAATCCGGCCGCCGCGCAGATCCTCGGGTTCCGCGCCAGCGACCTCGGCGGGCAGGAGCTGCACCCGCTCGTCCTGCACTCGCGCGGGGACGGCGAGCCCTTCTCGTACGAGGAGTCACCGCTCGCCGACACGCTCCGGTCCGGCCGCAAGCACCGGGTGCGCGGGCAGGTCCTGTGGGCGAAGGACGGCTCGCAGGTGGCCGTCGATCTGACGACCGCGCCCGTACGCGACGGGGATCAGCTCGTCGGCGCGGTGATGACCTTCACCGACCGGCGTCCGTACGAGGAACTCGCCGAGCAGCACGCCGCCCAGCTGGCGGAGACCACCGAGCGCCTCACCGCCGAGACGGAAAAGGCGGCCGAGCAGTACGCGGCGGAGATCGCCGACAAGACGGAGCGGTACGCGGCCGAGATCGAGCAGCTCGACGAGCGCTACGAGGAGCTGCTCGCCCGGCACGCCCAGCTGACCGCCGTACTCGGCGAGTCGCTGCGCGGGCCGCTGGAGGAGCTGCGCGCCGAACTGGGCACGCTGGCCGCCGACCCGGCCGGGCAGCTGTGGCCCGAGGCCAACCAGATCCTCCACCATCTGGCCGCCGGGTATGCCCGGATGACGACGCTTGTCGACAATGTGCTGGGCTTCCAGCGGCTCGACACCGGTGCGGAGGGCCTGAACAGGGCCAAGGTGCTGCTCGACGCGGTCGTGGCGGCCGGGGTCGACGGCGCGATCGAGCTGATCGGACCGGGGCGGGCACAATTCGCGGTGCACGCGCCGCCCATAGAGGCCGAGGTCGACGGGGTGCGGCTGGCGACGGCGCTCGCGCACCTGGTCGCTGACGTGGCCGGGGTCGACTCGACCGGCAAGGCCCGGGTGGTGCAGGGCGGCGGATACGTCGACTCGACGGTCGTGGTCGCGGCGGCGCAGCGCGGCGATGTCGTACGGATCGAGGTGCGCGGGCCGTTCGCCGGGGGTGACCCGGTGCACGAGCCGATCGTGCGCGGGATCGTACGGGCGCACGGCGGTGTGCTGCAGACGCACGAGGTGCCGGGGATGAGCGGCAGCGCGTACGTCCTGGAGGTGCCGCTCGGCGAAGGCGCGGGGACGGTGCCGGTGCCGGCGCCCGCTCCGGTGACGGAATCGGTGGCGGACCCGGCGACGGGTCCTCAGGTGTCGAGCGAACTGGCGCTGCCGGGGCAGCAGACTTCCGGCGGTGGCGTCGTCGTCAGCGGCGGGCGGCGGCGCGCGCGGCGGGGGCGGCCCTCGTCCACGGATGCCTTCCTGGAGAGCCCTGTGCCCGCGGAGGACCCGGTGGCGGCGCAGCCGCCGACCGGGCGACGCCGGGCCCAGGCGGAAGCGGCGGCCGAGCCCCAGCAGCGGGCACTGATGCCCTCGGCGCGTGATGCGGGCATTCCGGCCCAGGCTTCCGGCGTCTCGGCTGAGCTCGTCCTGCCCGGGTCCGAAGGCGGGTCCGGGTCCGGACCCGGGGGCGACGGCAGTGGCGGGACCGGGCGGCGGCGAGGGCGGCCGAGCCCCGCCGAGCAGTCCGCGGCGGCCGGTACGGGGACCCTCGAACCCACCGGTGGCTCGGTGGTGACGGCCGCCGAGGGCGCGGCCTCGACCGGACGGGCGGCGCTCGGCCAGACGGTGCCGCCGCAGGGCGTGCCCGTCGACGCGCAGGGTGTGGGTCCGGGTCCGGCCGGGCGACGTGCGCGGCGGGAGGCGGAGGGCGGCATGCCCGAGCTGACCGCCGTCCCTTCGGCGCCCTCCTCGGCTTCTTCTGCTTCTTCTGCTCCCTCAGGATCCGTGGGCGGACGGCGGGCCAGGCGCGCGCTGGCGCCCGCGCCACCCGCCGAGGTTGAGGGCAGCCGGAGCCGGTTCGCGCTGCCGCCCGCCGAGGCCGACCGGGTCCCGCCGGTTTCGCCTGTCGCGCCTGTCGCACCTGTCGCGTCGCCCGCCGGTGCGGCCGATGCCTCGCTTGCGGGCCGCCACGACCTCGTACGTACAGAACCGGGCTCCACCGAGGACCACACGCCGCCGCAGCCGCATCCCCTGCCCACCGGCCGCCGCCGCGCCCGCAACGAGCCACAGCCACAGCCACAGCCACAGCCACAGCCTGCCTGGCCGCAGAGCGGCACCCCGGGTGTCCCGAGTGGCTGGGACACCATGGCCGACGACGACTCGACCGGGCAGCACACGGCCACGGACGACGAAGCCGCCACGCCCACGCCCGCGCCCGTTCCCGCCCAGAACACCGGCTCCGTACCGCTCCCGCTGCCCCTTCCCGCTCAGGTGCCGCGCGCCGCCCAGCCCCTGCCCGCCGAGGCGCCGGTCCCCGCGGACGCCACGCAGGGGCGGGCGTTCAGCGTGCGCACGCTCGGCCAGGGCATGCCGTTCTCGCAGCAGATGGCCCAGCAGCAGAGCCAGACCGTCACCGCCGGCCGCCGCCGCAAACTGGCCACGCCCCCCGAGGGCGAGCGGCCCGACCCCACCGCCCGTCCGCACCCCCAGCCCCAGACGCAGACACAGACACAGACGCAGCCCCCGCGGCTACCCGCCCCCGCCGCCCCACAGGCCGAGGGCCGGTCGTACGCCATCGGCGCGCCCGACGAGGGCGCGGAGGGCCCCCAGCCGCTGGACGGCCCGGGTGGCGCGGTCGAGGTGGCCAACAAGCCGCAGCCGCGCCCCGTGGACGACGAACTGCCCCCGGAGCCGCTGGACAACCCGCGCAGGCTGCTCGTCTGGCCCGCGCCCGACCTCTCCACCCAGCAGGCGCTGAGCGCCCGCGGCTACCGTCCGGTGGTCGTGCACTCGCGCGAGGAGGTCGACGCGCAGATCGCGGCCTTCCCCGCGGCGCTCTTCGTCGACCCGCTGACCGGCCCGATCACGCGGACCGCGCTCCAGTCCCTGCGCCAGGCAGCGGTGGCCGCGGAGGTTCCCGTACTGGTGACGGCGGGCCTGGGGCAGGCGACGCGGGAGGCCGCGTACGGGGCGGATCCCGCCATCCTGCTCAAGGCGCTGGCCCCGCGCGACAGCGAGCAGCACCCGTCGCGGGTGCTGCTGATCGAGGAGCACGAGGAGATCGCGCTCGCGCTGACGGCCACGCTGGAGCGGCGCGGCATGCAGGTCGCCCGCGCGGGCGCGGACTCGGACGCGGTCACGCTCGCGACGCAGATGCGGCCGAACCTGGTGGTGATGGACCTGATGCAGGTACGCCGCCGACGCGCCGGGATCATCGACTGGCTGCGCGCGAACGGCCGGCTGAACCGCACCCCGCTCGTCGTCTACACCTCGGAGGGCCTCGACCCGGCGGAACTGCCGCGGCTCTCGTCCGGCGAGACGGTGCTTTTCCTCGCGGAACGCTCCACCAGCAGCGATGTCCAGACCCGTATCGTCGACCTGCTCGCGAAAATCGGCACCAATTAAAGAAGGGCGGCGGCCGTCGTGGCCGCCGCCTGCCCCCGGCCGGCTCCGCCTACAGCTGCGTGACGTCCAGCTCGCCTGCCGCGTACTGCCTGCGGAGCACCTTCTTGTCGAACTTGCCCACGCTCGTCTTGGGCACCGCCGGGATCACTGCCCACCGCTCCGGCAGCTGCCACTTGGCGACCTTGTCGGCGAGGAAGGCCCTCAGCGTCTCGTAGTCCGCGGTCGCGCCCTCCTTCAGCACCACCGTCGCCAGCGGACGCTCACCCCACTTCTCGTCCGGGACGGCGACGACCGCCGCCTCCGCGACGTCCGGGTGCCCCATCAGCGCGTTCTCCAGCTCAACGCTGGAAATCCACTCGCCGCCCGACTTGATGACGTCCTTCGCGCGGTCGGTCAGCGTGAGATAGCCGTCGAGGCTGATGACGCCGACGTCGCCCGTCTTCAGCCAGCCGTCCTCGCTGAACTTGTCCTCGGGCTTGAAGTCCTCGCTGCCCGCGCCGCCGTAGTACGCGCCCGCGATCCAGTTGCCGCGTACCTCCAGCTCACCCGCGGTGTCGCTGCCCCACGGCAGGATCTCGCCGCCGGGACCGGCCAGCCTGGCCTCGACGCCCGCCGGGAAGCGGCCCTGGGAGACGCGGTACGGCCACTCCTCCTCCGCCGTCAGACCCGACGGCGGGTGGGCCATCGTGCCGAGCGGGGAGGTCTCCGTCATGCCCCAGGCGTGGCACAGCCGTACACCCAGCTTGTCGTACGCCTCCATCAGCGCGGGCGGGCAGGCCGAGCCGCCGATGGTGACCTGCTTCATGGAGCTGAGGTCCCTGGGGTTCGCGGCCACCTCGGCCAGCAGGCCCTGCCAGATGGTGGGGACGGCCGCGGCGTGTGAGGGCTTCTCGCGCTCGATCATGTCGGCGAGTGGCGCGGGCTGGAGGAAACGGTCGGGCATCAGCATGTTGATGCCGGTCATGAACGTCGCGTGCGGCAGTCCCCACGCGTTGACGTGGAACTGCGGGACCACGACGAGCGTCGTGTCGCGATCGCTCAGCCCCATCGACTCGGCCATGTTGACCTGCATGGAGTGCAGGTAGATGGAGCGGTGGGAGAAGCTGACGCCCTTGGGGTGGCCGGTGGTGCCGGAGGTGTAACACATGGCGGCGGCGGTGCGCTCGTCCAGCTCGGGCCAGTCGTACGTGGTCGGGCGGTCGGCGATCAGTTCCTCGTACTCATGCACCAGCGGCTGCGCTTCGGCGAGAAGGGCGCGGTCGCCGGGGCCGGTTACGACGATGTGTTCGACCGTCGGCAGGTGCGGGAGCAGCGGCGCGAGCAGCGGCAGCAGCGAGCCGTTGACGATGACGACGCGGTCGGCGGCGTGGTTGACGATCCACACCAGCTGCTCCACGGGCAGGCGGGGGTTGAGCGTGTGCAGCACGGCCCCCATGGAGGGGATCGCGAAGTACGCCTCGACGTGCTCGGCGTTGTTGAACATCAGGGTCGCTACGCGCTGGTCGCCGACGACTCCGAGTTCGTCGCGCAGGGCATTGGCCAGCCTGGTCGCCCGCTCGCCGACTTCGGCGAAACTGCGGCGGTGCGGCTCCGCCTCCCCGGTCCAGGTGGTGATCTGTGACTTTCCGTGGATCGTCATCCCGTGATGAAGGATGCGGGTCACAGTCAGCGGTACGTCCTGCATGGTGCTCAGCACGGCGTCCTCCCGGTGGGCGCTAGCGCTACGTGGCAGTAATGGCTGCCCAGATTCTGCTCACATACCGCGTGGTATGTCACTAGCCGGGGACAGGGAATCGCCACGCCTGTCAGCATGTGTGCGGCGTGTGTGCGCTCATGTGCCGTCGTGTGGTGTTCAGCTGCTGCTCGGTGGTGGTGTTCAGCTGCCGTTCAGCGGTGGTGTCCAGCGGTCGTGTTCAGCGCACGGGCAAGAGCTCCGGGTCCTCGCGGAGCTTGCCCAGCGCCCGCGACACCGCGCTCTTGACGGTGCCGATCGACACGCCGAGCACCTCGGCCGTCTGAGCCTCGCTCAGATCCTCGTAGTACCGCAGCACGACCATCGCCCGCTGCCGGTCCGGCAGCTTCAGCACGGCGCGCCACATCGCGTCGTGCAGCACCTGCTGCTCGGCGGGGTCGGCCGCGGGCAGGCTCTCGCGCTCGGGCAGCTCCTCGCAGGTGAACTCGTCGACCTTGCGCTTGCGCCACTGCGACGTCCGGGTGTTCAGCAGGGCGCGGCGCACATAGCCGTCGAGCGCCCGGTGGTCCTCGATCCGGTCCCACGCGACGTACGTCTTCGTGAGCGCGGTCTGCAGCAGATCCTCGGCGTCGCTCGGATTCGCGGTGAGGGAGCGTGCGGTACGCAGCAGCACGGGCCCCCGCGCCCGTACGTACGACGAAAAGGACGAATAGGGCGCATACGGGCTGTACGACGCCACCGGCGCGGCGGCCTTCGAAGCGCTTGTGCAGACTGGCGTGGTCATGGGTCCACGCTAGGAGCGGGCACTACTGTCGCGGATCGCCCCCAGGTCCCGAAGCCTTGTCCGCCTCAGGTTGTACGGGTGGTGCTGACTCCACCTCCTGAAGGTGGAGACGACCCTCAGGGTTTCCTCTCCACGACCGAGGGTTCTCCCTCAGCCGTCCGCACCCAGGATCAGCCCGGAAGTCGGAACTCCGGTGCCGGCGGTGACCAGAACTCTGGCCGCGCCCGGTACCTGGTTCACGGAGGCGGAGCGCAGCTGTCTGACCGCCTCCGCGATGCCATTCATCCCGTGCAGATACGCCTCACCGAGCTGACCGCCGTGCGTGTTCAGCGGCAGCGCGTCCGCCGCCACGAATCCGGCCGCCTCGCCCGGCTCGCAGAACCCGAATTCCTCCAGCTGCATCAGTACGAACGGAGTGAAGTGGTCGTAGATGATCCCGACGTCGATGTCGCCGGGGGCGAGACCGGAGGTCCGCCAGAGCTGCCGCGCGACCACGCCCACCTCCGGCAGGCCGGTGAGGTCGTCGCGGTAGAAGCTGGTCATCTGCTCCTGCGCCCGGCCCGCGCCCTGTGCGGCGGCGACGATGGCCGCGGGCGGCTGTGGCAGATCGCGGGCCCGTTCGATGCCGGTGACGACGATGGCCTGACCGCCGTCCGTCTCCTGGCAGCAGTCCAGCAGCCGCAGCGGCTCGACGATCCAGCGCGAGGCGGCGTGGTCGGCGAGGGTGATCGGCTGCCCGTAGAAGTACGCGGCGGGGTTGTTCGCGGCGTGGCGGCGGTCGGTGACGGCGACATGGCCGAAGGCCTCGGGCGTGAGCCCGTACGTGTGCAGATAGCGCTGGGCGGCCATGGCGACCCAGGAGGCGGGGGTGAGCAGCCCGGAGGGCAGGTTCCAGCCGAGCGCCGCGCCCTCGGCGGACGGCTCCCGGTGCCGCACTCCGGAGCCGAAGCGCCGACCGGACCGCTCGTTGAACGCCCGGTAGCAGACGACGACGTCGGCGATGCCGGAGGCGACGGCGAGGGCGGCCTGCTGCACGGTGGCGCAGGCCGCGCCGCCGCCGTAGTGGATCCGGGAGAAGAAGGACAGCTCACCGATGCCGGCCGCCTGGGCGACGGTGATCTCGGGGCTGGTGTCCATGGTGAAGGTGACCAGGCCGTCGACATCGGCGGGGGAGAGGCCCGCGTCGGCGAGAGCGGCGTGCACCGCCTCGACGGCCAGTTTGAGTTCGCTGCGCCCCGAGTCCTTGGAGAACTCGGTCGCTCCGATGCCCACGACGGCTGCCCGGCCGCCGATGCTCATGCGTCGTCCCCAGGGAGGATGACGGTCACCGTGCCGGTGACGTGGTTGCCGATCCCGTTGACTCCGACGATCCGCACTTCTGCCTCGCCTCCCTCAGCCTCGGCCTCGGCCTCGACGGAGACGACGGTGCCGCTCAGCACCATCGTGTCTCCCGGGTAGTTGGGCGCGCCCAGTCGGATGGCGACCTTGCGGAGTACGGCACGCTCGCCGAGGCAGTCGGTGATGTACCGGCCGACCAGGCCGTTGGTGGTCAGGATGTTCATAAAGATGTCCGGGGATCCTTTCTCCTTCGCGAGTTCGGCGTCGTGGTGTACGTCCTGGTAGTCGCGGGAGGCGACGGCTCCGGCGACGATCAGGGTGCGGGTGACGGGGATGGTGAGCGGCGGGAGTTCGTCTCCGGCTTTCACGCGCGTGCTCCTTCGTGCGCGGGCCTGAAGACCGGAAGTTCCCACTCCGCGTTCCCCTCGTTCGCCTCGCTCTCCTCGTCCTCATCGCCCGCTCGCATGAATTCAAGCTGTACGGGCATCCCGATCCGCACCTTGTCGTACGGCACGCCGACCACGTTGCTGACCATCCGTACGCCTTCCGCCAGCTCGATCAGCCCCACCGCGTACGGCGGGTCGAAAGCCGGGAACGGCGGATGGTGCATCACGACATACGAGTAGACGGTCCCCGCGCCGCTCGCCTCGACCGTGTCCCACTCGGGCGATCCGCACGCATTGCACCCGGGCAGCCAGGGGAAGCGCAGCGTCCCGCATCCCGCGCACCGCTGGATCAGCAGCCTGTGCTCGGCCACGCCCTCCCAGAACCCGGCGTTGTCCCTGTTGATCACCGGTCGTGGCCGCGCCACCCGCCGCTTGTGCTCCGGCCGCGCGACCGGCGCGTACTTGAGGATCCGGAAGCGGTGCGTGCCCGCGAGCTCGCCGCCCGCTCTGATGTCCATCCGCGTCGTGACGAAGTGGCCCGAACCCAGCTTGGTCGTCTTGCGCGGCGACACCGACTCGATCACCGCGTCGAAGGTGACCCGGTCTCCCGGCCGCAGGGCCCGGAAGTACTCCTGCTCGCAGTCGGTCGCGACCACCGAAGTGCATCCCGCCCCGTCCAGCAGGGCGAAGAGCTCGTCCTGCGCCGATTGCCGGTCCGACCGGTCCGACCGGCCCGTATGGCCCGTATGGCCCGTATGGCCCGAAAGACCGCCCATCGTCCACGCCTGCAGCATCGTCGCCGGCGCTATCGCGTCCGGCCCGGTGTAGGCGGGGTTGGCGTCCCCCATCGCCTCGCACCAGTGCCTGATCATCGGCTCGTTGACCAGGTCCTTGCCGACGCCCGAGACGACGGCTGCGCGCCCCTCGAACGCCGCCAGCCGCGCGTACAGCTCATTCGAGCCGTCAGGCACGTCATCCACCCCTCCCCGTCCTACCGGATCGAGTTTCTGACTCTCCGTCAGTTCAACTCTCCCTGTCAAGGTCGCCGCCCGCGCCAGGGCAAGGCAACACACCCTCTTCCCTTATTCGAACGCTCGTACGAAAATGGGCCCATGGCCACCACAGCCCGGCAGACCGCCACCCTGGCCCTCGCCCACGCTCTCTCCGCCGCGGAGCGCGGGCTCCCCGTCATCCCCCTGTCCCCCACCAAGCTCCCCGCCCTGCGCTCCCCCCACCGAGGCGACCCCGAGCCGGTCCTGTGCCGCGGCGAGTGCGGGCTCCCGGGCCACGGCGTGTACGACGCCACCACCGACCCCGCTGCCGTACGGGCCCTCTTCGCTGCCGCGCCCTGGGCCACCGGTTACGGCATTGCCTGCGGTCGGCCCCCGCACCATCTGATCGGCATCGACCTCGACACCAAGTACTCGGCCGGTACCGATACCGATACCGACGCCGGGACCGGGACCGGGGTGGACTCGGTGTCGGCCCTCCAGCACCTCGCCCTGCGGCATCTGTTCACGATCCCGGAGACGGTCACGGTCCTCACCCCCAGCGGCGGTCGCCACCTCTGGCTGACCGGCCCGCCCGACGTCGTCGTGCCGAACTCCGCGAGCCGGCTCGCGCCCGGCATCGACGTACGCGGCGCGGGCGGCTATCTCGTGGGCCCGGGCTCGGTCTCGGCCCACGGCGCGTACCGCCTCGCCCCCGGCACGGCCGAACTGTCACCGGCCCCCTGCCCCCGCGCGCTCCTCCGCCTGCTGACGCCGGCCCGCCCACACCAACACACCACACCGGCCCGCGCGCCGCAGGCCCAGGGAGAGGGCCTGGTCCATTTCGTACGGGCGGCCCACGAGGGCCAGCGCAACACGCGGCTGTTCTGGGCGGCCTGCCGCGCGTACGAAAACGGCTTCGGCGAGGCACTCGCGGACGCCCTCACCGCAGCAGCGGTCCGGGCGGGCCTCACCGAACGCGAGGCGCGCGCGACGATCGCCTCGGCCGAGCGGCTGACGTCGGGCCGCCGCCACTGACATCGAGGGCCGGGGCGCCTTCACCGCCGGATGAGCTTCGCGATCTCGCACGCGTCCCAGGTCCCCGCCGTGCCGGGGCAAGCGGCTACATAGCTCGCGATCGTGTCCACGTCCCACGCACCGGCCTCAAGCAGACCGGTGGCGAGGTGCCGGACGTACTCGGCCGACGGGCTGTTCCACGCCACGTCGTTCAAACTCCAAGGGGCCGTGAAGGTGAGGACGGGGACGCCGTCCATGGCCCCGGGGCAAACGAGCGTTTCATAACGGCCGTCGCCGAGTGACGACCGACCACTGTGGAGAGCCTCGGTCAGGTCGAGGTCGCTCCCCGGCTCCCGGTACATCTCCTGGGCCGCGATGTCTGAGAACTGCTCAGCGGTGACCAGGTGCGCCCGCGCCAGCACCCGCCCTGGGGCGGCCGGATCGTAGAAGGCCCTTCCCCCGGTCCAGACTTGCGACTCCGTGGCGAAGTACAGCGCGCCCTCGACCTCAACGGCGACGGACTTCGCCGGCGCACGACGATCGCGGCATCCGGGGTACGTCCTCGCCGCGCCGGGCGGACGGCCCCCCGCGATATAGAACGTCAGCCGGTCGAGGTGCATGTTCGAGCCGTAGGACGTGTACCAGACCTGCTGCGGCGTAGCGCCGTCGAACTGTGCCTTCTCGATGACGCGTGTGCTGCCCATGGCCTGCTGGAGCCCCGCAAGTGGTGCGCATGCGGCCATTTGCCGGCCGGTACGTCGGTACGTCGTAGCGGATACCGTGCCGGTCTCCGGGGAGGATCGCCAGCATGACGCGCGGACGGGGCGTGGCGTGGCTGCGGGCAGGGCGAACGCGGAAGGGGTGCCCTCTCGGTTCGGGGCACCCCTTCTGACCAGCGTCTACGCTGAGTTGTGCGCGGTGGGTGTGGGATTTGAACCCACGGTGACATCGCTGCCACGACGGTTTTCAAGACCGTTCCCTTAGGCCGCTCGGGCAACCCACCCATGCCCCGGCCGACCTGCGGCAGAAGCTGTTACAGGGTACCCGCAGCCGCCTCTCCGAGGGGCCCTTGGTCCGTCCCTGGTCCGTGAATCCCGGAAACGGCCGTCCGGCCCCGGGCCGAGTCGCGTAGGACAGGCCAATGCCAGGCCGCTGAGTCGTCGCCCGCACGGTGCGCCGGAGGAAGCAGAAGATCGCGTTCTGGGTGGCTGTCGCCCTTCACGCTGCCCTGTACGCCGAGGTCCACCCGAGCCGCCTCATGGAACTCGTTGATCTCCCGAAAGACGATCCGGTTCCGCTCGCGCCACTCCTCCAAGGTGCCCACAACCTTGCCCGCGGCCTGCCAGTCGACCTGAAGGGCCGCCGCATTCATTTGGTGGGCTGCCTCTACAACCTCGTCCCCGGCGAGCAGCATGATCCGCTCGAAGGCGCGCCCACGGAGCCGGCCACCTCCGCCAGCTCCGCGATCATTTCCCTCTCGGGTGTCTCGCTCTCGCGAAGCCCACGGCTTTCACACCTACCGCCTGGCCAACGACTACGCCGCCGAGACCTACCCGGCGGCCTTGCGCCGCTCTCCCCGTGTGCCTGTCCGCTGTCGGACACCGGTCATCGAGGAGAGCGACCTGATCTTCTCCCGGGTCGACGCCGAGACGCTGCCTTGAAGAGCACGTTTTTGAACCCGTCGTCAGACGGTGACTGACTTACCGAAGAGCGCTGGATATATCCCATAGCTATCCCTTGCGAATCGCACTGGTGAAGACGGCGAAGTCGTCCGGGAAGTGTCTGCGAGAGGTGTGGTGTACGCGCCTCCGCCCGAAGGGTGGAGGCGCGTCGGGGTGAGCTGCCCGATCACCTCATGGCCTCGCCAAGTTCGGTGATGGCTCCGGCGCTGTGTCTCTGCAGACAGGGATCACGGCGCCGACGGCCGCAGCATGTCTTGTTTGAGCAGCCAGAACAGATGGTCAGTTATCCGGGCACTCGGCTGGCCGGTGCGGTCGCCGATGGTGTCGGCCAGCTTGTCGAGCGCGAGAGGGCCGGTCTCCACGGCGACGGACAGGGCCGTCTTGAGGAGATCGAGGTGGAGCACACCCATCGCAGTGACATACGCGGGGAGGGGAAGCTCGCCAACCCGTGCCGCCCTACCAAATGGGGTGGTTGCCACCGTGGTGCCGCCATCCAGTTTCCGGGTCGGGTAGTGGGCGAATACCGCCTTGTGATCAATCGTACTGTGGTCGCCCCGCTTCGGCGCGGTCCCTGGAGTTCGGTCCGCGATGCGTGTTAATGCGTCCCACAGATTTTCGTGCGCACTGATCACCTGGGGCCAGGAGTAGTGGGCAAGGGCTCGGCGGCGCGAGGCATCGGCCATCTGAGCCCGTAGCCCTTCATGCTCGATCAGTGTTTGTATCGCGCTGCGCAGCGCCTGTGGATCGACCACTGTGGACTGTGCCAGCAGCAGGTGTTCGGGTAGGGCGGAGCAGTCGTAGAGACCCTGCCGAGCGAATGCTTCGCCGCTGGCCGAGCTCCAGTAGGTCGGCACAAGGAAGCCGGTCTGACCGTGCACCACGCTGTCGCGGTAGCCGTTCCAGTCCGACACGACCTGTGGGAGCCCGCACGCCATGGCTTCGATCACGGTGATGCCGAAGGTTTCCTGCACGTTGTCCACCGGGGAGACGAAGATGTCAGCAGCGGCGTAGAACTGCTGCCGGTCCGCTAGACGTACGGGCTCGATGACCCGCACGCGGTCGGCAATGCCGAGCTGTGTGGCCCAGTCGCGCAGCGTTTTGCCCCAGGGGGGCGGCCCGCCTCCGGCGAGGAGAAGGATGAGCTCGCGATCTGGATTGTCGGCGACGAGTTGCCGGAAAGCGGTGACGAGCGGAAGCAGATCCGCTTTGTCGCCGAAGGAGAAACGGCCGAGCCACAGCGTCACGAACGCGTCCGGCGGCACACCCAGGGCGGTCCGGGCTGCCTCCCGCCCGCCAGGGCGCAGGGCTTCGGTGTCCACTCCCAGTGGGATGACATCAAGGCGGCCACGAAAACGGAGATCGGTGCCATGGCGGGTCCGAAGGTTGTCCGCCACAGCCTCCAGGAGATTACGTGCGGCCTGTTGTGCGCTCTTGCTGGTGCAGATCACCGCGTCGCACGGGGCGGTGTCGGCGAGCAGCAGGCGCAGCGCCCACTCGTGCGCCATTTCCGGGTAGCTCAGTACGTGCGGTGTGGCAGTGATCGGATAGCGGCGTGCCGCGTATCGTCCGCGCAGTTTCACTGCGGTGGCCAGGTCGCCCTCGGAGTCGTGCCAGACCCTGAACGGGTGGCTGGCGAAGTTCTTCACCAGTTCGGAGAACTCGGCGACGGCGAGGTCGATCCCTGGCCGCGTCCGGATGTCGCGCAGTCGTGAGCGCGCCGCCGTGGCCCGGTCGTGGAAGACGTAGTAGCGGCCGGGCGAACCGTGGCGGAGCAGGGCCGACCAGAATGCGTTGATCGCGACTCCCGCGCCGTAGACGGCCTCCTGTGGAGGGGCGTCAGGGGCGGAGAGCGGGTCGTCGTGGAGGTAGGTGGCCAGTCGAGCGGAGGGTGTCACGATAGGTGCTCCTGTCCGGCTGCTTCGACTGACCGCAGAGTCAGTTCCAGAATTGCCGCGGAATAGAACGGCAATTCGTCCCCCGGCCCTCCGTCCGCCCACTGTTGGTAGCCGGAGGAAAGGACGCGCGGGTCGATGAGACGGGTGTCGGCGAGCAGGGAATTCTTGAACAGGTCGGTCAGCAGGGGGCGTGAGGGGCCACGGAGGGCAGCGGCCATGACCGGAGAGAAGTCATCCTCCCCGTCAGGACGACTGATGCTGGGGAAGCCCAGCCGGGTGAGCAGGTCGCGCTGCACGGTTCGTCCGGACCGCCATTGGCCGGGCAGTCGTTGACACAGCCGGAAGAGCTCTGGTGTGCACAACGGGTGGACCGGCCAAATACCGTGACGCAGATAGAGCGCCGAGCCGGAAGTCACCGACTCCACGGCGGACTCCGCGACGTGCCCCTGGGGGGCCGGGTCAAAGGCGGACACCTGATCGGCCATTGCATCGTGGAGCATCTCCTTGGCGGTGTGGGAGAGGTGCTGTGGAATGGGGGCGTACTCCGGGGACGTGCTCGTGGGACCGTTCTCCGGGTCGGCGAGACCATCGTGAGGATGCGGCGTGCACAGCTCGTCACCGCCGAAGCCGGTGAAGAGAGAACGGACGCCGTCGGCGGCAGCGGTGGCGAAGAGGGCGCTGACCGACTCGTGGTAGCACTCCTCCCAGGGGACAACTCCTCGCGCAAGGGCCCGGGCGCCCACCGGCGAGAGCGGCGGATCAGCCTCCAGGGGGCGGGTGGCATCCGCCAGACCGAACCGGTCGATCAACTCCGCACGCCGGACCTGCTGCCTGGCCCTCTGGGCACCCGGCATGGTGAGCCCGTAGGTACGCAGCGGTTGACCGGTCAGGGTCGCCGCACAGGCCATGACCACAGAGGAGTCGAGCCCGCCGCTCAACTCACCGGCGGCCCAGTCGCCGTCGGCAGCACCGCCAGGCCCGACCCAGCGCTTCATGGATGCGCCGAGCGTCTTCCAGAAGGCGCCGGCGACGTCACCGTCCGGCGCTATACGGCCGATGCGGGGCAGGTCGACCGGTGGCGGGTAAGCGATGTGCAGAGCCTGCGCACGGTTGTCACTCGCCGGCCAGGTGCTGTGTGAGCCGGCGGTCAGCAGCCGCATGTCACGCAGGAGAGTGCGCTGCGAGTACGGGGTGTCGAGCCGGGCGAGAAACACCGCGGCGCGCAGTGGGTCCAGGCAGTCCTGGCCGAGCAAGTGGTACAGACGGCTCGGATCCCAGTCGGCATGCAGTTCCTCGCCCTGGGCGACGGCGTAAAGAGAGCCGGTACCCCACGGTCCTGCGTGTACGGCGAGTGTGCCCGACGAGCCCCCTTCGGCACCGGCGCGGATCACAACGGTGACTGATTGCAACGGCCACGCCAAGGCCGCGGCCAGTTCCCTGTCCCATGCCGGCGCGGAAGAGGCATCATCTCCCGGAGAGGGGAGAGAAGTCGTCGCCAGGGCACCGGCGCAACGCTCTCGGACCGTCAGGAAAAACCTGCCGCGCCCCCCGAATGCCACCTCCTCCAGCGAAGGATGACGTAGGGGGGCCACATAGCTGCGGCCGGACGACCATCCGTGAGCGGTCGGTCGCCATACGCGCTCCAGATCACTGCGCTGCACACGGAAGCGGAGCACTCGTCCGCGATCTACTCTTCGCTGGTCTTCTTCCGCTGCCTGTCCCTGGCTCCTGCCGCTTTGCCGCGGAGCACCCGGTAAGCCGCGACTTCGCGTGGCTGTGCCCCACCGGACGAACCCGGTTCCTCTGCCTCGAACAGGCTCTCAGCAACACGGATCAGCTCGTCGGTGGCGTCCGCAAGCCCAGCCGACGGCATCGTTGTGCCCTTGTCGTCCATTTTCACTCCATCCCCTCAGGGGTTCACCCCAGAAAGGCTCCGGCCCTGAGGTCGTCAGTCAAAAGTTTCAATTCGGTCAGAACGTTTCGGGGTGCCCGTCTGCGTGTTGATCACGCACAGTGCATCCGCGTGTCCGCTCCTGCCGGAGGGGAAACCGAATATCGCTCTGCCCCCGGCCCATGCGGAAACGGCCCTGGCGCCCTCACGCGCCCCCGTCCGGCTCGAAGAGCCGCTACCTGGAACCGCGTGAGGACGGGGGAGCGAAGATCATTGAGCGGGAGAGTAATCCGCTCGGTGGCTTGTGGTTCGGGTCGTAGGGCCCGGGAGCAATGTCGACCTGTGCGTCGGAATAGAAACCCACGGTGTGGTCGTACTGGATGGTGACGCTACGGGACAGCCCCGCCTTCCCCAGCACGTAGCTGGCGTCCATTCCTCGGTAACAGTGTCCGCCGTACCAGTCGTTGTTGAGGGTCATCAGCGAGCCGCTGAGGGTGGCCTGATAGGTGACTCGGAATTGCGCGGTGCCTAGATTGGACCAGAGGTATGCAGTGTCTTTGGAGTGTGCAGGCACGTCGTCGTACGCTCCTGCGCTGGTGCCTACCGTAATGTCCTGGGTGTTGGTGGTCGTTTCCCCCCATTCCTTGGTGAAGCTGAAATTAAGTTCTCTGGAGACGTCGCCGACCTCTTTGATACCGACTCCGAAGCTGAGTGTGGTACCGGCGCCGATCGTTGTGCTTGTCGACACGCTGTGGCTGACGCTTTCAGTTTTCTGCGTGGCCATGTCCGCGTTGAAGGTAACGGTGTGGTCGGCTTCATTGTCCCACTCCACGTCGTACGCGATCACAGGCTTCGTGTTGACTCCAACGAATTCAGCCTGTGTGGGGTAGAGGCTGACGGTGACCGGTTGCCAATCGAAGACATCGTAGGCGCTGTCATAGCTGTGATCACCCGGGTTGGGGTGGGGTTTGGTGGGATTGTGCAGGAACCATTGATCCGGCGATTCTCCGATTATCGACCCACAAGCTCGCTGGATCCTTCCCCAGTCGTCAAAGCCGAACGCCTTCTTCTCCTGATCGGTGATCGTGTGAATTTCCTCCCCCACCGCCGTCGCGTAGCACTTTCGGGGGTCTTTGCTGGCTGTGAGTTGCACGTCGAAAGTGGCCATGGCTATTCCCGATCTGTTGAGTGATGGATCGAACGGTACCGGCGGTACCGGATTCGCCGTTCCGTATTGACTCAGCCCTATGCCACCAATGCGTGGCCCGGATTACCCATTACTCACCCATCGGCCTCACTGGCCGAAAAGAAACTGCCCGATGCCCCAGCTTCTCGATTAGTCAGCTCAATCGGTCAGACGCATCACGAGCGCCTCAAGTGTCTACTGAACGCGAGACCGGCAACAATGCTCATATTGGTCGTTCATCGACCAGATAAAGCCATCGAAAGATCGTTGAATCGCAGTCCCTGCACCGGGCCGCTCACCTGCGCTGTTCAGGGCGGGCTACCTGCCGTCACACCAGGCGAGTGGACGGCCACGCGTCCAGCGTGCGCCGGAGGTCCCGGGGTACGGCTCCGGCTGACTACGACTTCGGTGCCATCAACCGCGGCGCTGTTCCATGTCCGCGAAGTACATCTGCAACAGCTCCTGACGTGCAGCGGTACGAGGGCGTCGGCAGCCGTTCCCCGCTGCTCACCGCCACCCGCATCACGTCTTCCAGCGCGCCGACCAGCTTCGCCGCCAGGACCCGCAGATCTTCCGGCAACGCCTCCCGTTCGCCGAGGGCCCGTTCGGCGTCCTTCAGAAGTTCGGCGCTCATGCCCAGCTGCACCGACTCCATGTTGTCGGCGAGCCGGGAAATGTAGCTGTCGTCGTCAGTGCTCAGGCGTCGATGCCGCTGATCGAGTCCGGTCGACGGGGCGTGGGCACTGCTATGTCGTTTCGCCGGCGTTCGCGACCATGCGGACGAGAGTGTCGACGAGTTCGTCCGCGGTGGTGCGCAATTTGTCTTTGTCGAGGTGGCCGCTGAGCTCCATGTCCGCGATGCCGTGGGCGCTGGTGAGCAGCAGGGCGCCGTAGTGCCGTGCGTTCCGCTCCCCGACGAGGTCGGCGACGATGGCCAGGAACTCGTCCTGGAAGCGTCCGGCCGCGCGGATGCGGTCTGCGGCCGGGTCGCCAGCCGGTCCGCACAGCTGACGCCGGACGCGATCGAGTCCTTCACCAAGTTCTTCAGGGCGGTGTCCGCGGCGCCTGAACAGCATTTGGTACAGGTGCGGCTGGTCCCGGCCGACGCCGAGGAGAGTGCGGAGGGCGTCACGCAGCTTGTCGGGGGCCGACAGGGCCGGATCGGTCCGCAGGGCGTGGACCTGGTCGGCGATCCGTTCCCAGCTCTCGGTCACGACGGCGGTCAGCAGGCTGTCCTTGCCAGTGAAGTGCCGGTACGGCGCTCCCCGGCTCACGCCTGCCCGCGCGCCCACCTCGCGCAAGGTGACGGCTTCAGGGCCGCCGAGGTCGAGGAGGTCGGCGGCTGCGTCGAGCAGAGCGCGGCGGGTGACGGCGGCGGATTCCGCACGAGTGACCATGGCGCCCATCATACAGTTGACATTGTCATCTGTTAATCTTCAGAAGATGACAACGTCAACTGAAACCCAGAAGCTGATCGTCGTAACCGGAGCCTCCACGGGCATGGGCGCGTCAGCCGCCCGCGAACTGGCCCGCCGGGGATTCCACGTCCTGGCCGGCGTACGACGCGACCGTGACGCCGACGCCATCCGATCAACCGGCATCGAACCGGTCATCCTCGACATCACCAAGCCCGAGCAGGTGGAGGCACTCGCCGCACGGGTCGCCGACGACTCGCGCGCACTGCACGCACTCGTCAACAACGCCGGCATCCAGGTGAACGCCCCGGTCGAAGCCCTGCCAATGGCCGAGTGGCGGCGGGTCTTCGAAGTCAACCTGTTCGGGCACATCGCCGTCACCCAGGCGCTCCTGCCCGCACTGCTGCGCAGCAAGGGCCGCGTGATCAACATCAGCTCGGTCGGCGGCAAGTACGCCATGGCTACATATGGCGCGTACGCCGGCGCGAAGTTCGCCCTGGAAGCAGTCAGTGACTCGCTCCGCCGGGAGGTCGCGCCGCTGGGCGTACAGGTCGTCGTGGTCGAGCCCGGCGGCGTCCGCACGGAGATCGCGGCCCGCGGGATCGCGACGGCGAACGACCTGGCCGCCAAGATGACACCGGAGCAGGATGAGCGCTACGGCAGCCTGGTCCAGGCGAACAACAAGTTGATGGCCTCGGGTACTGCATCGGGCCTGACCGCCGACGCCGCCGCCCAGGTCATCGCGAAGGCCGTGACGACCCGCAGACCGCGCACCCGCTACACCGCCGGCCGGGATGCCGCCCTGATCATGCGCCTGGGCCCGATCCTGTCCGACCGCACACTCGATCGCATCCTCGCCGCCAACCTGCGCCGCCACTACCCGAAGGGAGCCACAGCATGACCCGGGCACGTTCCACCAGCTTCGCCCAAGCCGCGTCCGCCTTCCAGCGGGCGAAGCGTTCGTAGACGGTCTGCCACGGGCCATACCGCTCGGGCAGGTCACGCCAGGGCACCCCGGTCCGCAACCGCCACAGCACGCCGTTGACCACCTGCCGGTGATCCGCAATGACCGCCCTCACCGGTGTCATCAGCCGGTTCTGATCCGCTGACGTGCCTCCGTGCGGGCCCAACTCCACCAGGGGGCCCGTGCGGAGGACCGGACAGCCCGGCCCGACCCCCGCACACCAGGAGGACCCAATGACCGCCCTTACGAACGGACTTGGTGCCGCACCCGAGGCATACGCGAACGCTCCTCTGATCATCACCGAAATCGGCTGGCTCACCGAACACGCGCCACGCGGCCGTTCGGTCAGGAACCGCACCGTGAGTTCTGGCTTCGCAAGGCCGCTGTCCTTGACCGCATCGCACTCGGCGAGGAGGACACCTTCGCCCCGGCGATCGCCGCGGACGCGGTGGCAGCCGATGCCGCGCTGCAGCTGATCGAGCACGACATGGCGCACAACGGGCTCAGTCGCAGGGGGGGCCGAACTGGCCACCGGCGACGACCACCGCGCGTACGTCCGCCAGGAATACCAGGACTGGAATCGCGCTCAGCGGCTCTGATGTCGCCCGGGGCAGTGGTCGACGGGTCAACGCAGCCCACTGCCCCGGCACTCCCATCCCAACCAAGAAACAGGAGGTGCGTCCAGCATGCACCACAGCACCACAGCACCACCCGCTGTCGCTCAGCGGGTGTCCGCAGGGTCCTCGTACATAACCGCGAGGCCGCCCTGTGAACACCGAGTGCGACAGCAACCCCCCTGTACATCACGGCGGATCGGACAATATCGACTCGGCTGTGCCGAACGACTTGGAGGCAGAGAGGGCAGCCCTCGGCTCCATAGCTCCTGTCGTGCGACGCGATCAGTCAGGTGACCGCGATCCTCACTGCGGAGGACTACTACCGGCCGGCTCACGCCACCATTCACGTCTCGATCACCGCCATGAACGGGTCGGGCCTCCCCGTCGATCCCATCACGCTCGCCTCCCACCTCCGTGACGCGGGAGACCTGGAGCGCGTTGGCGGAGCCAGCTACCTTCACCTCCTCGTCCAGGCCACGCCCACCGCCGCGAATGGCCCGTACTACGCCGAGATCGTCTCCAAGCTCGCTCAGCAGCGACGGCTCATCGAGACCGGCACCCGCCTGATCACACAGGGCCGTCTGAGCACCTCCGGCAGCGAGCAGATCGCTGCCCGAGCCGCCGCGGAACTGGCCACCATCCTTACTACGGACCGGTGGCCGGACCCGATCCCGCTCGGCACCCATGCCGCGCTCCCCGTGTTCCCCGTCTCGGCCCTGACACCGTGGCTCGCAGAGCACGTCGCCGCCGTGGCCGAGTTCACCCAGACCCCGCCGGACCTGGCCGCCACGATGGCACTCGCCGCCGTGGCCACCGCCGCCGGCGGTCGCGTGAACGTGGAAATCCGCCCCGGCTGGCGCGAGCAGGCAAACCTCTACCTCGTCTGCGCCATGCCCCCGGAGCTGGGCAGTCTCAACGACTCCTACCGCAGAGGGCCGATCCAGGGCGCTTCGGCTTTCAAGACCGTTCCCTTAGGCCGCTCGGGCAACCCACCCATGCCCCGGCCGACCTGCGGCAGAAGCTGTTACCGGGCACCCGCAGCCGCCTCTCCAATGGGCCGTTGCCCCAGGAACCGGGCCAGAGCGGCGTTGAACTCGGCCGGGCGTTCAAGGTTGGGCATGTGTGCCGAGCCCTCGATGACGGCGAGGGTGGAGTCCGGCAGCTGCTGGTGCATGAACTCGGCGTCACTCACCGGCGTGTACTCGTCGTCCACGCCGACGACGACCAGCGCGGGGACCGTCACCTCGGTCAGCAGCTCGCAGTAGTCAGGGCGTTCCGCCCTCCCGCGCAGCGCCGCCGCCGCGCCCTCTGGTGGGGTCGTCCGCATCATCCCCAGCACGTGTGCGGCCACCTCGGGGAGGGCGGTGATGTTGTACGGGGCGACCATCTTGTCGATGACCTCGTCCGCGTAGCCGCCCATGCCCTCCACGAGCAGCCGATCCGCCATGGCGTTGCGAGAGACCTTGCCCTCGGGCTTCTCCGCGGCGGGGAAGGTGTCGGCGAGCAGCAGCCCGCTGACCCGGTCGGGGAAGAGGCGGTAGAACTCCATCACGATCTGCCCGCCCATGGACAGCCCGCCGAGAAGCACTCGGTCCAGGCCGAGCAGGTCCATCAGCCCAGCGATGTCGCGGGCGAAGACTCCCAGCGGCGTGATCCCGGGGACGACACCGCTCTCGCCGTAGCCGCGCAGGTCCGGGGTGACCACGCGATATCCGGCCGTGGCGAACTCCTCGGCCTGCGGTGCCCACATGGTGCGGTTGAAAGGGTGCCCGTGGACGAGGAGCAGAGGCATGCCGTCACGGTCACCCTGGTCGTCGTAACCGATGATAATGCCGTTCACATGTGCGGTGGCCATGTGATCAACCTAGAGGGCAGCTGAACGTCGGAGTCGGGTGGAGTCGGCCCTTCCAGAGAAAAAAGCATGAGGCGGGGTGCCGGACTCGGTCCGGCACCCCGCCTCACCTGCGCTGTGTTTGAGAGCGTCAGCTGCTGTCGCCCTTACGCTCGCCCAGGACGAGTTCCGCCGTCTGCTCCTTGCCGTCACGCTGGAACGTGAGCGTCACCTTGTCGCCCGGCTTGTGGTTCCAGATCTCGCTGATCAGGGTCGGGCCGCTGTCGATCGGCTTGCCGTTGAACTTGGTGATGATGTCGCCCGCCTTGAGGCCGGCCTTCGCCGCCGGGCCGTTCGGCGCCACCGCCGCGGCGCCGTCCGCGCCCTGCGCCGAGATCTTGGCGCCCGAGTCCTCGGCCGCCATGTCCACCGTCGCGCCGATCACCGGGTACACCGGCTGGCCCGTCTTGATCAGCTGCTCGGCGACGTTCTTCGCCTGGTTGATCGGGATGGCGAAGCCGAGGCCGATCGAGCCGGCCTGCGTCTGGCCGAAACCGCCGGTCCCCGCCGACTGGATCGCGGAGTTGATGCCGATCACCGCGCCGCGCGCGTCCAGCAGCGGGCCGCCGGAGTTGCCCGGGTTGATCGAGGCGTCGGTCTGCAGCGCGCTCATGTACGAGTTCTTGCCGCTGGAGCCGTCGCCCGAGGAGACGGGACGATTCTTCGCACTGACGATGCCGGTGGTGACGGTGTTCGACAGGCCGAAGGGCGCGCCGATCGCGATGGCCGAGTCGCCGACCACGACCTGCTCGGAGTTGCCGAGGGCCAGCGGGGTCAGCCCGGCGGGCGCGTTCTTCAGCTTCAGTACGGCGACGTCGTAGCCCTGGGCCCGGCCGACCACCTCGGCGTCGTACTTCTTGCCGTTGGAGAAGGTCGCGGACAGCGTGCCGCCGTCGGCCGCGGAGGCCACCACGTGGTTGTTGGTGAGGATGTGGCCTTCCTTGTCGTAGACGAAGCCGGTGCCCGTACCGCCCTCGCCCTCGCCCTCGCCCTCGTCGCTTCCGCCGACGTCCCCGCCGCCGCTCGCCTTCGCCTCGATGGTGACCACGCTCGGCAGCGCCTTGGCCGCGATCGCCGCCACCGTGCCGGGCTCGCGCTTGATGTCCTTCGGGGTGTCGGCCGCCGTGACGGTGGTCGAACCGCTCGTACTGTCGTTGCGCTCGGCCGCCCAGTAGCCGATGCCGCCGCCGGCGCCACCCGCGACGAGCGCAGCGGCGAGCACCCCGGCGACCAGTCCGCCGGCGCGCTTACGGGGGTGGTGGGCCGGGGACCCTGGCGCGTCGGCCGGTGCCCCCCAGGCCGGACCGCCGCTGCCGCCGCCCCCGTAGGTCGGGAGCGCGGGCGGGGGCGGCGGCCATCCGCCTTCGCCGCCCTGCTGCGACCCTGTCGGCGCGCCCGCGGGTACGGGACCGGGCAGCGGCGCGGTGGCGTGCTCGGGCAGGGGATGGGGCTGGGGATGGGACTGGGGCTCGGGGGAGTACCCAGGGGCCTGCCCGCCCGCTGCCGCCGGCCCGGTGTGGTGCGTCCCAGGTCCGCCCTGTGTCTCGCGTACACCCTCTGTCGGGTGCGCGCCATCCGCCTTCGCAGGCGTGCCCTCGGGAGCGGCGACCGGCACAGGAGGTACGGACGGGGCGGCAGGAACCGCGGTGTCCTCGTTCTCGGTGCTCACAGCTCTTTCTCCTCAGGTTCCACGTCAGTCGTCGGCAAAAGGCCGCTGTTCGGCTGCTCCGCTGCACACGTGTCTGCGGTCAGCTTTTCCCACAGCCCGTCTGGTCACTGTAAGCAGGAGCTGTGTATATCTCCGCAATCCTTTACGTCCGACAAAACGGACGCATCTCCTGACCCCCGGACGGCCCTCCGTCAACCCACGTACTTCCCCACCCCGCCGCGATGACACCATGACGCGGTGACCCAAGCACGCCCGCACAACATCCAGGTCGTCGCCCACCGCGGCGCCTCCGAAGACGCCCCCGAGCACACCCTGGCCGCGTACAGGAAGGCCATCGAGGACGGTGCGGACGGCCTTGAGTGCGATGTACGGCTCACCGCCGACGGCCATCTCGTCTGCGTCCACGACCGCCGCGTCAACCGCACCTCCAACGGCCGCGGCGCCGTCTCCACCCTGGAGCTCGCGGACCTCACCGCCCTCGACTTCGGCACGTGGAAGGGCCACGAGGACGCCTCGGAGAGCCCCGACTGGCGAGACCCCTCCCTCACCTCCGTACTCACCCTGGAGCGGCTGCTCGAGCTGGTGGCCGACTCCGGCCGCCGCATCGAGCTGGCCATCGAGACCAAGCACCCCACCCGCTGGGCGGGACAGGTGGAGGAGCGGCTGCTCCAGCTGCTGGGACGGTTCGGCCTGGCCGACCCCGCGTCGGCCAAGGAGTCGCCCGTACGGATCATGAGCTTCTCGGCCCGCTCCCTGCACCGGGTCGCCGCGGCGGCGCCGAACCTCCCCACCGTTTATCTGATGCAGTTCATCACGCCGCGGCTGCGCGACGGGCGGCTGCCCGCCGGGTCACGAATCGCGGGTCCTGGCATGCGCATCGTCCGCAATCACCCCGGCTATATCGCCCGGCTGCACGACGCGGGCCACGATGTGCACGTCTGGACGGTCGACGAGCCCGAGGACATCGAGCTCTGTGCCCGGCTTGGCGTCGAGGCAATCATCACCAATCGCCCGAAGCAGGTTTTGTCCCAACTAGGCCGCCTTTAGTAGTGCTTACGGGGAGTGCTCCGGCGCGTTCGGTACGTATTCGATCGATACGAGTGCGTCACTGGCTCACCCCTGTCCGGTTTCCGGTCCAGTCCATGAGGGCATTCACACCGTGGCGTGGGGCAAAGGAGGTCTCGGGGGTGGCGTTGGTGGTGGCACAGGAGGTGCCCACGTCGTCGAGCATGGCCGTGTCCCATGGCCCTGCGGGCGTGGGCGAGGCAAGACACCGAATGCGGGAGCAGCTCAACCGCAGCGGAATCTCCGAAACGGTCGTCGACGATGCAGTACTCATACTTTCCGAACTGCTCAGCAACGCCTACCGGCACGGCCGGCCGCTGGGGCAGGCAGAAATCGGCGACGGCTGTATCCGTGCCGCCTGGCACGTCGACAAAGCCGGCCGACTCACGGTCGAGGTAACGGACGGAGGCGGTCCGACCCGACCGATTCCGGCCACACCTTCGGTGACCGCCCGAGGTGGTCGGGGACTCAACATCATCAGCGCGCTGGCCCAGGACTGGGGTGTCCGCGACAGCGCCGCCGGCGAGGTCACGGTGTGGGTGATCGTCACCGAAGGACACCGGCGCGAGGATTTCGCCGCGCGGGTCGGCGGCCCCAGCTTCGACTTCGCGGAGCCGTACGACGATCTCGACTGATCCATCGGCTGTCGGCTGTCGGCTGTCAGCTGTCGGCTCGCGACCTGCTGCGGTCGACATACGTCGGGCCACGTCCAGCTACCTCCGGCCGCTACGGATCAGGCGGTGCCGACGCGGCCGATCCCGCGCCACCACCGCCATTGGCCCCCGTAGCGGCATCGGACGACTAGGCTCGCGCCCGACACAGCAGCACAGCAGCACCGCAGTCGGGAGAGAGCCACACCATGGCCAAGAAGCGCCCCCAGACGAAGACGACCAAGCCGCGGATCAGCAATGGGGCCCGCGCCGAAGGCGCTGACGTGAGCGTCCCGGTTGTCGGCGCCCGCGAGCCCTGCCCCTGCGGTTCCGGCCGCCGCTACAAGGCCTGTCACGGCCGGGCCGCCGCGCACGCCGTCACCGAACTGGTCAAGCGTCCCTTCGAGGGACTGCCCGGCGAGTGCGACTGGGTCGCCCTGCGCGAACTGGTGCCCGCCGCCACCGCCACACTGCACCTCAAGGGCGGACTGCCGGACGGCGTCCCGTCCGTCACGCTCGCGACCGTACTGCCGATGGCCTGGCCCGCGCTGCGCCGCGACGACGGTTCCGTCCTGCTCGGCCTGCAGAACGACACCTCATCCGGCGACCTCAGCCGCGACCTGGCGGACACCCTGCTGCGGGCGCTGAGCGCCGAGCCGGGCAACCCGGTCGCCGCGCAGCGAGTGCCGGCCGAGGGTCCGCGTCTGCAGGATCTCCTGGATACCGACGACACCGACGCCGCCTTCGAGCCGGTCGTCCACTCCGGCTTCGAGTTCTGGGTGCCGGACTCCGCGGAGAACTCGTCCCCCGAGGTGGCCGCCTCTCTGGAGCGTGCCAACGCCGCCGCGATCCCGACCGTGCGGCTCTCCGGCATCGAGGCCTCGTACTGGTGCGAGACCCCGGAGAAGAACCACCTCCGCTGGGTCATGCCGCACCCCGAGGAGCAGCTCCTCGACGCGCTCGCGCGACTGCACGCCGCCGGTACGTCGTCGATCGGCGAGGGCACCCGGCTGGTCGGCTCCTTCCGTGCGCACGGGCTGATGGTCCCGGTCTGGGACCTGCCGAGCGAGATGGGCGCCAAGGAGTGCGAGCAGCCCGCCGCGGCGTTCGCCGAGCGGCTGGCGGAGGCGCTCGCGGTGGACGCGCCACTGACCGCGGACGAGCGCCGGGCACGCGGCGGGCTCACCAATCGCCAAGTCACTCTCAGCTGAGGCTGCTCAAGGAATACTCAAGAGGGCTCAGGCGATGGCGCTCGAACGCAGTGACTCCAGTCACAACCTTCGCCATCAGCAGGTAAATACCTGTCCGAATACCTGAGATCGAATTTGCGAACCGCAGATCTCTTGTTACCGTTCTAGAAGCCCGGTCGCTGGTGCATCCCCCGTCGCCAGCGACCGGGCCCTTCTATTTCGCGGAATGTCTGGTTCCGCCAACCGCTCGTGGCCGTGCCTCAGTTGGAGCCGGACCGCAGGAGCAAGGGGCCTTCGCCCATCTCATCCGCAGTCGCGAACTCCGCCACCGCCGAATACTCCGCGACAGGCCCCAGAGAAGACTCACGTGGCGTCTCACAGGCACCCGGCTCATCCCCCGCCGCGACCACGCAGTTGGTTTGCAGCGTGCGCCCAGCCGGCCCCATAAGGGTGAGTGCGGAACTCAATTCCTCGCCCGTCGCATTGCGGTAGTACGTACGTGCCCAGGTGTCGGACCCTTCGGTCAGGACGCAGGTCTGGGCCTCGACGCCATCAGGAGAGGCGAGTTCCGGCCCACATTGCGCGGCCGTCTGCGGGGCAGTGGCGCCGGTCACATCGGGGCCTTCCGGCGTATCCGAGACCCCGATACCGGCCAGCAGACCCGGCTTCGGCTCAGCACCGGGGGTCAGCTGGGGCACAGGATCAAGGGCAGGCGCTCGCTTCGCACCGCCCGCGTGGGGGATGCCGGTTACCGGCCACAGACCGTCGGCCGGTCCCGCTGTGGCGGCCATCGGCAGCAGCGCGGCGAACACTACGACGGCCGTGAGCCCGATCATGCGGAGATTCATGGGTCCACCTGCCGGCTGCGCGCGAATTCATAACGGTGGGCCGAAGATATCGACGGAATGGGCGCACTCGGCGCGCCGCGCACCCAATTCCCGTACAAGTCGGACCGGCTCTCACCCGTACGAGTGCGTACGGGTGAGAGCCGGTCCCATATGCACGTGCAGATGCATATGCATGCTGCACGTGTCAGCCCTCGCGTGTCATTCCGCGCGTGTCGTTCTGTGCTTGTCGCTCTGTACGTAAGGCCGTAAGGGCCGTATGGGCCGTAAGGCTCAGTAAGTGAGCCGGCTGCCACCGTCCGGTGCGCTGGTGCTCGCCTCCACCAGCGCGTCCACCACCGCCTCGACATCCGGCAGCCAGGGAGCCGCGGACCCGACCAGCGGCGCCCGCTCCCAGCGGACCTGCCCCGGTCCCGTCTCCGACGGTGGCAGCACCACATAGCCGCCCTCGCTGTGGAAACGCAGCGAACTGGGCACGCGGTCCTTCACGAAGAGCAGTTCGCCGAGCCGTTCGAGGGTGTACGGGGCCACCAGCAGCGACCAGCGGGTGGGTGTCGCGATGACCGGCCCCAGCCGCATGCCCATCCGGTCCAGTTCCGACAGGGCGCGCGCCCCGGCGACGGCGGGCAGACTCAGCGCGCACGGCGCACGCCCCCCGGTGGCCAGGATGATCGGGGCGGTGGGCCGGTTGGCCCACCACCAGCGCACCATCCGCTCGTCAGTCGACGCCGCAAGGATTCCGGGGTCGAAGGGGTGCGCGCCGGGTACGACGCAGTCGGCGTCGGGGCAGGCGCAGGCGCGCCCGCGGTCACCGCCGCTGCCGGCCGGCCCCGCTGAGCTTTCGGACTGGTGAGATTGCTGTGCTCGCTGAGACTTCCGGGACGCCTGGGAGGTGCCCGGCGTCGCTTTCAGCCCCACGCCGGGCAGCACGGGCCATTCCCACTCGGCGGCGCAGTGGAGCGCCGCTTCGAGCTGTACAGGCCCCCTCTTGCGCCGGAACCGGAGCCTGCGTCGCCTTCCGAGGATCTCGCGCATGAGCGCTCGTTCCTTTCCGTTGAACGCCGAGGTCCACATCGACCGATGTGTGCAGCTCTTGACTGTGCGTACAGATGGGCGCGTCATCGCCTCTTGCCGGTGGCATGGGCGATCCCCCGCTTCGCCTGCGGCAGGATCGCCGCCCGGGGGCCGAACGTGGGCTGTAGTCCATTAAACGCGTGGCGCGGGGTGGCGCGCGCCTGGCGCTTGCTGTCCCGCTGCTGTCCCGCTGTAACTTTCGCCGCCACTCGGGATGGGGCGCGGCCTCCGGCTGTTAAGACGCCCAGGCCCGCCGCCAGGTTCCGGGGCGGGACCAACTGCCCCTGGCCATCACCGTTTACGTACCCCACACGCATGGGATGACGCTCCCCCTCGGACGTCGCTGTGCGTCGACCTGGGGGCCTGCTGCTGAACGCTGCCGAACATCCTCAGCAGACCTCAGCAGACCACCATTGGGTGCATTTTCCAGCCAAGTTAACTACCCCGCAGACACCATCAATCCCACTGGGGCGATGCTGGACATCCCCTCACTTGTACGTGTACATGTGGATGCACGGATAGCGGCGCAGAGTGAGCATGGGGGTTTGCGATGCTATTGAGCGAAACGAACCAGTCGGAAAGCCGGCTGCCATGAGCGCCCCTCACCTGCCGAAAGTGGCCGGAATCGATTCAACGGTTCCCGCGCCCCCGCACACTGCCTCGCCGCTGCCCGCCCTCGCACCCCCGCCGCGCCCTCCCGGCGCGGTGATTCAGGACCGGCTGGCCGGCTGGGTCTCCCATCTGACCACCCTCCATGAACTGACCGAGCGCCTGGCCAGAACAGGTTCGCTGGACGACGCCCTCCACGAATTGCTGCGCGCCGGCGCCGCGCTGCTCGGCGCCCGCCGCGGCATGGTCGTCCTCGAACCGACGCCCGACGCCTCGCGCGACGACTGCTTCGGCTGCCTCGACCCGGGCCGCGGGCCCGCGCTCACCAGGGGGCTCGGATTCACCCATTACGAGCTCGGCCACATCGAGACGGTGCCACGCAGCGTCACCGCGTACGGCCGGATCCTGGACGGCCGGCTACCGAACGGCCGGTACGCGCCGAGCGGTCCGGGCGTTGGTCCGGGCGGTCCGGGCGGCGGTCCGCCCGAAGCCGTCGCCCAACCCGACCTGCTCGGCGACAAGACACTGCACCCCCTCCACCTCGAGGTCGCCGTCCGCCTCGGCTTCGCCGCCAGCTACACCGTGCCGATCGCCTCCCACACCGCGGGCACACTCGGCGCCGCCGTCTGGATGTACGACGAACCGGCCGCGCCCGCCGAGCGGCAGTGCCACCTCGTCGGCCTCTATATGCGGTACGCCACCGAGCATCTGGCCCGGCTGCTCGAACTCGAGCACGCCCGCGCCACGGTGGCGACCATCGCGGAGGAGCTGCTGCCCAGCCGGCTGCCCTGGGTGCCCGGCGTCCAGCTCGCCGCCCGCCACCGCACCGGTCCGCGCGGCGGCGGCGACTGGTACGACGCGCTGCCGCTGCCCGAGGGCGCGCTGGGTCTCGCCGTCGGCTCAGTCAGCGGCTCGGGGCCGAGCGCGCTGGCGGCGATGGGGCGGCTGCGCGCCTCCCTGCGGGCGTACGCCGTGATGGAGGGCGAGGACCCCGTCGCCGTACTCTCCGATCTGGAGCTGCTGCTACGGCTGACCGAGCCCGCCCGCACGGCCACCGCGCTCTTCGCGTACGCGGAACCGGCCGCGCGGAAGATCCTGCTGGCCGGGGCCGGGCACACCCCGCCGCTGGTGGTGGGCGAGCGGCGCACCGAGTTCATTGAGACGTCCCTGTCCGCGCCGCTGGGGATGCTGTCCTGCTGGGAAGCACCGAGCGTGGAGCTCTCGCCCGAGCCCGGTGAAACGGTGCTGCTGTATACGGACGGACTCCTTCGGCGTACCGGAGACCCCATGGACCGGGCCTTCGCACGGCTGCACGCGGCGGCCACGAGCGTGCCGAGGGCCGCCCGGGACGACCCGGCGGCGATCGCCGACCATGTGCTGCGCACGGTGCTGCCGGAAGAGTTGGAGGATCCGGAAAGTCTCGCTGGCTCGGAAGGGCTCGCTGGCTCGGAAGGGCTCACGGGCTTCGACAAGGCCGGAGGCCGCGAGGACGTGGTGCTGCTCGCCGCCCGCTTTGCTTGATCCTCTGCCGGTTCGCCGATTCCTCGTGCTGCTCCGGTCGTCTTCCTCCCGCACATACGATGGAAGACGCCAGTGTCGTATCGAGGAGGCAGACGTGGCCGAGGAGCTCATCCCGGAGACACCGGAATCACCCGAGATGCCGGAGACACCGGAAGAAGCAGAGCAGCCGATCAAGCAGCGCAAGAACAGCCTGTACCCGGGCGTGTCCGACGAGCTCGCCGAGAATATGACGACAGGCTGGGCCGACACCGAGCTGCGCGAACTTGAGCCGATCGCCCAGGCCTCGCACACCGCCGCCCGCCGCGCCCTGCTCTCGGCACGCTTCCCCGGCGAGCGCCTGGTGATCCCCGCGGGCCGCCTGAAGACCCGCTCCAATGACACGGAGTACGCCTTCCGTGCCTCGACGGAGTACGCCTACCTCACCGGCGACCAGTCCGAGGACGGCGTCCTCGTACTGGAGCCGAACGGCGGCGAGCACGGCGGGGGCCACCGGGCCACCGTCTATCTGCTGCCGCGCTCCAACCGTGAGAACGGCGAGTTCTGGCTGTCCGGCCAGGGCGAGCTGTGGGTCGGCCGCCGCCACTCCCTCACCGAGGCCGAGCAGCTGCTCGGTATCCCGGCCAAGGATGTGCGCGAGCTGCCGGAGCAGCTGAGCGGCGCGACCGGCCCGGTCCGCGCCGTCCGCGGCCACGACGCCGTCATCGAGGCCGCGCTCACCGACAAGGTCACCGCGGAGCGCGACGAGGAGCTGCGCGTCTACCTCTCCGAGGCGCGTGCCGTGAAGGACGAGTTCGAGATCGGCGAGCTGCAGCAGGCGTGTGACTCGACGGCGCGCGGCTTCGAGGACGTCGTCAGGGTCCTGGACAAGGCCGAGGCGACCAGCGAGCGCTATATCGAGGGCACCTTCTTCCTGCGCGCCCGCGTCGAGGGCAACGACATCGGCTACGGCTCGATCTGCGCGGCGGGCCCGCACGCCACCACCCTGCACTGGGTACGCAACGACGGCCCGGTCCGCTCCGGCGAGCTGCTCCTGCTGGACGCCGGCGTGGAGACCCGCACCCTCTACACCGCCGACATCACGCGCACGCTGCCGATCAACGGCCGCTTCAACGAGATCCAGCGCAAGATCTACGACGCGGTGTACGAGTCGCAGGAGGCGGGCATCGCGGCGGTCAAGCCGGGCGCCAAGTACCGCGACTTCCACGACGCCTCGCAGCGCGTGCTCGCCGAGAAGCTCGTCGAGTGGGGTCTGGTCGACGGCCCGGTGGAGCGGGTGCTGGAGCTGGGTCTCCAGCGCCGCTGGACGCTGCACGGCACCGGTCACATGCTCGGCATGGACGTCCACGACTGTGCCGCCGCGCGCACCGAGGCGTACGTCGACGGGACGCTGGAGCCGGGCGTGTGCCTGACCGTGGAGCCCGGGCTCTACTTCCAGGCGGACGATCTGACGGTGCCGGAGGAGTACCGCGGCATCGGCGTCCGGATCGAGGACGACATCCTGGTCACCGAGGACGGCAACCGAAACCTTTCGGCGGCGCTACCCCGGCAGGCCGATGAGGTCGAGGCATGGATGGCCTCGCTGAAGGCCTGACCGTACGGGTTGCAGGTGATGAGGACGCGCGGCTCAGGAGACCTTGAGCAGTGCGTCCTCGCGCCATTTCAGGATTTTGTCGAAGCTGACCACCGCGCCCCGCCCCGGCCGGTTGCGGAAGTCCACATGGTCGGCGAGCTGCTCGATCAGACAGAGCCCCCGGCCGCTCTCCGCAGTTCCCGCGGCCGCTTGCACGGGGTGCGTCGCACACCGTCCGCCGCCCGGGAATCCGGGTCCAGAATCAGCCACTTCGATACGGCACTTCTCGCCGTCCAGATACGCGGTCACCCGGTACGCCGCCGCAGCCTCGCCGCCGCCCTGCCCGCCGCCGTGCTCGACGGCATTGGCACAGGCCTCGCTCAGCGCGACCGACAAATCATAGGAAATATCGGGATCAACCCCCGCAGTCTCCATGGCGCCGAGCAGCAAGCGACGCGCGAGCGGGACGCTCGCGGCTTCGCGCCGCAAGTGGAGAGACCACCAGATGCTCATGCTCCAGCCTCCTGGCTGCGGCTCGACATACCGATACGTATTGCCGCAGCGCGTGGTCAGTAAGCACAATTTTGGCGTGATTGCGACCATTCGGCGGATGCGTGTTCCCTTCGCGGCGGTGTATGCGGCGGTGTAAATGGCAAAGGGGACCTTACGGACCTGCCCTACGGGCCGTTTCCCCGCAGTGCGATGATGACCCGGCCATGTCGCCCATCCCCGTTGCACACGCCGGAGCCGGTCTGCGGCTACTGAGGGCCGCGGTCTTCACCGCGGTCTGTGTTGTGTTGTCCGCGACGGGGCATGTGCTCGCCGCCTGTGCGGCGGTTCCCTGGTGGACGCTGGCCCTCGGCTTCCTCGGGGTGTTCGGACTGGTCGTGCCGTTCGCCGACCGGGTCCGCTCGCTGCCGTCCATCGCCGTGGCGCTGACCGTAGGACAGCTCACCCTGCACGCCCTCTTCGGGCTCGGGCAGCATCAGCTGCGGCTCGCCCCGGCCGCCGACGACGCGCTGATCAGGCTGGTCTCGAAGCTGCTCTGCGGTGCGGGCGCCGCGTCCCTGAACCCGGCCGTCGCACGGCGGATCGTCACCACCGCGGGTCCCACCCCTCCCGGGCACGGCAGTACCGGGCACGGCAGCACCGGCCATGACCATCTGGCGCAGACCGCGGCTTCGTCGCCCGATCTGCTGCCCACGCTTCCCATGACGCTGGGGCATCTGCTGGCCGCGCTCGCGACCGGCTGGCTGCTGCGGCGCGGGGATCTGGCGCTGATCCGGCTGATCAAACTGTCCGCCGACTCGGCGCATGAGGTGGCCGAGGTAGCGTGGCTGCGCTCCCTGCGCGCCGCGCTCGCGCTCGTACGGGCGTTGCGCGCCGGTCTCCAGGGGGCGCCCCTGGTTGATCCGCGCGCCCGCCGACCGCGGTACGGGCCGCCGGTGCGGTTGGCCGGGGAGACGCTCCAGCACACGGTGAGCAGGCGCGGGCCGCCCGCCTGTTTCGCTCTCGCAGCCTGACGCGGCCCACTCGACGGGAGTGGTGTCGCGGTGCCCGCGCATCTGTACGCGCCCGGCACACACCCACTTCTCCTGAACTGTGGAGTGTCTTCTGCCATGACCGTTTCCCGTGTGTCCCATGCGTCCCGCGTGTCCCTGATGGCCGGTGTCGTTGCCGCCTCCTCCGTACTGCTGCTCTCCGGCACCGCCTTCGCGCACGTCTCCGTGCAGCCGCAGGGCGAGGCCGCCAAGGGCGGTTATGCGACGGTCAACTTCAAGGTCCCCAACGAACGCGACAACGCCTCGACCGTGAAGCTTGAGGTGAGCCTTCCCACCGAGCACCCGCTGTCGTCCGTGATGCCGCAGCCCGTGCCCGGCTGGAAGGTCGAGGTCATCAAGTCCAAGCTGGCCAAGCCGCTCGAGGTGCACGGCAAGCAGATCACCCAGGCGGTCTCCAAGGTCACCTGGACCGCGGACGGTTCCAAGATCGCAGCCGGCCAGTTCCAGCAGTTCCCGCTCTCGCTGGGCCCGCTCCCCGAGAACGCCGATCAGCTGGTGTTCAAGGCCATCCAGACGTACGACAACAAGGAAGTCGTGCGCTGGATCGAGGAGGCGAAGGCGGGCGCTCCGGAGCCGGAGGCCCCCGCGCCCGTACTGAAGCTGTCGGCCGCCGCCGAAGACGGACACGACGGCGGGACGGCGGACACGGCAGACACGGCGGCGGACGCCAAGAACGCCGCCGCGAACGCCGGGGGCACGGAGTCCGAGACGGCGTCGGAGAACAGTAGCGACACGACTGCCCGCATCCTTGGCATCGTCGGCATCCTCGTCGGCGCCGCGGGCGTGGCCTTCGGCGTCCTGGCCGGACGCCGCCGCGCCTCTTGAGGCTCTGATCTCCATCAGGCTCCGGCCTCCTGGGGCCCTGGCCTCAGGAGGCCGGAGCCCGAACCGCCCCCGCCGGACTCTCCATACATCACATTTGGGATAGTTCTCCATGCGCAAGAAAACCCGGCTCGCGGCCACGCTCGTCGTGGCCGCCGGCCTGACCCTCTCCGCCTGCTCGAGCGGCGACGACGACTCCGCCAAGAACTCCATCGCCGATGTCTCGGTCCAGGCGGAGCGGCCCGCGACCGTGCTCGATACTCCGTACACCAAGCCGAATCTCGTTCTCACGGATACCCAGGGCAAGAAGTACGACCTGCGTGAGCGCACCAAGGGCAAGCCCACGCTGATCTACTACGGCTATACGCACTGCCCCGATGTCTGTCCGCTCACCATGAGCAATATCGCCATCGCCAAGAAGAAGCTGCCCAAGGCCGACCAGGACAAGCTCCAGGTCATCTTCATCACCACCGACCCGGAGCGGGACACCCCGGCCGAACTCGCCAAGTGGCTCCCGAGCGCCGGAGACGCTTCCTTCACCGGCCTCACCGGCGACTTCGCGGCCATCCAGGCGGGCGCGCGCCAGATGGGCATCGGCATCGACGCCCCGACGAAGGAGAAGGACGGCACGGTCGTCTCCTCGCACGGCACGCAGGTCATCGCGTTCTCCCCGAAGACCGACGCGGGCTATCTGCTGTACGGCGAGGACACATCGGTGGACGACTACACCAAGGATCTGCCGAAGATCGTCCGCGGGGAGAATCCGTGAACGGCCGGGCAGCCCGCGCATCCACTCGCGCATCCGCCCGTATACCCACCCGTACACCCGCCCGGCCTTCGGCGGTCGTCACCCTGACCGCGGTACTGGGACTCGGGCTGGGGCTGGGACTGGCGGGCTGCTCGTCGTCCGACGGCAAGCCCGAGCTGAAGGTCGACGGCGCGTTCATGCCGCAGCCCGTGAACGATGCCATGGCGTCCGGATTTCTGACGGTCCACAACAGCGGGGGCGAGGCGGACAGGCTCACCTCCGTCACCAGCGCCATCTCCGACGAGGTCACCATCCACGCGTCGGAGAACCAGAGGATGCGGGAGGTGCGGGGGTTCGACGTACCGGCGGACGGCGAGCTCGATCTCGAACGCGGTGGAAACCACATCATGTTCACCCAGCTCAAGCAGCAGCTGAAGCAGGGCGAGAAGGTCACCGTGGAGCTGCGCTTCGAGAAGTCCGGCCCGCTCACGGTTGAACTCCCCGTCAAGGAGCCCACGTACAACCCACAGAGCTGACCCAGAGAGCTCCTACTGAGGACTACTGAGGACTGATCACGCCATGACAGCCACCGCCCCGCGCTTCGGCCTCTCCACGGTCCGGCAACTGCTCGCCGCGACCGTGCTCATCGGCACGCTCATCGGCGCGCTCCTGGCAGGCGCGAGCCCCGCGTCCGCGCACGCCGCCCTGACCGGGAGCAACCCGAAGGACGGGGCGGTGGTCGCCACCGCGCCCAAGGAGGTGACGCTCACCTTCTCCGAGGAAATCGCCATGGGGGACGATTCGATCCGGGTCCTGGAACCCAGCGGCAAGCGCGCCGACCAGGCGAAGGTCCGCGACCTCGGCAGCGGGGGCGCGGTCGCGTACGGCGTCGACCTGCGGCCGGAGCTGCCCAACGGCACGTACACCGTGGCGTGGCGGGCGGTCTCCGCCGACAGCCATCCCGTCTCCGGAGCCTTCACCTTCTCCATCGGGGCGCCCTCCAAGACCACTGTCGCGCTGCCCTCCCAGGAGGCCGGCGGGGGCGTGGTCGGTCTCCTCTACGACGTCGCGCGCTACGCCTCGTACGCCGGTTTCATACTGCTCACCGGCGGCGCGGCCTTTGTGCTCATCTGCTGGCGGCGCGGCGCTTCCGTACGGGCGCTGCAACGTCTGGTCGTACAGGGGTGGCTGACGCTCACCGCGGGCACTCTCGCGCTGTTGCTGCTGCGCACCCCGTACACCGGCTCGGGCAAGCTCGCGGACGCCTTCGATCTTGGCGGGCTGCAGGATGTGCTGGACACCAAGACCGGGGCCGCGCTCGTCTCGCGACTGCTGCTGCTCGGGGCCGCGGCGCTGTTCGTGGCCGTCCTCTTCGGGGCGTACGCGAAGGGGGCCGAGCAGGCGGATGCGGTGGAGGACGCCGAGGGCGCCGAGAACGCTGACGGTGCCGATGGGGCCGATGGGGCCGGGGCAGCGGCCAGGGCCCAGCGGAACGACCTGGCCTTCGGCCTCACCATCGGCGGCACGGTCGTCGCGGCCGGGATCGCCGCGACCTGGGCGCTGTCGGAGCACGCGTCGACAGGCATTCAGTCGGGCCTCGCGATGCCCCTGGACGTACTGCATTTGCTGGCCGTGGCGACCTGGCTCGGCGGGCTCGCGGCGCTGCTGACCGCGCTCTACGGGTCGCCGTCGATCGAGCGGGCGGCGGTACGGACGTTCTCCAAGGTCGCACTGAGCAGCGTCTCCGTACTCGCCGCGACCGGGCTCTACCAGGCGTGGCGGCAGGTCGGCTCCTGGTCGGCGCTGACCGGGACGCCGTACGGGCAGCTGCTACTGGTCAAGATCGGGCTGGTCGTCGTCATGGTCAGCGCCGCATGGGTCTCGCGCCGGTGGACGGGGCGGCTCGCCGAGGTGGCTGAGTCGGAGGCGGAAGCTGAGTCGGAGGCGGTCACCGTCCCCGAGGAGTCCGAGGAGTCCGGGAAGTCCGAGGAGTCCGGGAAGTCCTCGGGAACCTCGGATCCGGAGCGGGTGGCTCAGCTCGCCCGGCAACAGGCGGCAGTGGTCACGGCCGAGAAGAAGAAGGCCAGGTCGGCCGACCCCGAGCGTTCCGGACTGCGCCGTTCCGTGCTGGCCGAGGCGAGTATCGCGATCACTCTGCTCGCGGTGGCCACCGTGCTGACGAGCACCGAACCGGGCCGTACGGAAGAGGAGGCGGCCAAGGCGGGCGGCAGCGCCCAGGCAGGAGCCGCCGCCCCCGCGCCCACGGGCCCCACCGAGATCACGCTGCCGTTCGACACCGGCGGCCAGAACGGCAAGGGCACGGTACGGCTCACCCTCGATCCGGCCACCACCGGCACCAACGTGATGCACCTCTACCTCAACCGGCCGGACGGGAAGCCGCTGGACGTGCCCGAGGTGAAGGTCTCCTTCACGCTCACGGCCAAGCAGATCGGGCCGCTGCCGATCACTCCCACCCGCGTCGCTGCCGGACACTGGAGCGCGGACCCGGTCCTGATCCCGATACCGGACGAGTGGCAGGTCCAGGTGACGGTACGGACCTCCGACATCGACCAGACGACCGTCGACAAGAACATCAAGATCGGCTGATGTACCCGTGAGTGATCGTGCGAACGACCGTGTGAACGACAGCGACATCTCCAGGCGACGGCTGCTCTCCACCGCAGGCGCCGCAGGCGCGGCGGGCGCGGCCGGACTGGCCCTGGGCGGGGCGGGCGGTGCCGCCGCGTACGCCGCCTCGGCCGAAGACCCGACCGCGCTGACGACGGTCGGCTCCACCGCCATCGCCTTCCACGGCGAGCACCAGGCGGGCATCACCACGCCCCTGCAGGCCCGCGGCCATCTGATCGCCTTCGACCTGGCCCCGGGCGCGGGCCGCAAGGAAGCGGCCGCCCTGATGCGCCGCTGGTCCGCGCTCGCGAGCGAGCTGATGGCGGGCCGGGCGGTCGGCAACGGCGAAGGTGGCGGTGGCGGCAACGGCGAGGGGGGCGGTGACACGGGAGTCGCGCTGGACGCCGGTCCTTCCTCCCTGACCGTCACCTTCGGTTTCGGCCGCACCTTCTTCGACCGTACGGCCCTGGTGGCGCAGCGCCCGCCGGGGCTGGACCCGCTGCCCCCCTTCTCCTCCGACCACCTCGACGCCAAGCGCTCGAACGGTGATCTGTGGGTGCAGATCGGCGCGGACGACGCGCTGGTGGCGTTCCACGCACTGCGCGCGATCCAGCGGGCGGCGGGCGACGCGGCCCGGGTGCGCTGGCAGATGAACGGCTTCAACCGTTCGCCCGGCGCGACCGGCAAGCCGATGACCGCACGCAACCTGATGGGCCAGATCGACGGCACGCGCAATCCGAAGCCCTCCGAGCCCGACTTCGACAAGCGGATCTTCGTCCCTTCAGCCGCGGAGTTTCCGTGGCTGGCGGGGGGCTCGTACGCCGTCGTACGCCGTATCCGGATGCTGCTCGACGACTGGGAGAAGCTCCCGCTGAAAAAGCAGGAGCGGGTCATCGGCCGCCGCAAGTCCGACGGCGCGCCCCTGACCGGCGGCAGCGAGACCACCGAGCTCGCGCTCGACCAGACAGGTCCGGACGGGAAACTGGTCGTCCCGGACAACGCCCACGCCCGCATCGCCGCGCCCGAGCAGAACGGCGGCGCGGCACTGCTGCGGCGGCCGTTCTCCTTCCACGACGGGATCGCGGCGGACGGGACCCTGGACGCGGGTCTGCTCTTCGTCTGCTGGCAGGCCGATCCGCTGCGCGGCTTCGTACCCGTACAGCGCAAGCTCGACCGGGGGGACGCGCTGTCGCCGTTCATCAGGCACGAGGCGAGCGGGCTGTACGCGGCGCCGGGCGGGCCCAAGGAGGGCGAGTACGTCGGCCAGCGGCTTCTGGAGTCGTAAGGCTCCGGGGTCATGAATCCTTGGGGCCCCTGACTGCGGCCTACTAGGGTGACGGTATGTCCGCCATGCGCTACACCTACCTCGGCCCCGAGGGCACCTTCACCGAAGCAGCCCTGCGTACGCTTCCGGAAGCCGCCACCCGGGAGCTCGTCCCGATGGTGTCCGTGCCCGCGGCGCTCGACGCCGTACGGAACGGGGATGCCGCGGCTGCCCTCGTACCGATCGAGAACTCCGTGGAGGGCGGCGTCACCGCGACCCTCGACGAGCTGGCGTCCGGGCGGCCGCTGATGATCTACCGCGAGGTGCTGCTGCCCATCGCCTTCGCGCTGCTGGTACGGCCGGGCACCAAGCTCTCCGACGTGAAGACGGTGACCGGCCATCCGGTCGCCCAGCCCCAGGTGCGCAACTGGCTGCGGGCGAATCTCCCGGACGCGCTGTGGGAGTCGGCCGCGTCGAACGCGGACGGCGCCCGGCTGGTGCAGGAGGGGCGGTACGACGCGGCCTTCGCCGGCGAGTTCGCGGCGGTCACGTACGGGCTCGAACCGCTGGTCACCGAGATCCACGACGCGGAGAACGCGGAGACGCGCTTCGTGCTGGTGGGGCGGCCGGCCAGGCCCTCCTCGCCGACCGGCGCGGACAAGACCTCGGTGGTCATCTGGATGGGCGAGGACCACCCCGGCGCGCTGCTGGAGCTCCTCCAGGAGTTCGCGGTGCGCGGGGTCAACCTGATGCTGATCCAGTCGCGGCCGACGGGGGCGGGGATCGGGAACTACTGCTTCTCGGTGGATGCCGAGGGGCATATCTCGGACCGGCGGGTGGGCGAGGCGCTGATGGGGCTGAAGCGGATCTGCCCGAAGGTGCGGTTCCTGGGTTCGTATCCGCGGGCGGGTGTGGCCCCGGAGGACGTACGGCCGCTGCGCGCGGGAACGTCGGACGCGGAGTTCACAGCGGCTTCGGACTGGCTGGCGCGCTGCGAGGACGGCCGGGCCTGACCGTCGGCTGACCCTCGCCTGACCGTCCAGGACAACAGGGTGGCAACGGGAGTGAGCCGTCGTCCTGACCTGCGGCTGCCTGCGGCTGCCTGCGGATCCGCGGTCGTCCTACCTGCAGATTGTCGTTATCCACAGAACTTATCCACAGGGCTTCTTCTCGACCTGGGGACAAGTCGACAAGCTGGAGCGACATGGTCGACAAATCGGCCCACTCGCCCCACTTCCATCCACAGGCGACCGGCTCGTGACAGATCCGCACACCCTCCCTCCGCCATCACAATGTCACCTGGATTCCATTCACCAACTCTCCAGAGGGAGCAATTCCCACCCGATCGGGCGTGTGGGGCGGGTTTAAGGGAGGAATCCTCCGACTCGCATGGGGATTTAGGAACGATCTTCCGCGTAGTCCACAGATTTTCCACACAGCCTGTGGATAACTTTCCGAACAGAGCGAAGCCTGTGGACAACGGAGGCCAAGTCCCTTGGTTCGGAAGGAGAATGGGTCAATGCGCACCCACACCACCTGCCCCATTTCGGCGAATAGGGCCCTGTTTATCGATACTCAGGCTCAATGCGCGCGATACTGCGCGATACGGGCAGAACGCCACGCGCGCGGATATCGGGTGGGGCGGCGCGAGTGCGCACCGGTAGCCTGGTGGGGTGATTGACCTTCGTCTGCTCCGTGAGGACCCCGACCGTGTTCGCGCCTCCCAGCGCGCCCGTGGAGAGGACGTCGACCTCGTCGACGCCCTGCTCCTCGCCGATGAGCGACGCAGGTCGTCCGGCCTCCGCTTCGACGAGCTGCGCTCCGAGCAGAAGGCTCTGGGCAAGCTCGTCCCCAAGGCCTCTCCGGAGGAGCGGGCCGAGCTGCTGAAGAGGGCCGAGCAGCTGAAGGCCGACGTCAAGGCGGCCGACGCCGCGCAGAACGAAGCCGATGAAGAGACCAAGCGGCTGCTGCTCCAGCTCGGGAACGTCGTTCATGAGGACGTCCCGGTCGGCGGCGAGGAAGACTTCGTCGTCCTGGAGACGCACGGCACGATCCGCGACTTCGGGGCCGAGGGCTTCACCCCCAAGGATCACCTGGAGCTCGGCGAGGCGCTCGGCGCCATCGACGTGGAGCGCGGCGCCAAGGTGTCGGGCTCGCGCTTCTACTACCTGACGGGCATCGGCGCGCTGCTGGAGCTCGCGCTGGTCAACGCGGCGATCGCGCAGGCCACCGAGGCCGGCTTCATCCCGATGCTGACCCCCGCGCTGGTCCGGACGCGCGCCATGGAGGGCACCGGCTTCCTCGGCCAGGCCGCCGAGAACGTGTACCACCTGGAGAAGGACGACTACTACCTGGTCGGCACCTCCGAGGTCGCGCTCGCCGCGTACCACATGGACGAGATCATCGACGCGGACAAGCTGCCGCTGCGGTACGCGGGCTTCTCGCCGTGCTTCCGCCGCGAAGCCGGTACGTACGGCAAGGACACCCGGGGGATCTTCCGGGTGCACCAGTTCGACAAGGTCGAGATGTTCTCGTACGTCGCCCCCGAGGACGCGGAGGCCGAGCACAAGCGGCTTCTGGACTGGGAGAAGCAGTGGCTGACCGCCCTGGAGCTGCCGTTCCAGGTGATCGATGTGGCCACCGGCGATCTGGGCGCGTCGGCCTCGCGGAAGTACGACTGCGAAGCGTGGATCCCGACTCAGGGCAAGTACCGCGAGCTGACCTCCGCGTCCAACTGCGACAGCTTCCAGGCACGCCGTCTGTCGGTGCGTATGCGCGACGGCAAGAAGGTGCAGCCGCTGTCGACGCTGAACGGCACGCTCTGCGCCGTACCGCGCACGATCGTGGCGATCCTGGAGAACCACCAGCTGGCGGACGGTTCGGTGCGGGTGCCCGAGATGCTGCGTCCATACCTGGGAGGACGAGAAATCCTGGAGCCCCTGGCCAAGTGAGCCCTGACTCCTCTGTGCCTGCCTCCCCTGTGCCTGCCTGCTCTGTGCCATCCTCCCCTGTGACCTCCGCTGCGTCTTTCCCGTACTTCCCGTACAAGCTTGTCGCTACTGATCTCGACGGCACGCTGCTGCGTGACGACGGCACGGTCTCGCAGCGCACGCGCGACGCTCTCGCCGCGGCCACCGCGGCGGGCGCCGCGCACATCGTCGTCACCGGGCGCACCGTGCCATGGACCCGGCACATACTGGACGACCTGGGATACGAGGGGCTGGCGGTCTGCGGCCAGGGCGCGCAGGTCTACCACGCCGGTGAGCACCGGCTGCTGACCTCCGTGACGCTGGACAGACAGCTGGCCGGGCTGGCGATCGCCAAGATCGAGGCGGAGGTCGGCCCGCTGGCCCTGGCCGTGAGCCGGGACGGGCTGGACGGCGAAGTACTGGCCGGCGCCGACTACCGGGTGCACGACGGTCTGCAGGTGGTGACGTTCGAGGACCCGGCCGAGCTGTGGTCCGCGCCGATCAACAAGGTCGACATCCAGCACCCGGAGCTCGGCGACGACGCGCTGGCGGAGGTGGCCCTTGCGACGGTCGGCAACCTGGTGGCCGTGGTGATGGCGGGTCCGGGCGTGGTAGAAATCCTGCCGCTGGGCCTGAGCAAGGCGACGGGCCTCTCGCTGGCGGCGCGGCGGCTGGGACTGCGGGCCGCGGACACGATCGCGTTCGGCGACATGCCGAACGACATCCCGATGTTCGGGTGGGCTTCGCACGGCGTGGCGATGGCCAACGCGCATGATGGGCTGAAGGCTGTGGCCGACGAGATCACAGTGTCGAACGGGGACGACGGCATCGCGGTGGTACTGGAGCGTCTGCTCGGCGACCGGTAGCCACCTGGTCGTACGTGGCGCCGGTCGTAGGTACTACTACGTACCACGCGGAGGATGCGCGGATCGAACGCGCGCGGGGTCCAGACCCCGACGACGGCTTAGCAAGCCGCTGCCTTACCACTCGGCCAATCCTCCGGGAGGGGGCGGCCCGCGCAGATGCGCGCTCGAAGCGGCCGCCCCCGGGCAGTTCCTGGGCGGCCCGCGGAGTGGTTGATGGCTACTCCGCTGCCTGCCCAGTGCTGCCCTGTCGGGAGCTCGACGGACTCGCACTCGTACTCTCGGTCATCGCCGCGCTCCTCTCCCGGTGGGTGGCGCCGGTCGCGCTTGCGTGCTCCGGCTCCATTACTGTGCCCTGGTCAGCGGATCGTTGCCACTGATTTTCCATCCGACCGTCGGCAGCGCGACAGCCCCCGCCCACACCGGGCGAGGGCCAACCGTGTCACTCCTCGCCGGCGAGCTTCAGCACCCGCAGCTTCTGGCCCGCGTACCAGGTCGCCACCACTGTGACCACCACCAGCAGCCCGACCCCCAGCGGCAGATCCACGTCCGAGCCGATCAGGCCCTCACCGCCGATCCTCTCCGCCAGCGACAGCGACCACTGCTGGACACTGAGCGTGCGCGCCCCCGCCACCAGGCTGCCGAACAGCGTCTCCCAGACCAGCGCGTAGATCAGTCCGATGACGACCGCGTGCCGGCTCACCGTCCCCAGCAGCAGGAACAGCGCGCTGTACGCGATCGAGGCGACCAGCGCCGCCACCGTGTACGCGATCGCGACCTGCTGGCCGTTGCCGTTCAGGATGAGCCCGGCGATGAAGGTGGGTATCGCCGAGAAGGCCATGGTGATGGCGATGGCGACGATCAGTTTGGTGAAGATGATCGTCGACCGCTTCACCGGCTTGGACAGCAGATAGACGATCGAGCCGTCGTCGATCTCGGGACCGATCGCGCCGGTGCCGGCGATCACGCCGATCAGCGGCACCATCGTGGCGATGGCGAACCCGCCCAGGAGATCGGCGGCGACCTGGTCGTCCACGCCGTTGAAGCTCCGTACCGCCGCCGCGATGAGCAGCAGCAGTGCGGGCAGTACGAACAGAATCGCTGCCCGGCGCTTGCCGAGCACGGCCCGATAGGTGAGCCGGGCGACTGTGGGGTTGTACATGGACGTCACAGCTCCTTTCAGGCCGCTACGAGGTACGAGAAGACCGACTCAAGGGACTCGTCCGAGGGCGAGACCGTGAGCAGCCGGATCGACTGCTCACGGGCGACCCGCGGCAGCAGCTCCGTGAACCGGCCGAAGTCCACGGCCTGGATACGCAGCGCGCCCTCGGTCACGTCGACCTCGATGCCCGCCGTCGACGGGTCGGCGATCAGGGCCGCGGCGAGCGCCCTGTCGTCGCTGGACCGTACGAGGTAGCGGTGCGGCCGGTCGGTCATCAGCCGGCGGATCTTGCGGAAGTCGCCGGATGCGGCATGCCGCCCGGCCACGATGACCTCGATGTGGGAGGCGAGCTGCTCGACCTCCTCCAGGATGTGGGAGGAGAACAGCACGGTGCGGCCCTCCGCGCCCATCCGCCGCAGCAGATCCATCAGCTGCATGCGCTGGCGCGGGTCCATGCCATTGAAAGGCTCGTCCAGGAGCAGCACGGAGGGCTCGTGGACGAGCGCCGACGCCATCTTCACGCGCTGCCGCATGCCCTTGCTGTACGTCGCGATCTTGCGGTCCTGCGCGTACTCCATCTCGACGGTGGCCAGGGCGCGCTGGGCCTCCTGCTTGCCCAGGCCGTGCAACTCGGCGTTGGCGATGACGAATTCGCGGCCGGTGAGGAAGTCGTACATCGCTTCCCGCTCCGGTACGACGCCGATCTGCCGGTAGACGGACTCATTGCGCCAGATCGCCTGACCGTCGAGCGTGACGGTTCCCGTCGAGGGGGCGAGGAAACCACCCATCATGTTGATGATGGTGGACTTGCCCGCGCCATTGGGGCCGAGCAGGCCGGTGACACCTGGGCCGATCGTCATGGTCACGTCGTTGACGGCCACGACATTTCCGAACCACCGCGAGGTGTGCTCGATGTTGATGGTGGTCACAGCCCGACCTTTCGGTAGCGGCGCATCAGGACGGCGTAGGAGCCGGCGACGAGTGCGAGGACGACGAGCAGATAGACCACGCCGACGCCGGCTTCCGGTCCCGCCTCGCCCGGGAAGGCTGAGGTGGCGCCGAGGAAGGCGGTCTGTACGCCGTCGATGAGCGTGACCGGCGAGAAGAGGCCGAGCCACTTGATCACCTCGGGTGAGCCGGTCTCCCAGGCGATGGCCTGGACGGTGGAGACGGCTCCGTACGTGATGGTGAGAGTCGCGATCACGGCGGCGACACCGAAGCCGCGCCGCGGCGTGAGCGCGGCCATCACCAGGCCGAGGCCGCCGAAAAGGACGGACAGCAGCGCCACGGAAACCATGCCCTGCGCGAAACCCTTCGTCTGGTCCACGAAGTCCATCTTGGCGAGCAGCGAACCGACGTAGAGGACGACGAGCGGCGCCGCGGTGAGCACGAAGAGGGCCGAGGCCATGGCCCCGTACTTGGCGAGTACATAGTCGATGCGCTCGATCGGACGCGAGAAGTACAGCGGCACGGTCTTGAAGCGCAGATCGCGGGAGACGGACTGCGGGGCCTGGGATGCCAGGTAGAGCCCGATGATCGCCTGCGTGACGATGGCGTAGCTCGTGTAGTCGAGGGGGAGCTTCTTGAGCTCCGTGGAGACGGCCACCGCGACGATGATGGCCGCGGGCAGGCACATCACCGCGAAGAGGATCATCGGCAGCACCTTGGACTTGGCCGAGCGGCCGAGTCCGTACGCGCCACGGAGAGACTGCGAGAAGAGAGAGCGCCGGGCGTACGCACGGCCGAGGCGCGGCCCGTCGTAGTTCCGGTACCCGATGTTGTGGATCCGGGTGGTTTCGGTGCTCATCGAACCCGCACCTCCTCCTTCTGCGAGTTCTGCGGGTTCTGCGGGTTCTGCGGGTTCTGCGGGTTCTGCGGGCCGGGCTGGTTCTGCGGGTTCTCTGCTTGGGCGTTCTGCGCGTCGGAGCGGAAGACCTCCGCTATGTGGTGGCGTCGCTGTTCCATCCGTACGAGACCGAGGCCGAGCCCGGCGACGGTGTCGCGCACGACGTCGTACGTCTCTTCGCCCGCCGCTTCGAGAAGCAGGATGTGGCCCGCGCCCGGCAGGCCGTCCGCCACGCCTTCAGGGGCCGCATGGAGGACGATTCCGGCGGCGGTGAGCGCCTCACGGAGCGCCGCGGTGCCGTCGGGATGCGTCTCCGTGTCGGTGACCTCGACCGCGAGGGTCGCGGTCATCTGGGTGAAGTCGCTGGTGGAGCTGGAGCGCAGCAGCGAACCGCCGTCGATGACGACGACATGGTCACAGGTGCGTTCGAGCTCGCCGAGGAGATGCGAGGTCACCAGGACGGAGATGCCGAAGTCGGTGTGGATCCGGCGGATCAGACCGAGCATCTCGTCGCGGCCGACGGGGTCGAGGCCGTTGGTCGGCTCGTCGAGGAGGACCAGCTTGGGGTCATGGACAAGGGCCTGCGCGAGTTTGACGCGCTGCTTCATGCCCGTCGAGTAGCCGCCGATGGGACGGTACCGCTCCTCGTACAGACCGACATGGCGCAGGGTGTCGGCGGTGCGCTCGCGGGCCGCGGTGGGCGGCAGCCCGGACATGCGCGCCATATGGACGACGAACTCGGTGGCCGAGACGTCGGGCGGCAGGCAGTCGTGCTCGGGCATGTACCCCACTTGCTCACGGATGGCGCCGCCGCTTGTGGCGACGTCGAGTCCGAGCACCGCGGCCCGGCCTTCCGTGGCGGGGGACAGACCCAGCAGAATCTTGATCAACGTGGACTTGCCGGCTCCGTTGGCGCCCACCAGGCCGGTCACACCGGGTCCGATGTCCAACGAGAGCCGGTCAAGAGCGGTCACCCTCGGGAACCGCTTGCTCAGGCTTTCGGTCGCGATCACAGTCACAGTTCGAAGGTAGTGGCGCGCGACACAGCGGACGTCAGACCTGGCGGCTGGATCGGCATCCAACTCGAGAGGTAGGGACCCGTAGGGGGCGGCGACGAAAGTCGGACAACCGTCGAGACCTTTGACGCGCGAGCCGCCGTGGGTTTTACACAGACCCGGAGTTTTCCACAGGCTGCCGCACGGTCCTTGACGCACCCGCCACTCATTGTCACATTCGTCAGTGTCAACTTATGGGTGCGTTCTCGACGCGTACCGCTCAGGGGGTGGCGGCGTGAGTCTCAAGGAAGCGCGTGAGCGCTGGGTCCGTACGGGCGGAATCGAGCTGTGTGTCGCCGAGTTGGGCGACCCTTCGCAGCCGACCGTGCTGCTGGTGCACGGCTATCCGGACTCCAAGGAGGTGTGGTCGCGGGTCGCCGAGCGCCTGGCCGACGGCTACGGCCTGCATGTGGTGGTGTACGACGTCCGGGGCCACGGCCGCTCGACCGTGCCGGCTCCGCTGCGCGGCGGCTTCACGCTGGAGAAGCTGACGGACGACTTCCTGGCGGTCGCGGACGCGGTCAGCCCGGACCGGCCGGTGCATCTGGTCGGACACGACTGGGGCTCGGTGCAGGCCTGGGAGTTCGTGACCGTCAGACGCACGGAGGGCCGCATCGCCTCCTTCACCTCGATGTCCGGCCCGTCTCTGGACCACCTGGGGCACTGGATCAAGAAGCGGATCAACCGGCCGACACCCCGCGCGGTCGGCCAGTTGCTCGGCCAGGGTGCCAAGTCCTGGTATGTGTACCTGCTGCATACGCCGGTGCTGCCGGAGCTCGCGTGGCGCGGGCCGCTGGGCAGGCAGTGGCCCGGGCTCCTCCGGCGGATGGAGAAGCTGCCCGCCGACGGATATCCGACCCCTTCGCTGCCGCTGGACGCGGCGCACGGCGCCTGGCTCTACCGCGACAACATCCGCGCCAGGCTGGGCCGTCCGCGCTCCGACGCGTACGCACACGCACCGGTTCAGCTGATCACGCCGACCGGTGACGTCTTCCTCTCCGAGCGGCTCTACGACGAACTGGGCGCGTGGGTCCCCCGGCTGACGCGGCGCACGCTGCCCGCCAGACACTGGGTGCCGCGCACCCGGCCCGATCAGCTCTCGGCCTGGATCGGCGAGTTCGTACGGGCGAACGACGGGGCGGCGGTGTCCGGGGCGGCGGTGACAGCCGACCCGCAGAGCACGGCGGAGAGGGAGAAAAGGCAGAAGAGGTCGAAGAAGGAGAAGGGGGCGAAGGAGGCGAAGAGCACGTACGCCGAGCGGTTCGGCGGGCAGCTTGTCCTGGTGACGGGCGCCGCCAGCGGCATAGGGCGCGCCACCGCCCTCGCGTTCGCCGCGGCGGGCGCGCGCGTCGTGGCGGTGGACCGGGACGCGGAGGGCGCGGCAAGGACCGCCGAGAAGGCGCGGCTGATCGGCTCCCCCGAGGCCTGGGCCGAGACGGTCGACGTCAGTGACGAGCAGGCGATGGAGAAGCTCGCCGAGAAGGTCGCCACCGAGTACGGCGTCGTGGACGTCCTCGTCAACAACGCCGGCATCGGCCTTTCGGGCCCCTTCCTCCAGACAACCGCCGAGGACTGGAGGAAGGTCCTCGACGTCAATCTGTGGGGTGTTATCCACGGCTGCCGGCTCTTCGGCAGGCAGATGGCCGGGCGCGGCCAGGGCGGCCATATCGTCAACCTCGCGTCCGCCGCCGCCTATCAGCCCTCCAAGGCCCTGCCCGCGTACAGCACCGCCAAGGCAGCGGTGCTGATGCTGAGCACGTGCCTGCGGGCCGAGCTGGCCGGACAGGGGATCGGCGTCTCCGCCGTCTGCCCCGGCTTCGTCCACACGAACATCGCCGCCACGGCGCGCTTCGCCGGCGTCGACGCGGACGAGGAGAAGCGGCGCCAGAAGAAGACGGCCCGGCTGTACAGGCTGCGCGACTACCCGCCGGAGAAGGTCGCCGACGCGATCCTGCGCGCCATCGTCAAGAACCGCGCGGTCGTGCCGGTGACGCCCGAGGCTCGTGCCTTCCTCTTCATGTCCCGCTTTACGCCCAGGACGGCGCGGGCGATCGCCCGGGTGGAGCCGCCGCTATGAGCACCATCGGGGGAGCGGGCCCGTCCGGGCAGTCGGTCGCCGCAGTCGGCGCGGTAGGCGCGGTAGGCCCGGTAGGGGCAGCCGTCGCCGAGTACCGGATCGAGGATCTGGCGCGCCGCAGCGGTGCCACGGTGCGTACGATCCGCGCCTATCAGGACCGCGGGCTGCTGCCGAAGCCGGAGCGGCGCGGGCGGGCCAATGTGTACGGCTCCGCCCATCTCACCCGGCTGCGGCAGATAGCCGAGCTGCTCGACCGGGGCTACACCCTGGCCTCGATAAAGGAACTGCTGGAGGCGTGGGACGCAGGGCGGGGGCTCGGCAAAGTGCTCGGTCTGGTCGCCGAGGCACAAGGTCCGTGGCCGGACGAGCGGGCGGCGACCCGGATCTCCCGCGCGGAGCCGGCGGGGAAGTCCGGCGGAAAGCCGGAGGAGGACCGTGCGTACCGGTCGGTGACGCTGCCGCTGGAGACAATCCGCGCGGTACACACCCTGGTTGGCCGGGAGAACGCGGCGGCCTTCATCGCGGCCGCGACCGAACGAGAGATACAGGCCAGGACCCTGGACGCGCTTGTCCCTGCCCATAAAGGCACCCGGCATACCGCCCAAGGGCCGTAAGTCACCCCGGAGTTGTCCACAGAAGCGCCAAATTATCTGTGGATAACTACAGTTGGCTGTGGATCAAACCTGTGGAGTGAACTTTTTTCAGTGGCGCCGGCAGCGCGCGGGAGGCCAGGCTGACGAGATGAACGCGAGACTGGACGTATCCCATGAGCATGACCATGAACCTGAACCTGATCAGCGGCGCACAGTGAAGGTGTCGAAGTACCTCTCAAAACATCTGCGCCACCAGCCGGACCGGATCGGCATCACCCTCGACGAGAACGGCTGGGTGGCCGTGGACGAGCTGCTGCGGGCGGCGGCCGAGCACGGTTTCCGGATCACCCGCGCCGAGCTCGACCATGTCGTCGCCGTCAACGACAAGCGGCGCTTCACCATCGGAGACGGGCGCATCCGCGCCAACCAGGGCCACAGCGTCACGATCGACCTCGGCCTGCCCTCGGCCGAGCCGCCCGCGTATCTCTACCACGGCACCGTCGCCCGCCACCTGGACGCGATACGCGCCGAGGGCCTGCGTGCCATGAACCGCCACCATGTCCATCTCTCGCCCGACCGGGAGACCGCCACCCGCGTCGGCGCCCGCCGAGGGCGGCCCGTGGTCATCTCCGTACACGCCGGGACGATGCATCAAGCAGGACATCGCTTCTACGTCAGCGTCAACGGCGTCTGGCTCACCGACACCGTACCGCCGGAGTTTCTGCGCTTCCCAGGCGACTAGCTTCAGCCGCTCAGCTGTGCGATGCCCTCCACCGCGATCCGCTCGAAGACCGCCTGGTCCGCCGCGAACTCCGAGTCCGGGATGGGGGCGTGGATGACGATCTCGGTGAAGCCGAGCTCGAAGTGGGTACCCGCGAAGTCCACAAAGGCGTCGAGGGACTCCAGCGGGCGGCCGGGCTGCGGCGTGAAGCCGGTGAGCAGGATCTTGTCCAGTTCGGCCGTGTCCCGGGCGATGTCCGCGCACGCCTTGCCCAGCTTGTCGAGCTGCCCCCGCATCGCCTCGACGGACTGCTCGGGCGTACCGGTCTCGAAGATCTTCGGGTCGCCCGTGGTCACCCACGCCTGCCCGTACTGCGCGGCGAGCTTGAAGCCGCGCGGCCCGGTGGCGGCCACCGCGAACGGCAGGCGGGGCCGCTGTACACAGCCCGGGATGTTGCGGGCCTCCACCGCCGAGTAGTAGGCCCCCTCGTACGTCACCGATTCCTCAGTCAGCAGCCGGTCGAGGAGCGGCAGGAACTCCCCCAGCCGGTCGGCCCGCTCGCGCGGCGTCCAGGCCTCCTGACCGAGCGCGGTCGCGTCGAAGCCCATGCCGCCCGCGCCGATGCCGAGCGTGATCCGCCCGCCGGATATGTCGTCCAGCGAGATCAGGTCCTTGGCCAGGGTCACCGGATGCCGGAAGTTCGGCGAGGTCACCAGCGTGCCCAGACGCAGCCGCTCGGTGGCGGACGCCGCGGCGGTAAGGGCCGGGACCGCTCCGTACCAGGGGTCGTCGCGGAAGGTCCGCCACGACAGATGGTCATAGGTGTACGCGGTGTGGAAACCGAGCTGCTCGGCTCGCAGCCACTCGTCGCGGCCACCTTCGTGCCAGCGGCGGACAGGCAGAATCACAGTGCTCAAACGCATGCCCCGAGCGTACGGTGCCCCGCAGCGAATCCCGCAAGCGCTCACATGTGCACCATGCCGCACATCCGTGCACCACCGAGCGGCATCGTACGGGACAATGGATCGATGACCTCAGCTATTGATCCTCTCCCCCTGCCCCAGCCACTCACCCCCCGGCTGATCGCAACCGATCTCGACGGCACCCTGCTTCGCGACGACAAGTCCATCTCGGACCGCACCGTCGCCGCCCTCGCCGCCGCCGAGGAGGCAGGGATCGAGGTCTTCTTCGTCACCGGCCGCCCGGCCCGCTGGATGGGCGTCGTCAGCGATCATGTCCAGGGCCATGGGCTCGCGATCTGCGCCAACGGCGCGGCGGTCGTGGATCTGCGCGCCGGCGGGAAACTGCTCGAGGTACGCCCACTGGACCGGGACACCGCCCTCGCTGTCGTACGGGCCCTGCGCGACGCGGCCCCCGGCACCTCGTTCGCGGTCGAGCTGACCAACGCTTTCCACCACGAGCCGGACTACCCGCCGTTCCAGCTCGACGAGGGATCGACCGTCGCAGCCGCCGAGAAGCTGCTCCACGAAGAGGGCTCGGCTCCGGGCCCGCCCGTGATCAAGCTGCTCGCCCACCACCCCGAGCTGACGCCCGACGCCTTCCTCACCGTGGCGCGTACGGCCGTCGGCCACCTCGCGAACTTCACCCGCTCCAGCCCGACCGCGCTGCTTGAGATAAGCGGCTTGGGCGTGAGCAAGGCAAGCACGCTGGCGCTCTGCTGCGCCCAGCGCGGAATCTCCGCCGACGAGGTCGTCGCCTTCGGGGACATGCCCAACGATGTGGAAATGCTGACCTGGGCAGGCACGTCGTACGCGATGGGCAACGCCCATCCGGATGTGATCGCCGCCGCCTCCGGCCGGACCGTCGCCAACAACGAGGACGGCGTCGCGGTCATCATCGAACAGATCCTGGCCGGGGAGCAGGCTCAGGCGCCGGACGGCAACAGCTGAGTCGACGGCGGAGTGGGCAGCTGAGTGAAAAGCCGAGTGGAGAGCAGGTCCGCTGCCCGCTCGCGCTCCAGCATCCGGCGCAGCGGGCCCTCCGTGGTGGCCAGTTCGCCGTACGTTCCCCGTTGCACCGTCCGCCCGGCCTCCAGGACGACGATCTCGTCCACGGCGTCGAGCCCTTGCAGCCGGTGCGTGATCAGCAGCGTGGTCCGGCCTTCGGTCGCCGCCAGCAGATCCGCCGTCAGCGCGTCGGCCGTCGCCAGGTCGAGGTGTTCGGCGGGCTCGTCCAGCACGAGTACGGGAAAGTCGGCGAGGAGCGCGCGTGCCAGCGCCAGTCGCTGCCGCTGCCCGCCGGAGAGCTGGGCGCCGTGCTCGCCGACCAGGGTGTCGAGACCGTTCGGCAGCGCATCGACCCACTCCAGCAGGCGGGCCCGCTCAAGCGCCTGCCGGAGTTCGTCCTCGGTCGCCCGCGTACGCGCGAGCCTGAGGTTCTCCCGTACGGAACTGTCGAAGATGTGGGCGTCCTGCGCGCACAGCCCGACGAGCCGCCGGACCTCGTCCCCGTCGAGCGTGGCCGCGTCCACGCCGCCGATCGTGTACGTCCCCTCCCCGGCATCCAGGAAGCGGAGCAGCACCTGCGCGAGGGTGCTCTTCCCCGAGCCGGAGGTCCCAACGACGGCGACGCGCTGCCCGGCGGTGAGCGTCAGACCGAAGCCGTCGAGCGCGTTCCGCTCCTGTCCGGCGTACCGCGCGCCGAGCCCCCGGACTTCGAGCGGGAACACGGTCTCCGGCGGGGTGGCCGGCCGCTCCGGCTCCCGTACGGGAACGGGCGCGTCCAGCACCTCGTACACCCGCTCCGCGCTCCGCTTGACCCGCTGCCGGTACTGCACGGCTACGGGAAGCCCCATGACCGCCTCGAAGGCGGCCAGCGGAGTGAGTACGACGACCGCCAGTGACACCCCGTCCAGCCGCCCGTCGCGCACCGCCTGCACACCGGCGAACGCGGCGCAGACGACGGTCAGTCCGCAGACCAGCGCGGAGAGCCCGCCGCCGAGCGCGGTGGCGGCGGCACCCCGGGAGGCGATACGGGTCAGCTGCCGGTCGGCCTCCCGCGCCCTTTCGAGCCGCCCCTTGAGGGCTCCAGCGACGGTGAGTTCGGCGATCCCGCCGAGCAGGTCGACAACGCGTGTGGCCAGCACACCCCGCGCGGGAGCGAGTTGAAGCTCGGCCCGCCGCCCCAAGGAACCGCTGATCAGCGGGACGGCTACGCCGCCAAGGAGCAGCCCGGCGGCGAGCACCGCCCCTGCCTCGGGCAGCAGCCACGCCGTGAAGCCGACGGATCCCGCACCGACGAAAAGGGCCACCCCCGCAGGCAGCAGCCAGCGCAGCCAGTAGTCCTGAAGGGCGTCCACATCGGCTACGAGCCGCGACAGCAGATCCCCGCGCCGCCGCTGCCGCAGCCCGGCGGGCGCGATCCGCTCCAGCCGCCGGTAGACCGCGACCCGCGTCTCGGCGAGCATCCGCAGCACGGCGTCGTGCGACACAAGCCGCTCGGCGTACCGGAAGACGGCCCGGCCGATGCCGAAGGCGCGGGTCGCCGTCACGGCCATCATCAGATAGAGGACCGGCGGCTGCTCGGACGCGCGTGAAATCAGCCATCCGGAAACGGCCATGAGCCCCACGGCTGACCCCATGGCGAGAGCACCGAGCAGCAGCGCGAGCCCGAGCCGTCCGCGCTCCTGCTGAGCGCCTTCCCGCACCCGCGCCGGCACGGAGCGCACCGCGCTCGGTGCCGGGTCCGCGACGGCGCGCAGAGCCGCGTCGTCCACCACGCCGTCCAGCACGTCGTCCATCGCACCATCCACCGCGCCATCCACCGCGCCGCGCGGCACCGGACCGGAGCGCGCCGCCCCGGAGGCGCTGAGCAGCCCAGCGCCCTCCGGCACCGCACCCGGCGCGAGCCGCACCACCCGGTCCGCCACCGCGAGCAGCGCGGGCCGGTGGACGACCAGCAGCACCGTCCGCCCCTCCGCCAGCCGCCGCACCGCGTCGACGATGCCCGCCTCCGTCTCGCCGTCCAGCGCCGCCGTCGGCTCGTCCAGCAGCAGCACCGGCCGGTCCGCGAGGAACGCCCGGGCCAGCGCCAGCCGTTGCCGCTGCCCGGCCGAAAGTCCCGCGCCGTCCTCGCCGAGCGGGGTGTCCGCACCCTGCGGGAGCCCGGCCACGAAGTCGTACGCGCCCGCCTCCCTCAGCGCCGCACGCACCGCCGCGTCATCGGCGTCCGGCCGCGCCAGCCGTACGTTCTCCGCGATCGTCCCCGCGAAGAGATACGGCCGCTGCGGCACCCAGGCGATCCGCTCCCGCCACCGGTCCAGGTCGAGCGCCGCGAGGTCCGTACCGCTCACCGGGGCCGTATCGCCAGCCGTATCCGTACCGCTCGCCGACTCCGCGCCGCCGACCCGTACCCGTCCCTCGGCCGGTTCCACGAACCCCAGCACCACATCCAGCAGCGTCGACTTTCCGACCCCGCTCGGCCCGACCAGTGCGACCGTCTCGCCCTGCTCCACCACCAGCGATGCCGCGTCCAACGACGCGGCGACGCGCCCCGGGTGGCGGACTGTCACCCCGTCGAGCTCCAGCCGGAACGTGGCCGGCACCTCCCCCGTACCGCCCGCACGCGGCTCGGTCTCCAGGACCCGGAAGATCTCCTCCGCGGCCGAGAGCCCTTCCGCCGCCGCGTGGTACTGCGCCCCCACCTGCCGGATCGGCAGATACGCCTCGGGCGCCAGGATCAGAATCACCAGGCCGGTATAGAGATCCAGCTCCCCGTGCACCAGCCGCATGCCGATCCCGACGGCGACCAGCGCCACCGAGAGCGTCGCCAGCAGCTCCAGCGCGAACGACGAGAGGAACGCGATCCGCAGCGTCCGCAGCGTCGCCTTGCGGTATTCCGAGGTGATGGACCGGATCGACTCGGCCTGTGCCTTCGCCCGCCCGAAGACTTTCAGGGTCGGCAGGCCGGCGACGACATCCAGGAAGTGACCCGACAGCCGGGACAGCAGCCGCCACTGCCGGTCCATCCGCGCCTGGGTGGCCCAGCCGATGAGCACCATGAACAGCGGAATGAGCGGCAGGGTCACCACGATGATCGCCGCGGAGACCCAGTCCTCGGTCACGATCCTCGCCAGCACCGCCACCGGCACCACGACCGCGAGACCCAGCTGCGGCAGATAGCGCGAGAAGTGGTCGTCAAGAGCGTCGATGCCGCGCGTGGCGAGGGCGACCAAGGACCCGGTGCGCTGCCCGCTCATCCACCCCGGCCCGAGCTCGGCGGCCCGCTCCAGCAGCTTCCGCCGCAGCTCCGACTTGACCGCCGCGCTCGCCCGGTACGCGGCGAGGTCGGTCAGCCAGGAGACGACCGCCCGACCGACCGCGACCGCCGCCAGCAGCGCCAGCGGCGTCCCCAGCCCGGAGGCAGAGCGCCCCTGCTGGAATCCCCCCACCACCACGTCGGCGATCAGCATCGCCTGGGCGACGACCAGCGCCGCTCCGACCAGGCCGAGGAGCACCACCGCGATCAGGAAGATCCGGGTGGTCCGGGCGTACCGCAGCAGACGCGGGTCGATCGGTTTCACGTGAAACATCCCCCGCTAGTGGGCATCGACGGCGATGTGCTGCGTACCGATCCGCTTGCGGAACACCCAGTACGTCCAGCCCTGGTAGAGCATCACCAGCGGCGCGGAGATACCCGCGCACCACGTCATGATCTTCAAGGTGTACGGGCTGGACGATGCGTTGGTGACCGTGAGGCTCCACTCCTCGTTGAGCGAGGACGGCATGACATTGGGGAAGAGCGCCAGGAACAGCATCGCGACCACAGCCCCGATCGTCACTCCCGACAGCGCGAACGACCAGCCCTCGCGCCCCACCTTGATCGCTCCAACCGCGCCGACCAGCGCCGCCACGGCCACGAGCATCGCGACCAGGCTCGCGCCGTCACCGCGCGAGACCTGGGTCCAGGTCAGGAAGGCGAGCGCCAGCGCGGCCGTGAGCAGCCCCAGCCGCAGAGCCAGCGCACGCGCCCGGACCCTGATGTCCCCCAGCGTCTTCAGCGCGGCGAAGACGGCGCCGTGGAAGGTGAACAGAGTCAGCGTCACCAGACCGCCGAGAAGCGCGTAGGGGTTGAGCAGGTCGAAGATGTTCCCGACGTACTCCTTCTGTGCGTCGATCTTCACGCCGCGCACGATGTTGCCGAACGCGATACCCCACAGCAGGGCAGGCAGCAGCGAGGTCCAGAAGATCGCGTGCTCCCAGTTGGTCTGCCATCTCTCCTCGTCCCGCTTGTGCCGGTACTCGAAGGCGACTCCGCGCACGATCAGGCAGACCAGGATGAGCAGCAGCGGCAGGTAGAAGCCGGAGAAGAGAGTGGCGTACCAGTCGGGGAAGGCGGCGAAGGTCGCGCCGCCGGCGGTCAGCAGCCAGACTTCGTTGCCGTCCCAGACCGGCCCGATGGTGTTGATCAGGACCCGCCGCTCGGGGCGGTTCCGGGCCAGCAGCTTGGTCAGGATCCCGACCCCGAAGTCGAAACCTTCAAGGAAGAAGTAGCCGGTCCACAGGACGGCGATGAGTACGAACCAGACGTCGTGAAGTTCCATGCCTCAGCAGCTCCTCAACAGCTTCTCAGCGGCCTCAGTACGAGAAGGCCATCGGCCGGTCGGCGTCACGGTCGGCGTCCGGGCCGTTGCCCTGGCTACCGCCCGGGCCGCCGCCGATCCTGGTGGGCGGGTTGAGGTCGTCCTCGGTGAGCTCAGGCGGCCCGGCCTTGACGTACTTCACCATCAGCCTGACCTCGATCACGGCGAGCACCGCGTAGAGCGTGGTGAAGACGAGCATCGAGGTGAGCACCTCGCCCTGCGAGGTACCGGGTGAGACCGCGTCGCTGGTGCGCAGCACGCCGTACACGACCCAGGGCTGACGCCCCATCTCGGTGAAGATCCAGCCCCAGGAGTTGGCGATCAGCGGGAACAGCATGGTCCAGAGGGCGATGACCCAGTACCACTGCGTGAACCTGGGGTGCAGTGCCTTGTTCTTGAAGAGCACCAGATGCGGCACTTCGTCCTCGCCCGTCCGTAGCCCCGGCGACAGCATGAACCGCCTTCGCGTGAGCCAGAGCCCGATCATCCCGATGGTGAGGGACGCCATCCCGAAGCCGATCATCCAGCGGAAACCCCAGTAGGCGACGGCGATGTTGGGACGGTAGTCGCCGGGCCCGTACTTCTCCTGTTCGGCCTTGTTGATGTCGTTGATGCCGGGGACGTACGAGTGGAAGTCGTCGTTGGCCAGGAAGGACAGCAGTCCCGGCACCTCTACGGCGACCTTGTTGTGGCCGGCGTCGACATCTCCGTACGCGAAGAGCGAGAACGGAGCGGGCGCCTCCCCGTCCCACAGCGCCTCGGCGGCGGCCATCTTCATGGGCTGCTGCTTGTACATGATCTTGCCCAGCCGGTCACCGCTGACGACGATGAGCAGTCCGGCGATCACGACGGTGATCAGCCCGAGCCGCAGTGAGGTGCGCATCACCGGGATGTGCTTCTTGCGCGCCAGGTGGAACGCGGCGATGCCCACCATGAAGCCGCCGCCGACGAGGAAGGCGGCCGTGATGGTGTGGAAGAACTGGGCGAGGGCGGTGTTCTGGGTGAGCACTTGCCAGAAGTCGGTGAGCTCGGCCCGGCCGCGCTCCTTGTTGATCCGGTAGCCGACCGGATGCTGCATCCAGGAGTTGGCGGCCAGGATGAAGTACGCGGAGAGGATGGTGCCGATCGAGACCATCCAGATGCAGGCCAGATGGATCTTCTTCGGCAGCTTGTCCCAGCCGAAGATCCACAGCCCGATGAAGGTGGACTCGAAGAAGAACGCGATCAGCGCCTCAAAGGCGAGCGGCGCGCCGAAGACGTCACCGACGAAGCGCGAGTAGTCGGACCAGTTCATGCCGAACTGGAACTCCTGGACGATGCCGGTGACGACACCCATGGCTATGTTGATCAGGAAGAGCTTGCCCCAGAACTTCGTCGCCCTGAGGTACTTCTCGTTGGTCGTCCGTACCCAGGCGGTCTGGAGGCCGGCCGTGAGGGCGGCGAGCGAGATCGTCAGGGGAACGAAAAGGAAGTGGTAGACGGTGGTGATGCCGAACTGCCATCGCGCCAGGGTCTCCGGCGCCAGAGCCAGGTCCACGTCGTCTTCTCCTTACCTCGCCGTGGTCACGGCGGCGGTTTGCCCCCTCTCGCCCCACTGATCATGGGATGAAGCGGGCGGGCTTGTGAACGCGTTCACATTCACAAGCAATTATGACCCACACTCTTCCGGCCCTTGCGCCGGGGGTACTCCTTGCGTCGTTGCCCGTGCGCGGCTGCTTTTCGGCTGCCTCGGGCCGGGTCGTCGGCGCATCCCCAAACCTGCCGACGACCCGATCTGCGGTCCAGAGGACTAGAGATCCTTACGGAACGTCCCGGCCGTGTGCACGAAGAGGTCGTTGGCCTCGCACTCCCCGATGGTGACCCGCGCCCCCTCACCCGGGAACGGCCTGACCACGACACCCGCCGCCTCGCAGACCGCCGCGAATTCGAGTGTCCGCTCGCCCAGCCGCAGCCAGACGAAGTTCGCCTGCGTATCGGGCACCGTCCAGCCCTGCTTGCGCAGGGAGTCGCACACCCGCCCGCGCTCGGCGACCAGCGCGCCGACCCGGCCCAGCAGTGCGTCCTCGGCGCGCAGCGAGGCGACCGCCGCGTCCTGGGCCAGCTGCGAGACACCGAAGGGCAGCGCGGTCTTGCGCAGCGCGGCGGCCACCGGCTCATGGGCGATCGCGAAGCCCACCCGCAGCCCGGCCAGACCGTACGCCTTGGAGAAGGTGCGCAGCACGCACACGTTGGGGCGGTCGCGGTAGATCTCGATGCCGTCCGGCACATCGGCGTCGCGGACGAATTCGCGGTACGCCTCGTCCAGCACCACCAGCACATCGGCGGGCACCCGGCCCAGGAAGCGCTCCAGCTCGGCCCTGCGCACCGCCGTGCCGGTCGGGTTGTTGGGGTTGCAGACGAAGATCAGCCGCGTCCGGTCGGTGATCGCTTCGGCCATCGCGTCCAGGTCGTGTACGTCACCGGCGGTCAGCGGTACCTGCACCGACGTCGCGCCGCTGATCTGCGTGATGATCGGGTACGCCTCGAAGGACCGCCAGGCGTAGATGACCTCGTCTCCCGGGCCCGAGGTGGCCTGCAGCAGCGACTGGGCGACGCCCACCGAGCCGGTGCCGGTGGACAGATGCGTCAGAGGGACCCCGAAGCGGTCCGCGAGCTCGGCCATCAGGCCGGTGCAGGCCATGTCCGGGTAGCGGTTGAAGGCGTGGGCCCCCGCGATCACGCTCTCCATCACCCCGGGCAGCGGCGGGTACGGGTTCTCGTTGGACGACAGTTTGTACGCGACCGGGCCGCCGGTCGCCGCCGGCTTGCCCGGCTTGTAGGTGGGGATGCCGTCCAGCTCGGCGCGCAGTTTGGGGCTGGTCTCGCTCACCGCAGGTCCTCCTCGACCATCCGTACTCCATGCGTGTCGATATACATATCGACATATCCAGCGTTGTATCACGCGTTGTGCCGCGCGCTGTCACGTTTCCGTAGCCGGTACCGCTTCTCAACACCGCTCCTCGATACCGCTCACCTTATGAGGATTCCCCTTCCCTGCGTATGGGTGAGCGCCTGGAAGGGGAGGGAGCGCTCGCCGCCCGCAGCGCGCGCCCGTAGCTCACTCCGTGGCGCGCATCCCCCGTAGTGGTGAGTTGAGACCTCTTCGAAACATCAACCATTCGGCAGGCACATACGGCCCAACGCGCGGGACGTCGTGGCCGAAACCCACAACTTCCTCGATTTCCAATGGAGTTGTCCGGCACGGACCATGCAGAAACGTGCCTGTCAACGAGTGCATATGCGACCGGCCCAATCACCCGCCGGAGCCCTACTATCGGCTCGCCATGACAGCAGCAGGAAAGCACCAGGTGAGCCGGTCGGAGACCTCCCGCCGGGGCAACAGGCAGAGCCGGGCGGGCATCCGGGACGTGGCTGCCGCAGCCGGCGTCTCGATCACGACTGTCTCCGACGCACTCAACGGCAAGGGCCGGCTCCCGGACGCCACCCGCCGACATGTCCGCGAGGTCGCGGACCGGCTGGGCTACCGCCCATCCGCCGCGGCCCGCACGCTCCGTACCGGAAAGTCGGGCCTCATCGGCCTGACGGTGACGACGTACGGGGATGAACCTTTCACCTTCACCGAGTTCGCGTACTTCGCCGAAATGGCGAGAGCCGCGACCTCCGCCGCGCTCGCCCGCGGCTACGCACTCGTCATCCTGCCCGCCACCTCACGCCATGACGTCTGGTCGAACGTCGCCCTCGACGGCACCGTGGTCATCGACCCCTCCGACCACGACCCTGTCGTCACCGAACTCGTCCGCCAGGGGCTGCCCGTCGTCTCCGACGGCCGCCCGGCGGGCACGCTCCCCGTCACCGCCTGGGTCGACAACGACCACGAGGCCGCCGTACTCGCCCTGCTCGACCATCTCGCCGCCGCCGGCGCCCGCCGTATCGGCCTGCTCACCGGCACCACCACCGACACCTACACCCGCCTGTCCACCACCGCGTATCTCAACTGGTGCGAGCGCGTCGGCCAGAGCCCGGTCTACGAGTCCTACCCCGCCCACGATCCTTGCGCCGGAGCCGTCGCAGCCGACCGGCTGCTCGCCCGCCCCGACCGGCCCGACGCCGTCTACGGGCTCTTCGATCCCAACGGAACCGACCTTCTCGCCGCGGCCCGGCGATACGGCCTGCGCGTTCCCGAGGATCTGCTGCTCGTCTGCTGCAGCGAGTCGACCGTGTACGCCGCCACCGAGCCGCCGATCACCACGCTCTCGCTCAAACCGCGCCAGATCGGCACCGCGGTCGTGCAGCTCCTCATCGACGCCATCGAAGGAATCAACGAGGACCGGACCGTCGAGCAGGTGATACCCACCGAGCTGATCGTGCGGACGTCTTCGCAGCGCCGCCCGCCGCGGACGACGGTGAACGCCCCGCGATCTCCCTCGCCTTCTCCTCCCTCTTCTCCGGAGTAGACCTTCCCAAGTGGCCCAATTAGGGCGAAAAACCCGACGAACCAGGGGTGCGGACGGATTCACCACCCCTGGTGCGTCACAGAGCGCGGGCCGCATTCCTATGATGGGCGCACGACACCGCGGACCACTCCGACCAGGTTGGGCCGAGAGGTGAACGGCGGCGCGACGGTGGTGGAGGGGTCGATGACTCAGGGGGCCGGTCAAGGACCCGTGGTGCGGACGGCGACGTTGCGAGATTTCCGCGTACCGCCGTATGCCCAGGTTCCCGTTCAATCGCAGGACCAGGAGGTCCCGCAGGTCCTCCCGCAGGCCCTCCCGCAGGTCTCGCCACCGCCCCCGCAGGTCCCACAGACGCCTGTCCCGGCACCCTCCACCAACTCCGGCCATCCTGGCAACGCCGTCCCGGAGAGCGAGACTCCGGACGGCTACACCCCCACCGCACGCGACCTCCCGGTGATCACCCGCGGCGGGCCCGGCGACACCGTCCAAGTGCGGGCCGACCCCGCCGAGACGCCCGTGCCCGAGGGACCCGGCCCGCTCTATGTGGTCGGCGACGTCCACGGCTATCTCGACGAGCTCCTCGCCGCGCTCACCGCCCAGGGCCTCATCGACGCCGAAGGCCACTGGACCGCGGGCAACACCCGCCTCTGGTTCCTCGGCGACTTCACCGACCGCGGCCCCGACGGCATCGGCGTCATCGACCTCGTCATGCGGCTCTCCGCCGAGGCCGCAGCCGCCGGCGGCTACTGCAAGGCGCTGATGGGCAACCACGAACTGCTGCTGCTCGGCGCCAAACGGTTCGGCGACACACCGGTCAACTCCGGTGCGGGCACCGCCACCTTCCAGGCCGCCTGGCTGCTCAACGGCGGCCAGAAGACCGACATGGACCGCCTGCAGGAGGTCCACCTCCAGTGGATGGCGCGGCTCGACGCGGTGGTCGAGGAGGACGAGCATCTGCTGATGCACTCCGACACGACCGCCTACCTGGAGTACGGCGCCACCATCGACGACGTCAACGACACGGTGCACGAGATCGTCACCCGTAATGACGCCGACGAATGCTGGGACCTCTTCCGCAAACTGACCAGGCGCTTCGCCTTCCGCGACGAAGCCGGGTCCGACGCCGTACGCGAACTGCTCACCGCCTATGGCGGCCGACGCGTCGTGCACGGCCACAGCCCCATCCCGTATTTGCTGGGCGAAGTGGGCACCGAGGACGGCGAGGACGGCGCGCGCCCGGTCGTCGAAGGCCCGCATGTGTACGCCGACGGGCTCGCCATCGCCATGGATGGCGGTGTGACGATGGCCGGAAAACTGCTTGTGGTCGAACTGCCGTTGCATGACTGAGCCGATCCCGGGAAGGCGATTTCCGGAAACCCCCTGTCACCCCGCGCTGTAACAGCTCTACCATCGGCTTATCCGTAGCAGGCTCTCCTCCGTTTCTGCCCAACCGCCCGGTCAATGCGGGCAACCTGGCCCTACGGAGCATCGGGGGATGCACATGAACAGCGCTCCGCACCTGCTGACCGAGGATCGCGCCGAGTACGAGCGAATCCTCGATGACGCGCTGCGCAACGCCCATGACCGTCCGGATCTCGCCGCCGTGGGACAGCGCCTCAATTCCGCGCAACTGCGCACCATGGCCCTGAATGCGACGGCTCTGATAACCAGCGCCGCGTCGGCCGAGTACGAGAACTATGTGAAGGTCCGCGAGGAGCAACGGGCACCCACAGCCGACGCGTCCGTACGCAATTCCGTGCTGGCACCCGCGGTGGGCCAGGCCGGCGGCGATGACGGCGCCGGTTTCGCCGCCGTCATCGCCGTACTGGCACCGGTGCTCGCGGGCACGGCAGCGGCGATCTTTCTGCTGGTCGGCTACATCCTGAAGCTGCTCAACCCCACTCCCTCCTTCGCCGAGACCCTGCTCACCGCGGGCTGGTTCTTCGGTGCCGTCACGGCGGCCGGCATCCTGATCGCCGCGGTCGGGCTGCTGCTCACCGCCCTGCGCAACGGCGCGACCCAGGTTCCTGCCGAGGAGGCCGGGGGCGAGCCGGACGAGGTGGCCCGGGCCAAGGAGGCCTGGCGCCACGCGGTACTGGAGCGTGGCCTGCTGCCCTTCCTGCGGGCGGCGCTGGCCGATCCCAGCGCCGACCCGTCCTCCACCACACCGCCGCGCCATGTGAGCCGTATACCGAAGATCGGCTACAGCGGCCCGGACTACTCCAGCCCGAGCGACGGCTCAACGGCGGGCCAGCGACCCACCTTCACCAGCCCGGACTTCACAAGCCCGGACTTCGGCGGCCCCGAACACCAGCCGGAGTGAGCCGACCGGCCCGGGACTGTCCGGGTCAGCCGGGCTCAGTCCGGTCAGCCGGACTCAGTCCGCGATTGGCAGATAGACCCGGTTTCCCGCCGCGGCGAACTCCTTCGACTTCTCCTCCATGCCCGCTTCGATCTCCTCCTGCGAGCCGCCGTGCTGCCGCCGGATGTCTTGCGAGATCTTCATCGAACAGAATTTTGGACCGCACATCGAGCAGAAGTGCGCGGTCTTCGCCGGCTCGGCCGGGAGCGTCTCGTCGTGGAACTGCCGTGCCGTGTCCGGGTCGAGGGCCAGATTGAACTGGTCCTCCCACCGGAACTCAAATCGCGCGTCTGACAGCGCGTCGTCCCAGTCCTGCGCGCCCGCATGCCCCTTGGCCAGGTCCGCCGCATGCGCCGCGATCTTGTACGTGATGACGCCGGTCTTCACGTCGTCGCGGTCGGGCAGGCCCAAGTGCTCCTTGGGCGTGACGTAGCAGAGCATCGCAGTGCCCCACCAGGCGATCATCGCCGCCCCGATGCCGGAGGTGATGTGGTCATACGCCGGGGCCACGTCCGTGGTGAGCGGGCCGAGCGTATAGAAGGGGGCCTCCTCGCAGATTTCCTGCTGGAGGTCGATGTTCTCCTTGATCTTGTGCATCGGGACGTGACCGGGGCCTTCGATCATCGTCTGTACCTGAAAACGCTTGGCGATCGTGTTGAGTTCCCCCAGCGTGCGCAACTCCGCGAACTGCGCCTCGTCGTTGGCGTCCGCGATCGAGCCCGGCCGTAGGCCGTCGCCGAGGGAGTACGTCACGTCGTACGAGGCGAGGATCTCGCACAGCTCCTCGAAGTTCTCATACAGGAACGACTCCTTGTGGTGCGCCAGGCACCAGGCCGCCATGATCGAGCCGCCGCGCGAGACGATGCCGGTCTTGCGGCGGGCGGTCAGCGGGACGTACCGCAGCAGCACACCCGCGTGGACCGTCATGTAGTCGACGCCCTGCTCGGCCTGTTCGATGACCGTGTCCTTGTAGACGTCCCAGGTCAGCTCCTCGGCCCTGCCGTCGACCTTCTCCAGCGCCTGATAGAGCGGCACGGTGCCGATCGGCACGGGGGAGTTGCGCAGCACCCACTCGCGGGTGGTGTGGATATTGCGGCCGGTGGAGAGGTCCATGACCGTGTCCGCGCCCCACTTGGTGGCCCAGGTCATCTTGTCCACCTCCTCCTCGATGGAGGACGTGACCGCCGAGTTGCCGATGTTGGCATTGACCTTCACCAGGAACCGCTTGCCGATGATCATCGGCTCGATCTCGGGGTGGTTGACGTTGGCGGGCAGTACGGCCCGCCCGGCCGCGATCTCCTCGCGTACGACCTCGGGGGAGACGTTCTCGCGGATCGCGACGTACTCCATCTCCGGGGTGATCTCGCCCCGGCGGGCGTACGCGAGCTGCGTCACCGCCTGCCCCTCGCGCCCCCGGCGGGGCTGGCGCGGGCGGCCGGGGAAGACCGCGTCGAGATTGCGCAGCCCGCCGCGCGGCGAGGTGTGCTTGATCCCGTCGTCCTCGGGGCGGACCGGGCGGCCCGCGTACTCCTCGGTGTCGCCGCGGCCGATGACCCAGTTCTCCCGCAGCGGCGGCAGGCCGCGGCGGACATCGGTCTCGACGGTGGGGTCGGTGTACGGGCCGGACGTGTCGTACAGCGTCACGTCCTTGCCGTTGGTGAGGTGCACCAGTCGCACCGGCACCCGGAGGTCGGGGCGTGAGCCCTCGACGTACCCCTTGTGCCAGCCGATGGACTTCCCGCCAGATCCGCCAGATGCTCCAGATCCACCAGGTTCGCCTGATTGACCCGGTTCACCCAATTCGCGCTCTTCGAGCGGTTCGTGGGCAGGCGTGCGTGCGTCCGATACGGTCATGAGACCTACTCCCTACGCCGGCATTATCCGGTAACAGGTTCGGCGGTCGACGCAGCGGCTTCCGTACGTACATCTGTATGTACGGAGGTCAGCGCCCTCTCAGCCCGGTGCTCCGAGCTCCCGCGTGTGCAAAGGTGCCATTACGCTAGCGTCATTTCTGGCGCGCTGACCAGAGGGCCCCTCTCGTTCTTGCGATGATCGGTCGGTGACCTCATCGCAGCAGACGCCCGAGCCGCACGGCCATACGCACAGCCATGGGCCCGCCGCGCCCGTCTCCCAGCACCTTCGCAGGGTCATCGCGGCCGTGGTGATTCCGTTCGCCGCGGCGGTCGTCGTGGGCCTTCTCGTGCTCTGGCCGGGCGGCGCGCCCGGCCATGAGCGCACCGGTGTCGGTTTCGACCGGCAGACCGAGCAGGGCGAGGTGGTGAAGGTCGAGAAGGTCAACTGCAAGGACGTCAACGCGGCGCAGGTCCCGCCGACCGGCGACACGTCCACGCCCGAGGGCCGCGAGGCGGTCAACGCCCAGCAGGGCAGCTGCAAGAGGGCGACCATCGAGGTCACCAGCGGCAAGGAGAAGGGCCGTACCTTCACCGAGGTCATCCAGCCGGACGCGCCACGGCAGCTGGGCGAGGGCCAGGGCGTGGTGGTGGCGTACGCGCCCGATGCGCCCCGCGATCTCCAGTACTCCGTGACCGATGTGAACCGGAAGCTCCCCATGGCGCTGCTGGCCGGGATCTTCGCGCTGACGGTGGTGCTGGTGGGACGAATGCGCGGCCTGATGGCGCTGGTCGCGCTCGCCATCTCCTTCGCCGTACTGACCCTGTTCATCCTGCCCGCGATCCTGCAAGGCTCGAATCCGCTGGTCGTGGCGGTGATCGGGGCAAGCGCCATCATGCTGATCGCGCTCTACGCCTGCCATGGAATCACCGCGCGCACCTCGGTCGCGGTCCTCGGCACGCTGATCTCACTGCTGCTGATCGGGCTGCTCGGCTCGCTCTTCATCGGCTGGGCGAGCCTGACCGGCAACACCGACGACAACACGGGCCTGATCCACGGCCTGTATCCGGACATCGACATGAGCGGTCTGCTGCTGGCCGGTGTCATCATCGGCTCGCTCGGCGTACTCGACGATGTGACGGTGACCCAGACCTCGGCGGTCTGGGAGCTGCACCAGGCGGACCCGAGCATGGGGCCGCGCGCGCTTTACCGGGCCGCCATCCGGATCGGCCGCGACCATATCGCGTCCGTCGTCAATACCCTCGTACTGGCTTACGCGGGCGCGGCCTTGCCGTTGCTGCTGCTGTTCTCGATCGCGCAGAGCAGTGTGGGGTCGGTGGCCAACAGCGAGCTGGTGGCGGAGGAGATCGTACGGACGCTGGTCGGGTCGATCGGTCTGGTCGCCTCGGTGCCGGTGACGACGGCGCTCGCGGCGCTGGTGGTCTCCGCGGACCGCCCGGGAACCCCTGCAGCGGCGACGCTGGGAACATCCGGTCCGTCGCCCGCGTCTGCCGCGTCGCCCGGATCGCCACCCTCGCCGTCACCGTCACCGTCGCCGGTACGAGGCAGAGGCCGCCGCCGCAAGAAGTAGCGCTCAGCCGGCATTCTCCTCGGCCAGGATGCGCCCGAGCGCCTCCTCCAGACGCGAGTCGAAACGACCGTACGCGCTCTCCTGCCCCAGCGGCACAAGCTCGTCGGTGCGGTCGAGGAACACCAGCAGCGGCGCCGCGCTCGCCCTGAACAGCGCCCGTTCGCGGCCGACCTGAAGCGTGATGCCGACATCGGGCAGCCCCTCGGGCCCGGCAGGCGACGTAGGCGTGCTCGGCACGATCGGCGCGATGCGCACATCGCCCTCCCCGCTCGGCCGATGGATGCCGTCGAACAGCAACTCACGGCCGAAGACCCAGATCAGGGGCGGGTCGCCAGGCAGGTGGAAGGTCATCCGTACCGCGTAGGGCTCACCCGACTGGTACTGGATCTCCACCGGAACCAGGAAGGACAACTCCTCGGAGACGACGAAGCTCATCACGACCCCGGCCTTGACCGACTCTCGCATCATGTACCCCCAGTGAATGAAGCAGTGAAGGGAAATCCGCTCAAGACGGCCAGGAATGATCCCCATGACCCTCTTGACACCATCGTGGTGGAGCCGTTAGAGGATCACAAGGAGTGATTTTTCAGATACTGATAGAGAACGCGAGCGAGCTGAGAACTCCTCCGACTCCCTTGCGCAGCTGCTCGACTGCGGGCAGCAAGCGCTTTTCCTGGTGCAGAGGGAGGGAAATGGCCATCGCCGCAGCACCGGATCCGGCCGTGATCGGGATGGCGGCACAGACCGTGCCGAGCGCGTACTGCTGTCGCTCCACGACCGGTTGCATCCGCTCCATCGAAGCGAGCCGCCCGAGGAGCGTGTGCGGGTCGCGTACGGAGTACGGCGTGACGTCCTGCACCGGGTGACGGTCCAGGTGGTCGCGGCGTGCCCGCTCGTCGAGCTGGCTCAGCAGGCACTGGCCGAGCGCGTGGGCGTGCCCTGTCGCGCGGAAGTCCGCCCACTCCGGCACGGCGGGGGCGTACGGGCTGTCCGCGACAGCGACGAATTCGATCTCGCCCTCGCGGTAGACCGCGAAGTAGACCGGGACGCCGAGCGCGTCCCGCCAGTGCGCCAGCGCGTCCTGCAGCCGGCTGCGCCGTTCCTGCTGGGCGCCGCCCAAGGCGAGCCGCCCGACCGCGTCGCCCAGTACGAAAACGCCCTTCTCACGCCGTAGATAGTGCTCGTGCGACAGCGTCCGCAGCAGGTGGTACGCGGTGGGCAGGGGAAGTCCCGCCTCGCGCGCGAGCTGCTTCGCGGGCGCCCCGTCCTGGTGGGACCCCACGGCCTCCAGCAGCCTCAGCGCCCGCTGTACCGAATTGATCAGGGTAGGGGCAGTGGTCTTCGTAGCCGTGGCCAAAGGTCATCACCCCCAGGCGTGGAGACGGGCTGCACACCCGTCTGCGGGGGCCGCCCCCGCGCCGCCCACCGCGCGTCATTCCCAAGGGGCGGCAGCGGCTTGCCACAGTAATGCCGGCTCGTGCCCGGAGCCGGGACTTTGTCAGGGCATTCCCTCTGCCGGGTTAACGCACGTACGGACGCCCGTCGCCCGTCACCAGTCGCCGCGCGAGCTCGATGACGTCATGAACTTCCGTACGACGAAGATCAGTCCGCCGACGAGCGCGACAAAGATCAGGGCCTTGAAGAGCAGCCCGATCACCACACCCGCGATGGTGAGAATCGTCCCACCGAATACGAACAGGGCGATGCCGGGCACCGCGACCCACTTCAACCACCACGGCATTCCCGCGTACAGCTCGCGCACCGCCATCGTCCTGGACCTCGCTTCTCTGAACTTCCTGAATATCAAGAATGTCTTGAATGTTCCTAATGCCTGAACTGTTCAGAGCCCTTCGGTGAACTTCTCCGAGCTCATGGCTTCGATGCTAGGCGGGAGAAGGGGGTCGGCGGGGGCCCCCGATCCCTTGAACTCCCCTGACCGGACCCTAAGGTCCCCTCAGGGTCGCGTTCAGCTTTCAGGCGGAGAGAAGACCACCATCACGCGCAGAGACTCGGCGATGTGGTGGAACTTGTGCGGTACTCCGGCCGGGACATAGATCACGCTCCCCCGCCCGACCTGCGTCGTTTCCATCCCCACCGTGATGGCGGCCCGGCCGCTGACAACGAAGTACACCTCGTCCTGGTGGTGCGGCAGCTGAGGGTCGAGCTGACCGGCGTCCAGCGCGTACAGCCCTACCGACATGTTCCGCTCGCGCAGGAATTGCAGATACGCGCCGTCGTTGGCGGCGCGTTCCGCCTCCAGCTCGTCCAGTCGGAATGCTTTCATCGCCCGTCCGCCCCTGCCTTGGTCCGATCATGTCTGCCACGATCAGACACATGATGAATTTTCTAGTCAAGACGATCGCGAACGCGGGTGCCCTGGGGGTGGCCATCTGGCTGCTCCAGGACATCACGCTCGGCGGCGGGGGCACCGGCAAGAAGGCGTTGACGCTGGCCCTGGTGGCTCTCCTGTTCGGCCTTGTCAACTTTGTCGTCAAGCCGGTCGTCAAACTGCTCACGCTGCCGCTGTTCATCCTCACCCTGGGGCTGATCACACTGGTGATCAACGCCCTGATGCTGCTGCTGACCTCCTGGCTGGCCGACCAGTTCGATCTGAACTTCCATGTCGAGGGCTTCGGGACCGCCGTGCTCGGCGGTCTGATCATCTCGATCGTTTCGTGGGCGCTCAACGTAGCCCTGCCTGACAAGGAATGAAGGTCTCGGCATGAGTGACATGAGTGGCATGAGAGTGGGGGATGGCACCAGAGCCGTACGGGTGGGCCTGCCCGAGCCTGTGAAGTACGAACCGACGCTGCCGGGTCCCGTCTTCGCGGCGCACTTTCACCTGCCCGGCGAGCCCACCGGGCCGTACACCTATGGAAGGGACTCCAACCCGACCTGGACGCTGCTGGAGCGGGCGATCGGCGAGCTCGAGGCGCCGGGGGAGTCCGTCGAGACCGTGGCCTTCGCCTCGGGCATGGCGGCGGTGTCGGGCGTGCTGTTCTCGCAGTTGAAGGCCGGGGACGCCGTGGTACTGCCGGACGACGGCTACCAGGCGCTGCTCCTGGTGCGCGAGCAGCTGGAGGCGTACGGCGTCGAGGTGCGGACCGCGCCCACCGGCGGCGACGCGCAGCTGTCCGTCCTGGACGGAGCGCGGCTGCTGTGGATCGAGACGCCGTCCAATCCGGGGCTCGACGTGTGCGACGTACGGCGGCTGGCGCGGGCGGCGCACGCGGCCGGCGCGCTGGTCGCGTGCGACAACACCCTCGCGACGCCGCTCGGGCAGCGCCCGCTGGAGCTGGGCGCCGACTTCTCGGTGGCCAGCGACACCAAGGGCATGACCGGGCACGGAGACATCCTGCTCGGCCATGTGACCTGCCGCGATACGGAGCTGGCGGCGGGTGTACGGCGCTGGCGCAAGCTCGCCGGGGCGATACCCGGCCCGATGGAGGCATGGCTCGCACACCGCTCCCTGGCCACGCTGCACCTGCGGAACGAGCGGCAGTGCGCGAACGCGCTGGCGCTCGCGGAGGCGCTGAGCAGGCGCGGTGAGGCAAGCCGGGGCGAGGTTACCGGGCTGCGCTATCCGGGGCTGGTGACCGACCCGTCGCACAAGACCGCCTCGGCGCAGATGCGGCGCTTCGGCTCGGTGGTCTCCTTCGTGCTGCCGGACCGCGGGCACGCGGAACGCTTCCTCGACAGCCTGCGGCTGGTGGACGACGCGACCAGCTTCGGCGGGGTGCGCTCCAGCGCGGAACGGCGCAGACGCTGGGGCGGCGACAACGTGCCGGAGGGGTTCATCCGGTTCTCGGTGGGCGCCGAGGACGCCGATGACCTGGTGGCGGACGTACTGCGGGCGCTGGACGAGGCGGCTGAACACGGTCAGTAGGCCAGGGTGTACGCCGGTGTACGTCGGCGCGCGTAAGCGCTCGTACATACGACGGGCGGCCCGAGCCTCCCCCCTCATGGCTCGGACCGCCCCGGTTCCACGCGCGAAGAACCGTGTGACCAAGGCTAGTTGACTCTCCGTCAGTGTCCAATCACAGTAGCGACAGCGACCTATCGACGTATTTATAGTGGCCCGAGTTCGCAGGCGGTTCCGGGAGACATTGCCTGGTCCGAGCAGGCAATGCCTGGTCCGGAGAGGCATTGCCTGGCGGACACCATCGGGCCGGGAGGGGCATGACATGGATCTGGCCCTGCTGCGCACGTTCGTCACGGTGCACCGGGCCGGCTCCTTCACCCGCGCCGCCGCCCTGCTCGGGCTCTCCCAGCCCGCGGTCACCGGACAGATACGCACGCTGGAGCGACAGCTGGGCCGCCCCCTGTTCCTGCGCCAGGCGCGTGGCGTGACTCCCACGACCATCGGCGACGAGCTCGCGCACCGGGCAGCCCCGCATCTGGATGCCCTGGTGGAGATCGCCGAGACCGGCCTGGACGAGGAAGCGGGAACGCGCACCCTGCATCTGGCCGGCCCCCCGGAGTTCACCTCAGTTCGCGCCCTGCCCGCCCTCACTCCGCTGATCTCGCGGGGACTGGCACTGCGCGCCTCGTTCGGGAACGCCGAGGAGACACTGGAGGGCCTGGCCGCCGGACACCATGATCTGGCCATCACCACGGCCCGGCCGCGCGGCGGGCTGCTCACCGCAACTCCCCTCTGCGACGAGGAACACGTCCTGGTGGCCGCCCCGCGCTGGGCGGCGCGGCTGGGTGCCGGCGTACTGCGCAAGGGGCACGTGGTGCTGGAGCAGCTGCCGGTCGTGGAGGTGCACGAGTCGCTGCCGCTGGTGTCGCGCTACTGGTCCGCCGTCTTCGATTCCCCTCCGGCCGCGGCGGGGGCCGTCATAGCCCCCGATCTGCGGGCCGTCCTGGAGACCGCGGCCTCCGGCGCCGGGCTCGCCGTGCTGCCCCGGTATCTGTGCGAGGACGCCTTACGGCTCGGGCGGGTGGTGGCGCTGCTCGATCCTCCGGTGCCCCCACTGCGTACGTACTTTCTGGTCGTACGTACTGGCACGCTCGCCCTCCCGCACATCGCGCGGGCGCACGAGGTACTGCTGCGTGCTGCCGTCGACTGGTGACGGCGGGAGCGACAGGACTGCGGGGCGGAGAGGAGTTTCAGAACGCGCGGCGTGGGCCACGCTCTTGCCATGACCGAACGACCGGTGGTCAAACGCACCGCACGCGCCATTCTGCTGGACGGCAATGACCTCGTCCTGATCAAGCGCACCAAGCCCGGGGTGGATCCGTACTGGCTCACGCCCGGCGGCGGGGTCGAGCCCGAGGACGCCACCGTCGTCGACGCCCTGCACAGGGAGGTGGACGAGGAGCTCGGCGCCAAGATCACGGATGTGGTTCCGTGCTTCGTCGACACTGTCGAACACATCACTGACGGCGGTGTGACGGGGGTGAAGGTGCAGCACTTCTTCGTCTGCCGACTGGAGTCCATGGACCCCTCGCGGCGGCACGGCCCGGAGATCGAGGATCCCTGCGGGGATTACGAGATCGTACGGGTGCCGTTCAGCCGGGTCGGGATCGCCGCCGTCCATCTCGTACCGCTGTCGCTGCGGCACTATCTGGACGGCAATATCGAAGGGGTACGGGCGATGCACGCGCCGGACCTGGGCTGACGCCGGGCGGGCCTGAGCCCGAGGCGCGGGACGTCACAGGTCCACAGGGGCGGGCGCGGTGCACCAGAGCGTTGGAGACGCCACCAGTGCCCGCGGAACGCCCTGTACGCCGAGGCTAGTACTGGCGATTACTCCTGCTGTCAGACGCGGGACGACCGCCCCGCCCGGCACCGTGTTTCACGTGAAACCACTCAAGCGCCCCACTCGCCGGGCCATCCTCGTCGTCCATGTCACCGTCGCCGCCGGCTGGCTCGGGCTCACACTCGGGCTGCTCGCGCTTGGGCTTACGGCGATCACCACAGGGTCGGGAGCCATGATTGAGGCCGCCTGCCGTTCGATGAAGGTCTTCACCGACTGGCTGGTCCTTCCGGTCGCTGTGCTGACGCTGCTCAGCGGGCTGGCGCTGTCCCTCGGAACCACATGGGGCCTGGCCAGGCACCGCTGGGTGTATACGAAGTTCTGGCTGACCCTCGCCACCATCACCGCCTCCGTCTTCGCGTTGCGTCCGGGGGTCAACAACGCGGTCGACACCGTCGCGTCGGGCGCCCCGCCGGCCGAACCACGGGACCTGGTGATGGGCCCGATCGTCTCCCTGACCGCGTACGTCTTCATGACGGGCATCTCCGTACTCAAGCCATGGGGCCTGACGAAGCGCGGTCACCGGTTGCGCGCCTCCGCCACTTCTAAGAAAGCACTGGACGAACGATCGCTGCGTCAGACAGCCTGACCCGTATGCCGACAGCTTTCTCCCAGCTGCCCATCCGGCGGCTGACAACGGACGACCTCATTTCCTGCGCCGATCTCTCCGAGGACCGCGGCTGGCCGCGCGAGGAACACAAATGGGGTCTGCTCCTGACGGCGGGAGCGGGATATGGCATCGACGACCCGTCGGGCAAGGGACTGGTGACTGCCTGCGTACTGACCTCGTACGGCCCCGGGCTCGCCGCGATCGGCATGATGCTCGTTGCCGAGCGGTACGCCCGGCAGGGCGTCGGACGGCGTCTGATGAGGCACGTACTGGAGGAGGCCGGGGACACGCCGGTCACCCTGCATGCCACCCCGAACGGGCAGCCGCTCTATGAGGAGCTGGGCTTCGAGAACGTCGGCCGAGCCGAAATGGTCTGCGGCCACTTCCGCGCCCCGGGTCCGGCCACCTCGGCGGCGGCCACCGCAGCGGTGACCATCCGCCCGGCAACCGCCGAGGACCTCCCGGCCGTCCTGCGCCTGGACAGCGAGGTCTTCGGTGTGGACCGCACCCATGTGATCACGCGCCTGCCCGCCTTCGCGGATCAGTTCCGGGTTGCGGAGGAGGACGGTGTACTGACGGGGTATGCGGCGGCGTGGCCAAACATGGCCACGCAGGTCGTCGGCCCGCTGATCGCCCGGGACACGGAGACGGCAAAGGCCCTGATCACCTCGCTGGCGGCGGGCACGGACCGCCCGCTCCGCACCGACATCGACGTACGCCACGAGGAGCTCCTCACTTGGGCGAAGACGAACGGCCTGGGGCCGATCGCCTTCAACGCGGTGATGGCCTACGGCGTCCCGGCACTCCCGGGCGACTGGACCCGCCGCTTCGCTCCCCTGACGGTCGCGGCGGGCTAGCGAACAACAGCAGCCTCAGGAACAGCGGCTGCTCCAGGGGTGGAGGCGGCGATGACGCGGCCTGCGGTGCGGCGTTCGAGCTGGTGGGAGAGCACCGCCAGGGCGAGGGCCGAGGCGGCCAGGGCCGCGCCGACCCAGTTGGGGGCGGTGTAGCCGAGTCCGGCGGCGATGACGATGCCGCCGAGCCACGCCGAGAGGGCATTGCCGAGGTTGAAGGCGCCGATGTTGACGGCGGACGCGAGCGTGGGGGCGCCGGCGGCCTGGTCCAGGACCCGCTTCTGGAGCGGTGGGACGGTCGCGAAGCCCAGTGCGCCGATCAGGACGATCGTGACGGCAGCCGTGATCTTGTTGTGGGCGGTGAGGGTGAACAGCGCGAGCACCACGGCGAGGGCGCCCAGGGACACGTACAGCAACGGCATCAGAGCCCGGTCGGCGAGCCTGCCGCCGACGAGGTTGCCGACGACCATACCCAGGCCGAACAGCACGAGCAGCCAGGTGACGGAGGCGTCGGCGAAGCCGGTGACCTCGGTCATCATCGGTGTGATGTAGGTGATCGCGGCGAACACTCCGCCGAAGCCGAGGACGGTCATCGCCATGGCGAGCAGCACCTGCGTATTGCGGAAGGCCGCCAGCTCGTGGCGCAGCCGTACGCCTTCGGTCTTGGGCATGTCGGGGACGAGCTTCGCTATGCCGAACAGGCCGATGACACCGAGGGCGGCGACGACCGTGAAGGTCACACGCCAACCGGCGCTCTGACCGATGTACGTGCCCAGCGGGACGCCGACGACGTTGGCAACGGTCAGGCCGGTGAACATCATCGCGATCGCACCGGCTTTCTTCTCCGGGGCGACGAGATCGGCGGCGACGACCGAGCCGATGCCGAAGAACGCGCCGTGCGCCAGCGAGGCCACCACCCGTCCGGCCAGCATCACCCCGAACACCGGCGCCACCGCCGAGAGCAGATTCCCGGCGATGAACAGGCCCATCAGCAGCATCAGCATCCGCTTGCGCGAGATCCGGGTGCCCAGGACGGTCATCAGCGGAGCGCCCAAGACTACCCCGAGCGCGTAACCGGTGACCAGATACCCCGCCATGGGGATCGAGACCCCGAAGTCCGCGGCGACCTCGGGCAGCAAGCCCATGATCACGAATTCAGTGGTACCGATACCGAAAGCCCCGATGGCGAGGGCCAGGAGCGCGAGTGGCATGAGGGAACCTTCCAAGACGATTGCTATTGCACCTTACGAGCGTTCACAATAATTGCAGACGCCGACTAAATGCAAGAGCGGGCTATTGCGCTCGTCGCCTATCCTGGTAGGAGCCGCTCCGGCACGGAGGAGGAACACATGACCGCGACCGACCCCGCACTCACCGCCCTCTCGCAAGGCTGGTGCGCGCTCTCGCTGCTTCACGGGAAGATCGAGGCCCATATCGAACGGGCCCTGGAGTCCGGGCACGGCTTGAGCGTGCGCGAGTACTCGCTCCTCGACGTTCTCAGCCGCCAGCACAGCGGCCCCGGCGGTCATCTCCAGATGAAGCAGGTCGCCGACGCCGTCGTGCTCAGCCAGAGCGCCACCACTCGTCTGGTCACCCGCCTCGAAGACCGGGGCCTGCTGACCCGGTACCTCTGCGACACCGACCGGCGCGGCATCTACACCGACGTCACGGAAGCAGGCCTGCAACTGCTCGGCGAGGCACGGCCGACCAATGACAAGGCCCTGCGCGAGGCCCTCGACGAAGCCGCCAAGAACCCCGAGCTGGCCCCGCTGGTGACGGCTGTCGAGGAACTACGGGTCCCCGCGTAATCTGTGGATCATGAGTGATCTGGAAATACGGCCCGCGCTGCTCGAAGACCTCCCGGCGATCGTGGCGATGCTCGCCGACGACCCGCTGGGCACTCAGCGCGAGTCGCCGGACGACCTCATCCCGTACACCGCCGCCTTCGAACAGCTGGCCAAGGACCCCCGTCAGCACCAGGTTGTCGCCGTACTCGGGAATCGGGTCGTCGGCACCCTGCAACTCACCATCATTGCTGGGCTGTCCCGCCGCGGCTCCACGCGCTCGATCATTGAAGGCGTACGGATCCACGCCGACGAGCGCGGCAGCGGCCTCGGCACCCGGCTCATCGAATGGGCCATCGATGAGTCACGCCGCCAGAACTGCCAGCTGGTCCAGCTGACCTCGGACGCCAGCCGCACAGAGGCACACCAGTTCTACGAGCGCCTCGGCTTCGGCGCATCGCACGTCGGCTTCAAAATGAGCATCTGAACCGCTTGGGCATTCGAACCGCTTGGGCATTTGCACCAGACGGGCATCTGACCCGCATCGCCATGTTTCACGTGAAACATCACAGCCCGCGCCAGCCTTCGGGGTCGACACCGCCCGGAACCGCCGCCCCCGGCCCATACGGCTCACGGGTGAAGACGAATGACCCCAGGTCGAGATGGCTCACCGAGCCGTCCTCCCCGCGCACCACCCGTAGCGTCTCCCCCGCGTAGTAACCGTCGAGGCCAGTCCAGCTCCCGTCCGCCCGCGCGACGAATCGCGACCCTCGGCCGCCGCCCCGGAGCGGCTCCAGTTGTACGCCCCGGTCGGCGACAAGGCGCAGACCACAGGCCTGCGTCCCCCAGTACCAGGGGCCGGTGAGCTCCAGCAGCGACTGGTCCACTTCCGGCAGCGGTCGCCAGGGCTCGGGGATACGCGGCTCGGCGTCGGCCACAATCCGTACGAGATCGGCGGCGACCGTCCCGTTCAACGGACCGGAGGTGGCGTTGCAGAGCGCGACGGCGGCAATCCCTTCCTCCACACTCACCCAGAGCGCGGCGAGGAAGCCGGGCAGTGAGCCGGTATGCCCCACCAGCGTGCGTCCGCCCCTCCGTACGAGCTGCATCCCCAGCCCGTACCCGCTGTCCCACTCGTCGCTCTCCGGTGGCGCCGACGGGGTACGCAACTCCCGCACGGACGCGGCGCTCAGCACGCGCTCGTCACCCTCGGCGAGAAACGCGGCGAAACGGCAGAGGTCGGCGGCGGTCGACCAGAGCTGTCCGGCGGGAGCCATCAGACCGAGATCCTCGGCGGGCTCGGGCAGCATCACATCGGCCCAGGGGTGCACCGCCCAGCCACCCGCATGCGGTGCGCGGGCCTGTGCGCTTGTACGGTCCATGACGAGCGGTTCAAGGATCTCGCGCCGCAGCACCTCCTCCCAGGAGGCCCCGCGCACCGCCTCGATCAGGGAACCGAGCAGCGTATAGCCGAGGTTGGAGTAGTGGTGGCGTCGGCCGGCAGGATGCATCCGCGGCTGTTCGCCGAGGACATCGGCGAGTTCGGGCCGGAGCGAGCCCGGCGTCCGCTCCCACCACGGCGCGGGAGCCTCGGCCCCCAGACCGGCGCTGTGGCCGAGGAGCTGGGCAATGGTCACCTCGCCGACGCCCGTGCCCGGGAGGTGCTTCTCGAGGGGGTCGTTCAGATCGAGCAGGCCCTCATCGCGCAGCCGCAGCACCAAAACGGCCGTGAAGGTCTTGGTGATCGAGCCAATGCGGTACTGGGTGTCGGCATCCGGCCCATGTCCGTCAACCGAAGTGCGGGAGCCCGTCCAGACCAGCTGTCCGTCGCGCTGCACGGCGCCGACGTAGGAGGGCGTGCGCCCTTCCGCCTGGGCGACGGCAATACGGTGCAGAAGGGCCCGCTGCGTACTCGGAAGCAGTTCTTCGAAGGGTGGGGTCATGGGGCAGGTCTACCGGTGCGAGACCGCCGCGTCGACCTGATTAGCCGCTACGTGTAGGATCTCGCCGCTCGTGGCATAGCCCGATGCTTCGACCTGCGGTTTCTCGCGGTGTCTCACGACCGTTGGCATGCCTTCTGTCTCACGGTCATGTCATTTCCTCGGGCACTGACCACGGTTCCGCAGCTATCTAGTGCCGTGACCGCATAGGTTCGCCGGGTTGCCGGTTGGGACGGGTGGCCCGGTGCGCTCTCGCCGCGGTAAGGGCACGATCATCAGCCTGGCGGCGGCTGAAGCCGGTCCGCTCCTATGACCGCGGTGTGCTGTCCCAGCGCCACGTGGTGAGACGAGGGTGCCCCGGCAGTTCGGTGCGGCCGGTGGCCCACAACAGGGTGAGCCAGGGATCCGCGCCGCCCGGAGCCTCTGGAAACAGACGGGCGAGCACCCGCGAGCAGAGAGCGGAGGGCGGGGTCCAGGCAAGCCCGAAGCCTTCCGCCAGATCGTGCATGTGCACCAGCGTCTCCATCACCCCCATCGCCGCGAAGCCTTCGGGGTCCGACACCCCGGCGGCGTGGTGGGCGCGGACCCGGGGCGGCGTGGTACGCACCATGGCGACCAGCAGCGCGCCGCTCGCCTCCAGCACCTGCACCAGGCCGGCCGGACCCGCATCACGGTCCGCGAAGAGGAAGTTCGTAGGCCCGCCAGGCCTCTTCTGGCTCATCGCGAAAGGCACATGGGTGTCCAGCGGCGGGCTCTGCGGCCCCAGCTGCACGGCGTAGTAGACCAGGTTGTCGGCGAGGTGCTCGACGGTCTCCCAGCAGTCCCACTCCAGCGAACCGGCCTTACCGCCCCACCCCTCCGGGGGTACGTCCCGAAGGATGCCCACGGCGAGCCGCACGGCAAGGTCGACGTCGTCCGCGGTGACGGGAGACAAGACTGATCCGGTTTCGACTGATCGAGACATGGCAGCACCGTATCGCGAGGGAAGAAGGCAACCCCTTCCAGCTAGTGCGTTGTCCGTGAGGGTGCGCCGGTTGGGGTGATCAGGCTGCTTGGGTGCGGGGGCGGCCCCAGCGGATGCCCTTCTCGCTGCGGATGCGGGCGCGTTCTCGGCGCTGGGCGGCGAGGAGCAATCGGGTCAGTTCCAGGCGCGACTCGTGGATCACGTGGTCGCGCATCGTCGACGACCAGTAGGTACCCGAGTAGTGCTTCTGCCCCTTGTACCAGCGGAACGTCCGCCAGGGGCAAGCCGACTGCAGGAGACCGATGGGCACCGATTCCACTCCCGGTCCTCCATGAGAGGACCATGCTGCCGACGAACGCTCACCGTCGCAGTGGCACTGCCCATCGCACACCCCCAGCCCACGGGCGTGGCCCGTGTAGCCAAGAGTGTCAGCGCCATATCGTTGGGCGGAATGGGCTAGAGCCTCCACCACCCGAAAGGGTGAGAACCCCGACCAGCAAGTCTCACGAAGACGGCATAAGTGCCACCGATGTGCCATTGGAGCTGAGATTGTGCCGCGAAATTTGAGACCCTACATACGGACGGCTCAGGTCTGTGCCATGTCCACGAAGCGTGAGTAGTGCCCCTGAAAGGCGACGGTGATGGTCGCCGTCGGACCATTACGGTGCTTGGCCACGATCAGGTCCGCCTCGCCCGCGCGCGGCGACTCCTTCTCGTACGCGTCCTCACGGTGCAGCAGGATGACCATGTCCGCATCCTGCTCGATGGAGCCCGATTCACGCAGGTCGGAGACCATCGGCTTCTTGTCCGTACGCTGCTCGGGCCCACGGTTCAGCTGCGACAGCGCGATCACCGGGAGCTCCAGCTCCTTGGCCAGCAGCTTGAGGTTTCGGGACATGTCCGAGACCTCCTGCTGTCGGCTCTCGGCGCGCTTCGAGCCGCCGGACTGCATCAGCTGGAGGTAGTCGATGACGACCAGCTTCAGACCGTTGCGCTGCTTGAGCCGTCGGCACTTCGCCCGGATCTCCATCATCGAGAGGTTCGGGGAGTCGTCGATGTACAGCGGGGCCTGGGAGATGTCCGGCATCCGGCGCGCCAGCCGGGTCCAGTCCTCGTCAGTCATCGTTCCGGAGCGCATGTGGTGCAGTGCCACCCGCGCCTCGGCGGAGAGCAGGCGCATCGCGATCTCATTGCGCCCCATTTCCAGGGAGAAGATCACGCTCGGCAGGTTGTTCTTGATCGAACAGGCGCGGGCGAAGTCCAGCGCCAGTGTCGACTTACCCATGGCGGGACGGGCCGCGATGACGATCATCTGGCCCGGGTGCAGGCCGTTGGTCAGCGAGTCGAAGTCGGTGAAGCCGGTCGGCACACCAGTCATCTCGCCGCTGCGTGAACCGATCGCCTCGATCTCGTCGAGCGCGCCCTCCATGATGTCGCCGAGCGGCAGATAATCCTCGCTGGTGCGTTGCTCGGTGACGGCGTAGATCTCGGCCTGGGCAGAGTTGACGATCTCGTCGACATCGCCATCGGCGGCGTATCCCATCTGCGTGATCTTGGTGCCGGCCTCCACAAGCCTGCGCAGCACCGCGCGCTCATGGACGATCTCCGCGTAGTACGAGGCGTTGGCCGCGGTCGGCACCGACTGGACCAGCGTGTGGAGGTACGGCGCCCCGCCGACCCGGGTGATCTCGCCGCGCTTGACCAGCTCGGCCGCGATCGTGATCGGGTCGGCCGGTTCGCCCTTGGCATAGAGGTCGAGGATCGCCGTGAAGACCGTCTCGTGGGCCGGACGGTAGAAGTCGTGGCCCTTGATGATCTCCACGACGTCGGCGATGGCGTCCTTGGAGAGCAGCATTCCGCCGAGGACGGACTGCTCGGCGTCCAGGTCCTGGGGAGGCACACGCTCGAAACCGGGAGAACTTCCGTCCCAGCCGCTGCCCTCCCTGCCCCGCTCATGCTGGTCCTCTCGGCCGCCGCGGCTTTCGTTGCGACGCTGACGGGTGACGGGCAGACGGTCACCGGGACCTTCAGCGGCCCATGGATCGTCCAAGGGTTCGGAAATGCTCACCGGACACCTCCTCCCGTCCGCTCCGCGGACCTCGCCGTGCCACTCTTTCTACGGCACGGCACTGACAAAATGAGCTGCCCGACTCCGCTTCCAGCGCGTCTGGCAACGGTTCACGGTAGGCCCGTCTCCACCGTCCGCCAATCTTGTTATCCACAGGCCATGTGGACGAAGGACCAGATGCTGTGGAGAACTCTGCAGAACCTGTGCACGGACCGGGGGACAGCACTGTGGACAAAGTCATAGCAACCTCGCCGCACTCGCTCTGACCTGGCAATCTTCCGTCCACCGGCTGTGGGGGAGAAAAACTTTCCCAACTGGACCAAGATCGCGACAAACGGCACCACGAGGAAGCCTCAGCGAGAGTATCGGTAAGGACTGCAGATGAGCTGCATCTATTACCTGTGGAAGATTGGGCAGACGTCATGACACAGGCTCCCGCGACGCCGAAGGGTCCTGGGCGACTCCACGACCGAGAGATCATCGCGCTCGCCGTCCCCGCCTTCGGCGCACTCGTCGCCGAGCCGCTCTTTGTGATCGTCGACAGTGCAGTCGTCGGCCATCTCGGCACCCCGCAACTCGCCGGACTCGGCATCGCGGCGGCCCTTCTGATGACCGCCGTGAGCATTTTCGTCTTCCTCGCCTACGCCACGACCGCCGCCGTCGCACGCCGCGTCGGCGCGGGCGATCTCCCTGCCGCCATCCGGCAGGGTATGGACGGTATCTGGCTCGCCCTGCTGCTCGGGGTCGCCGTCATCGCCGTCACCCTGCCCACCGCCCCGTGGCTCGTCCAGCTCTTCGGCGCCTCCGACACCGCCGCCCCATACGCCACCACATATCTGCGGATCTCCAGCCTCTCCATCCCCGCCATGCTCATCGTGCTGGCTGCCACCGGCGTACTGCGCGGCCTCCAGGACACAAGGACCCCCCTTTACGTCGCCATCGGCGGCTTCACCGCGAACGCGGGGCTCAACGTCGGCCTCGTGTACGGCGCGGGCCTCGGCATCGCCGGCTCAGCCTGGGGCACCGTCATCGCCCAGTTCGCCATGGCTGTCGCCTATCTGGTCGTGGTCATCCGCGGCGCTCGTCTTCACGGCGCCTCCCTGCGCCCCGACGCCGCGGGTATACGGGCAAGCGCCCAGGCTGGTGTTCCGCTTCTGGTCCGTACGCTCTCGCTGCGCGCCGTCCTGATGATCGCCACGGCCGTCGCTGCACGCCTCGGCGACACCAATATCGCCGCCCACCAGATCGTTCTCTCCCTGTGGAGCCTGATGGCCTTCGCTCTCGACGCGATCGCCATCGCCGGGCAGGCGATCATCGGCCGCTACCTGGGGGCGAACGACGCCAAGGGCGCTCGGGAAGCATGCCGTCGCATGGTGCAGTGGGGGATCGCGTCCGGCGTGGTGCTCGGCATCCTCATCGTGGCCCTCCGGCCGCTCTTCATCCCGCTGTTCACCAGCGACCAGGCGGTCCGGGACACCCTGCTACCGGCGCTGCTCGTGGTCGCCATATCCCAGCCGATCGCAGGCGTGGTGTTCATACTCGACGGCGTACTGATGGGAGCGGGCGACGGCCCCTATCTGGCCGGGGCGATGCTGGTGACGCTGGCGGTCTTCGCGCCTGTCGCCCTGCTCGTCCCCGCCTTCGGCGGCGGACTGACGGCCCTGTGGTGCGCGATGACGCTGATGATGGCGGTCCGCATGGTGACGCTCTGGCTGCGCATGCGCTCGGGCCGCTGGATCGTCACCGGCGCGACGCGCTGACTGCGGCCGCCTCTCGGATTCGGCGATGTTTCACGTGAAACAGGGCAAAGCGAAGGGCCGCACCCCAGGGATGCGGCCCTTCACACTGCCCAGCCGGAGCAGACTGCTCTGCCGGGCGTAAGCGCAACGCTTAGGCGGCGATGACCTCGACGCCCAGCTTCGCGGCAACCTCGGGGTGCAGACGCACAGACACCTGGTGCGAGCCCAGGGTCTTGATCGGCGAACCGAGCTCCACGCGACGCTTGTCGACGTCCGGACCACCGGCAGCCTTGATCGCCGAGGCGACGTCGGCCGGGGTGACGGAGCCGAAGAGACGGCCGGCTTCGCCGGAGCGAACAGCCAGACGCACCTTCACGCCTTCGAGCCTGGCCTTGATCTCATTGGCCTGCTCGATGGTCGCGATCTCGTGGATCTTGCGGGCGCGGCGGATCTGCGCCACGTCCTTCTCGCCACCCTTGGTCCAGCGGATCGCGAAACCACGCGGGACCAGGTAGTTGCGAGCGTAGCCGTCCTTGACGTCAACGACGTCGCCGGCAGTGCCGAGGCCAGTGACCTCGTGGGTAAGGATGATCTTCATTGGTCGGTCACCCTTCCCTTATCGCGCGGTGGACGTGTAGGGCAGCAGCGCCATCTCACGGCTGTTCTTGACGGCCGTGGCGACGTCACGCTGATGCTGCGTGCAGTTGCCGGTAACGCGGCGGGCACGGATCTTGCCGCGGTCGGAAATGAACTTCCGCAGCATGTTCGTGTCCTTGTAGTCCACGTACACGGTCTTGTCCTTGCAGAATGCGCAGACCTTCTTCTTCGGCTTGCGCACAGGCGGCTTCGCCATGGTGTGTCTCCTGTGTGATCAAGAAGTGTGGGTACGAGCTGCCCTTAGAAGGGAGGCTCGTCCGAGTAGCCGCCGCCAGAACCACCAGAACCGCCGGAGCCGCCAGAGCCGCCGGAGCTTCCGCCCCAGCCACCCCCGCCGCCCTGCTGCTGACCGCCGCCGGCCGGCGCGCTGGTGGCCCAGGGGTCGTCGGCAGGTGCACTGCCGCCGCCCTGCTGCTGGCCACCACCGCTGGGGCCGCCGCCCCAGCCGCCGCCACCGCCGCCGCCGCCCTGCTGGCCGCCGCGACCGGTGGTCTTCGTGACCTTGGCCGTGGCGTTCTTGAGGCTGGGGCCGACTTCCTCGACGTCCAGCTCATAGACCGTGCGCTTGACGCCCTCGCGGTCTTCGTAGGACCGCTGCTTCAGCCGGCCCTGCACGACGACGCGCATGCCTCGCGTGAGCGACTCCGCGACGTTCTCCGCCGCCTGACGCCAGACCGAGCAGGTGAGGAACAGGCCTTCGCCGTCCTTCCACTCATTGGTCTGACGGTCGAAGATGCGGGGAGTGGACGCGACACGGAACTTCGCGACCGCCGCACCGGAGGGGGTGAAGCGCAGCTCGGGGTCGTCGACGAGATTGCCGACGACCGTGATGACGGTCTCGCCTGCCATGGGTGAACCTCTCGGCGGGGATTGCTTCTGGCTGCTTGCTACTCGATCCCGATGACCTGTGAGCTAGAAGCTCAGTGGGTCTCGGGACGGAGGACCTTGGTCCGGAGGACCGACTCGTTCAGGTTCATCTGGCGGTCGAGCTCCTTGACGACCGCAGGCTCGGCCTGCAGGTCGATGACCGAGTAGATGCCCTCGGGCTTCTTCTTGATCTCGTAAGCGAGACGACGACGGCCCCAGGTGTCGACCTTCTCCACCTTGCCGTTGCCCTCACGGACGACGGAGAGGAAGTTCTCGATCAGCGGGGAGACAGCGCGCTCCTCGAGATCGGGGTCGAGGATGACCATCATTTCGTAGTGACGCATGTGGAACCCACCTCCTTTGGACTCAGCGGCCACGGTCGTTCCGTGGCAGGAGGGTCGTGATGCGTGAGCGACGGTACTGGCCGCCACTGACAATCCCGGGGGAATGTGTGTGGCATGGGCAGACAACCGGCGCAGACCGTACAGACTACCCGCAGAGTGCCTCCCGGTTGAAATCCAGTGCCCAGCAGCCGCAATCTGTACACATCGGGTGTGCGCGGCACTACGGTGCGCCGCGCTCCAGTACGCAGGAGGTGCCCTATGGCACAAGCAATGCGACGTCGGTCCTCCGGCTCCCTCTTCGCCACGGACGGCCAGCCCCACCCCCTTCAGGACACCCTGATGGCGGTGACGCTGGTGCTGGGAGCTCTCTCCTTCATCTCGGCGATGTTCCACGACCTCCATCTGCTCAGTTCATGGGCCGGGCTGGTGGGGATCCTCACCGGCGCGTACGGGCAGTACATCTCGGTGACGACCCGGGAGCGCTTCGTGCTGATCATCGGCCTCGGGGCTGCCGCGGTCGGCTTCTTCCTCGGCATGGCGCACGGCGGACTCTTCGGCGGGGTCCTGGGCTAGGGCAGAGAACAGGCAGGGGGCAGAGAACAGCCAGGAAGGGCGCGTCACAGGGGCGCTCTCCCCTTCGGCCATCCGGGGCGCTCCCCCAGCGCAGTAGGCTTCGGCGCGAGAGCCGGAGCCCCTGTATCCATGGGGACACACCTGCCGAGGAGCCCCCCGCATGAGCCTGACCCTGAGGACCATCAGCCGCGAGCAGCATCTGGCCTATATCCAGAGCATGCCCGCGGCAAGTCACTGCCAGGTCCCGGCGTGGGCTGACGTGAAGACAGAATGGCGCTCGGAGAACCTTGGCTGGTTCGACAAGAACGGTGAACTGGTGGGCGCGGGCCTGGTGTTGTACCGCCAGCTGCCCAAGATCAAGCGTTACCTCGCGTATCTGCCCGAAGGCCCGGTGATCAACTGGCACGCGCCGAACCTGGCCGACTGGCTGCAGCCGATGCTCGCGCACCTCAAGCAACAGGGCGCCTTCTCCGTGAAGATGGGCCCGCCGGTGGTCATCCGCCGCTGGGACGCGGCGGCCATCAAGTCCGGCATCCAGGATCCGGACGTCAAGCGCCTGCGCGATGTCGAAGCGACGCTCATCGAGCCGCGGGCCTTCGAAGTCTCCGACCGGCTGCGCAAGATGGGCTGGCAGCAGGCCGAGGACGGCGGCGCCGGCTTCGGTGACGTACAGCCGCGCTATGTCTTTCAGGTGCCGCTGGCCAACCGCTCGTTGGACGATGTCCTCAAGGGCTTCAACCAGCTGTGGCGGCGTAACATCAAGAAGGCCGAGAAGGCCGGTGTCGAGGTCGTCCAAGGCGGCTATGACGAGCTCGCCGAGTGGCAGCGCCTGTACGAAATCACCGCCGAGCGCGACCACTTCAGGCCGCGCCCGCTCTCGTACTTCCAGCGCATGTGGTCCGTCCTGAACACCGAGGACCCCAACCGGATGCGGCTCTACTTCGCCCGCCACGAGGGCGAGAACGTGGCAGCCGCGACCATGCTGATCGTCGGCGGCCATGTCTGGTACTCCTACGGCGCGTCCGCCAATCACAAGCGCGAGGTCCGGCCCTCGAATGCCATGCAGTGGCGGATGCTGCGCGACGCCTACGCGATGGGCGCGACCGTCTATGACCTGCGCGGCATCAGCGACTCGCTGGACGAGACCGACCACCTCTTCGGCCTCATCCAGTTCAAGGTCGGCACCGGTGGCGAGGCCGTGGAGTACGTCGGCGAGTGGGACTTCCCACTCAACAAGCTGCTCCACAAGGCGCTCGACATCTACATGTCGCGCCGCTGACGACGCCGCGGACGGGCCCGCAGTCGCGGGCAAGGCCGTAGTCTCGTAAATCTCACACAACTCGTACATGTCTCTGATACACCGCAGCCACCAGAAAGGTTCCGGGCCGGCCATGGCGCTCTCCCTCTACGTCGACACTGCGCGCTGGCGGGCGCACCAGAAGTCCGTGATCGACCAGTTCCCCGGACTTGTACCGGTCTGCAAGGGAAATGGCTACGGCTTCGGCCATGAGCGGCTCGCCGACGAGGCCTCGCGCTTCGGCTCCGACATGCTGGCCGTCGGCACCACCTACGAAGCGGCCCGGATCAAGGACTGGTTCAGCGGCGATCTCCTCGTCCTCACGCCCTTCCGGCGGGGCGAGGAACCCGTTCCGCTGCCCGATCGCGTCATCCGTTCCGTCTCGTCGGTCGACGGTGTGCACGCCCTGGTGGGCGCGCGCGTCGTCATCGAATGCATGAGCTCCATGAAGCGCCATGGCGTGAACGAGCAGGAGCTCGGCCTGCTGCACGCCGCGATCGAGGACGTACGCCTCGAAGGCTTCGCGCTGCACCTCCCCCTCGACCGTACGGACGGCTCGGACGCGGTCGAGGAGGTCATCGGCTGGATGGACCGGCTGCGCGCGGCCCGGCTGCCGCTGCACACCATGTTCGTCAGCCATCTGCGCGCCGCGGAACTGGCCCGGCTGCGCCAGCAGTTCCCGCAGACCGGCTTCCGCGCCCGCATGGGTACGCGGCTGTGGCTCGGCGACCACGAGGCGACCGAGTACCGCGGCGCCGTCCTCGACGTCACGCGCGTCGCCAAGGGGGACCGCTTCGGCTACCGCCAGCAGAAGGCCGCCTCCGACGGCTGGCTGGTGGTCGTCGCCGGCGGTACGTCGCACGGCGTGGGTCTGGAGGCCCCGAAGGCGCTGCACGGTGTGATGCCGCGCGCCAAGGGTGTCGCCCGCGCCGGCCTGGCAACGGTCAACCGCAACCTCTCGCCGTTCGTCTGGGCGGGCAAGCAGCGCTGGTTCGCCGAACCGCCGCATATGCAGGTCTCGATCCTGTTCGTACCGTCGGACGCTCAGGAGCCGAAGGTCGGCAATGAGCTGGTGGCTCATCTGCGCCACACGACGACGCAGTTCGACCGCCTGGTCGACCGCTAGCGCGTGTTTGAAGTGGTTCCCCCTGGAACTTGTCCGGGGGGAACCCAGTCCGCCCGTAGGCGGGCCCTGCGGCGTCTGGTGCGTGCAGTCGCAAGGCGGTGAGGGTTCCCCCGGCGCTTCGCCGGGGCCCCACCCAGGCGACGCTCTGGAGGAGTACTCGGGCGACTCCGGCCCGACAACATCGCGTGGCGGCACTTCCCCGGCTTTGCCCGGGGGAGGCAGCTGGGGGAGTGCCTACCAGGCGTCGCGAGGCTGGTGGTCCTCCCGCTGGTTTCGCCGGGGGAGCCCTCAACCGGACGACGTCCAGGGGCGAACTCCTCATACACGCCCTGGACGCGCCTGGGAGGAGTCGCACGAGCCCGGCCCAGGAACCCCGCTCCTCGGGCTAGGCGGACGCCTGGGGCCCCGTACCGGACCCCTGGGACTGCGGCGTCCCCCACTCCACCCGCGGTCCCTCCACAGCCTGCGCCGCAGTCCCTGCCGGATGCGCTGCCCTCCCCAGTACGAAGACATCTGCGGCCCCGTCGAGCACACCGCCCGACGGGTCGTCCGACCCGTCCTGCCGTACGCCGTCCCGTTCCGGCATCAGGATGTCCCGCACCACCACCCCGCACAGGTACAGCGTCCCCAGCAGATGCACGGCGATCGCTGCCTGGTAGCCCTCGGTCGGCAGCCCCTGGTGCTTCTCACTGGTCGTGTACGCGAGGTACATCCAGATCCCGAGGAAGTACATGACCTCGCAGGCCTGCCAGATCAGGAAGTCCCGCCAGCGCGGCCTGGCCAGCGCGGCGAGCGGAATGAGCCACAGTACGTACTGCGGTGAGTAGACCTTGTTGGTGAGGATGAACGCGGCGACGACCAGAAAGACGAGCTGTGCGAAACGGGGCCGCCGCGGCGCGCAGAGCGTCAGCGCCGCCAGGCCCGCGCACGCGAGGAGCATCAGCAGCGTCGCGTACGTGTTCACCGACTCGACTTCCAGCGGCTCGCCCGTACGCTGCGTGATGATCAGCCAGAACGAGCCGAAGTCGACCGTCCTCTCCTGACTGAAGGTGTAAAACTTCTTCCACCCCTCCGGCGCGAACAGCATGACGGGCAGGTTCACCACCAGCCACGCTCCTGCCGCACCGAGCACCGCAGTGGCGAACTCCCGCCATTTGCCAGCGCGCCAGCACAGCAGGAACAGCGGACCGAGCAGGAATACGGGATAGAGCTTCGCGGCGGTCGCGAGCCCGACGAGGATGCCGAAGGCCATCGGCCGGCCACGCGACCACATCAGCATTGCGGCGGCGGTGAGTGCGACGGCCAGCAGGTCCCAGTTGATGGTGGCGGTGAGCGCCAGGGCGGGCGCCAGAGCCACGAGGAGCGCGTCCCAGGGGCGACGGCGGTGCGTACGAGCCACACAGACGGCGATGACCGCGGTGCAGATCATCAGCATGGCCGCGTTGACCATCCAGTACATGCGCTCCTGATCCTGCATGGAGCCGTCGGACAGATTGAGCCAGGACGCGACCTGCATGAACAAGCCCGTCAGGACGGGGTATTCGAGGTACTCCATGTCGCCGGGCAGCCGGTCGAAGTACGGAAGGAGGCCTTCCGAGAAGCCGCGTCCCAGATAGAGGTGCGGAATGTCGGAGTAGCAGGCGTGCGTGTACTGCGAACTGGTGCCCCTGAACCAGGCCCAGTTGTAACAGGGCATCTTCTGCGCCATGCCGAGCGCGAACATCCCGATCGCCACCAGTGCGACGACTCGTACGGGAGTGAGCAGGCCACTGCCGCCGCGCCGGGCCCAGCGGCCGGACGGACCGCCGATCAGCTCGCTGCCGGACGCGGCTACGGAGTCCCGCCGCGTGGGGCGTACGTCGGGCCGGTCCTGGTACACGCTTCTCTCTTCTGCGCTGGGCATGCTGCACATCCTGCCGTACGGGGCGACCGGAGACACGGCGAGAGCCGCCGTACCGGAGCGCACAGGTCCTGTGCGTACCGGGAACGGCGGCCCTCATGGCGTCGCTGTCGGTGTCGGTGGAGCGGTAGCTGGTGCTGGGGTGCTGGAGAGCCGGACCCGAAGGTCGCTAGTTGTCCGGGCCTCCGATGATGCCTCCGTTGCCATTCTCGCCGTTGCCGTTTGTGTCGGACGACGACGGGCTGGCAGTCACCCCGCCGGTTGTTCCTCCGCTGTCGGTACCACCGTTGTCGGTACCGCCCGAATCACCGCCCCCATTGTTGCCCCCACCGTTGACGTTGCAGCTCCAGTCCTCCAGCGGATTGCAGGACTCGCTCGGCTTGGGACTCTTGGAAGGCGTGAGGGACGGCGTGATGGAGGGCGTCGAGGACGGAAGGTCCTCGGCCGGCTCCGTTTCGCTCTGCGTCGGCTTCGGGCTGGCGGAGGCGCCGCCGCCGAAGTAGGGATCAGCGTCGAGGGGCTCGGCCTTCGGGAAGTTCTGGATCGGCAAGTCCTTGAGCGCCTCGCTCATGTACGTCTGCCAGATCTCGGAGGGGAACGACGCACCGTGGATCTTCTTCTGGCCACCGGTTCCGAACATCTTCTGGAACTCGCGCGGCTTGCCGCTCTTCTCGTTGTCGTCCAGGCGGTACATGTCGATGGCGGTCGACAGCTGCGGCGTGTAGCCCACGAACCAGGCGGACCTGTTGCCGTCGGTCGTACCGGTTTTGCCCGCGACCTGCCGATTGGGCAACCGGGCGTTGTTACCGGTGCCTTCGTCCTCTTGGACGACCGACTTGAGCACGTCCGTCACATTGCTCGCGACCTGCGTGGTGAACGGCTGCTTGGCAGCGTCCTCGTGCGTAAAGCGGTTCTCGCCACCTTGGTCGATCTTGCTGACGGAGTACGGGTCGCGCTGCTCACCATTGGCCGCGAAGGTGCCATAGGAGCTGGCCATGCGGATGGCGCTGGGGTCGGAGATGCCGAGCGAGAAGGCCGGCACATTCGCCTCGGAAAGGGAGGACTCCAGCAGACCGGCGTCCATGGCCGCCTTCCTGACCTTCGGGATGCCGACGTCCATGCCCAACTGCACGAAGGGCGAGTTGGCGGAGTGCATCATGGCCTCGCGCAGGGTGATGTCCTTGTATGACTGATCACCGTCGTTGGGCTGGCGCCACTCCTTTCCCTTCTCGTCCTTCCACACGCTGCCGTCGTATTTCTTGATCGTCAGCTTGTTCTGGGCGTTGTACACCGTCTTGTCGGGGTCGATCGTGGTGCGCGTGTCCGCCCCCTGCTCCTCGCCCTGCTCGGGGTCACGCACTCCGTCCCGCATCGCTGCGGCCAGGACGAACGGCTTGAAGGTTGATCCAACCTGGGCACCGGTCTGGTCGGCGTTGTTGGTGAAGTGCTTGGTGGCGTCCTCGCCACCGTAGATGGCGACGATCTTGCCAGTCTTCGGCTCCACGGATGCGCCGCCGAACTGAACGAAGGTGTCCAGTGTCGGACGCTTCTTCGGGTCAATGTTCTTGTCCTGGACCTTCTTGACCGCAGCCGCGAGCTGATCGACCTTCTTCTTGTTGAAGGTCGTGTGGATCTCGTAGCCGCCCTGCGCGAGCTTTTTTTCGTCGATGCCCTCGCCGGTGTTGTTGATGACGTACGACTTGGCGAGGGCCACCAGATAACCGACCTGGCCGCTCAGCGCTGCGTTCTTGACGGGCTTTTTCGGCATCTCGAACTTGAGCTTGGCTCGCTCGGCGGCGGCGAGGTGCTTGTCCTTGACCATCTCGTCGAGGATCCAGTTCGTGCGCTCGGTGGCACGCTTCGTGTTGGCCTCCGGCGTCGCCCCCTTGGGGTCGATGTCCACGGAGCCGGCCGGGTCGAAGTAGGTCGCGCCCTTGAGTAGCGAGGCGAGGAAGGCACACTCGCTGGCGCTCAGCTTCTTGGCGTCCTTTCCGTAGTACGTACGGGCCGCGGCCTGGATGCCGTAGGCGCCACGACCGTAGTACGACGTATTCAGATAACCAGCCATGATGTCCGCTTTATCCACATCGGTGCCGACCCTTATGGAGATGAACAGCTCCTTGAACTTACGGCTCATCGTCTGGCTCTGGTCGCCCAGGTGGGCGTTCTTCACGTACTGCTGGGTGATGGTGGAGCCACCCTGGGTCTGCCCGCCCTTGGCCATGTTCAGCAGGGCGCGGCTGATGCCCTTGGGGTCGATTCCCGAGTCATCCCAGAAAGTCTTGTTCTCGGCCGAGATCACCGCGTTCTGCATGGCCTCGGGGATCTGGTCGATCCCGACAATCTGCCGGTTGATCTCGCCGCCGGTCGCGGCCATCTGGGTGCCGTCGTCCCAGTAGTAGACGTTGTTCTGCGCCTTGGCGGCCTTCTGCGGGTCCGGGACCTCGACCATGGCGTACGCGATGGTCGCGGCAGCCATCAAGCTGCCGACGAAGCCCAGGCACAGCCCAGTGACGAGCTTCCAGGACGGCACCCAGCGCCGCCATCCGTACTTGTTGTGGCGCGGATAGTCGATCAGCCGTTTCTTATTGGGCCCGCGGCCGGGGCCGTCGTGGCCCCCGCCACCACCGCCGCGTCGGCCGCCACCTCCACCGCCGTGGCCGCCGCCCGCGCCTTCGTCCCCGCGCCGGCGACCACCACCGGTGCGCTGGGAGGCACGGCGGGTCTGAGCCCTGCCGGCATACGGAAGCTCCTCCCCGTACGAGGCGGAAGGAGAGGCAGTGGTACTACCCCGGGACGGGGCTGCGCGGCGGCCAGCGGATGGCTGGGCGGCGCGCCTGACCTCGGCCCGCCCGCCACCTTGCTGCTGCGGCGGTTTACGACGGTGCTCGCTCATCGAACGACTACTCCTCGGGCAGGCGAGACGCCTGAAGCGGCAGTTGTGTTCCGGTCCCCCCGAAATGAATACGGATCAGCTCCGCAAAGAACTCATCCGCTGCGCATCCACGCCGACGACGCCATGGCGTCACATGGGTCACGGCAGTCTGCATGCCGCACAGACTACGCACGGTCAAAACCCACCTAGCGCCGAAGTTCGCCTCAAATCCGGCAACTCGCTCCCTATGAATTGCGGATGTGACGCCGTTCACCTCGGTCCCTCTTGTCGCAACGGGAACGTCGTTCTATCGTGCTGATGTATCGAGCCGATACATCAGCACGGCATAAGAGACCTGGCACGGCGAGGGAGGCGACGATGAGCAGACGCTCCGGCATCCTCGAGTTCGCCGTGCTCGGCCTGCTCCGAGAAGCCCCGATGCACGGCTATGAGCTGCGGAAACGGCTCAACACCTCATTGGGAATCTTCCGGGCCTTCAGCTACGGGACCCTCTACCCATGCCTCAAGACGCTGGTCGCCAACGGCTGGTTGATCGAGGAACCGGGCAGTGCTCCCGAGGACGCCCTCGCCGCTTCACTCGCGGGGCGCCGCGCCAAGATCGTCTATCGATTGACGGCAGAAGGTAAGGAGCACTTCGAGGAACTGCTCTCGCACACCGGCCCGGACTCCTGGGAGGACGAGCACTTCGCGGCCCGTTTCGCCTTCTTCGGGCAGACGGAGCGCGAGGTACGGATGCGAGTGCTCGAGGGCCGTCGCAGCCGGCTGGAAGAGCGTCTGGAGAAGATGCGCGCCTCCCTGGCACGTACTCGCGAGCGCCTCGACGACTACACGCTTGAGCTCCAGCGACACGGCATGGAGTCCGTGGAGCGCGAAGTGCGCTGGCTGAACGAGCTCATCGAGAGCGAGCGCGCGGGGCGGGACCGGCGACAGTCCTCCCCCGAGAGCTCCGCTCAGCACGACAACACATCTGGAGAGACGGGCGGCCTGCCCCGGCACAGGGGTGCTGAGTCTTCCGGGGGAACCTCCCCGAGGCCCTCCACCCCGCCGGATCCGTCCGACGACACAGCCAAGTGAGGCCCTGCGGTCCGCAGGGTTTCATCCGGAATACAGAGATCAAACAGGGAGCAACCGGAATGGGTTCCGTTCGCGTAGCCATCGTCGGCGTGGGCAACTGCGCCGCCTCACTGGTGCAGGGCGTCGAGTTCTACAAGGACGCTGACCCCAAGGCCCGGGTGCCGGGTCTGATGCACGTCCAGTTCGGCGACTACCACGTCTCCGACATCGAGTTCGTGGCCGCCTTCGACGTGGACGCCAAGAAGGTCGGCCTCGACCTCGCGGACGCCATCGGCGCCAGCGAGAACAACACCATCAAGATCTGCGACGTGCCCCACTCGGGTGTGACGGTCCAGCGCGGCCACACCCTCGACGGCCTCGGCAAGTACTACCGCGAGACCATCGAGGAGTCCGCCGAGACCCCCGCGGACATGGTCCAGACCCTCAAGGACAAGCAGGTCGACGTCCTGGTCTGCTACCTGCCCGTCGGCTCCGATGCCGCCGCCAAGTACTACGCCCAGTGCGCCATCGACGCCAAGGTCGCGTTCGTCAACGCCCTGCCCGTCTTCATCGCCGGCACCAAGGAGTGGGCCGACAAGTTCACCGCCGCCGGTGTCCCGATCGTCGGCGACGACATCAAGTCGCAGGTGGGCGCCACGATCACCCACCGCGTCATGGCCAAGCTCTTCGAAGACCGCGGTGTCATCCTGGACCGCACCATGCAGCTGAACGTCGGCGGCAACATGGACTTCAAGAACATGCTTGAGCGTGAGCGCCTGGAATCCAAGAAGATCTCCAAGACTCAGGCCGTCACCTCCCAGATCCGCGACCGCGAGATGGGCGCCGACAACGTCCACATCGGCCCGTCCGACTACGTCGCCTGGCTCGACGACCGCAAGTGGGCCTACGTCCGCCTCGAAGGCCGCGCCTTCGGCGAGGTGCCCCTGAACCTCGAGTACAAGCTGGAGGTGTGGGACTCCCCCAACTCCGCGGGCATCATCATCGACGCCGTTCGCGCCGCGAAGATCGCCCAGGACCGCGGCATTGGCGGCCCCATCCTCTCCGCGTCCTCTTACTTCATGAAGTCGCCGCCGGTCCAGTACTACGACGACGAGGCCCGCGAGAACGTCGAGAAGTTCATCAGGGGCGAGGTAGAACGCTAAGCACTGGTTCTGCTCCCACGAGGAGGGTCCCCGGGCAATCCACCCGGGGACCCTCCTCGTATGTGACCCTTGCTCGCATGTCTGTCGTACGTGATCTGCGCGTACTCCTGCGTCTGCCCGACTTCCGCCGGCTGCTTGCGGTCCGGCTGCTCTCCCAGTCGGCTGACGGCGTCTATCAGGTGGCGCTCGCCACGTACGTGGTCTTCTCGCCGGAGAGGCAGACCTCGCCTGCCGCGGTGGCCTCCGCCATGGCCGTGCTTCTCCTGCCGTACTCCCTGATCGGCCCCTTCGCCGGCGTCCTGCTGGACCGCTGGCGGCGTCGGCAGGTCTTCCTGTACGGGAATCTCCTGCGGGCCCTCCTGGCCTGCTGCACGGCCCTGCTGATCATCGCGTCGGTGCCCGACTGGCTCTTCTACGTCTCGGCCCTGTCGGTCACAGCCGTCAACCGCTTTGTGCTGGCCGGGCTCTCCGCCGCGCTGCCCCGTGTGGTCGACGCCGACCGGCTCGTACTGGCGAACTCCCTCTCGCCGACGGCCGGCACGCTCGCCGCGACAGCGGGCGGCGGGCTCGCCTTCGCGGTGCGGCTGGTCGCCGCGGACTCGGATGCCACGGTGGTGCTGCTCGGCGCGGCGCTCTATCTCTGCGCGGGACTTTCCTCACTGCGGATCGCGCGAGAGCTGCTCGGGCCGGACCAGGAACTGGTGCAGCCCCGGCTGGCTGCGGCGCTGACCTCCACGGCGCGCGGGCTGGCGGACGGACTGCGCCATCTGGCCCAGCGGCGGGCGGCGAGCTACGCGCTGGGCGCGATGACCCTGCTGCGTTTCTGCTACGGCGCGCTGACGGTGATGGTGCTGATGCTCAGCCGGTATGCCTGGGCCGAGAAGGAGTCGGAAGGCCTGGCCCTACTCGGGGTTGCCGTCGGCGTATCGGGCGCGGGGTTTTTCGCGGCGGCCGTGCTCACGCCGTGGGCCGTCGGCCGGCTCGGTCAGTACAGATGGATAGCGGCGTGCGCGGCGACGGCAGCCGTGCTCGAACTGGCTCTGGGACTGTGGTTCGCACCCGCGCCGACCCTGATCGCCGCCTTCATCCTGGGGTTCGTCACCCAGGGGGCGAAGATTTCCACGGACACAGTGGTGCAGACAACGGTGGACGACGCGTATCGCGGCAGGGTCTTCTCCCTGTACGACGTGCTGTTCAACGTCGCCTTCGTGGGAGCCGCAGGAGTCGCCGCACTGATGCTGCCGCCCGACGGCCGGTCGGTTCCCCTGGTCGTCGTGGTCGCGGTCATCTATACGGCGGTCGCCGTGGCCATGGCCCGGTGGAGCCGTGTAACAGCAGCGCCTTAGAGCCGTCATGGGTGTGGGGCGATGTTTCACGTGAAACATCGCCCCACACCCACCTTGCCCCTCACCCTCTGAACTCGCCGCGATGTTTCACGTGAAACATCGCGGCGTTTCACGCTCCCCCTTGCTGCGCCCACCATCCCTTGAGCGCGGCCACGGCCGCATCGTGCTCCATCGGCCCGTTCTCCAGCCGCAGCTCCAGCAGGAACGCGTATGCCTTGCCGATCGCCGGACCGGGGCCCACTCCGAGGACTTCCTGGATCTGATTGCCGTCCAGATCGGGCCGGATGGCGTCCAGCTCCTCCTGCTCCTGCAACTGCGCGATGCGCTCCTCCAGCCCGTCGTAGGCCCGGGAGAGCGCATTCGCCTTGCGCTGATTACGCGTGGTGCAGTCCGAGCGCGTCAGCTTGTGCAGTCGGCTCAGCATCGGCCCGGCGTCGCGCACATACCGCCGTACCGCCGAGTCGGTCCACTCCCCGGTTCCGTATCCGTGGAACCGCAGATGCAGCTCCACAAGCCGCGAGACGTCCTTGACCAGGTCATTGGAGTACTTGAGCGTGGTCATCCGCTTCTTGGTCATCTTCGCACCCACCACCTCGTGGTGGTGGAACGAGACTCCGCCGTCCTTCTCGAAGCGCCTCGTCCGCGGCTTTCCGATGTCATGGAGCAGCGCCGCCAGCCGCAGCACGAGGTCCGGGCCAGCCTCCTCCAGATCGATGGCCTGCTCCAGAACCGTCAGGGAGTGCTCGTACACATCCTTGTGCCGGTGGTGCTCGTCGCTCTCCAGACGCAGCGCCGGCAGTTCGGGCAGCACATGTGCGGCGAGACCGGAGTCGACGAGCAGCGCCAGACCCTGGCGCGGCTGGGCCGACAGGATCAGCTTGTTCAGCTCATCCCGCACCCGTTCGGCGGAGACGATCTCGATGCGATCCGCCATCTCCTTCATCGCGGCAACCACCTCGGCCGCCACCTCGAAGTCCAGCTGCGCGGCGAACCGGGCGGCCCGCATCATGCGCAGCGGGTCATCGGAGAAGGACTCCTGAGGCGTACCGGGGGTTCGCAGGACGCGTGCGGCGAGGTCCTCCAGACCGCCGTGCGGGTCGATGAACTCCTTCTCGGGCAGGGCCACGGCCATCGCGTTCACGGTGAAGTCCCGACGGACGAGGTCTTCCTCGATCGAGTCGCCGTAAGACACCTCAGGCTTGCGGGAAGTCCGGTCGTACGCCTCCGAGCGGTACGTGGTGACCTCGATCTGAAAGTGCTGATTCGCGTCCGCGGCCCGCCCACTCTTCTGGGCCCCGACCGTGCCGAAGGCGATCCCGACCTCCCACACCGAGTCCGCCCACGGACGGATGATCTTCAGTACGTCCTCGGGCCGGGCGTCCGTCGTAAAGTCCAGGTCATTGCCGAGTCGGCCGAGCAGCGCATCCCGGACCGAGCCCCCGACCAGGGCGAGACGGAACCCGGCCTCCTGGAAACGGCGGGCGAGGTCGTCGGCGACAGGGGACACCCGCAGCAGTTCACTCACCGCGCGGCGTTGCACCTGGCTCAGGGCATTGAGGTTGTCTTCATTGGCGTTCGGCACAACAGAAAAGGGTACGTGCCCGGGCCGACCGGAAGGTTCCTATTTACAGCGCCCCGGAGATCTTCATGGGTCTCCAGGGGTCTTCATGGGTTTTCAATGGGCTTCAATGTGCGGCCTCGGAGTCTCTTCTGATCATGTAGGGCACTCCGCGGCACTTCGGCACGGCGCACATCGTTACCATGCGTGGACGCAAGAACCGAGAAACCACCACCAGCGGCAGCAGACGACGGACAAGGGACGGGCGAGCGCGTGGCCGAGGCGGCAGACTTCCAGGGGATGAATCCCTCTCCTGCCCGCCGGTGGCTGCGCCGGACAGCAGCCCTGATCGCCGGCGTCCCGCTCGCGGCCGGACTGGTGTGCGGTCCGACCGCCTCTTCCGCGCATGCCTCCGGGGAGGCCAACGTCTCCCGCACGGTCGATGTGTCGCTCAACGCCCTGACTCCCCTCGCTCCGGGAGAGAGCGACACGCTCACCATCTCGGGCACGGTGTACAACAAGGGCGGGCAGACCGTCACCAACGCCCAGGTCGATCTGCGGGTGGGCCCGACGCTGTCCAGCCGGTCCTCCATCGACAGCGCCGCCGAGCGGACCGGTTTCGCTTACGGCGTCGACCCTTCGCCGATCGACGACAAGTACACCGCCGAGATTCCGCCGCTCGGTTCGCACATCAGTAGGGAATTCACGCTCTCCGTCCCGGTCAGCGAGCTTGAGCTCGACGGCGACGGCGTCTATCAGCTCGGTGTGTCCCTGTCCGGGCAGACCACGAGTGAGCCGGTGAAGCAGGTCCTGGGCATCGAGCGGACGTTCCTGCCCTGGCAGCCCGAGGCCACGGAGAAGAAAACCCAGCTCACCTATCTCTGGCCGCTGATCTCCTCGGTTCACCTCACCTCGGAGACGGGCTCCGACGAGCAGCAGACTCCGGTTTTCGAGGACGAGACGCTGGCAGCGGAGCTCTCCCCGGGCGGACGGCTTGAGCAGCTGGTCTCCATCGGCAGTGAGCTGCCCGTCACCTGGGTCATCGATCCGGATCTTCTCGCCACTGTCGATGCGATGACGGGAAACTACCGGGTCAAGAATGGGACCACCACCGTCGCAGGCAAGAACCAGGCCTTGGCCAAGCGGTGGCTGAGCTCCGTGGAGGCTGCGGTAAAGGGCCGCAAGGTGGTCGCGCTGCCGTTCGCCGACCCTGATCTCGCGTCTCTGGCACACCGTGGCAAGAAGGTCTCTGGCTCCCTGAGCCATCTGCAGTCGGCCACTGCGGTCGCCGAGACGACGGTGGAGACGATCATCCATGTGAAGCCGTCCATCGACTTCGCCTGGCCGGTCGACGGCGCGATCGACTCTTCGATCGTCGATGTCGCCACGTCTGCGGGCGCCCACAAGGTGATCGCCCGTAGCGACAGCCTGCGGGACGACCTGTCGTACACACCGAACTCGGCGCGGCCCATCGGCGGCGGGACGACAGCCGTGGTCGCCGATGCCCGGCTCTCCACCGCCTTCCAGGGCGACATGATCCACACTGGCGACTCCACACTCGCGGTCCAGGAGTTCCTCGCCCAGACGCTGGCGGTGACTCTCCAGAATCCCGGCAAGCAGCGGAGCATCGTCGTCGCTCCGCAGCGGATGCCGACCGCCTCCCAGGCGCAGTCCATGGCTCGCGCCCTGCACGCCCTGGACGCTCAGCGCTGGACGCAGCCGCTCGACCTGATCGCCGCCGCGGACGCCAAGCCCGATGCCAAAGCAACGACCAAGGTGCCCAGCTCTTCCCGCTACCCAGACGAGCTGAGCAAGCAGGAGCTGCCGGTTCAGGCGTTCCACGACATCAGGGCCACCCAGAACACCCTCGACAACTTCAAGGTCATCCTCACCGCGCAGGACAGGGTGGTGACCCCCTTCGGCAGGTCGATCGACCGGGAGATGTCCACGTTCTGGCGCGGCAACCCCGTGGGCGCCCAGCAGTACCGCGACGGCGTGCGGTTCTATCTTCAGAGCCTCACCGAAGAGGTGCGGCTGATCGAGAAGTCGCAGGTGACTCTCTCGGGACGCAGCGCGACGATCCCGGTCACCGTGCAGAACAAGCTGCTCCAGGGCATCGACAACCTGGTGCTGCGACTGAGTTCGGACAACTCCACCCGCCTCAGTCTCGACGACGACAAGGGTGTCGCCGAGCAGCCGATCAAGGTCGATGGGGGGCACAGCCAGTCGGTGAAGTTCGCCACCTCGGCCAACGCCAACGGCCCGGTCCTGATGAGGGCCCAGCTCTACACCGAAGACGGCAAGCCGTACGGCGCGGAGATGCAGTTCACGGTAAAAGTCTCGGAGATCACTCCGACCGTGATGCTTGTCATCGCGGGCGGTGTCCTGCTGCTCGTCCTCGCAGGCGTCAGGATGTACAGCCAGCGCAAGCGCGCGGCTGCCCGGCAGCAAGACGGCTCAGACGCCTTGGCGAGCTCTGCAGGCTCCGATGGCTGTGAGGGCCCCGAGGACTCTGAGCCGGCAGAAGGTGACATCGACAGCCCTGATCCCGGGCACCCGGGTGACCCGGCACCGGACACCGGACCGGAAAACGGCAAGGCGTCGGGTACGGGTGAGAAAGTGGACCGTTGAGCGATGTCGTGGCCGGTCGGCCGGGGACAATGAGGTGGGGTAGCGATGAACGCGCCGTACGACGGTGACCGCGGTCAGGGCGCGGGCGGATCTGTGCCGTCCCGGGGGCAGCCCTCCGAACCCCCCGTGCCGGGTCAGGTTCCGCCGGCGCCACAGCCAGACCCTGCCCCTTACGCCCAGGACGCCTACGCACAGGACCCTTACGCCCAAGCTCCGCCTGCTCAGACCCCCTACGTCCAGGACCCCTACCTCCAGGACGCCTATGTCCAGGACGCCTATGTCCAGGACGCCTATGTCCAGGACCCTTACCAGGCACAGGACCTGTCCGCCCAGGACCCGGTGGCCGAAGCTCTTTACGACCGCGCCTCGCACCCGCCGCCGCCCCCGGGCTTCTACCAGGAGCCTCAGCCGCTGTACCAGCAGCCGTCGGCTCCGCCGCATGCCCCGGACCCCCGCATCTGGGCGCAGACCCCGCCGCCCGAGCCGGCCGGCCTCTCGCGTCATCTGCCGTACGGGGACGATCCCAGGAACACCCAGTTCACGGGCGTGGACGACCTGGTCACCCGGGCCGGCACAGAGGAGCGGGAGCCCGACGCCTTCGCGCACCTCTTCCGGGACCAGCAGGCCTCGGGGCGGCCTACACCGCCTCCGGAGCCGATCCCTGCGACACCCGTTCCCAACAAGTCGGGCGGGCGCGCCTCCAGCATCCTCAAGTCCAGCGCGGTGATGGCGGCGGGCACCATCGTGTCCCGCCTCACGGGCTTTATGCGCACTCTCGTCATGGCCGCGGCGATCGGCGTCGGCACGCTCAACGACTCCTACCAGGTCGCCAACGTCCTGCCGACAATGATCTATGTCCTGGTCGGCGGCGGTGCTCTGAACGCCGTGTTCATCCCGCAGCTCGTACGGGCCATGAAGAACGACGACGACGGTGGCGAGGCCTACGCCAACCGGCTACTCACGCTCGTCGTGTCGCTGCTCGCCGCCGTCACGGCACTCTGCATCCTGGCGGCCCCGCTTCTCGTGCGCATGATGTCGCCGACGATCGCCTCCGACCCGCAGCGGATGGAAGTGACGGTCGCCTTCGCCCGTTACTGCCTGCCCACCATGTTTTTCATGGGTCTTCATGTGGTGCTCGGCCAGATTCTCAATGCGCGAGGGAAGTTCGGCGCGATGATGTGGACCCCGGTCCTGAACAACATCGTGATCATCGCGACCTTCGGCGCCTTCATCTGGGCCTTCGGCAGCTTCACCGAATCCGGGGTCAAGGCCGAGACCATCACCCCGGAAGGCGTTCGGCTGCTGGGCCTCGGCACGCTTCTCGGTCTCACCGTCCAGGCGCTGGCGATGTTCCCGTATCTGCGTGATGCGGGGTTCAAGATGCGGCTGCGCTTCGACTGGAAGGGCCACGGCCTGGGCAAGGCCGCCGGGCTCGCCAAGTGGACCTTCTTCTTCGTCCTCGCCAACCAGCTCGGCATGATCGTTGTTACCCAGCTCGCCACGTCAGCCGGCTCGGTCGCCGAGAAGGCGGGCTATACCGGCACGGGCATCACCGCGTACAACTACGCGCTGCTCCTGTGGCAGATGCCGCAGGCCATCATCACGGTGTCCGTGATGACCGCGGTCCTGCCCAGGATCTCCCGCTCGGCCCACGACGGCGACGCCGCCGCGGTGCGCGATGACATCTCGTACGGGCTTCGCACCTCGGCCGTCGCGATCGTGCCGTGCGCCTTCGCCTTCCTCGCGCTCGGGGTGCCGATTGCCACGCTGCTGTACGCCGGATCCGGCGCGGAAGGCGCCCGCAGCATCGGCTTCGTACTCATGGCCTTCGGCTTGGGCCTCATTCCGTACTCCGTGCAGTACGTCGTGCTGCGCGGGTTCTACGCGTACGAGGACACCCGCACGCCCTTCTACAACACCGTCATCGTCGCCATCGTCAACGCGGCTGCCGCCGGGGTCTGTTTCCTGGTGCTGCCCGCCCGCTGGGTGGTCGTCGGCATGGCCGCCTCGTACGGTCTCGCGTACGCCGTCGGAGTGGGCATCGCCTGGCGCCGTCTCAAGAGCCGCCTCGGCGGCGACCTGGACAGTTCCCACGTCCTGCGTACGTATGCCAGGCTCAGCATGGCTTCGGTCCCGGCCGCGGTTGCCGGTGGCGGAGTCGCCTTCATGGTTCTCAGGGCACTCGGCAGTGGCGCTGCCGCATCGCTCGCCGCGCTGGCCGGTGGTGGGATCGTCTTGCTGGGCGTCTTCTTCGTCGCCGCGAAGCGGATGCGCATCGAGGAGCTCAACTCCCTGGTCGGCATGGTGCGCGGGCGCCTCGGGCGCTAGGGGCGCACACTCTCGCACAACCATCGGCGGCCGCTGTGTGTCGTGCATAGCGACCAACTGTGGGCACAATTGGCATGGCTGTTGGATACGGCGCAACGGATGGGGAGGCAGGAACGACGGTGGCGGAACGTAGCACGGCTGCCGTCGACGTGGCCCACGACAGCGGAGACGATCCGCTGAACGCCCAGGCGGGCAAGGCCACGACCGACGGGGCGGCGGAATCCCAGGACTCGGCGGAGAAGACCGCATCAGACACGGGCAGCGAACAGCAGGGCATCGAACCCTCCATCGCCACGCCCCAACTGCACAGTGGACACAAGCTCGCCAGACGCTACCGACTTGAGGAGTGCGTCACCCGTCTGGACGGTTTCAGCAGTTGGCGCGCGGTCGACGAAAAGTTGCGCCGCGCCGTCGGGGTGCATCTGCTCCCCGCCGATCACCCGCGAGCGCGTTCGGTACTCGCGGCGGCTCGTTCGTCCGCGCTGCTCGGAGATCCGCGTTTCGTGCAAGTCCTCGACGCCGTCGAGGAGAACGACCTCGTGTACGTCGTTCATGAGTGGCTTCCGGACGCGACCGAGCTCACCGCGCTGCTCGCCATGGGACCCATGGAGCCGCACGACGCCTACCAGCTCGTCGACCAGCTCTCCCAGGCCATGGCAGCGGCTCACCGTGAGGGCCTGGCCCATCTCCGGCTCACTCCTGGCGCGGTCCTGCGCACCTCGAGCGGGCAGTACCGGATCCGCGGCCTGGCGGTCAACGCCGCGCTGCGCGGGATCACCGCCGACGGCCCGCAACGGACGGACACCGAGGCGATCGGTGCGCTGCTCTACGCGGCGCTGACGCAGCGGTGGCCGTACGAAAGTGATGCGTACGGCCTCTCCGGGCTGCCTAAGGGAGTCGGGCTCATCGCCCCGGACCAGGTGCGGGCCGGTGTCCACCGCCGGCTCTCCGAGCTCGCCATGCGCGCCCTGGTCAACGACGGAGCCACGGCCTCCCGTCAGGAGCCGCCCTGCACCACGCCCGACGAACTGGCCAAGGCCGTAGCGGCCATGCCGCGCATCCGCCCGCCGGAGCCCGCGTTCACCTCCCCGCCGGAGTACCAGCGCACCACTTACCAGCAGGGCACCTACGGCCGCTCTGCGGCCCGTCAGGGAACGGCGGTCACCCAGCCGGTGGCCGCACCGCCCGCACCGCTCCAGAGCCGCACCGGCAAAGTCCTCAAGTGGGCGGTGGCCGCGCTGCTGATCGCCGCACTGGGACTAGGTAGCTGGCAGGTCGCGGACAAACTGATCGACCGCGGCAAGGACCCGGTCAGTCCGGACACCTCTCAGACGGGTACCGACGAAAAGAACCCCACGCCCGCACCCGAGCCCGCCAAACCGGCCACCATTGTCGCCGCCCATGACTTCGACCCTCTGGGGCCCGACGGCTCCGAGAAACCCGCCGGGATAAAGAACAGCTACGACGGCGACCCGGCGTCGTTCTGGAACACCGACGGCTACAAGAGCGCGAACCTCGGCGGTCTGAAGCCGGGCGTTGGCATCGTTCTGGACCTCGGCGAGGCCCAGCAGATCTCCACCGTGGACGTCTCCTTCCTCGGCGGAGAGACATCCGTCGAACTGCGGACCGCGTCCGCGGATGCCACGGCGGAGCCGACCACCCTCGACGGCTTCACGAAGGTCTCCGAAGGGTCCGGTTCGAAAGTGTCCCTCAAACCCGGCAAACCCGTGAAGGCACGGTACGTTCTGGTCTGGCTGACCAAGCTGCCGAAGGCCGACGGTATCTACTACCGGGGCAAGGTCTCGGAGATCAAGATCACCAGCTGATGGCACAGGGGAGGGGGGCTCACCGTTGGACGACGCGACACTCGGCGACACAAGCGACCAAGATCTTCTGGCCAGTCATGTCGCAGGAGACCCGGACGCCTTCGGTGAGCTCGTTCGGCGCCACCGTGACAGGCTCTGGGCTGTCGCCCTGCGCACCCTGGGAGACCGCGAGGAAGCTGCGGACGCTGTCCAGGACGCTCTGGTGTCCGCCTTCCGGGCGGCTCATACCTTCCGTGGCCAGTCCGCCGTCACCACGTGGCTCCATCGCATTACGGTGAACGCCTGTCTCGACCGGGCGCGCAAGGCTGCCTCGCGCAAGACTTCCCCGGTCGACGACACCGAGCGGCTGGAGCAGCTCCTGGAGCCTCACGAGTCGGCAGCGGCTCCGGCCGAGCGTCAGGACCTCCACCGGGAGCTCCTGACGGCGTTGAGGAAACTCCCCGTCGATCAGCGTGCCGCGCTGGTGCTGGTGGATATGCAGGGCTACCCCGTGGCGGAGGCTGCCCGCGTCCTCGAAGTACCGGTGGGAACCGTCAAGAGCCGCTGTGCTCGCGGACGGGCACGGCTGTTGCCGATGCTCACACACCTTCGCGCCAATGCCGTGGACAACGGGGATAACACCGAGGTCAGCATGGGAAGGAACCGGACGCCGGAGACATCCGTCCCACCGGGGTCGGGACAAAGAGACACAGGGCCACATGACCCTGCTGCGGTGAAGGGCGGAGGTGGGCGCGCGTGACATCCACGACCGACAGGACCGACACAACTCGGCACCCGGACGTCTCGGAAATCTCCGACCTCGCCGAGGGCCTCCTCTCGCCGACACGCACCGCCGATGTCCGGCAGCACCTCGACGCCTGCGCCCTGTGCGCGGAGGTACGTGCGTCCCTCGAGGAGATCCGCGGACTGCTCGGTACGCTCCCCGGCGCCTCTCGGATGCCCGCCGACATCGCCGGTCGCATCGACGCCGCCCTGGCCGCCGAGGCTCTTCTGGATGCCACCGCGCCGGAAGAACAGATGCATGTTTCACGTGAAACAACGCCCGCCATCCCGCAGACGGACACTGCACCGGCCGACCGGCCGAGTGGCCACCCCCGCGCCGCTACCGGTCCCGGCCGCAGCCGGCAGACACGTCGCCGCCGCGCCGTCCTTGGAGCCGTCTTCGGTGCCGCCGCAGTCGGCGTCAGCGTCCTGCTCTTTCAGTCTCTGCCGTCCACCTACAGCGCCAGTGACAGCTCCGCTCAGAAGGAAGCGGGCGTCACCGCCCTCGACAGCGATAAGCAGGATCTCTCCGGGCCCGGCCTCCAGAACCGTGTGCAGACGCTCGTCGCCAACGGAGGGCCATCGGATCGCCTGTTCGAGGGGTCCAAGGACGACGGGGACGCACGCGTTGAGGGCGCGGCCACACCGCAAGCGACGGCGCCGCCCTGTATCCAGAAGGGGACCGGCCGGACCGAGACCCCGATCGCCGTCGAGGAGGGACAGTACAAGGGCCAGAGCGCCTACCTCGTCGTGCTGCCGCACTCCACGGACGCGAAGCAGGTGCAGGCGTATGTGATCGACGCGGGCTGCGTCGAGACTTCCCCCGCGACCGCGGGAAAGCTCCTGCAGACGACTGCTTACCCTCGCCCCTGACACACGTCTCTGTGCCGCTCGGACGTACCGGGAATGCAAGCCCCGTAGGATCCGTTGGGTGGGGTGAGAGTCATTGACTGGGCCCCAGTAGACAAGCAGGCAGTCCGCAGAGACGAGGAAAAAACCCGTGAGCGACGTCCGTAACGTGATCATCATCGGGTCCGGGCCCGCCGGCTACACGGCCGCGCTCTATACCGCACGCGCATCTTTGCAGCCGCTGGTGTTCGAGGGCGCCGTCACCGCAGGCGGTGCGCTCATGAACACCACTGAGGTGGAAAACTTCCCCGGGTTCCGCGACGGGATCATGGGGCCGGACCTTATGGACAACATGCGGGCCCAGGCGGAGCGCTTCGGCGCCGAGCTGATCCCGGACGACGTCATCTCCGTCGACCTCACGGGTGAGATCAAGACGGTCACCGACACGGCGGGCACTGTTCACCGCGCCAAGGCCGTGATCGTCACCACCGGCTCACAGCACCGGAAGCTGGGACTGCCGAACGAGGACGCGCTCTCCGGGCGCGGCGTCTCCTGGTGCGCGACCTGTGACGGCTTCTTCTTCAAGGACCAGGACATCGCTGTAATCGGCGGCGGCGACACCGCAATGGAGGAGGCCACCTTCCTCTCCCGCTTCGCGAAGACCGTCACGATCGTCCACCGCCGCGATACCCTGCGCGCCTCCAAGGCCATGCAGGACCGCGCCTTCGCCGACCCGAAGATTTCCTTTGTGTGGGACAGCGAGGTCGCCGCGATCCACGGCGAGCAGAAGCTCACCGGTCTCACCCTGCGCAACACCAAGACGGGCGAGACGTCGGCGCTCCCGGTGACCGGCCTGTTCATCGCTGTGGGCCACGACCCGCGCACCGAGCTCTTCAAGGGTCAGCTCGACCTGGATGACGAGGGCTACGTACAGGTCGCCGCGCCGTCCACTCAGACCAATCTGACCGGTGTCTTCGCTGCGGGCGACGTCGTTGACCACACTTACCGCCAGGCCATCACCGCCGCAGGCACCGGCTGCTCCGCCGCCCTCGACTCCGAGCGCTACCTCGCCGCCCTCGCCGACCGGGAGAAGGCCGCAGAGCCGGAGAAGACCCCCGTGGTCTGAACTCCACCCTCCCCCTCCCCCCATCCCGCAGAGAAGTAAGGAGGCCGCCGTGGCCGGCGCCCTGAAGAACGTTACTGACGACACCTTCGAAGAGGATGTCCTCAAGAGCGACAAGCCCGTGCTGGTCGACTTCTGGGCCGCTTGGTGCGGTCCGTGCCGCCAGATCGCGCCGTCCCTGGAGGCCATCGCGGCCGAGTACGGCGACAATATCGAGGTCGTGAAGCTCAACATCGACGAGAACCCGGCTACCGCAGCCAAGTACGGCGTCATGTCCATCCCGACGCTGAACGTCTACCACCACGGCGAGGTCGCCAAGACCATCGTCGGCGCCAAGCCGAAGGCCGCGCTCATCCGCGACCTCGAGGGCTTCATCGGCGAGTAGTCACCCCACACTCACCGCTCCACCGTTTCACGTGAAACATGAATGAGCTCATCCTTGTCAGGGATGAGCTCATTCTCGCGTCAGGCCTCACAGTGGCCGCAGCGCCGGCTCCTTCTGCACGGCCCCGAGCAGCCGGTCCAGCGCCAGCTCCACGTCTTCCTTCCACGACAGCGTGGTCCGCAACTCCAGCCTCAGCCGGGGGTGCGTCGGATGCGGGCGCACGGTCTTGAAGCCCACAGCCAGCAGATGGTCGGCAGGCAGCACACAAGCCGGTTCCTTCCAGCGGGCGTCACCGAAGGCCTCGATCGCCCGGAATCCCCGCCGCAGCAGATCCTTGGCAACCGTCTGGACGATCACCCGGCCGAGCCCCTGCCCCTGATAGCCCGGAACGATCCAAGCGGTCATCAGCTGCACGGCATCCGCAGACACAGGGCTCGTCGGAAAAGCGGTGGAGCGCGGCACGTATGCCGGAGGCGCATAGAGAACGAAGCCGACCGGCACCTCGTCGACATAGACGACCCGGCCACAGGAGCCCCACTCCAGCAGCACAGCAGAAATCCAGGCTTCCTTCTCCAGTTCCGGCGTGCCCGCTTTTACCGCGGCTTCTCCGCTGACCGGATCAAGTTCCCAGAAGACACACGTGCGACAGCGCTTGGGAAGGTCCGAAACGTTGTCCAGCGTGAGCGGTGCAAGCCGACGCCCCATGAAAGCTCTTCCTCGCTTCCTTCGCCTGCCGCGTTACGAGCAGCCGTCAGCGCGCTCCGCTCCCGGAGCAGGCTGCTGACAAAACCGCCCACTGCCCCCAGGCCCAAGCCAGCTGTCACCAGCTGACTGCGGCTCACCGATCGCATGGCCCTCGCCCTCTCTCTGAGGTGGATCAAGGTGGATGCGCCGTACCAGAACGCATCGTATCCACACAGCCCCGGCACGGGTAGCGCACAACGCCAAAGGGCGGACCGTATTCCGGCAGTCACCGGACACGACCCACCCCTGGCGGCAATTACGGAAGGCCTCAGCCTTCGTCGTCCTCTGAGTGCTCTTCGCCCAATCCCGTTTCCAGAACCCGCCCTTCACCAGGGGCGAGGGTGCCGAGGATCCGCTCCAGGTCGTCCATCGAAGCGAACTCGACGACGATCTTTCCCTTCTTCTGGCCGAGGTCGACCTTCACCCGGGTCTCGAACCGGTCCGAAAGTCGCGAGGCCAGATCGGTGAGCGCCGGCGCCAGCCGGGCGCCGGCCCGTGGACTCTTCGGCTTGGACGCGCTCTTGGGGTTCGCGTTGATCAGGGTCACGATCTCTTCGATCGCTCGCACCGACAGTCCTTCGGCGACAATCTTGTGCGCAAGCCGGTTCTGCTCCTCGGAGTCCTCCACGGAGAGCAGCGCCCGTGCATGACCCGCCGACAGGACCCCGGCGGCAACTCTGCGCTGAACCTTCGGCGAGAGGCGCAGCAGCCGGAGTGTGTTGGACACCTGCGGACGCGAGCGCCCGATCCGGTCGGCCAGCTGATCATGGGTGCAGTTGAAGTCCTTGAGCAGCTGGTCGTAGGCGGCAGCTTCTTCCAGCGGGTTCAGCTGAGCGCGGTGCAGGTTCTCCAGCAGCGCGTCCAGAAGGAGCTTCTCGTCGTCCGTATCCCGCACGATCGCGGGAATCCGCTCCAGACCGGCCTCACGGCAGGCCCGCCAGCGGCGCTCGCCCATGATGAGCTCGTACCGCTCGGTCCCCATCCGCCGTACGACGACGGGCTGGAGAAGCCCCACTTCCTGGATGGACGTGACCAGCTCCGCGAGGGCGTCCTCGTCGAACACCTCACGTGGCTGGCGCGGGTTGGGCGTGATGGCATCGAGCGGCAACTCGGCGAAGTACGCGCTGGCCGACTCCGGGGGCTGTGGTTCCGCCTCAGGCACCGGCACGGGCGTGATCGCCTCGGACCCGACGGGCGTCGCTGGCAGCAGCGCCACCTTGGCCGCCGCCACACCGCGTTCCGCGGTCAGTACCGGAATCGCTCCCGGGGAGGTCGAAGGCCCGGCTGAAGGCGCCGTCTTCTCCTGGGGAGCAGCAGGGATCAGCGCACCGAGCCCACGTCCCAATCCTCTGCGTCGCTCACTCACTGGGTCCCCTCCGACATGTTCTGCTGACTGTTCTGGCTGCCCCTGGGGGCATGGAGCGGGTCGTAGTGAACCCCGACCCCGCGCAGCGCGATCTCGCGGGCCGCCTCAAGATACGACAGGGATCCGCTGGAACCCGGATCGTAGGTCAGTACCGTCTGTCCATAGCTCGGCGCCTCCGAAATACGCACCGAGCGGGGGATGTTCGTCCGCAGCACTTCCTCACCGAAGTGGCTGCGCACCTCGTCCGCCACCTGCGAGGCGAGCCTGGTCCGGCCGTCGTACATGGTGAGCAGAATCGTGGACACATGCAGCGTGGGGTTGAGATGCCCGCGCACCAGGTCCACGTTCCGCAGCAGTTGGCCCAATCCCTCCAGCGCGTAGTACTCGCACTGGATGGGGATCAGCACCTCCGCCCCAGCGACCAGCGCGTTGACGGTCAGCAGACCGAGCGACGGCGGGCAGTCGATGAGGATGTAGTCCAGCGGCTGCTCATAGGCCTGAATCGCCCGCTGGAGTCGACTCTCCCGCGCCACCAGCGACACCAGCTCGATCTCCGCACCGGCGAGATCGATGGTGGCGGGGGCGCAGAAGAGACCTTCGACGTCCGGGACAGGCTGGACCACCTCGGAGAGCGGCCTGCTCTCCACCAGGACGTCATAGATCGAGGGAACTTCGGCGTGGTGATCGATACCCAGCGCCGTCGAGGCATTGCCCTGTGGATCGAGGTCGACCACCAGAACCCGCGCGCCGTGCAGCGCGAGCGAGGCCGCGAGGTTCACTGTGGTTGTGGTTTTGCCCACGCCGCCCTTCTGGTTGGCGACGACCATGATGCGTGTCTGCTCAGGCCGGGGCAGCCCCTCGCCGGCCCGCCCCAGCGCCTCCACGGCCAGCTGGGCAGCACGGCCAATGGGGGTGTCGTCCATCGGGGGCGGTGTTTCACGTGAAACATCCTCTCCCAAGGGCTCGGTACGGGGACCGGGGACCGGATCGGTCATCGGTCCCGCGATCTCGGCGTCGGACCGCAAGGATTCACTCTCCTCGGCTTCAGGCTCGCAATGAACAGAGCCTGCCATGCTTTCGGGGTCGTGAACCACCGAGGCCCGTGGTTCTGTGGACGAATCCACCTCTGTGGACAATCCCGTAGCCCTCGCGAGTGGCTTACGGTCCCGCGTCGGGGCGGCAGCACGGCCGCGACTGATGATTCCATGCAGCAGTGAGCGACGTTTCACGTGAAACACGATGCATGGGGTCCAGGACTACCGCCGCACGACACTCCGCGATGCATACGTATGGCAGCTTGTATGGAGCGTCGCTGATAGGCAGTACGGATCAGCGTCGGCGACGGGTACGGCTGGTCCTGGCCGCCTTGGCTCGCTTGGCCGCGAAGCGCACCCCTCCGGGGCTCTCCCCGACCTCCACACGCACCACCGTGGCCAGTGGGTCGACAATCCCCTCGCCGACATGCAGCACTGAGGTCTCCACCACACCGAGCTTGCTCAGCGCGGCACGCGCTCCCTGAAGCTCCTCCTCGGCGGTGTCGCCCTTCAGTGCCAGCATCTCTCCGTAGGGCCGCAGCAGCGGCACTCCCCAGCCCGCCAGCCGGTCCAGCGGCGCCACGGCGCGTGCCGTCACGACATGCACCGGCGGCAGCTTCCCGAGCACTTCTTCGGCCCGGCTCCGGACCACGGTCACATGGTCCAGACCCAACAGCTCGACCACTTCCTGGAGGAAGTTCGTCCGCCGCAGCAGCGGCTCAAGGAGCGTGATCTTCAGGTCCGGGCGTACCAGCGCCAACGGGATGCCGGGGAGACCGGCTCCTGAGCCCACATCGCAGACCGTGACACCCTCGGGCACGACCTCGGAGAGCACGGCGCAGTTCAGCAGATGCCGCTCCCACAGCCGAGGCACCTCACGGGGACCGATCAGGCCGCGCTTGACCCCCGCGTCAGCGAGCAGCTCCGCGTACCGCACGGCCTCCGGAAGGAACTCTCCAAATACCGTCCGGGCCTCATCGGGCGCTGGGGGAAGCTCTGCTGCCTCCGTCACGGGAACCGTCCTTCCGTACGCACTTACGCAATGTGGACTGTGGTGGCCGACCGTTCGGACCGACCATCAGGCTGACGAAGATCGGCCCCGTCTGTGAACAGACGGGGCCGAGAATCGATGGGGGTCAGGCAGGGAGTACGACGACGAAGCGCTGCGGCTCCTCGCCCTCGGACTCACTGCGCAGACCTGCGGCTGCGACCGCGTCATGCACGACCTTGCGCTCGAAAGGCGTCATGGGGTCCATCTTCACCGGCTCGCCGGTGCTCTTCACCTCATTGGCGGCCTTGGCTCCGAGCTCGGCGAGCTCTGTACGCTTCCTGGCCCGGAATCCGGCGATGTCCAGCATCAGCCGACTGCGGTCCCCGGTCTCCCGGTGCACTGCGAGCCGCGTCAGCTCCTGGAGGGCCTCCAGGACCTCGCCGTCGCGGCCCACAAGCTTCTGCAGATCCCCGCCGGCCCCCTCGCTGATGATCGAGACCGCAGCCCGGTCGGCCTCGACGTCCATGTCGATGTCGCCGTCGAGATCGGCGATGTCGAGCAGGCCTTCAAGGTAGTCGGCGGCGATCTCCCCTTCCTGCTCAAGGCGGGTCAGGGTGTCGCCGGGCTCGGCGGCGGCGGAGGTGGTGCCTTCCGTCACGGATGGACTCCTTCTTGACTTCTTTGAACGCTTACTTCTTGGACGACGGGTGCTTGGGCCGCTGTGGGCCCTTGCGCTGTCCGGACTTCTTGGGCTGCTGGCGGGCAGACCCGGAGGCGGGCTTGCCCGCGGGCTGGGACTTGTCGTCCGCCCCGGAGCCCCCGGCGGGTTCTTCCTTGCTCAGCGAGGGCTTCTTCGCCTCGGAGTCGGTGGCCTCGTGGCTCTTGGTTCCACCCGGATGGGCACTGGCGGACTGACGCTTCGCCTTGGTCTGACGCCTGGGCTGCTGCCGCTTCTGCCCGGCGCCGCCCTCCGCCTCCGCGACAGCGGTGTCACTCTTGGCCACTGTGCCGTCCTCCTGGGCCGCGAGACCCGCCTTGGCCAGACCGGTGATGAACTTGCGCTCATTGTCGTTGCGGTCCGTGCCCTTGGCGACAATCGACTGGATGACAGCGCGCTTACGGCGCGAACGCACCTCGCCGCGGGCGGTGACGGTCTTCAGCAGCCGCTGGAGGTAGCTGTCCTGGGCCTTGCTGCCCGGGGTGGGGTTCTGGCTGATCACGTACATCTGCTGGCCCATGGTCCACACGTTGGTGGTCAGCCAGTAGACGAGGACACCGACGGGGAAGTTGATGCCCATCACGGCGAAGATCACCGGGAAGATGTACATCAGCATCTTCTGCTGCTGCATGTACGGCGTCTTGACCGTCAGGTCGACGTTCTTCTGCATCAGCTGGCGCTGCGTGTAGAACTGCGACGCCGACATCATGATGATCATGATCGCGGTGACGATGCGCACATCGGTCAGCGAGGCATCGAGGCCTCCGACCTTCTCAGCGCTGTCCATGAACTTCGCGGCCAGCGGAGCGCCGAAGATGTGCGCCTCACGCGCGCTGTTCAGCAGCGACTGGTCGATTACACCGACTTCCTTGTTGCTCGCGATGCTGGAGAGCACGTGGTAGAGCGCGAAGAAGAACGGTGACTGCGCGAGGATCGGAAGGCACGAGGAGAGCGGGTTGGTGCCCGTCTCCTTGTACAGCTTCATCATCTCTTCGGACTGACGCTGCTTGTCGCTCTTGTAGCGCTCCTGGATCGCCTTCATCTTCGGCTGGAGCGCCTGCATGTTCCGTGTCGACTTGATCTGCTTCACAAAGAGCGGGATCAGGCAGATCCGGATCAGGACCACCAGCGACACGATGGACAGTCCCCATGCCCAGCCACTGTTGGCGCCGAAAACAGCTCCGTACAGCGAGTGGAACTGGACGATGACCCACGACACAGGTGTGGTGATAAAGCTGAAGAGACTGGCAATCGTGTCCACTAATCAGGCTCCTTGAGCATTGGGCGAAGTCTCTGCGGCCGGGCTCGGGGGTTCGGGAGCCGACGCCCCGAACGGCACATCAGCGGCGGAGTAACCGCCCTTGCTGCCGCGCAAGGCGTCGCGCAGCATTTCGTGCCATCGCGGGCGCTTGCGCGCGGGCACATGGTCGACACCGCCCGGCGACCACGGATTGCACCGCAGGATGCGCCAGGCGGTCAGAGCAGTGCCCTTCACCGCGCCATGTCGGTCGATGGCCGTGAATCCGTAGTGCGAACACGACGGGTAGTACCTGCAGACAGGGCCCAGCAGTGGGCTGATCGTCCACTGATACAGCTTGATCAGAGCCAGCAGCGGGTACTTCATCGCGCGCCCCCTCCCAGCAGCCGCTGCAGAGCGGCGTCCAGGTCTCGGGCCAGCTGTGCATAGTCGGCGTCGCCCGCGCCGGGCAGCGCCCGTACGACCACCAGGCTACCGGGGGGCAGCGCGGCGAGCCGGTCGCGTATGAGGTGGCGGAGTCTTCGCTTGACCTTGGTGCGTATGACCGCTCCGCCCACGGCCTTGCTTACAACGAAACCCGCACACGTCGGGGGAGCGCTCTCCCCAGGCGCGTGCGGGTCCGTTGCACCGCTGCGTAGATGGACGACGAGTAGCGGGCGACCAGCCCTGCGTCCTCGGCGTACCGCGGTAGCGAAGTCCTCGCGCCGCCTCAGCCGATTCTCGGTAGGCAGCACGTCATGACCTGTAACGATCAGGCGGACAGACGGGAGCGACCCTTGCCACGGCGGGTCGCCAGGATCGCGCGGCCGGCACGGGTCCGCATACGCAGCCGGAAGCCGTGGGTCTTGGCGCGACGACGGTTGTTCGGCTGAAAGGTGCGCTTGCTCACTCGGGGGCTCCAGAAATGATTCGTAGATGGCGGGCACATCGCCTGGCTGTCACCGTGCGCCCACGAGAAGCTCGCGTATACGCCCGAGTGCACCGCTTCACGACCACAGACCGTGATCATTGCCCATCGGAGGCAGGCGGCAGCAGCCATCGACAACTCGACCTGGTCACGGTACGCGCGGCTGGGCCATCCGGTCAAACCAGACCGGTGGCCAGACCGGTGACAAGGTCCACTATGCACAGGCTGTGGACAACAACTTGAACCACGGCGGTCGGCCTGACTACCGTGGCTGAACTCCGATTTTGCTTTTCTGCCTGTCTTCCCATCCCTTCCCGAGAACCACACCTTCGTGGGACGGGACCTGTGAGAGAGCGTGCCTTGTGGCTGATGTACCTGCCGATCTTGCCGCAGTGTGGCCACGAGTTCTGGAGCATCTCCTCACGGAGGGCCAGCAGGGCGTCGAGCCGAAGGACAAGCAGTGGATCGAGCGCTGCCAGCCACTCGCACTGGTGGCCGACACCGCTCTGCTCGCCGTCCCCAACGAATGGGGCAAGCGCGTCCTGGAGGGCAGGCTCGCGCCCCTGATCAGCGAGACCCTCAGCCGTGAGTGCGGCCGCACGATCCGGATCGCGATCACCGTCGACGATTCCGTGGGTGAGCCCGCCTCCTCGCAGCCGCCGTCCGCCGGGCAGCAGTCGCAGGCCCCCCGCTATCAGGGCCCGCTCCACGACGAGCAGCGGCAGGACGACCGCGACCGCTACGAGACGTACGGACACCGGCCCGGCGACGACGGACTGCCGACGGCCCGCCCTGCCTACCCCGAATACCAGCAGCATCAGCAGCAGCGACCCGAACCCGGCGCCTGGCCGCGCTCCCAGGAGGACCTGTCCTGGCAGCAGCAGCGGCTCGGTGGTTTCCAGGACCGCGATCAGTCCGCTGACCAGTGGCGCGAGCCCTACGGCACCTCCCGGCCGCACCAGCAGCAGCACGACTACCGGCAGCCGCAACCGCCCGAACGCCAGCAGTACGAGCAGCGCCGGCCGGAGCGCCACGACCTTCCCGACGACCGTCAGCCCCAGCACCGCAGGGTCGCCGGAGGCGCTCCCGGCCCGCTGGGCGCGCGGCCCTCGCCGGCGCCCGGCCCCGGGGAGCCACAGGCCCGCCTCAACCCGAAGTACCTCTTCGACACCTTCGTCATCGGCGCGTCAAACCGGTTCGCGCACGCCGCGGCCGTCGCGGTCGCCGAGGCTCCCGCCAAGGCGTACAACCCGCTGTTCATCTACGGGGAGTCGGGGCTCGGCAAGACCCACCTGCTGCATGCCATCGGGCACTACGCGCGCAGCCTGTACCCCGGCACGCGGGTGCGGTATGTGAGCTCGGAGGAGTTCACCAACGAGTTCATCAACTCCATCCGCGACGGCAAGGGAGACACGTTCCGCAAGCGCTACCGGGATGTGGACATCCTGCTGGTCGACGACATCCAGTTCCTGGCGAGCAAGGAGTCGACCCAGGAGGAGTTCTTCCACACCTTCAATACGCTCCACAACGCCAACAAGCAGATCGTGCTGTCCTCGGACCGGCCGCCCAAGCAGCTGGTGACGCTGGAGGACCGGCTGCGCAACCGCTTCGAGTGGGGTCTGACCACCGACGTACAGCCGCCGGAGCTGGAGACGCGGATCGCGATCCTCCGCAAGAAGGCGGTGCAGGAGCAGCTCAACGCCCCGCCGGAGGTGCTGGAGTTCATCGCGTCCCGGATCTCGCGCAACATCCGCGAACTGGAGGGGGCGCTGATCCGGGTCACTGCCTTCGCGAGTCTGAACCGGCAGCCGGTGGATCTCGGCCTCACCGAGATCGTGCTGAAGGACCTGATTCCGGGCGGCGAGGACTCGGCTCCCGAGATCACCGCCAGCGCCATCATGGCGGCGACCGCCGACTACTTCGGACTGACGGTGGAGGACCTCTGCGGCTCCTCACGGAGCCGGGTGCTGGTGACGGCACGCCAGATCGCCATGTACCTGTGCCGTGAGCTCACCGACCTGTCGCTGCCGAAGATCGGTGCGCAGTTCGGCGGCCGGGACCATACGACCGTGATGCACGCGGACCGCAAGATCCGCGCGCTGATGGCCGAGCGGCGCTCCATCTACAACCAGGTCACCGAGCTCACCAACCGCATCAAGAACGGCTGACACGGCCGATACGGCCGACGAAGAAGCCTTCGAGGGCGCCCCGGGACACCGTCCCGGGGCGCCCTTCGTCGTTCCGTACCGCGCCGTATGCCCACCGGTGTTCGAATACGCGTCGGCAGGGAGGTGTTCTCCACAGTTGCGCGGCCGATCTCCCGTCCACAGCCTGGGGACTGCGAAGTTGTCCAGATAGTGTCCACAGATGCGATTGCCGAGACTTGATCACACCAGGTCAGCCGCTTGTGGATTTGTGGCCAAGCTTCCTCCACAGGCTGTGGACAGAGAAACCGTCCACAAGGCGTGATCAAGGTTGTCCACCGCCGCCCCACAGGCGGAGCCACGTTGCCCACAGCTTCTCCACAGCCCTGTCCACTGTTCGGCAACGAAACACCTGAGCTCACTGGGTCGAGTGAAAGGCGTCACACCAATGAGGCCGGTTGGGCTGTGGGGAACCCGGGTAAAGCTGGGGACAGCCCTGGGGAGAAGTGCCCTCAAGCTGTGCATGGGGTGTGCAGAACTTTCCGGCGTCCACAGAACGCACCGGTTGTCCACCGGCTGCGCCCACAGGCCCAGTGGACAAAAAACCGGGCCTGACCTGCGAATATGACGTTATCCACCGTTTCCACAGGCCCTACTACTACTCCCACTTAGAGTTACCGGGAAATTCGCTTAGAAGTGGGTCCTGTGCACAACTCGGCTCCGCGGCTCCGATCGCCTCTTGCCTCGACTTGACCCGACTCGCACCGACTGTCGGCGGCGTACGTCAGACTGGTCACCGGCGACACAGCCGACGACGAAGGCCAGCAGGGCAAGCCAGCAACAGCAGGAGGCGGTTCCGGTGAAGATCCGGGTGGAGCGCGATGTACTCGCTGAGGCGGTGGCCTGGGTGGCCCGCAGCCTCCCGGCCCGACCGCCGGCGCCCGTACTTGCGGGCCTTCTTCTGAAGGCGGAGGACGGCGCCCTCAGCTTCTCGAGCTTCGACTACGAGGTCTCGGCACGCGTCTCGGTCGAGGCGGACGTGGACGAGGACGGCACCGTTCTCGTTTCCGGCCGCCTGCTCGCCGATATCTGCCGTGCCCTGCCCAACCGGCCGGTGGAGATTTCCACAGACGGTGTGCGAGCGACCGTGGTCTGCGGCTCCTCGCGCTTCACACTCCACACGCTGCCTGTGGAGGAGTACCCGGCGCTGCCGGAGATGCCGACCGCGACCGGCACCGTGCCCGGCGAGATCTTCGCCGCCGCCGCCGCGCAGGTCGCCATCGCCGCGGGCCGCGACGACACGCTCCCCGTCCTCACCGGCGTACGCATCGAGATCGAGGGCGACTCCGTCACCCTGGCGTCCACCGACCGCTACCGCTTCGCGGTCCGCGAGTTTCTGTGGAAGCCGGAAGAGCCGGGCATCTCCGCTGTGGCGCTGGTGCCCGCCAAGACGCTGCTGGACACTGCCAAGGCGCTGACCAGCGGTGACACGGTCACGATTGCGCTCTCCGGCTCGGGTAAGGGCGAGGGCCTGATCGGTTTCGAGGGGGCTGGGCGGCGGACGACGACCCGGCTGCTCGAAGGTGATCTGCCGAAGTACCGCACGCTGTTCCCCACCGAGTTCAACTCGATCGCCGTCATCGAGACCGCGCCGTTCGTCGAGGCCGTCAAGCGCGTGGCCCTCGTCGCCGAGCGGAACACACCGGTGCGGCTCAGCTTCGAGCAGGGCGTGCTGATCCTGGAGGCCGGTTCCAGCGACGACGCACAGGCTGTGGAGCGCGTCGACGCGAACCTGGAGGGCGACGACATCTCGATCGCCTTCAACCCGACGTTCCTGCTCGACGGCCTGAGCGCCATCGATTCGCCGGTCGCCCAGCTGTCCTTCACGACCTCCACCAAGCCCGCGCTGCTGAGCGGCAGGGCGGCGGCGGATGCCGAGGCGGACGAGGCGTACAAGTACCTGATCATGCCGGTGCGCCTGTCCGGCTGAGCCCGGACAACCGACGGGCTGATCGACGGCCTGCTCTTCACTGCTCACGCCCGAGCAGGAAGAGCAGGCCCGAACAGGCCCGTCGCGCCGTACGTAACCGGCCCGGCGTAGGCTCGAAGCCGGGTACGAATCGGCATACAACGCTTAAGGAAATTGTGATGGAGCTCGGTCTCGTCGGCCTCGGCAAGATGGGCGGCAATATGCGTGAGCGCATCCGCCGCGCAGGCCACACCGTCATCGGCTACGACCGCAACCCGGACCTCGCCGATGTCCACAACCTGTCGGAGCTTGTGGACAAGCTGAAGGGCCCGCGGGTCGTGTGGGTGATGGTCCCGGCCGGCGCCGCGACCCAGGCCACCGTTGACGAGCTCGCCGAGCTGCTCCAGCCGGGCGACGTGGTGGTCGACGGCGGGAATTCCCGCTGGACGGACGACGAGAAGCACGCGGTGGAGCTCGGCATCAAGGGCATAGGCTTTGTCGACTGCGGCGTCTCCGGCGGCGTATGGGGCCTGGAGAACGGCTATGCGCTGATGTACGGCGGTGACGCCGAGAACGTCGCCAAGGTCCAGCCCATATTGGACGCGCTCAAGCCCGAGGGCGACTTCGGCTCGGTCCACGCGGGCAAGGTCGGCGCCGGCCACTTCGCGAAGATGGTCCACAACGGCATCGAGTACGCCATGATGCAGGCCTACGCCGAGGGCTGGGAGCTTCTGCAGAAGGTCGACTCCGTCACCGATGTGCGCGAGGTCTTCCGCTCCTGGCAGGAGGGCACGGTCATCCGTTCCTGGCTGCTCGACCTGGCGGTCAACGCCCTGGACGAGGACGAGGACCTGAAGAAGCTGCGCGGTTACGCGGAGGACTCCGGCGAGGGCCGGTGGACCGTGGAAGCGGCCATCGACCACGCCGTGCCGCTGCCCGCGATCACCGCGTCGCTGTTCGCGCGGTTCACGTCCCGCCAGGACGACTCCCCGCAGATGAAGATGATCGCCGCGCTGCGCAACCAGTTCGGCGGCCACGCGGTCGAGAACACGAAGTAGCTCCGATCCGGGGGAGGTCTGCGTACAACCATGCACGTCACGCATTTGTCGCTGGCCGACTTCCGCTCGTACGCCCGGGTCGAGGTCCCTCTCGATCCGGGCGTCACCGTGTTCGTGGGGGCGAACGGGCAGGGCAAGACCAATCTGGTCGAGGCTGTCGGCTATCTCGCGACGCTGGCCAGCCACCGGGTCTCGTCGGACGCCCCGCTCGTACGGATGGGGGCGGAGCGGGCCGTCATCCGCGCCGCCGTCACCCAGGGCGAACGCTCCCAGCTGATCGAGCTCGAACTCAACCCGGGGAAGGCGAACCGGGCCCGCATCAATAGATCTTCGCAGGTCAGACCCCGTGATGTGCTGGGGATAGTGCGCTCGGTGATGTTCGCGCCGGAGGATCTGGCGCTGGTGAAGGGCGATCCGGGCGAGCGGCGGCGGTTCCTCGACGAGCTGATCACCGCGCGGTCGCCGAGGATGGCGGGGGTGCGGTCGGACTACGACCGCGTGCTCAAGCAGCGCAACACCCTGCTGAAGTCCGCCGCGATGGCGCGGCGTCACGGCGCGCGCGCGGCGGGAGCTTCCGGGACGAAGACCGGCGGGGCGGATCTGTCCACGCTGGACGTGTGGGATCAGCATCTGGCGCGGGTGGGGGCGGAGCTGCTGGCGCAGCGGCTGGACCTGATCGCGGCGTTGCAGCCGCTGGCGGACAAGGCGTACGAGCAGCTGGCGCCCGGGGGCGGTCCCGTCTCTCTGGAGTACCGTTCCTCCTCCTCTTCCGCAGTGGGGGACGGGGCCGGGGATGCCGGCGATATGGATCTGGGCGCGGTCTCCGCGCATGGACGCGAGGAGCTGTACGCCCAGCTGATGGGCGCGTTCGCGGAGGTGCGCAAGCAGGAGATCGAGCGGGGCGTGACGCTGGTCGGGCCGCACCGCGACGACCTGGTGCTGCGGCTGGGGCCGATGCCTGCGAAGGGATACGCCAGCCATGGCGAGTCCTGGTCGTACGCACTGGCGCTGCGCCTCGCCTCGTACGACCTGCTGCGGGCCGAGGGCAATGAGCCGGTGCTGGTCCTGGACGATGTCTTCGCCGAGCTGGACGTACGGCGGCGCGAGCGGCTGGCGGAGCTGGTGGCTCCGGGCGAGCAGGTGCTGGTGACGGCGGCGGTCGAGGACGATGTGCCAAGGGTGCTGGCGGGGACGCGGTACTCGGTGGCCGCCGGAGAGGTGGAGCGGGTATGAGCAGCGAGAAGCCGGAGGGAACCTCCGGGTCCGGGCCGGCGGAGCCGGTGAAGGCGCCCGAGTCCTCGGGGGTCGACCTGGCGCGCGTCGCACTGCGCGCGGCGAAGGAACAGGCGAAGGCGCGCGGCGCGGCGGTCCAGCAGAAGAAGCAGGCCCGGCGGGGTGGCGGGCTGCGCTCGGGGTCCGGGGCGGACGGACGCGATCCGCTGCCGCTGGGTGCGGCGATCAACCGGCTGATCACGGAGCGCGGCTGGGAGACGCCCGCGGCCGTGGGCGGGGTGATGGGGCGCTGGCCGCAGATCGTCGGCCCCGATCTGGCGAACCACTGCATGCCGGAGAAGTACGACGAGGACGAGCGCGTGCTGACGGTGCTCTGCGACTCGACAGCGTGGGCGACGCAGTTGCGGCTGCTGGCGCCGCGGCTGGTGGCGCGGCTGAACGAGGACCTGGGGCAGGGGACCGTAAAGCTGATCAAGGTGTTCGGGCCGGGTGGGCCGCGGCCCAGCTATGGGCGGCTGCGGGCGCCGGGGAGCGTGGGCCCGGGGGACACGTACGGCTGAGGCGTGGTTCCCCGGGTTCCCCCGAGGGCGCCCGGGTTCCCCCGGGTTCCGGGCCCCCAGGGGTTCGCCCCCGAGCTCCGGTTCCGGGTTCCGGGTTCCCCTGCGTCCTCCGGTTCGTCTGCTGCGCCCGCGCCGCTGCGCCCCCGCACGCGCCTTCGCGCCGCTGGACATGGACGCCTCGCCCCACGCGCACCCCCTGAGCACCGCCCTGCGTGCCTCCCTCTGAGCAGGACGAGCCAGGCAAAAACGCGCGTGACACATGAGGTGTCCCTCACGGTAGCCAGTGCTTGACAGGCCGAAGCGCTCAACGCCCGCGTGAGCCCCTTGAAGCCCCATCCCGGATATGGGGAGTCGAACCATCAGGGTTGAGGGCGGCACATGCGGACTCAGCTACCGGCAAACCCCCATTCGGGTCGGCCGTACCGGTAGACTGGCAGACAATCCCGCCCACTCGCGGAACATGTCGAAGACGCAGCCGCTCCCGCCTGCCCGGAGAACGGCTTGTGCTGTGCCAGAAAGGGCGCTTCGTGGCCGATTCCGGCAACCCCAACGAGAACATTCCGTCCACTTCTGCCGGCGGGCACGGCGAGGTCACAGCCTCGTACAACGCCAGCGCGATCACCGTCCTCGAGGGTCTGGACGCGGTCCGCAAGCGCCCCGGCATGTACATCGGCTCGACCGGTGAGCGTGGACTCCATCACCTTGTGTACGAGGTCGTCGACAACTCCGTCGACGAGGCCCTCGCCGGGCATGCGACCACCATCGACGTCACCATCCTGGCCGACGGCGGCGTACGCGTGGTCGACAACGGTCGTGGCATCCCGGTGGACATCGTCCCGTCCGAGAACAAGCCCGCCATCGAGGTCGTGCTCACCGTTCTGCACGCCGGCGGCAAGTTCGGCGGCGGCGGCTACGCCGTCTCCGGTGGTCTGCACGGTGTCGGCGTATCCGTCGTCAACGCCCTGTCGTCCAAGGTCGCGGTCGAGGTCAAGCGCGACGGCTACCGCTGGACGCAGGACTACAAGCTCGGCGTCCCGACCGCGCCGCTCGCCCGTAACGAGCCCACGGATGAGACCGGCACCACCGTGACGTTCTGGGCCGACGCGGACATCTTCGAGACGACCGAGTACTCCTTCGAGACGCTCTCCCGCCGTTTCCAGGAGATGGCCTTCCTCAACAAGGGCCTGACCCTGACGTTGACGGACGAGCGCGAGTCGGCCAAGGCCACCGCGGGCGCGGACACCGCCGAGGAGGTCCCCGAGGACCAGGTGGTCCGTACCGTCAAGTACTTCTACGAAGGCGGCATTGTCGACTTCGTCAAGTACCTGAACTCGCGCAAGGGTGAGCTGATCCACCCGACGGTCATCGACGTCGAGGCCGAGGACAAGGAGCGGATGCTCTCGGTCCAGATCGCGATGCAGTGGAACTCGCAGTACACCGAGGGCGTGTACTCCTTCGCGAACACCATCCACACGCATGAGGGCGGTACGCACGAGGAGGGCTTCCGTGCGGCGATGACGGGCCTGGTCAACCGGTACGCGCGCGAGAAGAAGTTCCTGCGCGAGAAGGACGACAACCTGGCCGGCGAGGACATTCGCGAGGGTCTGACGGCGATCATCTCCATCAAGCTGGGCGAGCCGCAGTTCGAGGGCCAGACCAAGACCAAGCTGGGCAACACCGAGGCGAAGACCTTCGTCCAGAAGGTCGTGCACGAGCACCTCAACGACTGGTTCGACCGCAACCCCACGGAGGCCGCGGACATCATCCGCAAGGCCATCCAGGCACAGACGGCACGTGTCGCGGCCCGCAAGGCGCGTGACCTGACCCGGCGCAAGGGCCTGCTGGAGTCGGCTTCACTGCCGGGCAAGCTCAGCGACTGCCAGTCGAACGACCCGACGATGTGCGAGATCTTCATCGTCGAGGGTGACTCCGCCGGCGGCTCGGCGAAGTCCGGCCGTAACCCGATGTACCAGGCGATCCTGCCCATCCGCGGCAAGATCCTGAACGTCGAGAAGGCCCGGATCGACAAGATCCTCCAGAACACCGAGGTCCAGGCGCTGATCTCGGCCTTCGGCACCGGAGTCCACGAGGACTTCGGCATCGAGAAGCTCCGCTATCACAAGATCATTCTGATGGCGGACGCCGACGTCGACGGCCAGCACATCAACACCCTGTTGCTGACCTTCCTCTTCCGCTTTATGCGGCCGCTGGTCGAGGCGGGGCACGTCTACCTCTCGCGCCCGCCTCTGTACAAGATCAAGTGGGGCCGCGAGGACTTCGAGTACGCGTACTCGGACCGGGAGCGCGACGCCCTGATCGAACTGGGCAAGCAGCACGGCAAGCGGGTCAGGGATGACGCGATCCAGCGCTTCAAGGGTCTTGGCGAGATGAACGCCGAAGAGCTGCGCATCACCACGATGGACGTTGATCACCGCGTTCTCGGCCAGGTCACCCTGGACGACGCGGCGCAGGCCGACGACCTCTTCTCGGTGCTGATGGGCGAGGACGTCGAGGCGCGGCGCTCGTTCATCCAGCGCAATGCCAAGGACGTCCGCTTCCTCGACATCTGAGTCGGTCCGTCGCTGACCGCTTCGAAAGGATTTTGACCAGCAATGGCCGACGAGAACACCCCCGCCGTACCTGGCATCCCCGCCACCCCCGTCACTCCTGGCACTCCCGCTCTCACGCAGGAGGAGGAGCGGGCGCTGCGGATCGAGCCGGTCGGGCTCGAAACCGAGATGCAGCGCTCGTATCTCGACTACGCGATGTCCGTCATCGTCTCGCGTGCGCTGCCCGACGTACGGGACGGCCTCAAGCCCGTCCACCGGCGCGTGCTCTACGCGATGTACGACGGGGGCTACCGGCCCGAGAAGGGCTTCTACAAGTGCGCCCGCGTCGTCGGTGACGTTATGGGCACGTACCACCCGCACGGTGACTCCTCGATCTACGACGCGCTCGTCCGTCTGGCGCAGCCGTGGTCGATGCGTATGCCGCTGGTGGACTCCAACGGAAACTTCGGCTCCCCGGGGAACGACCCCGCCGCGGCCATGCGCTACACCGAGTGCAAGCTGAAGCCGCTCTCCATGGAGATGCTCCGGGACATCGACGAGGAGACCGTCGACTTCCAGGACAACTACGACGGCCGCAACCAGGAGCCGACGGTCCTGCCGGCGCGCTTCCCGAACCTGATGGTCAATGGCTCGGCGGGCATCGCGGTCGGCATGGCGACCAACATCCCGCCGCACAACCTGCGCGAGGTCGCGGCCGGCGCGCAGTGGGCGCTGGAGCACCCCGAGGCCACTCATGAGGAGCTGCTCGACGCCCTCATGGAGCGGATCAAGGGCCCCGACTTCCCGAGCGGCGCGCTGGTCGTGGGCCGCAAGGGCATCGAGGAGGCGTACCGCACCGGTCGTGGCTCGATCACGATGCGCGCGGTGGTCGAGGTCGAGGAGATCCAGAACCGCCAGTGCCTGGTGGTCACGGAACTGCCGTACCAGACGAACCCCGACAATCTCGCACAGAAGATTGCCGACCTGGTGAAGGACGGCAAGATCGGCGGAATCGCGGACGTACGGGACGAGACGAGCTCTCGGACCGGGCAGCGGCTCGTCATCGTGCTGAAGCGGGACGCGGTCGCCAAGGTCGTGCTGAACAACCTCTACAAGCACACCGATTTGCAGACAAACTTTGGCGCGAACATGTTGGCGCTGGTCGACGGTGTGCCGCGCACGCTCTCGATCGACGCGTTCATCCGGCACTGGGTGACGCACCAGATCGAGGTCATCGTCCGGCGTACGAAGTTCCGCCTGCGCAAGGCGGAGGAGCGGGCGCACATTCTGCGCGGTCTGCTCAAGGCGCTGGACTCGATCGACGAGGTCATCGCGCTGATCAGGCGCAGTGACACGGTCGAGATCGCGCGCGAGGGCCTGATGGGTCTGCTCTCGATCGACGAGATCCAGGCCAACGCGATCCTGGAGATGCAGCTGCGCCGGCTGGCGGCCCTGGAGCGCCAGAAGATCGTCGCCGAGCACGACGAACTGCAGGCCAAGATCAACGAGTACAACATCATCCTTGCCTCTCCCGAGAGGCAGCGGCAGATCGTCGGCGAGGAACTGGCGGTGATCGTCGAGAAGTTCGGCGACGACCGGCGTTCCAAGTTGGTGCCCTTCGACGGCGACATGTCCATGGAGGACCTGATCGCCGAGGAGGACATCGTCGTCACCATCACGCGTGGCGGCTATGTGAAGCGTACGAAGACGGACGACTACCGCTCGCAGAAGCGCGGCGGGAAGGGCGTACGCGGTACGAAGCTGAAGGAAGACGACATCGTCGACCACTTCTTCGTCTCCACGACGCACCACTGGCTGCTGTTCTTCACCAACAAGGGCCGGGTCTACCGGGCGAAGGCGTACGAGCTGCCCGACGCCGGGCGGGACGCGCGCGGTCAGCACGTCGCCAACCTGCTGGCCTTCCAGCCGGACGAGGAGATCGCCGAGATTCTGGCGATCCGCGACTACGACGCCGCTCCGTACCTGGTGCTCGCCACCAAGGGCGGTCTGGTGAAGAAGACCGCGCTGAAGGACTATGACTCGCCGCGGTCGGGTGGTGTCATCGCGATCAACCTCCGGGAGACCGATGGTGACGCCGAAGGCGGCGTCGAGGGCGCCGCGGACGAGCTGATCGGCGCGGAGCTGGTGTCGGCGGAGGATGATCTGCTGCTCATCAGCAGGAAGGCGCAGTCGATCAGGTTCACCGCGACGGACGACGCGCTGAGGCCGATGGGGCGTGCGACGTCGGGTGTGAAGGGGATGAGTTTCCGTGAGGGAGACGAACTCCTCTCGATGAATGTCGTCCGGCCGGGTACGTTCGTGTTCACGGCTACGGATGGTGGGTACGCGAAGCGGACCGCTGTGGATGAATATCGCGTCCAGGGTCGTGGTGGTCTTGGCATCAAGGCTGCCAAGATCGTGGAAGACCGCGGTTCGCTGGTGGGTGCTCTGGTGGTCGAGAAGACGGATGAGATCCTTGCCATCACTCTCGGTGGTGGTGTGATTCGTACGCGAGTCAATGAAGTCAGGGAGACTGGCCGTGACACCATGGGCGTTCAACTGATCAACCTGGGCAAGCGCGATGCCGTCGTCGGTATCGCTCGTAACGCCGAGGCCGGTCGCGAGGCCGAAGAGGTCGAAGGAACCGAAGAGATCGAGGCAACCGAAGAGGCCAACGAGACCTCAGAGGTTTCAGAGATCTCAGAGGTTGGCGAGGCCGCTCAGGTCGTGCGGACCGAAGAGGGCAATGGGACCGACGAAGCCGGCGTAGAGACGGCTGAGACGGCAGTCGAGGGCAGTCAGTCCTCGGCCGGGGAGCACGAGGAGTAAGAGCGTGAGTGGAGCCACGGGCGCCGAATCGGCCGCTTCCGAAGCGAACGGTGCCCGTGGCCCTGCCGCGGACTCCCAGGGGGTTACGGTGACGGACACCCGGGGGCCCAAGCCCCCGTACGAGACGTATGGCGGCGCGCAGCCGGCGCCGCAGCAGCCGAGCGCGCAGCCGTACCATCCGCCTCAGGCGTATCCATCGCCGCAGGGCGTGGGCGCTGCGCAGGGTGGCGGACAGCAGGCGGCTGCGGCTGCTGCTGTGCGCAGACCGCGGACAGGGGCGAGTACGACGCCGCGCACGCGCAAGGCACGGCTGCGGGTGGCCAAGGCCGACCCGTGGTCGGTGATGAAGGTCAGTTTCCTGCTCTCCATCGCGCTGGGCATCTGCACGGTGATCGCGGCGGCGGTGCTGTGGATGGTCATGGACGCGATGGGGGTCTTCTCCACAGTCGGCGGGACGATCAGCGAGGCGACCGGCTCCAATGAGAGCAATGGCTTCGATCTTCAGTCGTTCCTTTCGCTGCCGCGGGTGCTGGTCTTCACGTCGGTCATCGCGGTGATCGATGTGGTGCTGGCCACGGCGCTGGCGACGCTCGGCGCCTTCATCTACAACCTCTCCGCCGGATTTGTGGGCGGCGTCGAGCTCACGCTGGCGGAAGACGAGTGAGTTGCGAGTGAGTTGCGGGTGAGGCAGGAGTGAGGCGCGGGCGGGGCGGACAACCGATTTTGGGACTGGCCCCGACGTGCGCTAATCTTCATGAGTCAGCGCACAAGCGCGGCGGGGCTATAGCTCAGTTGGTTAGAGCGCATCCCTGATAAGGATGAGGCCACAGGTTCAAATCCTGTTAGCCCCACAGTTGTGGTTGTTCGGCCCGGACAGGGATTCTCTGTCCGGGCCGAACGCTTTATCGGGCCCGGAGTTGGCTCGTAGGTGGCGCCGAGTCCGCCCGGAGTCCGCCCCGAGTCCGCCGGGAGTCAGTGCCCGCGCAGGTCACCGATCGGTATCGGTCGGTGTGTATAGTCGGGCGCCAGAAGTCCTCGAACGTCAAGGAAAGACGAGGTCGCGCGGTGAAGAAGCTTCTCCTGGTCGCACTGGCCGCCATCGGCGGGCTCCTCGTGTACCGCCAGATCCAGGCGGATCGCGCCGAGCAGGATCTGTGGACGGAGGCGACCGACTCCGTGCCCGCAGGTTCGGGTGTGTGAGACGCAGCAGTTCTTGTCATGAGCCCCGGTCGCTGAAGCGGCCGGGGCTTCGTGATGCCCCGAGCCGGTGATTCTTATTTCCCGGTTTCGCAGCTGCCAGGCCGCGATAATTCCGGTTGTGAGTTCGCCCCCGCAAATAAACAAGTTGCTATAGCAACCGCGTGTGGCGAAGTACGGGAAGGGCACCGCCGCGCAGACAGCGGAGTGAGTGCCGGGGCAGGATGGACCGACATCATGAGCGGACACGGCTACGGCTGCACCTACGTACTCAGCAACTACGTACTCAACAAGGAGAAGCGCGTGACGAGGGGGCGCGACAGGGGCTGGGTGGGCCAGGTGGCGGCGGCCTGCCTGGCGGCGATGTGTGCGGTGGCGGCGCTGCCCGGGCAGGCGTGGGCAGCCGGTGAGCCCCATCCGTACGAATTCGACAGCGCGGTAAAGCCCGTTGAGGGTGCGGCGGTCAACAGCGCCGGGCCGACCCTGAACGCCGGATCGGCGTACAAGGACTCGATCAAGCCGGGCGAGAAGCGCTACTACCGTGTGAATCTCGACGCCGAGACCCATGCGTACATCTCGGCGGTGGCTGTTCCGGGACTGGATGCCAAGCTCGCGTACGCGGACGAGCTCGAGGTGACCATCGAGGACCGCTCGGGCTCCCGGTGCGGTAACGACGACGCTCGGTTCGGCTCCGGCGCGTACTCCAGGCCGGTCGCCGCGTACGCCGACCGCACGATCGACGAAAACAGCCGCACCTGTCAGGAGGCGGGCCCGTACTTCGTACTTCTGGAGCGGTCCGGTCCGGACACGTCCTCGCAGGATCCGTGGGATGTCGAGATCCGCTTCGCGTCCGAGCCCGGACTGACACAGTCCGCTCCGACCGCCGCGCCCGAGAACTGGCCCTCCGCCTCCCCCGCGCCGCCCGCGGGAAGCCCGGAGAAGCGTCATGGCGGCACGAGCTTCAACGACGCCACCAGCATTGAGCAGGGCGAGTGGCAGGACGAGATCGCGCCGGGCCAGACGCTCTTCTACCGGGTGCCGGTGGACTGGGGACAGCAGATCTTCGCCAGCGCCGATCTCGGCACCAGCACGGTGAGCAGGGCGCCCGACGGCCGGGGCAGCGGCAGCAACGCCATGCAGCTGACGCTGCACAACCCGGCCCGTGGGTACGTCGGGGACGGTTCGAGCGTGTACTACGACGGCAAGCAGGAGTCGACCGCGCTGGATCCGCTTCCTCCGGTGGCGTACGAGAACCGGTACGGGTCCGGCGACGCCGTCGAAGCCATGCGGTTCGCCGGCTGGTACTACCTGTCTGTCTCGCTCAACCCGAAGGTCGCCGAGGGGTTCGGGGAGGCGGCGCTCCTGCTGACCCTGCGGGTGAACATCGAGGGCCGGGCGAAGGGTGCTCCGGCGTACGCGGGGCCCGCGGGGGACTTCGAGGTCACGCAGGACGACCGGGACGCGGCCGGCAGCGGGAAGAGCGCGCCGGAGGCGGCGAAGAGCGACACGATGGAACTGGTAGCCGCGGCGGGGATCGGCGCCGGGACCGTGCTGGTGCTGGGGCTGGGGGTGTGGACGCTGGTCGCGCGGCGGCGGGCCGCTGCCGGTGCTGCGGATGCTGCCGCTGGTGCCGATGCTGTGATGCCGGGCCCCGGGCAGTACGGGCCGCCGCCGGCCAGATAGCTCGGAGGGGGCGTTCGTTCAGGACTGGGTGAGCGCCCAGATGCCCACGGCGAAACAGAGCAGCGCGACGAGCAGCACCGGGACCGCGACCTTCGGGGGCGGTCCCGGCCGCTTGGGAGCCGCGTGCCGAATTGGCGCGTACGGGAGTGGAACCTGCGGGCCCTGAGCGGTGTAAGCACGAGTAGGGGCTGGTTCGTACTGCACGGGAGCTGTTGGGGACCGTGACGGCCACTCAGGTGCTGAGTCGTAGGAGGGGGTGGCGCTGTGCGCCGGTACGGGTGTGGGGGAGGGCATGGGGTGCGGCGTGGGCGTGGGTGTCGGCGTCGGCGTCGGCTCGGCGGTCATCGGCACGGGGGGAGGGTACTGGGGGGACTGAGGGTGCTGCGGGGGCTGTACGGGCTGGTGGTGCTGCGGCTGGTGCTGGTGCTGGGGCGGGGCGAGGTGGAAGCCGTCCGTCTGCGAGGGCGGGAGCGGCTGTCTCACGGGCGCCTGCGTGCCCTGCTGGACCACCTGCTGGGGTGCTTGCTGAGGTGCCTGCTGGGGTGGGTCGGGGGTCGTCTGAGGGGCCGTTACCGGACCGGTGGGGCCGAAACCGGCGGGGAGCGGGCCGATCTGGTCGAAGACCTCGACCGGATCGTCGTCGGCTTCGGCTTCCGGAAGCGTCTCGACGGCCGTTGTCAGCGCCTTGCGCGCCCCCGTGGCGGTGCGGAACCGCGCTTGCGGGTCCGGCTGCAGCAAACCGGCCAGCACCTGCCACAGCGGCTCAGGGATGCCCTGGGGAGCGCCCGGAGTGCCGTGGTTGGCGAAGTGCTCGACCAGGGCTCTGGAGTCGGGTTTCTGCCCCTGGAGGAGATAGAGGGCGACCAGACCGACCGCGAAGAGATCGGCCGTGAAGTCCGGCTCCGCTCCCAGCATCTGTTCGGGCGCGAAGTAACCGGGCGTGCCCACCACATAGTTGGTCTCGGTCAGCCGGGGCTCGCCCTTGCGCATGGAGATCCCAAAGTCGGACAGCCGCAGATGCGGCCGTCCGGTCCCGGTGGCCTCCAGCAGTATGTTGGCCGGCTTGATGTCGCGGTGCACGACTCCCTCCGCGTGCACCGCGGCCAAGCCGGACAGCAGCTGATCGAGCAGGGTGCAGACGAAGCGGGACGGCAGCGGACCGTAGTCGCCGATGAGATGCGCCAGCGATCCGCCGCTCACCAACTCCATGGTGAACAGCACCTTGTCGTCGTCCGCGGCCCAGCTGGCCGGGGCGAGGACATGGGGATGATCGATCCGAAGAGCCTGTTCGCGGACGAAGCGCAGCAGCGTGTGCGCGTCGCTCTGCTGCAGGACCTTGGCCGCCACATAACGACGGCGCCGGTGGTCCCAGGCCCGCCATACGGCGCCGACACCACCACGTCCGATCGGGTCGATCAGCTCGTACCGACCAGCGAAGATCTCACCCATTGCGCTGCGCCTGCTCCCCGATTCCCTGGTGCGCCTTGTTCCCTGTGGTCGCCGTGGTCGCTGTCGTTGCTGTCGTCGCTGAGTTCGCTGTCTCCGGCGAGGCGACGTCCAGCCTCCGTCAGCTCTGGTGCGACTCGTAGTGGGCGAGCGCGTCCGCGGTGCGCCCGGCTCCGTACACCCGGAGGAACTCTGCCAGTTCGGGGTGGCTCGGGGCGAGGGCGTCAGCCGCGTCAATGATGTCGCCCGCCGCCGCGACCGAGCGCAGCAGCGACTGGATCTCGCGTACGACCCGGCGCACCGTCGGCGCTCCCGAGCTGCTGGTGCTCTGAGTTGTCGCGGTCAGTACGGAGCCGCCCTGCGACTTCTTGACCTCTTCCATCCGCTCGGTGGCCTCGACCGCGCTGACACTGCCGTCGGCGACCTGGCTCGCCAACTCCTGGAGCGCCTGCACGCGTTGGACCACCGCCGGGTTGCCGATCTTGGCGCGCTGGCCGCTCATCAGCTGAGAGAGCATCGGAGCCGACAACCCGAGCACCGCCGCAAGCCGGGCCTGGTTCAGGCCGAGGTCATCGATGAGCCGACGGAAGAGCGCCCCCAGCGGCTCTCCGTACCAGCTCCGCTGCAGCTCTCTGGCTCTTGCGGTCGTTTCCTGCTGAGCGGCATCCATCGAGTCTCCCCATCGCTTCCCCAAGCGGCTTCGCTGCTGCGAACCTCGACGTGCATCTTACGGAGCGTGGTTGCCCGCCGGGAGCCCCATCATTTGTGGGATCCGGGCGATAACCCGGTACTCTGGTCTGCGGTGGTCGGTCGGAGACATGTCTCTGCTCGGCCGTACCCACCTCTCTGGGGCCTTAGCTCAGTTGGTAGAGCGCTGTCTTTGCATGGCAGATGTCAGGGGTTCGACTCCCCTAGGCTCCACAACCCCAGAACCCTTCTGACCTGCGGAAACGTTGGTCGGGAGGGCTCTCTGTGTTTGTAGCATCAGCACTGTGTCAGCACGGTTTTGATTACGGTGCTCGGCATGGCGTGCACCAGGAATCAGGAGAAAAGCGACGCTGCGGTGCGTTTCGCCGTGTTGTGGCGAGCCTGCGGGGCGCGCGGTGGCAGGCAGGAGTCCGAGTTCTTCGAGGACCCAGAGGCCGCGGAGCGTTTCCGAGACATGGTGAACGGTCACGGTCGGCAGTGGCCGCCTGGCTGGATACGTAGCCAGGGGTTCGTCTCAAACTTGCGCAGCCCGGATGAGATGTTCGAGCAGAATCTGTCGCCGTGGTTCAAGCAGGCCGCTGTAGATGCCGAACCCGCGCTCCGGGCTACGAACCCGTGCGCGCACACGCGCCTTCCCAGGCTTGACGGCGACGAGGTCGAGGAGGTCGAGGAGGTCGAGGACGAGATGGTCTTTATCGAACGCGAAGAGTGGGACCAGCTCCACGAGTGCATGGCCGAGGACGCGATGGACATCGCGGAGACCTTTGCCGAGACCGGCGGGCGGGTGGGTGAGGTCACCGCTCTCGGCCCCGACGAGCTGCTGTTCACGGGTCTTGAAGGCGGGAGGTGCGATGCGGGAAGGTTTCGCCGTTCAGGGTCTGCGCGAATCCCGGGCCTGGTCGGCTTCGGCGCCGTCTGTCAGTGACCGTTCGGATCCATGCCTGGCCAGAGGAGCCGCGCGACGCCGAAGCGTGCCAGGCCGCACTCCTTCAAGCAAGCGTCACTCGTCCGCGGCGTCCTTCGCCTCCCAGCGCAGCAGGTCTCCCGGCTGGCACTCGAGCGCTTCGCAGAGCGCGGCCAGCGTCGCGAAGCGCACCGCCTTGGCGCGGCCGTTCTTGAGCACCGCCAGGTTGGCGGGGGTGATCCCGACGCGTTCCGCGAGCTCGCCCACGGACATCTTCCGCTTGGCCAGCATCACGTCGATGTCTACGGCGATCGGCATCAGATCACCTCGTCCAGTTCGGCCTGCATCTGCGCTGCCTCGACGTCGCGCGCGACCGCCTGAGCGAGCAGCATCCGCAGTACGAGCACGATGAGCGCGACCCCCAGGACCGCGATGACGGCCCCGCCCATCAGGAGGATCACGCCCGGGGCGACGGCCTCGCCCGGCGCAAGGATGACCCCGAGCGCGAACACCAGGAGGGCGGCCGCCACCATCGCGCCGATCACGACGTGCACGTACCGGAAGGCGGCGTCGGAGAACACCGTTCCGCGTCGCACCATCGTCACCAGCCGCCACACGCACGCCAGGACGACCTGGACCGTCACGACGCCCAGGACCGTGATCACGAGGATCGGGGTGCGCAGGTCCGCGAGGTCCCCGCCGCTCTCCTCCAGGTCAGTGGCCAGCAGCGCCACCATCACTGTCTGTACGAACACCGAGCCGGCGAGCAGCACTACGAGCACGGCGCGTAGTGCAAGCACTGTCAGCTTTCCCATCATCTCTCCTTCTATCGAGTCGCGATGGAAATCTATCGATACTCGATAGATGCGGCAAGAGGTCAGGAGGGAACTCCGGTGCAGATGCAGACTTGCGGAACGCCAACCGGCTCCGTGACGCACGGAGCGGGGCGAAGAAGCCTCTCGTAGTAGCGGCGGATCAGCCGCACATGGGGGGTGCTCCGCGTGCTCTCCGTGCTGTCCCGGCCCGGGCGTCGCGGCATGGGCGGTCTGCGCCCCCACCATGGTGGCTGCCAGACCTACCGCACCAATTCCCGTGCCCCGCAGCACACTTCCCCTGCTCAAAGACCCGTCCACCGGTATGCCTCTCCCCCTTGGCCCTTCGCGGATGTCCCTCGTGGATGTCCCTCGCGATTCGCGCATTTCCACGGAATCAGCCGGTTCCGATGCGGCTCAATGCCCGCATCCCGCATCCATACGTTTGAGGCATGGATACTCCGACCACGGATGCCGACATCAGGGTTCTGCGCTACTACGTGGCCGTCGCCGAACACCTGAGCTTCACCCGGGCCGCACAGGAACTGTTCCTCTCCCAGCCGTCCTTGAGCCGGCAGATCCAGCGGCTGGAGAGCGATTTGGGGGTGCGGCTGTTCGTACGGTCCGGCGGCAGGCAGGCCGTACGGCTCACGGCGGCCGGCGAGAGCCTGCTGCCCGCGGCCCACCGGATCGTCGACGACTGGCGGCAGGCCGTGCGCGAGGTCCGCACGTCGGAAGCCGCACGCAAACAGCTGCTGAGAATCGGATTCGTGGCGACCGGCGCCGGGCCGCTGGGCAGGCGGGCGCGCGCCGTGTTCGCCACCGACCACCCGGAGATCACGGTGGAGCCGAAGCGGTTCGACTGGGGCGGCGAGGCGGAGGCGCTACGGCAGGGGCTGGCCGACGCCGCCTTCGTATGGCTGCCGACGGACCTGTCCGGGCTGCACGCGCAAGTCGTCGCGACGGAGTCCCGGTGGGTGGCCATGCCCGTTACGCACCCGCTGGCCGCCGCCGGCGGTGACGCCGTGAGCATCATGGACCTGCGGGACGAGCCCCTGATGTGGACCCGTAAGGCCCCCCGGGAGTGGGTGGACTGGTGGGCAGTCAATCCCCGGCCGGACGGATCGACGCCCCTCTGGGGCCCGGAGAACGACAACGTCGAGGAGATGCTGGAACACGTCGCCACCGCCGAGGCTGTCTGCCTCGGTGCGGAGTCGATGGCGGGCTACTACACCCATCCCGAACTGACCTGGCGCCGCGTTGCGGACATCGAGCCGCTGCGCATCGCGATCGCCTGGCCCCACGGCCGGACCAATCCCCTGGTCAGGGCCTTTGTGGACACGGTCACTGACCTCGCCAGGGAGAACAGGACCGTGGGAACCGAGGATTTGTGACCCTCAGTGGGCCGTCCGGGTGGTGTTCATCCGAAGAACGGCGCAGGGGCGGCGTCGCTCCCCCACTTCTCGAAGTGCGTACACATCATGAGGAAGGTATATAGACCGCCCAACCCGAAAGTGAGGGGTCATGGCCGCCTTCGAGATCAAGAATCTGTGGGTCAGGAATCTGTGGACCGCGTTTCTCACCGCGCTCTCTGCGCTGCTTGCCTCCGTGGGGCTGACCACCACCACGACGACCACGATGACCGCCGCCGCCGCTCCTGCCTCGCGGACCGTCGGCCGTCGACCGGTCCTGCCCAGCCAGGCCACCCGTACGCAGGCGCGTAGGGAAGCCGTCCGGGTGAGCGTGACAGCGCCCGGCAGGCGGTGGAGCCCGGCGGCACGCGACAGGTCGCTGCCGCCCACGATCAAGCAGCGCATCCGTGCCGAAGCGCATGGCTCCTCGCCCGCCACCCGGCACCTGCCCGCCATCGGTGACGAAAGCGCCGACCGTGCCGACAGTGCCGCCCGTGCCGACGGTTCACCGCGCGCCGGCGGTTCAGCGATCCCGGCGCTCGTCGCGGCATGAGGCGCCGGGAGCCCGATCGTCTCCCGGCGCCACTCGCCACACGGGCGGCCGCACCGGCGGCCACAGGGGTGGCCACCAGGGCGGTATGCGATCAGCGGCGGTCGTCGCGATCCCCGGTTTCCGCTTCGTCCTGCTTCTGCTTCGCCCGCACCTCAGGGTCCAGAGTCTCCGGACTGCCGTCGACGGACGCCAGCGGCTGCTGGTCGGAGACCTCCGTGGCGGCGGGCGGTTCCACCAGCCAATCGGGGTTGGCCTGCTTGTCCCACCACTTCCAGGTGGCCACAGCTCCACCGGCCAGTACGCCGATGATCACCAGGCGCTTTGCGCGACGCCCGTTCCTGGCCCGTCGTTCGTGCCTCCTCGCCAGCTTCTGAATCTCCTTCGCCGTCACCTGTCCACGCAGCGCTGCCAGTGCGGCAGCGGAGCGGGCTGCGGCCTCTTCCCGTACGGGCTGAGCGACGGCCTTCGCGTGCTCCACCCGCGGAGCGGTGTAATCCGCCGCCTGACGCGCGGCCTTCCGCGCCTGGGTAGCGGCTCGGTGCGCGGCCTTGTCCATCTTCGGCGGCACATGCGACGCGACGCGCGCGTCGTACTGAACACGGGCCTGAGTAGCGGCCTTCGAGACTTTCGGCGCGATTCGTACGCGTGCCTGGTGCGCATATCGCGCGGCCTGGTCCTTTGCCGTGTCGGCGTAGGGCGCCACCACTTCCGCGGCGTGCAGCACGCTCTCCTTCGCCGTACCGGTCGCGGCGCGCACGCTGTCCATGCGGGTCACGGGGTCCTCCTCCTCGGTGGCGTTCTGGTGGGCCTGGGTTTATCACCAGTTGGGCACAGTTTCGCCTTTCCGCCCGTTTGAAAATCATGCCTGCCGGGTGCGGCATCGGCATGCGGGGGCGGGCATCCGGGTCATGGGGGAAGCTTCCCGGACGACGATGTCACGGTTCGCCGCCGCGCGCGCCGCTCCGGCGACGACTCGGCACCCTTTATCCGTAGTCGGATCTTCCGTGCGAGGATCGGGAGACGTTCAGAGAAGACTTACGGAAGGCACGACGTGGCCGAGCAGCTTTACGCCACCCTGAAGACCAATCGCGGCGACATCGAGATCAGGCTCCTGCCGAACCACGCGCCCAAGACGGTCAAGAACTTTGTCGAGCTCGCTCAGGGCGAGCGCGAATGGACCCACCCGGCGACCGGCAAGAAGACGATGGACAGGCTGTACGACGGCACGGTCTTCCACCGCGTGATCGGCGGCTTCATGATCCAGGGCGGCGACCCGCTGGGCAACGGCACCGGCGGCCCGGGCTACGAATTCCAGGACGAGTTCCACCCCGACCTGGCCTTCGACAAGCCGTACCTGCTCGCCATGGCCAACGCCGGTCCGGGCACCAACGGCTCCCAGTTCTTCATCACCGTGTCGCCCACCTCCTGGCTGACGCGCAAGCACACCATCTTCGGCGAGGTCGCCGACGCGGCGGGCAAGAAGGTCGTGGACGCCATCGTGGGTACGAAGACCAACCCGCGTACGGATCGCCCGGTCGACGAGGTCGTCATTGAGTCGGTCGTTGTCGAGACCCGCAAGGCCTGATCGCGAGCCATGCCCCCGTGCTGGTCCCCGGCTCCCGTCTCCAGGGTTTGATTCCCGGTTGATTCCCGGTTGTGATCGCCAGAGGGAACCATTTCGCCCCGCCCGTCCGTAAGGATGGACGGGGCGGTGTGTTGAGCCGCAGAGACTGAGGGGACCCCATGGACCAGGCACCAGGCAGTCCACAGGAGCCGCAGGACGCGCAGGCGGCGCCCAGCTGCTACCGCCATCCGGGCCGCGAGACCGGTATCACCTGCACCCGCTGTGAGCGGCCCATCTGCCCCGACTGCATGGTCAGCGCCTCGGTCGGATTCCAATGCCCGGAATGCGTACGCACCGGTTCCGGTACGGGGCACTCCCCGTCCGCGAACCGGCCGCGTACGGTCGCGGGCGGCACCGTCGTGAGCGACACCTTCCTGATCACGAAGATCCTTGTGGCGCTCAACGTCGCGGTCTTCGTCATCGTCCTCGCGCTCGGTGACCGGTTCGTCGCCGAGACCGAACTGATCGGGCTCGCCTTCAGCCCGCAGCTCGGCGGAGTCGTCGGTGTGGCGGACGGCGAGTGGTACCGGCTGCTCACGGCGACGTTCCTGCACCAGGACCTGACGCACATCCTGTTCAACCTGGTGACTCTCTGGGTGCTGGGCAGGATGGTGGAGCCCACTCTGGGCCGGGGCCGCTTCCTCGCGGTCTATCTGCTCTCAGGCCTCGGCGGCTCCACGCTCGCCTATCTGGTCGCCGCTCCGAACCAGCCCTCGCTGGGCGCGTCGGGCGCCATCTTCGGCTTGATGGGCGCGCTGGCCGTGCTCGCGCGCCGGCAGAACTTCGACATGCGGCCGGTCATCGCGCTGCTCGGGCTGAGCCTGCTGCTGACCTTTACCCGCGAGGGCATCTCCTGGGAGGGGCACGTCGGAGGTCTCGTCGTCGGCGCGCTCGTCACGATCGGCCTCGTCTACGCACCGCGCGAGCGGCGGAACCTGGTCCAGTACACGACCTGTGCGCTGACCCTGCTGGCGACTGTCCTAATGGTCCTGGCCAGGACCACGGCCCTCACCTGAGCACCTGAGGGAACCTTTCCCCAAGGTTGTCCACAGTCCGTGCCGGATCTTGTGCGGGCTGTGGGGAACTGCCCCATCCCTGGCCTCTGACCTGGGCTTTCCCAGCAGAGACAAGGGGCGGGACGTTTCATCGGCGTGGCGGACGCGGTCACATCGGCGTCAACCCCGCGAGGGGTTATCCACAGATCGTCAGATTCTTTCCCCACCGTGTGGACAACCCTGTGGATAACTTCAGGGCAGAGCTTGACCGGCCTGCTGTGGATCGGCTACCGCCGGCCCCGGACCGGCTACTTCCACTGGGTCGAGACGCCGAATCCGGCGGCGATGAAGCCGAATCCCGCGACGATGTTCCAGTTCCCGAGGCTCTTGATGGGCAGATCGCCCTCGGTCACATAGAACAGAACGATCCAGGCGAGCCCGATCAGGAACAGCGCGAGCATCACCGGTGCGACCCAGCTGCGATTGGTCAGCTTGATGCTCGTGGCCTGCTTCGCTGACGCCGACGGCGGCGTGAAATCGGCCTTCTTGCGGATACGTGACTTCGGCACGAGGGACTCTCCTGTCGATGCGCTGCGTTACCGCGCAGGGATCTGTGGCTGGGGCGCCGGGGCTGAAGTGAGGGGGGCCACTGCCGTCCCCAGGCGTCCGTTAGCGTAGTGCTTCCGTGGCACCTAAGGAGATAAGGGTACGTTGAGCAATTCTGCCGACTCTCCTGAAGGGTCCCTCCAAGGACCTCTCCAAGGACCTCTCCCGGGCCGGGATCACCACTCCCGATGGCGGCCTGTCCGGCTGCTGACGGCCGCGGTGTTCGCCCTCGCCGGGCTGATCTTCGTGACCAGTTTCAACACCGCCAAGGGCACCAACCTGCGGACGGACGACTCCCTGCTGAAGCTCTCCGACCTGATCCAGCAGCGCAGCGCCAAGAATGGCGCCCTCGGCGACTCCACCGCGGCGGTACGCGAGGACGTCGACGCTCTCGCCCAGCGCGACGACGGCTCGACGAAGGCCGAGGACGCGAGGCTGAGCGCCCTGGAGCAGGCCGCGGGCACCGAGAAGCTCAGCGGCGACGCCCTCACCGTCACCCTCAACGACGCCCCGCCGAACGCCCAGGCCGCCCCGGGCTACCCCGAGCCGCGCGCCAATGACCTGGTCATCCACCAGCAGGACCTCCAGGCGGTCGTCAATGCCCTGTGGAAGGGCGGCGCCAAGGGCATCCAGGTCATGGACCAACGGCTGATCTCCACCAGCGCCGTGCGGTGCGTGGGGAACACGCTGATCCTCCAGGGGCGCGTCTACTCCCCGCCGTACAAGATCACCGCTGTCGGAGACCAGGGCGCGCTCGAGAAGGCGATGACCGCCTCCCCGGCGATTCAGAACTATCAGCTGTATGTGAAGGCGTACGGCCTCGGCTGGAAAGTCGACGAGCGCGAGGCGGTGACTCTCCCCGGCTACTCGGGCACAGTGGATCTCCACTACGCGAAGCCCGTGGGGTAGTGCAGGGGAGCGGTGCCGGTGATGATGTCGGTGCGTCTGATTGTCAGGACTTTCAGCGAGCTGTGCATCACTGTCGGCACCCTGATTGTGCTGTTTGTGGTGTACGTGCTGTTCTGGACCGGCATCAAGGCCGACAGCGCCACGGACGGCCAGATCGACCGGCTCCAGGACGAGTGGTCCCAGGGCCCGGTCGCGGCCCCCGCGCCCCAGTGGACGCCTGCGGCACCCGAGCCGCCGGCTCCGCCTGAGACGGCCGTCCCGGAGCCGTACCAGGACGGCAAGCCGTTCGCCGTCATGTACATCCCCCGCTTCGGCGGCGGCTGGGACTGGCCGGTCCTGGAGGGCACCGAGGCACGCACCCTCAAGAAGGGCCTCGGCCACTACGCCGCCACCGCCCCGCTCGGCGGCGGCGGAAACTTCTCGGTCGCCGGCCATCGCCGTACGTACGGAGACCCCTTCAAGGACTTCCCGGCCCTCCGCCGCGGAGACGCGGTCGTACTGACGGACGGGACGACCTGGTTCACGTATCGCGTCACCAGGAAGCCGTACCGGACCGTGCCGGGCGATGTCGGAGTCATCGACCCCGTACCCAGGCCGCTGAAGCGGGACGCGGCCGGATTCGACGGGCCGGGGCGATACCTGACGCTGACCACCTGCGACCCGGAGTGGGGCAGCAGCCACCGGCTGATCGCCTGGGCGCGGCTGGCTGCGACCCAGCCTGTGACCGAGGGCGAACCGGAAGCTTTGCTCGGCTGACCCACGCGCCTCTGCCGCCCTTTAGTCTGGTGCCGTACCAAACGGAGAGGGACAGCATGTACGGCTGGATCTGGCGGCATCTGCCGGGCAACGCATGGGTGCGGGCGTTCATCTCGCTCGTGCTCGTCCTCGCGGTCGTCTACGTGCTGTTCCAGTACGTGTTCCCGTGGGCGGAACCGCTTCTTCCGTTCAACGATGTGACGGTTGACGGAGAGGGGGCGGCGGCCCGATGAGCGCACGCGTTCTTGTTGTCGACAACTACGACAGCTTCGTCTTCAACCTCGTCCAGTACCTGTACCAGCTCGGCGCCGAGTGCGAGGTCCGGCGCAACGACGAGGTCGAACTCGCGCACGCGCAGGACGGCTTCGACGGCGTCCTGCTGTCCCCCGGGCCCGGAACGCCCGAGCAGGCCGGTGTGTGCGTCGAGATGGTCCGGCACTGCGCGGACACCGGGGTTCCGGTCTTCGGCGTCTGCCTGGGGCTGCAGTCGATGGCGGTCGCGTACGGCGGTGTGGTGGACCGCGCCCCCGAGCTGCTGCACGGCAAGACCTCGCTGGTCACGCACGAGGGCAAGGGCGTCTTCGCGGGGCTGCCTTCGCCCTTCACCGCGACCCGCTACCACTCGTTGGCCGCGGAGCCGTCCGTGCTGCCGGACGAGCTGGAGGTCACGGCGTGGACGGCGGACGGCATCATCATGGGGCTGCGCCACCGTGAACTGCCCGTCGAAGGCGTGCAGTTCCATCCCGAGTCGGTCCTCACGGAGCACGGCCACCTGATGCTCGCCAATTGGCTGGAGCAGTGCGGCGACACCGGGGCGATCGGCCGTTCGGTGGGGCTCGCGCCGGTGGTGGGCAAGGCCATGACGTGAGTGCCCCGCGCGCCGGGGACGAGTACGACCCGCTGACGGATCCGCTGCCGCGGGGGGAGGGCGGTTCGCCGTGGTTCCAGGCGGCGGACGCTCAGGAGGATCCGGATGTCACGGAAGAGGCAGCAGAGGCTGTAGGGGCAGCAGGGGCTGAAGAGCCCGAGGAGTGGTACGCCCCTGAGAGCTATCAGCGGGACTGGTACGGCGAGCCCAAGCCCGAGCTGAAGCGGATACCCCACCAGGTGTCGTCCCAACCGGCTCCAGCTCCGGTGCCGGCCCCGGTGCCGACTCCGACTCCGGCTCCGGCTCCTGTGCCCGCCCCCCCGATACCCGTACTACGGGACGACGAGACCGTAGCCCTGCGTACGGCGGACACCCGTCGCGCCGTGGAGACCCCCACGGGCCCCGGCCGCGCCGAGCGCCGCAAGGCGGCCAAGGGCAAGGGCCGCAGACGCCCCGAGCCCGCCGCTGCCGCCCCTGCCGCGGCCTTTGCCGCCTCCGCCCCCGCCTCGGCCGCCTCCGGGCCCGCCAAGCCCCTCTCACGGGTCGAGGCGCGCCGCGCCGCGCGTGCCCAGAAGGACAGCCCGGCGGTCATCGCCAGCCGCGCCATCGGTGAACTCTTCATCTCCTTCGGCGTGCTGCTGCTGCTGTTCGTCACCTACCAGCTGTGGTGGACGAACATCCGCGCCGGGCAGCAGGCGGACCAGGCGACGAACAAGATCCAGAACGACTGGGCCAAGGGCGGCCCGGCCGAGGAGGCCTTCGAGCCCGGCCAGGGCTTCGCCATCATGCACATCCCCAAACTGGACGTGGTCGTCCCGGTCGCCGAGGGCATCAGCAAGCCCAAGGTCCTCGACCGCGGCATGGTCGGCCACTACGGCGAGGGCAAGCTCAAGACCGCGATGCCCGCGGACAGGACGGGCAACTTCGCGGTCGCCGGCCACCGCAACACCCACGGCGAGCCCTTCCGGTACATCAACCGCCTCCAGCCCGGAGACCCGATCGTCGTCGAGACGCAGGACGCGTACTACACGTACAAGATGGCGAGCATCCTCCCCCAGACGTCGCCGTCGAACGTGGGCGTGATCGGTCCGGTCCCGCCCGGCTCCGGATTCACCGAGCCGGGCCGGTACATCACGCTGACCACGTGTACGCCCGAATTCACGAGTACCTATCGAATGATCGTGTGGGGCAAGATGGTCGAGGAACGGCCGCGCAGCAAGGGCAAACCCGACGCGCTCGTCGGCTGAAACCGCTGAACAGTCTGAGACTTCAAGACGGGAACAGGTGCGGTGTCACGTGCGCGCAGCCGGATCGCCGGCGTCATCAGTGTCCTCGGCGAACTGCTGATCACGGCGGGCGTGGTGCTGGGGCTCTTCGTCGCCTACTCGCTGTGGTGGACGAACGTTCTCGCCGACCGCGAGGCCGCCAAGCAGAGCGACCAGATGCGCGACGGCTGGGCGGACAGCGGTCCCGGCGGTCCCGGCGCGCTCGACACGATGGACGGCATCGGCTTCCTCCACGTACCCGCCATGAGCAGTGGCGAGGTGCTGGTGAAGAAGGGCACGGAGTCCAAGAGCCTCAACAACGGCATCGCGGGCTACTACACGGAGCCGATCAAATCGGCGCTCCCCTGGGATGCCAAGGGGAACTTCACGCTGGCCGCGCACCGGGACGGGCACGGAGCGAAGTTCCACAACATCCACAAGGTGAAGAACGGCGACGCGATCGTCTTTGAGACGCGGGACACCTGGTACGTCTACAAGGTGTACAAGGAGCTCCCGCAGACCTCGAAGTACAACGTGGATGTGCTCGCCCCGATCCCGAAGGCATCGGGGAAGACGAAGGCGGGCCGCTACATCACGCTGACGACGTGCACACCCATTTACACCTCCACCTACCGCTACATCGTGTGGGGCGAGCTGGAGCGCACGGAGAAGGTCGACAAGGACCGTACGCCACCGGCGGAGCTGCGCTAGCCATACGACCGAATCGGGCCCGAAGCCGCAACTTGCGCTTGCGGCTTCGACCGAGGCGCCCTCAACAACTAGCCGACGCAGGAACGCTCGGCTGGGAATCCCGGCCGAGCGTCCTGTGTGGCGTGTGCGGGGCGGCGTTACTCGTTGTCGCCGTCGCCGTCGCCGCCGGCGATGATTCCGCCGCCGTTCTGGCCGCCGCCGTTGTTGCCCCCGCCGCCGAGGGTCCGGAGAGTGACCGTCGTGGTGGCCGGGTCGACCAGAGTGCCGGGCGCCGGGTCGGAGTTGATGACCAGGGCGTTGTCGTCCTGTGAGCTTCCTTGCTCGAACTGGATGTTCGTGAATCCGTTCTGGTTCAGCAGCTGCCTGGCCTCGGCGACCGTCCTGCCCTGGATCTGGGGAACCTGGACCTGTGGTGCCTGCTGCGGGCCCTTGGAGACCTTCAGCGTGACCGTCGAGCCGACGGGGGCCTTCTGGCCGCCCGAAGGGTTCTGCTCGATGACCTGGTCCTTCGGCTGCTCCGAGTCCACGTCGATCCGTTCGACCTTGAACTCAAGGCCTTCAAGCTGTGCCTTGGCGTCGGCGAACTGCTTGTCCACCACGGGGGGCACGTCACGCCTCTCCTGCTTGGCGACCGTCAGAGTGACCGTGGAGTTCTTCTCGGCCTGAGCGCCGCCCACTGGACTCTGCTTCAGGACCGTGCCCGGCTTCTCGCTGGACTCCTCCTCCACGACGGTGACCTTGAAGACCTTGCCCTCCAGGATCCTTGTCGCATCGGCCAGCGGCTTGTCCTCGACGTCAGGAACCTCGATCTTGGGGGCGCCCTCGGAGACCACGACCTGGACGGTCGCGCCCTCCTTCATCTTGGTGCCCGCGACCGGCGTCTGGCGGCAAATGGCACCCGTGGCTACCGAGGGCACCTCGCACCGCTCGGTGCCGGACTGGGTGATCTTCACGCGCGCGTTCTTCGCGAGAATCTGCGCCTCATCGAGCGTCTTGCCCACCAGCGTGGGTGCCGGTACCTCGCCCGTGCCTTCCGTGCCGCCGAAGACCGACTTGCCGATCAGCACCGCGCCGATCAGCACCAGGACGCCCGCCAGGACCAAAAGGATCGTCGATGTATTCGACTTCTTCTGGCGGCGGCGGTCCGGGCGGTCGTCGTAACCGGGGTAGCCGCCGTCGTCCGGGTTCATCGGCGGGAGCATCGAGGTCTGGCCCGCCGGTTCCATCGGGCGCATCGCTGTGGTCGGCTGGTCGTTCGCGGCGTAGCCGCCGTAGCCGACGGAGCCCATCGCCGCCGTCGCCGCGACCGGCTGGCCGTCGAGGCAGGCCTCGATGTCCGCGCGCATCTCGTCGGCCGACTGGTAACGGTAGTCCGGGTCCTTGACCAGTGCCTTGAGGACGATGGCGTCCATCTCGGGCGTGATCTCGGGGTCGAAGTTGCTCGGCGGCTGCGGCTCTTCGCGTACATGCTGATACGCCACCGCCACCGGGGAGTCGCCCACGAACGGCGGACGGACGGCGAGCAGCTCGTACAGCAGACAGCCGGCGGAGTAGAGGTCGGAGCGCGCGTCGACCTGCTCGCCCTTCGCCTGCTCCGGGGAGAGGTACTGGGCGGTGCCGATGACGGCCGCGGTCTGCGTCATCGTCATGCCGGAGTCGCCCATGGCGCGCGCGATGCCGAAGTCCATGACCTTGACCTGGCCGGTGCGCGTCAGCATGACGTTCGCCGGTTTGATGTCGCGGTGGACGATCTGGGCGCGGTGCGAGTACTCCAGCGCCTGGAGGATGCCGATGGTCATCTCCAGCGTGCGCTCGGGCAGCAGCCTGCGCCCGGAGTGCAGCAGCTCTCTGAGCGTGGAGCCGTCGACGTACTCCATGACGATGTACGGGATCGAGACCCCGTCGACGTAGTCCTCACCCGTGTCGTAGACCGCGACGATCGCAGGGTGGTTGAGCGAGGCGGCAGACTGGGCCTCACGGCGGAACCGGGCCTGGAAGGACGGGTCACGGGCAAGGTCGGCCCGCAGCGTCTTCACGGCGACGGTGCGGCCGAGCCGGGTGTCGTGGGCGAGGAAGACCTCCGCCATGCCACCACGGCCGAGCACCGAGCCCAGTTCGTACCGGCCGCCGAGGCGACGCGGCTCTTCCATAACTGTTCCAGCCCTCTCCGTCAGTCCCGACCGCACCAGGGTGTGGTCCGGCGGTGTGCTGTTCGCGCATACGCTACCGGGCACGCCGTACCTCTTCGGCCCGCTGTCGTCAGCTGATACGCGACCGGTATCGCAATGTGCAGGTATGGACGCAAGACGTGACCCGCGTCACTTCTTACTGTCCAGTACCGCCTTCATCACATCCCGGGCGATCGGGGCGGCGAGACCGCCACCGGAGATGTCGTCACGGGCGGTGCCGCTGGAGTCCTCGACGACGACCGCGACGGCGACCGGCGATCCGTCGGCGGTCTTCGCGTACGAGATGAACCAGGCGTAGGGGCGCTTCGCGTTGCCGACGCCGTGCTGAGCGGTGCCGGTCTTGCCGCCGACCGTGACCCCGTCCATGTTGAGCTTCGCCTTCGTGCCGGTGCCCTCCTCGACAACGGTCTCCATCATCTCCTGGACGAGCTGCGCGTTCTTTTGGGAGAGCGGGCGGCTCATCTCCTGCGGCTCGTTTTTCTTGATGACCTCCAGGCCGGGCGATTCCAGGCGGTCGATCATGTACGGCTTCATCATCTTGCCGTCGTTGGCGATCGCGCCGGTGGCCATGGCCATCTGGAGGGGGGTGGTGCGGGTGTCGAACTGGCCGATGGAGGAGAGCGCGTTGCTGGAGCGGTCCATCTGGTCGTTGTAGACGGAGGCGGCGGCCCGCACCGGGGTGTCGATCTTGGGGTTGTTGAAGCCGAACTTGTTCGACGTCTCCAGCATCTTCTCCAGACCGACCTTGTCACCGAGGTTGGCGAAGACGGAGTTGCAGGAGACCTTGAGCGCGTCGTTCAGGCTGGCCTTCTCGCAGCCGCTGGCGTGGTTGACCATCGGCGTGCGGGTGTTGGGCAGGATGTACGGATCAGGGGTGTCCGTCGCCGCGTTGATGTCGTCGACGACGCCGTGCTCCAGCGCCGCGGCGGCCGTGATCACCTTGAAGGTGGAGCCGGGCGGGTAGACCTCGCGCAGCGCGCGGTTGAGCGTCGGCTTGTCCTTGTCCTTCTCCAGCGCGTTCCACGCCTTCTCGTCCGACGCGCCGTAGCCGGCGAAGGAGCTCGGGTCGTACGAGGGAGTGGAGGCCAGCGCGAGGATCCTGCCGGTCTTGGGGTCGATCGCCGCTACGGCGCCCTTCTTGGAGCCGAGGCCCTTGTAGGCGGCCTTCTGGGCGGCGCCGCTGAGGGTGGTGACGACATTGCCGCCGCGCTTCTTGTCGCCGGTGAACATCGCCATCGTGCGGTCGAAGAAGAGCTGGTCGTCGTTGCCGGTGAGGATGCCGTCCTCGAGCTTCTCGATCTGGTTGGCGTCGAAGGCCTGGGAGGCGTACCCGGTGACGGGCGCCCACATGGGGCCGTCGACGTAGGTGCGCTTGTACTTGAAGTCCGTGTCGTCCGTTTTCGCGGAGCCGGTGATGGGCTTGCCGTCGACGATGATGTTGCCGCGTTCGTTGCTGTAGCGCTCTATCAGAACGCGGCGGTTCTTCTCGTGCGTGTTGAGGTCCTCGGCCTCGACGTACTGCAGGTAGTTGGTGCGTACCAGCAGCGCGAGAACCAGGAGTCCGCAGAAAATCGCGATACGGCGCAGAGGCTTGTTCACGGTCGGACCACCTGGGTCATCTCGGCGTCGGGGGACGGAGCGGGGGCGGGCGCCGGGCGGCGCGCGGTATCGCTGATACGGATGAGGATGGCGATCAGGGCCCAGTTGGCGATCACGGAGGAACCGCCGGCCGCGACGAACGGCATGGTCATACCGGTCAGCGGGATGAGCCCCATGACACCGCCGGCGACGACGAAGACCTGGATGGCGAAGGCGCCGGACAGGCCGACCGCGAGGAGCTTGCCGAACGGGTCGCGGGCGGCGAGGGCGGTGCGTACGCCGCGCTCCGCGATCAGGCCGTAGATCAGCAGGATCGCCATCATCCCGGCTAGCCCGAACTCCTCGCCGACGGTGGAGAGGATGAAGTCGGAGTTGGCGGCGAAGCCGATGAGGTCGGAGTTGCCCTGGCCGAGGCCGGTGCCCAGTGTGCCGCCGGAGCCGAAGGACATCAGGGCCTGGGCCACCTGGTCGCTGCTCTGTGCCCACGTCTCCTCGGAGAACGGGTCGAGCCAGGCCTGGACCCGTTCCTGGACGTGCGGCTCGAACGTGGCCACACCGACCGCTCCGACGGCGGACATCAGCAGACCGAAGACGATCCAGCTGGTCCGCTCGGTGGCGACGTACAGCATGATCACGAAGAGGCCGAAGAACAGCAGCGAGGTACCCAGGTCGGTCTCGAAGACCAGGATGAGAATCGAGATCGCCCAGACGGCGATGATGGGGCCCAGGTCGCGGCCGCGCGGAAGATACAGGCCCATGAAGCGGCGGCTGGCCAGCGCCAGGGCGTCCCGCTTCACCATCAGGTAACCGGAGAAGAAGATCGCGATGAGGATCTTCGCGAACTCGCCGGGCTGGATGGAGAAGGGGCCGAGGCTGATCCAGATCTTCGCGCCGTTACGGGCGGGGAAGAACATCGGCAGGATCAGCAGGACCAGCGCCACCACCATGGAGATGTAGGTGTAGCGCTGCAGGATCCGGTGGTCCTTGAGTATCACCAGCACGGCGACGAAGAGGGCGATGCCGATCGCCGAGTACAGCAGCTGCTTGGGGGCGTCGGGGGAGAACGCGCCGTAGTTGAGAGTGGCCCGCTTGATGAGCCGCGGCGACTGGTCCAGCCGCCAGATCAGCACCAGACCGAGGCCGTTGAGAAGGGTCGCCAGCGGCAGGAGCAGCGGGTCGGCGTACTTGGCGAACTTGCGCACCACGAGGTGGGCGACCCCGGCGAGCAGGCCGAGGCCGAGCCCGTAGCCGAGCAATCCGGTGGGCACCTCGCCGTCGAGGGCGAGGCCCACGTTCAGGTACGCGAACACAGGGATGGCGACGGCGAAGGCGAGCAGCATCAGCTCGGTGTTGCGGCGGCTCGGTGCTTCGATCGCGCCGATCGTGGTCGTGTTGGTGACAACGCTCATGGTGGAGAAGGCCCCCTACGGCTGATTACTGCTTTCCGCAGTTCGAGGCCAGCTTCTGCTCCTCCTCCGAGAGGGTGGGAATCGGAGTGGGAGTGGCTGCGGTCGGTTTGGTCTTGGCGCTCAGAGAGGTGGGCGTGGCGCTGGGCGTGCCGGTAGGCGTGGCGGGGGGAGACGTGCCGGTGGTGCCGCCGGCCTCGCCCTCGCCGGGCGGCGCCGCGCTCGCCGCCTCTGCGGCCTCGCGGCGCTGCGCGTCCTTCTTGCAGGCGGACGCCTGGTCGGCAAGCTCCTCGATCTTCGCGCGCGCCCTCGGCAGGCTGCTCTCGGTGATCGTCGCCTCGACCTGCTTGCGCTGGTAGGGCGGGAGGTACTTGAGTTCGATCTCGGGGTGGTCCTTCTCGACCTTGGAGAGCGAGACCCAGGCCAGATCCTGGCTGATGCCCTGGTAGAGGGCGATGTGCTCATTGTTGGAGGCGACGAAGTACTGGGTCTGGGTCCAGCGGTAGCCGCCGTACAGGCCGCCGCCGACGATCCCCAGCATGAGCGCGATGTACAGGGATCTCTTGAGCCACTTGCGCCCGCCGCGGGGCTTGGTGAAGTCCTCGTCGGTGTACGCGCCGAAGCCGCCCTCGGGCGGCATCCCGCTGTAGCCCATGCCGTCGCCGCTGCCGGGCGGGCCGAAGCCGCCGGAGGCCTGCGGGGGTACGGGGCGGCCGAGGCCGGCCGCGCGTCCCGCCGGGGTCTGCATGGCGGCCGCGTTCTCGGCGGCGTTGAACTGCTGGTTCTCGGCGACCGCGCCGACGACGACCGGGGTGTCGTTGAGCTGCGCGGCCAGGGTGTCGTTGGAGTCGGTGTCGAGGACGTCCGCGACGATGCAGGTGATGTTGTCGGGGCCGCCGCCGCGCAGCGCGAGCTGGATGAGCGCCTGCACCGTCTCCTGCGGTCCCTGGTAGTCGGCGAGGGTCTCCTCCATCGTCTGGTGGGAGACGACGCCGGACAGGCCGTCGGAGCAGATCAGATACCGGTCGCCGGCGCGGACCTCCCGGATAGAGAGGTCGGGCTCGACATGGTCGCCGCTGCCCAGCGCGCGCATCAGCAGGGAGCGCTGCGGGTGGGTGGTGGCTTCCTCCTCGGTGATCCGGCCCTCGTCCACCAGCCGCTGCACCCAGGTGTGGTCCTGGGTGATCTGGGTCAGCACGCCGTCGCGGAGCAGATAGGCGCGGGAGTCGCCGACGTGCACGAGGCCGAGGCGCTGGCCGGTCCAGAGCAGGGCGGTGAGCGTGGTGCCCATGCCCTCCAGCTGGGGGTCCTCCTCGACCATCAGCCGCAACTGGTCGTTGGCGCGCTGCACCGCCGTACCGAGCGAGGTGAGGATGTCCGAGCCGGGTACGTCGTCGTCCAGCGTGACGAGCGTGGAGATGACCTCCGAAGAGGCGACCTCACCGGCGGCCTGACCGCCCATGCCGTCGGCGATGGCCAGCAGGCGGGGGCCGGCGTAGCCGGAGTCCTCGTTGCCCTCCCGGATCATGCCTTTGTGTGATCCGGCGGCGAAGCGCAGCGACAGAGTCATGCGCACCTCGCCCGTCGGCTCGGGGTACAGCCGGTCTCGAGCCACACTGCCCACCCTCCGGTCGGGAGCCCGTCCCGGTCCGCTGTCGGGACCGCTGCGGCTCGCTCGCTCCGCTCGCTCATTGTCGTACTACTTCCGCAGCTCGATGACGGTCTTGCCGATGCGGATCGGCGCGCCCAGCGGAATCGGTGTCGGCGTGGTGAGCCGGGTCCGGTCGAGATAGGTGCCATTCGTGGACCCGAGGTCCTCGACGATCCACTGGCCGTCACGGTCCGGGTAGATCCTGGCATGCCTGCTGGACGCGTAGTCGTCGTCCAGCACGATTGTGGAGTCGTGCGCCCGGCCCAGGGTGATGGTCTGGCCCTGCAACGCCACCGTGGTTCCGGTGAGGGTGCCTTCGGACACGACCAGTTTGGTGGGCGCCCCACGGCGCTGTCGGCCGCCACCGGCGGCCTGCTGGCGCTGGGGCGGTGGTGCGGCGGTCTGGCGCGCCTGCTGCGGACGCGTGTCGGCGTTGCGGCGTGAGCCGCGCTGCGTGACACGCGTTCCGAACAGATCGCTTCGAATGACCTGTACGGCCACGATCACGAACAGCCACAGAACGGCTAGGAAACCTAGCCGCATGACCGTCAGGGTCAGCTCTGACATTGCCCCCGCTTCACCCTTCGGCTTGCCGGTAAACGATGGTGGTACTACCCACGACGATCCGCGAGCCGTCGCGGAGCGTAGCGCGGGTGGTGTGCTGCCCGTCTACCACGATGCCGTTGGTAGACCCGAGATCCTGGATCGTCGGGGGCGTTCCGGTCCGGATCTCACAGTGCCGGCGCGATACGCCGGGGTCGTCGATCCGCACATCGGCGTCGGTGCTGCGGCCCAGCACCAGCGTCGGGCGGGAGATCTGATGGCGCGTGCCATTGATCTCGATCCAACGTCGTACCTGGGTGCTCGGCATCGGTCCGGGACCTGCTGCCAGGCGCCGGTCCGCGGCGGGCGCGGGACCGGGTCGGCCGGCGCCCGGAGGGGGCGCGGCCGGCATGGGGGGTGGGCTGCTGGGCGGGTAGCCGTAGCCGCCGCGGCCCTGGGGGGCCGCGGGGCCGGGTGCGGCGTGGGGAGGCGCGGGGGCCCGGTCGGGCGCCCGCTCCGGGGTCTGCGACGTACTCGACGCGAGAGTGCGGCTGCGCACCCGGTACAGACCGGTGTCGAGGTCGTCGGCCTTCTCCAGGTGGACCTTGATGGGGCCCATGAAGGCGTAGCGCTGCTGCTTGGCGTAGTCACGCACCAGCCCGGAGAGCTCGTCGCCGAGCTGGCCGGAGTACGGGCTCAGGCGCTCGAAGTCGGGCGCGCTGAGCTCGACGATGAAATCGTTGGGGACGACTGTCCGCTCACGATTCCAGATCGTCGCGTTGTTGTCGCACTCCCGCTGGAGGGCGCCCGCGATCTCGACCGGCTGGACCTCGGACTTGAAGACCTTGGCGAAGGTGCCGTTGACCAGACCTTCGAGACGCTGCTCGAAACGCTTCATGACTCCCATGGGGCACCTCCTCCGTCGTTGTCGCCCTGGTACTGCTTACTGATCGTATCCACGCGTCGGGAAATCGGCTGGTTCCCCTTGTCTGCCCCATCGATGAGTGTCACCTCTCACACGGATCGTAGAGGTGAGCTCCTCACAGTGTCCCGCACCCGGGGTGCGCTCTGGAGGAGTGGGGGCGGCCGTCTTCCGTTCCCTGTTCACGGGTCCGGTCGCCGGAACAATCGGATGTGATTCCACCGTGTGCCCCGTGCTAATCTTCTGGAAGTCGCCAGGGGGTCACGCCGAGCAAGGTGTGACACTCGACAGCAACACCCAATGCGCGGGTGGCGGAATAGGCAGACGCGCTGGATTCAGGTTCCAGTGCCCGAAAGGGCGTGGGGGTTCAACTCCCCCCTCGCGCACAAGATAAGAGCAGTACCAGAGCAGTACGGAAGCCCCGTAGGTCAACGACCTACGGGGCTTCTGCGTGCCTGGGTGCGTTTTGTCGTGTGGGATGCGTGACAGTGCGATGTTTCACGTGGAACGCCCGCGGAGGCTGCTGTTCCGCGGGCGTTGTGGACATGGAGAACGTGGTGGACGCGGTGGGTGCCTGGGCGCGTCTGGGCGGGTCCGGGCGTGTGTTCAGGCGGCGAAGCGCGCGGCCAGGGTCTTGGCCTTCTGGGCGGCTTCGTCCAGCGCCTTGGCGCGGGAGGCGTCGGCGAGCGGGATGAGCTCCGCCATTTCCGGCTTGACGTGGGCCAGGGTCAGCTCGGGGACGATGAAGTCGACCGAGGCGCCGAGCATGCCGGTGAGCACCTTCTCCAGGTAGTTCTGGACGAACTCGAAGCCCTCGCGCGGAGTGCCGGGGGCGTATGAGCCGCCGCGGCTGGCCACGACGGTGACCGGGGTTCCGGCCACTGGGCCGTCGGGGACGCCCGCGTTGTGGCCGACGATGATCACCTGGTCCAGCCACGCCTTGAGGGTGGAGGCGATCGTGAAGTTGTACATCGGCGCGCCTATCAGCACGGCGTCCGCGGCTTCGAGCTCGGCGGCGAGTTCGGCGCGCAGCGCGTTGTCGGCGCCCGCGGAGACGGCGGCGATGTCCAGGTGGGGCAGCGGGTCGGCGGCCAGATCGCGGTAGACGACCTCGCCCGCGGGGTGCTGCTCCCGCCATGTCTGGACGAAGGCGGCGGTGATGTCGCGGGAGGCCGACCCCTGGGGGAAGACGGCGGAGTCGATGTGCAGCAGCGTGGCCACGAGGTGCTCCAAGGGGAGGATGAAAGGGGCTAAAATTTCGTAAGTACCCAGTAATAACATAGGTACTTATTTTTAGTAAGTCCCTGTCGTTGCGGCAGTACCCTGGTGCCATGGCTGAACACAGCGAAGAGGCGTGTCGGAAGGTCGATCGCGGCATCACGAGCGTCTTCGAGCTGCTCGGCAAACGCTGGACCGGGCCGATCGTCTCTGTACTGATGCAGCGCCCGATCCACTTCGCTGAGTTGCGGCGGGCCATTCCCGGCATCAGCGAGCGCATGCTCTCCGACCGGCTGGCCGAGCTGGGGGCGGCCGAGCTGGTGGTGCGGGAGGTCGATGAGGGGCCGCCGCTGCGGGTCGCGTACCGGCTGACCGAGGCGGGAGCGGCGATGGAGCCGGCGCTGAAGGAGCTGGCGCTGTGGGCGGAGACGTATCTGGGGGAGGACGGCAAGGGCGTCTGCTGACGGGGCTCGCGGCCGCGCGCGGTAGTTATCCACAGGGGGAGACGACTGTCGGGCGGCAGCGGTACGGTCGTGGCCAGTTGATGTTGAACGGCGACGGAAGAGGCAGCGCGTCATGAGCGTGTCCGAGACGGCGGCGCCGGTGCGGCGACCGGATTCTGACGGCGTAGGCGGGGTTGGGACCGGAGCCGGGGGCGGGGGCGGCGGCGGGCGCATTCCGGCGGTGCCCGGCTTCGCGCGGCGTGCGGGGGATGCCGCGACCTCGCCGAAGGTCGCGGGTAAGGCGCTGCGCGAGCGTATACCGCGGTCGTCGCACGGCTCGCTGGTGCTCGCGGTGGACCGGCCCGAGGCGGTCCGGGCCGTCGAGGAGTCCAGCCGCGGCCGGGTGCCGGAGCTCACACCGATACGGGTGGGCCGGATGGCCGCCTCGCCCTTCGCTTTCCTGCGCGGCTCCGCCGGGCTGATGGCCCACGACCTGGCGGGCACGCCGGTCACCGGCGTGGGAGCGCAGATCTGCGGTGATGCGCACGCGGCGAACTTCGGGCTGTACGGCGACGCGCAGGGCCGCCTCGTCATCGACCTGAACGACTTCGACGAGACGGTCGTCGGCCCGTGGGAGTGGGACGTCAAGCGGCTCGCGGCCTCGCTGGTGCTGGCAGGGCGTGCGGCGGGTGCGGACGAGGCCGTCTGCCGGGCCGCCGCTTTCGACGCGGTGGGCGCGTACCGGCGCACCATGCGGCTGCTGGCGAAGCTGCCGTCGCTGGAAGCGTGGAACGCGATCGCCGACGAGGAGCTCGTCTCCCACACGGACGCCCGTGACCTCGTCGGCACGCTGGAGCGGGTCTCGGCGAAGGCACGTAACAACACGAGCGCGCGCTTCGCCGCCAAGGCCACGGAGGCCGTGTCCGGCAGCGACTCCGGCAGTGACTCCGCGGGCGGCGGCGGCTACGGCGGCGGCGGACGGCGCTTCGTGGACGCGCCGCCGGTGCTGCGGCGGGTGGCGGACGCGGAGGCGGCGGCCGTGGCCTCGTCGCTCGCGGAGTACCTGGGCACGGTGTCGCAGGACCGGCTGCCGCTGCTCGCGCGCTACACGATCCACGATGTGGCGTTCCGGGTGGTGGGAACCGGGAGCGTCGGGACGCGGTCGTACGTGGTGCTGCTGCTGGATCACCGGGGCGATCCGCTGGTGCTCCAGGTCAAGGAGGCGCGGGCCTCGGCGCTGCTGCCGTATCTGTCGGCGGCCGGGTTCCCGGCGGGCGCGGTGGAGCACGAGGGGCGCCGGGTGGTGCTCGGCCAGAAGCGGATGCAGGTGGTCAGCGACATTCTGCTGGGCTGGACGACGGTCGACGGACGGCCTTTCCAGGTACGGCAGTTCAGGAACCGCAAGGGAAGTGTGGATCCCGCGGCGCTCGCCCCCGACCAGATGGACGACTACGGACGGATGACGGGAGCACTGCTGGCCAGGGCGCATGCGCACAGCGCCGACCCGCGGCTGATCGCCGGTTACTGCGGCAAGAGCGAGGAGCTGGATGAGGCAATGGCCGGGTTCGCCGTGGTCTACGCGGACCGTACGGAGGCGGATCACCAGCAGCTCCTGACGGCGGTCAAGAGCGGACGGATAGCCGCTGAGCTGGGGGTGTGACGGCTTGCCCCGCCGCGCCCGTAGGCTGGACGGGTGACCCAGGACGCACCCGGTGGGCCGAAGACCCGGAACGACGAAGAGCAGGACGCGCGGACGCAGCCGGAGGCCCGGCCCGAGGCCCGGCTGGAGAAGGCGGTGCGCGCGGCCGAGCAGGCACTGATCGAGTTCGAGATCGCGCTGGAGACGTTCCGGGTGGAGGTGGAGAACTTCTCCCGGCTGCACCATCAGAAGCTCGGCCCGATGTACGCGCGCCTCGATGAGCTCGATGCCGAGATCGCCGAGGCCCGGGCCGCCGCCAGCGATGACCCGGAGGATCTGCGCAAGGCGCAGGAGGCGCGGTCCCTGGTGATGCCGATGCCCGGCGTCGAGGAGCTTTTCCATGACTGGATGGACTCCGACGGCCTGTCCCCCGAGGCCGCCGCGATGCTCAATGGCAGGCCCGTGCAGGCGCCGAAGCGGGTGCGGCCGAGCGAGGAGGCGCGCAAGCTCTACCGCGAGCTGGCCCGCAAGGCGCATCCGGATCTGGCCCAGGACGATACGGAGCGGGCGCGCCGTGATGAGTTCATCACCCGCGTGAACGCCGCGTACGGGCTCGGGGACGCGGTGATGCTGCGGGAGCTGGCCGAGGAGTGGGCGGCCGGACCGGTGCCCGCCGAGCAGCGGCTCAGCGAGAGCGACGAGCTCTACGCCCGGCTGGAGTGGCTGTCGCGGCGCAAGGAGCTGCTGACAGCGGTTGCCCGGGAGCTGGAGGAGAGCGCGATCGGCGCGATGCTGCGGATGGCTCCCGAGGACCCGGACCGGCTGCTGGAGGAGATCGCCGAGCAGCTGCTCGCGCAGGTCGCCGAGCGTGAGAGGGAACTGTCCGGCCTCGTGCAGTAGGTTTTCCTGAGGGTCTCAGGACGCTCCAGGACTCCCCGGAAGCCCGAGCACCTCCGTCGCGTACGTACGAGAGAAGGCATGCCCCATGAACTTCGCCCCACTGCCCACGGTGGACGTCGCGGCGGTACCGTCCGACGGCCTGGTGCTGGACGTCCGCGAGGACGACGAGTGGGCGGCCGGGCACGTCGAGGGCGCGCTGCACGTTCCGATGAGCGACTTCGTCGCCCGCTTCGGTGAGGTGACCGAGGCGCTGGGCGACGGGCGCCGGGCCTATGTGATGTGCCGGGTCGGCGGCCGGTCCGCGCAGGTCACCCAGTACCTCGTGCAGCAGGGCATCGAGGCCGTGAACGTCGACGGCGGCATGCTCGCCTGGGATGGCGCGGGGCGCCCGATGGTCGCCGACAACGGCGGCCCGGCTTCCGTCTTGTGAGCTTCTGAGCTTGTGAGGCCGCGTGGAGCTGAGCCGCTACTGAGACTGACCCGCTACCGAGGCTGACCCGCTGACTCGTCAGCCGAGGGGATGGGCGGCCAGCAGGTCGCCCAGGGCTTCTTCGTGGGCCGCGGCCGGGCCGAGCGAGAGCTCCAGCTGTTTGGCCCAGGCGTGATAGCGGTGCAGCGGGTAGTCGGTGTCCGCGCCGAAGCCGCCGTGCAGGTGCTGAGCGGTCTGGACGACGCGGCGTACGCCCTCCGAGGCCCAGATCTTCGCCACCGCGACATCGCCCGAGACGGGCAGGGGCCCGCCGACACCGGGGCCTTCGGGTGAGGGCGAGAGCCGCCAGGCCGCCTGCCAGAGGGTCACCTCCATCGCACGCAGATCGATATAGCGGTCGGCGGCCTGGACCGCGACGGCCTGGAAGGTCGCGACCGGAAAGCCGAACTGCTCGCGCTTGCCGGTGTATTCGCCGGTCATGGAGAGCACGGCCTCGCCGAGCCCGAGCGCGAGCGCGCAGGTCCCGGTGGCGAGGAGCTGGCGCAGCCACTCCCAGGCGCCCTCGGTGTCGATCAGTTCGTGGCTGTCGATGCGTACGGAATTCAGCGTGACCTCGGCGAAGCGCTCGCCGTTGGTGGAGATCTGCTCGGCGAGAGCGAGGCCTTTCTGCTGCCGCGGGACCAGGGCGAACACGGCACGGCCCTCGTCGGTGTGCGCCGCCACGGCGATACGGTCCGCGGACTGGGCCCACGGCACGCCCGTCTGCACCCCGTCGAGCACCCAGCCCATTCCGCCCTGGCTGTCCCGGCGGGCTGTCACCGCGAGCTCGGCGGGGTCGTGGCCGGTGCGGCCATTGGCGCCGACGGTGAGCGTCAGCTCGCCCCGGCCGACCCGGGGGAGGATCTCGTCGCTCAGCTCGGCGCTGCCGTAACGCTCTACGGCCATGGCGACCGCGCTCGTCTCCAGCAGCGGCACCCGCGCCAGCACCCGCGCGGACTCCCGCAGCACCAGGCAGAGCGCGACGGGGTCGAGGCCCGCCCCGCCGTGGTCCGGCGACAGGACCAGGCTCAGCAGATCGGAGCCGGCGAGCCTGGCCCACAGCGGCCGGTCGAACTCATCGGCCACCGCGCCGGGCGTGCGCGCGGGGCTCTGCACTCCATCGGGCGCGACGCCCGAGAAGACCGCCTTCGCGGCCTCGACGGCCGCCTGCTGCTCCTCGGTGAAGGTGAAGTCCACTGCCCTGTCCTCCCACGCACCGGCGCTGCCCGAATCCCGCCGCGACTAGGATCTGACGGATCGTCAAACCAGCGTCAAGATAGAACAGGTTCCTGAAAAAGAACACAGCGCGGTAAGGGCCGGGGTCCGACGGCGCGGGGGAAGTCACCGGTCGAAGTCCAACTCCACTTCCGGAGTGGCCGGATGGGACTGACAGGCCAGCACATAGCCCGCCTCGGTCTCCTCCGGCTCCAGCGCGAAGTTCCGCTCCATGCGCACCTCGCCGGAGACCAGGAACGCTCTGCACGTCCCGCAGACCCCGCCCTTGCACGCGTACGGCGCGTCGGAGCGGCTTCGCAGCACCGTCTCCAGCAGCGATTCCCCTTCCCGCACCGGCCATTTCCCGGACCGGCCGTCGAGCGTCGCGGTGAGGGAGGCATGGGCCGGGGTGGCCACTGGGACGGAGGCGGTCGCCGAGCCGTCGTCGACGTGGAAGATCTCCTGGTGGATACGGCTCCGGCCCACCCCGAGCCTCCGCAGCGCCCGCTCGGCGCCCTGGACCAGACCGAAGGGGCCGCACAGGTACCAGCCGTCCACGTCCGCCACCGGAAGCAGGGCAGGTATCAGCCCGGTCAGCCGTTCCTCATCGAGCCTGCCCGACGGCAGACCGGCCTGCTGCTCCTCCCGGGAGAGCGCGGTGACCAGCTGGAAGCGGTCCGGGAAGCGGTCCTTGAGGTCGGCGACCTCGTCCAGGAACATCGTGGACGCCGCGGTCCGGTCGCTCCGTATCAGACAGAACCGGGCCTCCGGCTCCCGCGCCAGCAGCGTCGCCGCCATGGACAGCACGGGGGTGATGCCGCTGCCGCCGACGATCGCCGCGAAATGCCCGGGGCGCGGCTGAAGGAGGAACCGGCCCATCGGAGGCATCACCTCGACGGTTTCGCCGACGGCGAGCTCCTTGAGCGCGTACGTCGAGAACTCGCCGCCGTCGACCAGCCGGATGCCCACACGCAGGACCCGGTCACCGTCGGCGGAAGGTGCCGGGGCGCAGATCGAGTACGTACGGCGGATTTCCTGGCCACCCGCGAAGCGGCGCAGGGCCAGGTGCTGGCCGGGGGTGTGGCGGAAGGTCTCCCGCAGCTCTGGCGGCACCTGGAAGGTGACGGCCACCGAGTCGTCCGTGAGCTGTTCGACCTCGCTGACCCGGAGCGGATGGAACATCTACAACTCCTTGAAGTGGTCGAATGGTTCACGGCAGGCGACGCAGCGGCGCAGCGCCTTGCAGGCGGTGGAGGAGAACCTGCTCAGCAGTTCGGTGTCGGTGGAGCCGCACTGCGGACAGCGCACGGAGAGCGTGAGCGGCACCGGCCCGTGTGCCGTCGTCTGCGGGCGGGGCGGGGCTATCCCGAACCGGGCGAGCTTGCGCCGCCCCTCCGCGCTGATGTCGTCGGTCGACCAGGCCGGGGCGAGGACCTTGACGACCGAGACATCCGGTATGCCGTGATCGTGCAGCACTTGCTCGATGTCCGAGGTCATGGCCTCGATCGCCGGGCAGCCGGTGTAGGTCGGAGTGAGCTCGACCCTGACCCGGCCGGGCCCGAGGACCTCCACCCCGCGCAGCACGCCGAGCTCTCCCAGCGTCAGCACCGGGAGTTCCGGGTCGGGCACGGAGCCGGCGAGCCTGCGCAGCTCCGCCTCCAACCGCGTCTCGGCCTCGTTCGCAGTGGTCACCATGACGCCCCCGGGTGACTGCGGTGCAGATGCTGCATCTCGGCCAGCATCCGCCCGAAGGGCTCGGTGTGCAGCCCCTGCCGTCCCGCCCCCGCCGCCCATCCGCTGGACCGCGGCCCGGTGGGCACGGTCAGCGTCGCCCGCTCCAGGACCGTGGTGACCGACTCCAGCCAACTGCTCTGCAGCTCCTGCCAGTCGATGTCCAGCCCGTCGACCGGCTGGAACATCTCGCCGGTGAACCGCCACAGCGCGTCGCACGCCCGCTGCATCCGCGCATGGCTCTCGGCGGTGCCGTCGCCGAGCCGCTCGGTCCAGCGCTCGGCGTGGTCCTGGTGGTACGCGACCTCCTTGACCGCCTTCGCCGCGAGTCCGGCGAACTCACCTTCCGTGGCCGCCAACCGGACGTACAGCAGCCGCTGGCAGACGGAGAAGTAGAGCTGGCGGGCGATGGTGTGCGCGAAGTCGCCGTTCGGCTGCTCGACCAGCTGGAGATTGCGGAAGGCCCGCTCCTCGCGCAGATACGCGAGCTCGTCCTCGTCGCCGACCAGGGAGAGCAGCAGCCGCGCCTGGCCCAGCAGGTCCAGCGCGATATTGGCGAGGGCGACCTCCTCCTCCAGCACGGGCGCCCGGCCAGCCCACTCCCCCAGCCGGTGTGAGAGCACCAGAGCGTCGTCACCGAGGGCCAGCGCCGCGGCGTTCACCGTGGCGGTCGTGGTGGTCGTCGCAGTCATAGGTGCTTCACCCCTTCCGGGATCTCGTAGAACGTCGGGTGACGGTAGGGCTTGTCGCCGGCCGGCTCGAAGAACGAGTCCTTCTCGTCGGGCGAGGACGCGGTGATCGCCGTGGACGGCACCACCCAGATCGAGACGCCTTCGTTCCGCCGGGTGTAGAGGTCGCGGGCGTTGCGCAGGGCCATCTCCGGGTCCGGGGCGTGCAGGCTTCCCGCGTGGGTGTGGGACAGCCCGCGGCGCGAGCGCACAAAGACCTCCCACAGCGGCCAGTCGGTGGAGCTGCTCATGCCGTCGCCTCCTCGGGCTTCACAGGCAGTGTGGGCGCTTCCTGCTGTACGGGCGGTGCCTCCTGTGCAGGCGGTGCCTGCCGCACGGGTGTCGGGCGGAGCGCTTGACGCTTCGTGGCGTACGCCGCGGCGGCGTCCCGGACCCAGGCGCCCTCTTCATGCGCCTGACGACGCTGGGTGATCCGCTGCTCGTTGCAGGGGCCGTTGCCCTTGAGGACTGCCGCGAACTCCGCCCAGTCGATCGCCCCGAAGTCGTGGTGGCCCCGCTCCTCGTTCCACCGCAGGTCGGGATCGGGAAGGGTGAGACCCAGGGCTTCGGCCTGGGGGACGCATATGTCGACGAAGCGCTGGCGCAGCTCGTCATTGGAATGGCGCTTGATCTTCCAGGCCATGGACTGCGCGGAGTGTGCCGACTCGTCGTCCGGCGGACCGAACATCATCAGCGACGGCCACCACCAGCGGTCCACCGCGTCCTGGGCCATCGCGTGCTGCGCGGGCGTCCCACGGGAGAGGGCCAGCAGCAGCTCGTACCCCTGCCGCTGGTGGAAGGACTCCTCCTTGCAGATCCGGACCATCGCGCGGGCATACGGCCCGTAGGAGCAGCGGCAGAGCGGCACCTGGTTGGTGATCGCCGCGCCGTCCACCAGCCAGCCGATCGCGCCGACATCGGCCCAGGTCAGCGTCGGGTAGTTGAAGATCGACGAGTACCTCTGGCGACCGGCGTGGAGCTTGTCGAGCAGTTCGTCGCGGCTGGTGCCCAGGGTCTCGGCGGCGCTGTACAGATACAGGCCATGGCCCGCTTCGTCCTGCACCTTGGCGATCAGGATCGCCTTGCGGCGCAGCGAGGGCGCGCGCGTGATCCAGTTCGCCTCGGGCAGCATGCCGATGATCTCGGAGTGGGCGTGCTGCGCCATCTGGCGGATCAGCGTCGCCCGGTAGGCATCCGGCATCCAGTCGCGCGGCTCGATGCGCTCGTCGGCGGCCACGGCGGCGTCAAAAACAGCCTCGCGCGTATCCAAAGTCACTGCCGTCATCCGGGCTCCCTACCGACCGATCGTTCGGTTCGTCGGCTTCAATGGTGGGACGGCGGCCCGTAGGGTGTCAACCCTGTGGATAACTGGGCTGGACCGATGGGGATCGGGGCGGGATGGACTCCCACGAGGACGAGGACGCCAAACGCGCCAGGAGCCTGAGCTCCGGGCCGCCGCCAGGCCACGCCCTCGTGGGCCCCGACCAGCCCGAAGCCGAGTCACAGCCCGAATCGGGGCCGGAGCCCTGGTCTGAATCCGGGCAGGACTCCCGGCCCGGATCCCAGCCCGAGCCTCACCTCCAGACCCGGACCCGGACCCAGCCCCAGACGCAGCTGCCGCTGTCGCTTCCGCCGCAGTCCCGGACCGAGCCCGAGCCTGAGCCCGAGCCCCCGCACTACCGCCAGCTCCCGCCGCCTCCAGCGGCTCCGCCCGCCCCGCCCGAGCCACGCCCCACCGGCGGCATATCCGCGCTCTCCCTCCCCTACCAGGTGGCCGCCGCCCTCTCGCTCGCGATCGTCGGAGCCCTCGCGTGCGTCCACCTCGGCATGGTGTTCCTGCATGTCGCCCCCTCCAACACCGTGACCAAGCAGCACGGCAAGGCGGTCGACGGCTGGATTTATCCCGAGTTCGAGCAGAACTGGAAGCTCTTCGCCCCCAACCCGCTCCAGCAGAATGTCGCCGTGCAGGTCAGGGCCGAGGTCAGCCGCCCCGACGGCAGTCGCAGGAACACCGACTGGATCGATCTCACCGCCGAGGACGGCGAGGCGATCCGCGGCAACCTGCTCCCCAGCCACGTCCAGCAGAACGAGCTCCGCCGGGGCTGGGACTTCTACCTCAACTCGCACGACAACGAGGACCGCCCCAACGGCCGGCGTGGCCGGCTCTCCGAGAGCTACATCCGCCGCATCGTGATGCTGCGCCTCGAAGCGCACGACCTGGGCGGCCCTGTCGAGCGCATTCAGCTCAGGTCCGCGACCCGCGCGGTCAAGGCCCCGGAGTGGAGCGACGAGAAGACAGACACCCGCCCCTTCCACCGGGTCCTCCCCTGGTGGACGGTCACCACCGCGGATCTGCCCGGGGGAGTCCGCAACGGCCGTCCGGAGGCGAGCCGGTGAAGGAACCCCTCGGCAGCAAGGCCGCCCGCGCTCTCCAGCGCGTCACCTCCACCGCCCTCGGCCCATACCAGAGCGCCGTTATCCGGATCGGCTTCGCCGCCGGCTGGCTGCTCTTCCTCCTGCGTGAGCTGCCCCACCGCCATGAAATGTATGGGCCAGACGGCCCGTGGAGCTGGGACATGGCGCGGCAGCTCATATCGGGCAATGACGCCTTCACCGCGCTCATGTGGTCGGACCACACCTTCTGGTTCGAGATCACCTACACCATCGCTGTGCTCTCCAGCGTGCTGTTGATGCTCGGCTGGCGGACCCGCACCATGTCCGTACTTTTCATGATCGGCGTTCTGTCGCTGCAGAATCGCTCCATCTTCATCGGCGACGGCGGCGACAACGTCATCCACCTGATGGCGATCTATCTGGTCCTGACCCGCTGCGGGCAGGTCTGGTCCCTGGATGCGCGGCGTGCGGCACGAGCGGTACCAGGCGGGCCGGGCGTGCCGCCCCGCGACCGGGTCGGCCCCGCGCTCTGGGTCGTGCTGGGGTTCGGCCTGGTCAGCGCCACTTTTCTGAACCAGACCGGCTGGTTCATTCTGCTTCTCCTGTGGGTGCTGTGGGTCGGGCAGGGTCTGTGGTGGATGGCGGACCGGTACGCCCCGGACAGCGAGCCGCGCACGCTGCTGGACGTTCTCGCCAACCTCTCGCACAACGCCGCCCTCTTCGTGATCACCGCCGAGGTCTGTCTGATCTACGCCACCGCCGGCTGGTACAAGATCCAGGGTTCGCGCTGGCAGGACGGCACCGCGCTCTACTACCCGCTCAAGCTCGACTACTTCACGCCCTGGCCCGCCCTCTCCGACCTGCTCGCCTCCGGCGGAGTGGTGGTGATGGTGCTGACCTACGGCACGGTCATCGTGCAGGTCGCCTTCCCCTTCACGCTCTTCAACCGCCGGGTCAAGAACGTCCTGCTGGCCGTGATGATGGCGGAGCACGCGGCCATCGCCGTACTGCTCGGCCTGCCGTTCTTCTCGCTCGCGATGATCGCCGCCGATGCGGTGTTTCTGCCGACCGTCTTCCTGCTCTGGCTGGGCGGGCGAGCCGCCCGGGGGCGGAGCCGGTTGTTCTCGCGGGGGGCCGGGGTGCCGGAGCAGCGGCGGGGGAGCCCGGAACAGCCACGTACGCTCGTCGGGTGAGCACCACCGAAGAAGCGTTCCGCGAAGATCCGATGCAGGAAGAACCGATTCAGTACGACGAGGGCTACGGCCCCGGCGAGGTCGGCGTCGGCCCCCATCCGCGGCCATGGCCGTTGGGCGAGCGCTACGACGCCGAGCTGCTGGCCGAGGGCGACCGGCGCAATGTCGTCGACCAGTACCGGTACTGGACGCGCGAGGCGATCATCGCCGACCTGGACACACGGCGGCACGGTTTCCATGTGGCCGTCGAGAACTGGGGTCACGACTTCAACATCGGTTCCGTGGTGCGTACGGCCAACGCCTTCCTGGCCAGAGAGATCCACATCGTGGGCCGGCGGCGCTGGAACCGGCGCGGGGCCATGGTCACCGACAGATACCAGCATGTACGGCACCACCCGGACACGGTGTCGCTGACCGCGTGGGCGGCGGCGGAGGATCTGCCGATCATCGGTATCGACAATCTGCCGGGTGCGGTGCCGCTGGAGCGGACGGAGCTGCCGAGGCGGTGTGTACTGCTGTTCGGTCAGGAGGGGCCAGGGCTGACGGAGGAGGCGCGCAAGCACGCGGCGATGGTGTGCTCGATCGCGCAGTTCGGCTCGACGCGCTCGATCAACGCGGGCGCGGCGGCGGCGATCGCCATGCACGCGTGGGTGCAGCGGTACGCGGAGATCCCGGCGCTCCCCGTGCCCGGCCAGGGCGCGGGGACGGGCGGCCCGGAACCGGTTGCCCGGCCGATTCCGTAACCGGTCCCGTAAGCCGTCCCCCAGCCGGTCCCTCAACCCGTCCGGTCGTCACGCCTGGCGGCGGACCTCCACCATCCGGAAGCGGTTCGAGACAAACGCCCCGTCGCACAGCGCCGCGTTCGCGGCCGGGTTGCCACCCGAGCCGTGGAAGTCGGAGAACGCCGCGGTCTGGTTGACGTACACCCCGCCCGTCAGGTTCAGGGAGAGCTGCGCCGACTCCTCCAGGCAGAGGTCCTCGATCGCGCCCTCCGTCTCCTGGGAGGTGGTGTACGCGCCGACCGTCATCGCGCCCTTGTCACGGACCGTGCGCCGCAGCAGCTCCAGCCCGTCCGCCGTCGAGTCCACGGCGACCGCGAAGGACACCGGGCCGAAGCACTCCGACAGATACGCCGCCTCGGCGTCCGCCCCCTCCCAGAACTTCCGTGCCCCGTCGAGCTTGACGACGACCGGCGTACGCACGACAGCGTCCGGGAACTCGGGGTTGGCGATCTTCCGCGACGGCAGGGCCACCTCACCCAGTCCGGACGCCGCCTCCAGGCGTGCCTTCACATCCGGGTTGACCAACGCGCCCAACAGGGCGTTCGCCCGTGCGTCGTCGCCGAGCAGGCCGCCCACCGAGGCCGCGATGTCGGCGACCACCTCGTCGTACGACTTGGGTCCGGCGTCCGTCGGGATGCCGTCCCTCGGGATGAGGAGGTTCTGCGGGGTGGTGCACATCTGGCCGCTGTACAGCGACAGCGAGAAGGCCAGGTTGGACAGCATCCCCTTGTAGTTGTCGGTGGAGTCGATGACGACGGCGTTGACGCCGGCCTTCTCGGTGTAGACCTGCGCCTGGCGGGCGTTGGCCTCCAGCCAGTCGCCGAAGGCCGTGGAGCCCGTGTAGTCGATGATCTTGATCTCCGGACGTACCGCGAGGGTCTTGGCGATTCCCTCGCCCGGCCGTTCGGCGGCCAGGCAGACCAGATTCGGATCGAACCCCGCCTCGGCGAGGACCTCACGGGCCACCCGCACAGTGAGCGCGAGCGGCAGCACCGCGCGCGGGTGCGGCTTGACCAGGACCGGATTTCCGGTGGCCAGGGAGGCGAAAAGCCCCGGATAGCCGTTCCACGTCGGGAAGGTGTTGCAGCCGATCAGCAGGGAGATGCCGCGCCCCGCGGCGGTGAAGGTTTTCCGCAACCGCAGGGGATCGCGCTTGCCCTGCGGCTTGGACCAGTCGGCGGCGGCGGGCGTGCGCGTCTGCTCCTCGTAGGCGTACGCGACGGCCTCCAGGCCGCGGTCCTGGGCGTGCGGGCCGCCCGCCTGGAACGCCATCATGAAGGCCTGGCCGCTGGTGTGCATCACGGCGTGCGCGAACTCATGGGTGCGGGCGTTGATCCGGGAAAGGATCTCCACGCAGACCAGCGCCCGCGTCTCGGGACCGGCCTCGCGCCAGGCGCCCATGCCCGCGCGCATCGCGGGCAGCAGGACGTCCACATCCGGATGCGGATACTCGATGCCCAGCTCCGGTCCGTACGGCGAGACCTCGCCGCCTGTCCAGCCGTCAGTGCCCGGCTGGTCCAGTTCGAACCGGGAGCCGCGCAGGGCCTCGAAGGCCGTGAGCCCTGCGGCCGGCGCGCTCTCGCCGTACGCCTTGGGGTGCTCGGGATGCGGGGACCAGTAGGCGCGCGTCCGGATCGCTTCGAGGGCCTGATCGAGCGTCGGCCGGTGGGTCTCGGTCAGCTGCATGAAGGACCAACTCCTCGTCGAGCTGGGCAGGGAAGGAATGACAGAGTTAGAGTAACCGAACGATCGGTCGGTACAAGGGGGCCCGGCAAACCTGTGGACAACTCATCGGGGAGGATCGCTCCCATGAACCCCGTCGACCCCATTGATACTCCCGTCGACCCCATCGGTCGGAGCCGTACCGTCGCCGTCGTCGGCACCGGAACCATGGGGCAGGGCATCGCCCAGGTCGCCCTGGTCGCCGGGCACCCCGTACGCCTCTACGACGCGCTTCCCGGACGGGCGGCCGAGGCCGCGGACGCCATCAGGGTGCGCCTGGACCGGCTGGTCGAGAAGGGCCGGATGGCGGCCGCCGAGCGTGACGCCGCCCGCGGCAGGCTGCGCCCGGCCGCCGCTCTGACCGAGCTCGCCGACGCCGCGCTCGTCATCGAAGCGGTCCTTGAACAGCTCACGGTCAAGCAGGAGCTGTTCACGGCGCTGGAGGGCATCGTCGCGGACGACTGCCTCCTCGCCACCAACACCTCCTCCCTCTCCGTCACGGCCATCGCAGGCGCGCTGATCCACCCTGGCCGCTTTGTCGGGCTGCACTTTTTCAATCCGGCGCCGCTGCTCCCGCTCGTCGAGGTCGTCAGCGGCCACGCGACGGACGAAACGACGGCCACGCGCGCGCGGGCGACGGCCGCGGCCTGGGGGAAGACCCCCGTGCGCTGCGCGGACACACCCGGCTTCATCGTCAACCGCGTCGCCCGCCCTTTCTACGCGGAAGCCTTCGCGGTCCACGAGGAGCACGGCACCGATCCCGCCACCATCGACGCGATCCTCAAGGAGTCCGGCGGCTTCGCCATGGGCCCCTTCGAGCTCACGGACCTGATCGGCCAGGACGTCAACGAGGCCGTCACCCGCTCCGTCTGGGAGGCCTTCTTCCACAGCCCCAAATTCATCCCCTCCCTCGCGCAGCGCAGGCTGGTCGAATCGCGCCGCCTGGGCCGCAAGTCCGGCCGCGGCTGGTTCTCGTACGCCGAAGGGGAGACCAAGCCGGCGCCGCACACCGCGGAGCGGGCGGACGCCCCCGAGTACGTCGTGGTCGAGGGTGACCTCGGGCCCGCCGGGGCGCTGATCGGGATGATCCGGGAAGCGGGCATCACGGTGCGCCAGGAGGACGAGGACAAGGGAACGCGGCTGCTGCTGCCCAGCGGCGGTCAGCTGGCGCTCGCCGACGGCCAGACATCCGCTGAATTCCGCGATGTGGTCTATTTCGACCTGGCACTGGACTACCAGTCCGCCACCCGGATCGCCCTCGGCGCCGCGCAGCACGTCGAGGAGCGGACGCTCAAGGAGGCCACCGGCCTCTTCCAGGCGCTCGGCAAGCAGGTCAGCGTCATCGGCGACGTGCCGGGCATGATTGTGGCCCGTACCGTCGCGATGCTCGTGGACCTGGCGCTGGATGCGGCCGCCAAGAGGGCCGCGACCAGGCAGGACATCGACACGGCGATGCGCCTGGGGGTCAGCTACCCCCTGGGGCCCCTCGAATGGAATGAGAAACTGGGGCGCGACTGGGCGTGGGAACTGCTCGGCAACCTCCATGAGAGTGTGCCGACCGGACGCTACGCACGATCCCTCGCGCTGCATCAGTGGTCGTACGCGGCCCCCCAGGAGGACGGCTCATGACCACCGCCAAGCGCGACACGTACACCCCGGAGACGCTGCTGACCGTCGCCGTCCGGATATTCAACGAGCGCGGATACGACGGCACCTCCATGGAGCACCTCTCCAAGGCGGCGGGCATATCCAAGTCCTCGATCTACCACCATGTCGCGGGCAAGGAGGAGCTGTTGCGGCGTGCTGTCAGCCGGGCGCTCGACTCGCTCTTCGCCATCCTGGAGGAGCCGTCGGCCGTACGGGGGCGGGCCATCGAGCGGGTCGAGTACGTGACCCGGCGCACGGTCGAGGTGCTGATGGCCGAGCTGCCCTATGTGACGCTGCTGCTGCGCGTACGGGGCAACACCAAGACCGAGCGGTGGGCGCTGGAGCGGCGCCGCGAGTTCGACCAGCGGGTCGCCGATCTGCTGAAGGCAGCCGCGGCGGACGGCGACCTGCGGGCGGACATGGACATCCGGCTGGCGACCCGGCTGCTCTTCGGCATGGTGAACTCCCTGGTGGAGTGGTACCGGCCGCACGCGGCGGGCGGCTACGACGGCGATCAGGTCGCCGAGGCCGTCGTACGGCTGGCCTTCGACGGTCTGCGCACGGACGACGGGCCGCGTATCCAGCCCTAGTAGTCCTAGTGGTCCTAGTACTCCAGTCGCGGTGAGCCCTGGTACTCCAGTCGCACGTAATCCGGTCGCAGTGAGCGCTACGGGGTCGGCTCGCTGTCCCGGGGCGGTCCGGATATCTGCCCCGGGCCGATGTCGAGGTCCGTCTCCTCGAACACCAGCAGCGTGCGGGTGGACAGCACCTCCGGAATCGACTGGAGCCTGGTCAGGACGAGCTCGCGCAGCGTGCGGTTGTCCGGGGTGTGCACCAGCAGCAGCACGTCGAAGTCACCACTGACCAGCGCGATGTGCGCGGCCCCCGGCAGCGCCTGCAGCTGCTCGCGCACGGTGCGCCAGGAGTTCTGCACGATCTTGAGCGTGATGTAGGCGGACGCGCCGTGACCTGCACGTTCGTGGTTCACGCGCGCGGTGAAGCCACGGATCACCCCGTCGTCGATGAGCCGGTTGATGCGGGCGTACGCATTGGCGCGGGAGACATGGACCCGGTCGGCCACCGAGCGGATCGAGGCGCGGCCGTCCGCCTGGAGGATGCGCAGGATGTCGCGGTCGATGGCATCGAGCGGGCGCGGCGGAGGAACCTGCTCCGCCCGGTCCCCGCCCTCGGCCATTTGTTCAGCTGCCATGTCCCCCCGCCTCTCTACCATGGACGTCCTGTCTCTATACCAGGCTGTGGAGAACCGTTTGTCCACAGGCTGGAGGTGCCTGTAGCCAAAATGCGCTCACGACCGAACAATCGGTAGGTGAGGCGCGCCGCACTCGTGCCGCCTCGCCCCATCGTCGTCGTCGCGCACATCGTCGCTTCTGTCGTCGCTGTCGTCGTCGCTCCCACGAGGAGGTGCTCGCGTTGAGAAAAAGCAGCATGACGGTCCAAGAGCCCCCCGGCGCCGCTGTCGCCTACCGGCCCACCCCGCCCCCGGCGTGGACTCCCCGCACAGACCCCGCACCACTGCTCCCGGACCCCGAGCCGTACCGCGTGCTGGGCACGGACGCCGCAGCCGGAGCCGACCCCGAGCTGCTGCTGCGGCTGTACGGGGAGCTGGTGCGCGGCCGCCGCTACAACACCCAGGCGACCGCGCTGACCAGGCAGGGCCGCCTCGCCGTCTACCCGTCGAGCACCGGGCAGGAGGCGTGCGAGGTGGCGGCGGCGCTGGCGCTGGAGGAGCGGGACTGGCTCTTCCCCAGTTACCGCGACACTCTCGCGGCCGTGGCGCGGGGCCTCGACCCCGTACAGGCGCTGGCGTTGCTGCGCGGCGACTGGCACACCGGCTACGACCCGCGTGAGCACCGCACGGCCCCGCTGTGCACCCCGCTCGCCACCCAGCTGCCGCATGCCGTGGGGCTGGCGCACGCGGCCCGGCTCAAGGGCGACGATGTCGTGGCGCTCGCCATGGTCGGCGACGGCGGCACCAGCGAGGGCGACTTCCACGAGGCGCTGAACTTCGCCGCGGTGTGGCGCGCCCCCGTCGTCTTCCTCGTCCAGAACAACGGCTTCGCGATCTCGGTGCCGCTGGCCAAGCAGACCGCCGCCCCTTCGCTGGCCCACAAGGCCGTGGGGTACGGAATGCCGGGCCGGCTCGTGGACGGAAACGACGTGGTCGCGGTGCACCAGGTGCTCGGCGAGGCCATGGCGCGGGCCAGGCGCGGTGGCGGTCCGACACTGATCGAGGCCGTCACGTACCGCATAGAGGCCCATACGAACGCCGACGACGCGACCCGCTACCGGGCCGAGAGTGAGGTCGAGACCTGGCGTGCGCACGATCCGATCAAGCTGCTGGAGCGTGAGCTGACGGAGCGCGGGCTGCTCGACGAGAGCGGCATACGGGCGGCGGCCGACGCGGCCGAAACCATGGCCGCCGATCTGCGCGAGCGGATGAACGCCGACCCGGTCCTGGACCCGATGGATCTGTTCGCGCATGTCTACGCCGGGCAGACCAGCCAGTTGCGGGAGCAGGCGGCACAGCTGCGCGCCGAACTGGACGCGGCGGGAGAGGCGCAATGACCACGGCCGCGGTGAAACCCGCTTCGATGGCGCAGGCCCTGCAGCGCGCGATGCGCGACGCGATGGCCGAGGACCCGGCCGTGCATGTGCTGGGGGAGGACGTCGGCGCGCTCGGCGGGGTCTTCCGGGTCACGGACGGGCTCGCCAAGGAGTTCGGCGAAGACCGCTGTACGGACACACCGCTGGCGGAAGCGGGCATCCTCGGCACGGCCGTCGGCATGGCGATGTACGGGCTGCGGCCTGTTGTCGAGATGCAGTTCGACGCCTTCGCCTATCCGGCGTTCGAGCAGCTGATAAGCCATGTGTCGCGGATGCGGAACCGCACGCGGGGCGGGATGCCGCTGCCGATCACCGTGCGCGTGCCGTACGGCGGCGGGATCGGCGGCGTCGAGCACCACAGCGACTCGTCCGAGGCGTACTACATGGCGACTCCGGGGCTCCATGTCGTCACGCCCGCGACCGTCGACGACGCGTACGGGCTGCTGCGGGCCGCGATCGCCTCCGATGACCCGGTGGTCTTCCTGGAGCCGAAGCGGCTGTACTGGTCGAAGGCTCAGTGGTCGCCGGACGCGCCGTCCGCGGTCGAGCCGATAGGCCGGGCCGTCGTGCGGCGCTCCGGGCGCAGCGCCACCCTCATCACGTACGGGCCATCCGTGCCGGTCTGCATGGAGGCGGCGCAGGCTGCCGCAGCCGAGGGCTGGGACCTCGAAGTCGTCGATCTGCGCTCGCTGGTGCCGTTCGACGACGAGACGGTCTGCGCGTCCGTGCGGCGCACGGGCCGGGCGGTCGTCGTCCATGAGTCCGCGGGATTCGGCGGCCCCGGAGGGGAGATCGCAGCGCGGGTGACGGAGCGCTGCTTCCACCATCTGGAGGCGCCGGTGCTGCGGGTCGCCGGGTTCGACATTCCGTATCCGCCGCCGATGCTGGAGCGGCACCATCTGCCGGGAGTGGACCGGGTGCTGGACGCGGTGGCGCGGTTGCAGTGGGAGGCGGAGAGCTGATGGCCCAGGTGCTCGAATTCAAACTCCCGGACCTCGGGGAGGGGCTGACCGAGGCGGAGATCGTGCGCTGGCTGGTGGCCGTGGGCGATGTTGTCGCGATCGATCAGCCGGTCGTCGAGGTCGAGACGGCCAAGGCGATGGTGGAGGTGCCGTGCCCGTACGGGGGTGTGGTGACCGCGCGTTTCGGTGAGGAGGGCACGGAACTGCCGGTCGGGGCACCTCTGCTGACGGTCGCCGTGGGTGCGGCGGAACTGGTGGGGGGCGCGAACGGCTCGCGTTCTGCCCACGAGGCCTCTGCATCCTCTGCGTCCTCTGCGTCCTCTGAAGTCTCCAAGGCGTCTGCGTCGTCTGAGTCCTCTGAATCGTCCGGCAATGTGCTGGTCGGGTACGGGACGGGGGCGCCCGCGGCCCGCAGGCGTCGTCTCCGCCCGGGGTCACCCGCTGCGATGCCTGCCGCGACACTGGTACCGGCTGCGGCGCCGGGACCCGTGCCGGTCATCTCGCCGCTCGTGCGCAGGCTGGCACGTGAACACAGCGTCGACCTGCGTCGACTGACCGGGTCAGGACCGGACGGTCTGATCCTGCGGGCGGACGTCGAGTCCGCCCTGCGTGGAACCGAGATGACCGCGGAGACGACCGCTCAGACGACCAGCGAGCCGTCGGCTCCGGCCGCCGCCGGGGCAAGCGGTGAGCGCATACCGCTGCGCGGCGTGCGCGGCGCCGTGGCCGACAAGCTGTCGCGCAGCCGGCGCGAGATCCCCGACGCGACCTGCTGGGTCGACGCGGACGCGACCGGGCTGATGGCCGCCCGAGCTTCCATGAACGACGTCGGCGGCCCGAAGATCTCGCTCCTCGCGCTGCTCGCCCGGATCTGTACGGCCGCGCTCGCCCGTCACCCGGAGCTCAACTCCAGGGTCGACATGGAAGCCAGGGAGATCGTGCGCCTGCCGGAGGTGCATCTCGGGTTCGCCGCGCAGACCGAGCGGGGGCTTGTCGTCCCCGTCGTACGGAACGCGCACACCCGCTCGGCCGAGTCGCTGACCGCGGAGTTCGCGCGTCTGACGGAGGTGGCCAGGGAGGGGAGACTGACTCCGGCGGACCTGACCGGCGGGACATTCACACTGAACAACTACGGGGTGTTCGGCGTCGACGGGTCCACGCCGATCATCAACCACCCGGAGGCGGCCATGCTCGGCGTCGGCCGGATCGTGCCGAAGCCGTGGGTGCACCAGGGCGAGCTGGCGGTCCGGCAGGTCGTTCAGCTGTCGCTGACCTTCGACCACCGGGTCTGCGACGGCGGCACGGCGGGCGGCTTCCTGCGGTATGTGGCCGACTGCGTGGAGCGTCCGGAGGTGTTGCTGCGCACTCTGTAGGCGCGTACACGTACGCGTACACATCCGCCTACACAGGAAGAGAGATCCCCTCGGGACTCCCCGCCCGCGCGATCACGGCCCATACTTCAGGGATGACCGCGTATGACGCCATCGTGCTCGCCGGAGGCGGAGCGAAGCGGCTGGGCGGGTCCGACAAGCCCGCGGTGAGCGTGGGCGGGCGGCCCCTGCTCAACCGGGTGCTCGGAGTGTGCCGCGACGCAGGACGCACCATTGTCGTCGGGGGACGCCGGGCCACCGCGCGCCCCGTGGTCTGGGCGCGTGAGGAGCCCCCGGGCGGCGGGCCGCTGGCCGCGCTGGACGCCGGGGTGCGGCAGGTCGAGGCGCAGGCCGTCCTGGTGCTCTCGGCCGACCTGCCGTTCCTGGGGGAACGGACGGTACGGCAGCTCATCGGCGCCCTTGGCACGAGCGGGCGGGAGGCGGCTCTCCTCACCGATCCCGGTGGCCGCGACCAGCCTCTCGTCGCGGCGTACCGCACCGAACCGCTGCGCCGTGAACTCGCCCTCCTCGCCACTGAGCACGGCAGTCTGAGCGGCCTGCCGCTGCGTCTGCTGACACAGGAACTGGACCTCGCCCGGGTCGACGCGGAGCCACTGGCCTCCTTCGACTGCGACACCTGGGAGGACATCTCCGCAGCCCGGGCCCATATCAGGGAGCATGGGAACGTGCTGGACGAATGGATCACCGCAGTCAAGGACGAACTCGGTATCGAACTCGACGTCGACATCGGCGTCCTGCTCGACCTTGCCCGGGACGCGGCGCACGGCGTCGCCCGCCCCGCCGCGCCGCTCACCACCTTCCTGGTGGGCTATGCGGCGGCCACGGCGGGAGGTGGCGGCCCGGAGGCGGTCGCGGAGGCCTCCCGTAAGGCCGCCGCTCTCGCCGCACGCTGGGCCGCCGAGACCGCCGAGGCGGACCAGTCCGCCAAGGCAGGCAAGACGGACGAGGCCGCCAAGACGGATGAGGCCGACGCCGGATGACCGGTCAGGACCAAGAGCCCGACGCCGTGGACGAGGCTGTGGACGACGCCGTGAACGACGCCGTGAACGAGCCCGAGGTGGACGGCGTCGACGAAGCCCTCGCGCTCGCCGTCGACGGCCGCCGGACGCGACAGCAGCCGCCCCCCGGCACCATCCCTGCCCCTGTCCCGGCCTCCGGCACGGCCCGGCATCGCGCCACCGCATGGCCCGACGCCCGTGCTCTCGCCGCGAGCCTCGGGCGCGCCGCCCCGCCCCGTACCCGGCACGTGCCCCTCGACCAGGCCCTGGGCCAAGTGCTCGCCGAGCCGCTCACCGCGCTCTGCGATCTGCCGTCCTTCGACACCTCCGCCATGGACGGCTGGGCCGTCGCGGGCCCGGGTCCATGGAGGATCCGGGGGGACGGCTCGATCCTCGCCGGGCACGGCGACGCGCCGCCGCTGCCCGACGGCACGGCCGTACGGATTGCCACCGGCGCCCGTATCCCGCGCGAAGTCACCGCGGTGATCCGCAGCGAACATGCCCGCACCGACGCGGACAAGCGACTGCTCTACGCCGAGCGCGAGGTGGCCCCCGGCCAGGACATCCGGCCACGGGGTCAGGAGTGCCGCTCCGGCGACCAGCTCCTGCCCCCGGCGTCCCTGGTGACCCCCGCGGTCTTCGGCCTTGCCGCCGCGGCCGGCTATGACGAACTGCGCACCGTCGCCCGGCCGCGCGTCGAAATCCTCGTCCTCGGCGACGAACTGCTCAACGCCGGACTCCCCCACGACGGCCTGATTCGCGATGCGCTCGGGCCGATGGTCGGCCCCTGGCTGAGCACCCTCGGCGTCGAGGTTCTCGCCACGCGCCGGCTCGGCGACGACGCCGAAGCCCTCCACCGGGCCGTCACCACCTCCGACGCCGACCTGCTCCTGACCACGGGCGGCACGGCCGCAGGACCCGTCGACCATGTGCACCCGGTCCTGCGGAAGACGGGCGCTGAGCTGCTGGTCGACGGAGTCGCCGTACGCCCAGGCCATCCAATGCTCCTGGCCCGGCTCGACGGCGGACACGACAGATACCTGGTGGGGCTGCCCGGCAATCCCCTCGCCGCCGTCTCCGGGCTTCTCACTCTCGCCGAGCCGCTACTGCGCGCACTGGCGGGGCACCCCGCCCGCGCCCCGTACCGGATGCCTGTACGCGAGGAGGTGCACGGCCACCCCTACGACACCCGCCTTGTGCCGGTCGCCCACCGCACAGACGGGCTCCTCCCGCTCCACTACAACGGACCGGCCATGCTGCGCGGCATCGCCGCCGCCGACGCTCTCGCCGTCGTCCCGCCCGGCGGCGCACGCGCCGGTGACGAGCTGGAAGTCCTGGACCTCCCTTGGACGCCTCCAGGTGCCGGGGAAGGATGTTTCACGTGAAACATCCTGGCCATGACCCCATGACCCATGACCCCATGGCCAGGGCAACGGCCCTCAACTCCCCTCAGTAGCCTCACCCCGGAGTAGCCTCGCCGCCATGTATGCGATCACGATTCCCGAGCCCGGTGGTCCCGAGGCGCTTGTCTGGGCCGAGGTGCCCGATCCCGTACCCGGCGAGGGGGAAGTCCTCGTCGAGGTCGTGGCCAGCGCCGTGAACCGCGCCGATCTGCTCCAGCGGCAGGGTTTCTACGACCCGCCGCCCGGTGCGTCGCCGTACCCCGGGCTGGAATGCTCGGGCCGGATCGCCGCGCTGGCGCCCGGTGTGTCCGGGTGGAGCGTGGGTGACGAAGTGTGCGCGCTGCTCGCGGGCGGCGGTTACGCGGAGAAGGTCGCGGTGCCTGCGGGGCAGCTGCTGCCTGTGCCGGACGGCCTGGACCTGGCCACGGCCGCGGCACTGCCTGAGGTGACCTCGACCGTGTGGTCGAACGTATTCATGATCGCGCACTTGCGGCCGGGCGAGACCTTGCTGGTCCACGGCGGTGCGAGCGGCATCGGCACGATGGCGATCCAGCTCGCGAAGGCGGTCGGCGCGCGGGTGGCGGTCACCGCGGGCGGGCCCGAGAAGCTGGCGCGCTGTGCGGAGCTGGGCGCGGACATCCTGATCGACTACCGCGAGCAGGACTTCGTCGAGGAGATCGGCAAGGCGACGAACGGGGCGGGTGCGGACGTCATCCTCGACATCGTCGGAGCGAAGTATCTGGACCGGAATGTGCGTGCGCTCGCGGTCAACGGCCGCCTGGCCGTGATCGGCCTGCAGGGCGGCCTCAAAGGTGAGTTGAACCTGGCGACGCTGCTCGGCAAGCGTGCGGCCATCACGGCGACGTCGTTGCGCGCGCGCCCGCTCGGTGAGAAGGCGGCGATCGTCGCGGCCGTACGGGAGCATGTCTGGCCGCTGATCGGAGGCGGCCGGATCCGCCCGGTCGTGGGCCGCACGGTGCCGCTGGCGGAGGCGGCGGAGGGGCATCGGGTGCTGGAATCCGGCGCGAATGTCGGCAAGGTGCTCCTCCTCTCACCCGCGGCTGCCGCCGGACAGGCGTAAGCCCGGACCGCCAACGGCGGGCCGGGCTTCAGCAGTACGGACGTACGGGAGCCTGTACGGCTTACAGGCTTACAGGTACGGGCCGGAGCGGAGCGCGCCGTGCTGCGGTTCTTCGTCGTCCTCGTGGGAAGCGCCGGGCGGGAGGGCGCGGCGCATCTGTTCCAGTTGGGCGCGCGCCGCCATCTGCTGGGCGAACAGGGCGGTCTGGATCCCGTGGAAGAGACCCTCCAGCCAGCCCACCAATTGGGCCTGCGCAATGCGCAGTTCGGCCTCGGAGGGGATCGCCTCGTCGGTGAAGGGAAGGCTGAGGCGATCCAGCTCCTCCACCAGCTCGGGCGCGAGGCCGTCCTCCAGCTCCTTCACCGAGCTGGAGTGAATCTCCTTGAGCCGGACCCGGCTCGCCTCGTCCAGAGGGGCTGCCCTTACTTCCTCCAGCAGTTGCTTGATCATGCTGCCGATACGCATGACCTTGGCAGGCTGTTCGACCATCTCCGTCACCGGGACCTCGCGCGACTCGTCGTCAGCGTTACCGCCGCCGAGTGCCATTCCGTCCTGTCCCACGACAAGGACGTGGGGGCTCTCCTGCGACCGTTCATTCCTCGGCATCTCCATGCCGCCATTCTCTCGCACATGCTCGTCACCACACGGTGTGCCCCCGTACAAGAGTGATCCACCCTTGTACGGAGGCACAAACCCGCTGGTTACGCCTGTCAGCTCCGGCTTGCCGGTCAGATCGCCGCGCGTCGCGAGAGCGACCCGCGGGAGCGGGTGACCAGCGCCGCGAGGATCGCCGCGCCGATCGGAACCGCGATGAGCAGCGCGGCCAGCGTTCCCCAGGGCACCAGGATCGGTACGTGCGGGACTGAATTCGCGCCGCCCCAGCCCTGGTCCAACGCCTTCTGGTAGAACCCCATCTGCTCACGCCGCTCGGTGAGCCGCAGCCCGATCGCGGGCAGCACACCCGCCGCCGAGCCGAGCACCACACCCATCGCGGCCACCACACCGCACTGGAACCCGCTGAGCGTCCTGCGCACCCGCGGCGGCGCGCCCACCGCGGCGAGCGTCTTCAGATCGGCCTCGGCATCGGCCTGGGCGAGGCCCGTGGCGATACCCGCAGCACCGATGGTGATCAGCCCGGCGAAGACGGTCAGCGCCAGCAGGATGATGCTGTTCTCGCTGGTGTAGCCGTCCTCGACAGTGAGCATGATGTAGCTGCCGGTCTTGTCGAGCTCACTGTCCAGCCGCTGGCGCTGCTCGCTGCTCGGCATCTTGTCGGTGGAGTAGTACGCGCCGAGCGGGACCGTGGTCAGGCCCCCGGCCTTGGCGGCCTCAGGTGACATGATCAATCCGACGCCGTACGACTTGGGCTCACCGGCGACTTGGTGCGCGGTGAACGTCTTCGTCTCGCCCGGTATTTTCTTGCCCAGGTTCGCGGCCTCGTCGGCCGCCTCGTTGTCGGTGATCAGGAGGATGCCGACCTTTCCTCCCTTGTCGATGTAGGCCTTGTCGAACGACACGATCTGACCCTCTGCCAGGGCCTTCTCGGCGGCCGGGTCCTCGATCCCGAGGACCTTCAGCAGCTTCGCGTCGCCGATCAGCAGCTCGCCGTTCCCGTCCTTCTTGCAGCGCCAGTCGTCGGCGAGCTTGCGCCGCTCGGCCGTGGTGAACCTCTCCGCCGGGTCCTGGTCCGGTTTGGCCGGGTCGGACACCCACATCGGGCACTGGTTGGCCACCGGCACGACGACTTCGTAGCGCCCGCAGCCCTCCCCGCTGTCGTACATCGAGCAGCTGGCCTTCCCCACGGAGACCCGGTCCACATCGGCCCGTACGTCGATGGGCAGCATCTTCTGCACGGTGGCCCGCACCGCCGGGACTTCCCGCCGGCCGTCCGCCTCCAGCGTCACAGAGACCGCGCCGTGCGGCAGCGAGGCCTCGTACGCGGCCCTGCTCTGGGCGTCCTGGCTCGCGGCGTACGTTGCCACGGCGACTGTGCCCGCGACGGCGGCCAGCACCGCCGCGACAGCAGGAGCCGTACGGCCCCGGTTGCGTACCGCGTCACGCAGCGCGAGCCGCGGAGAGAGCGGCAGGATGGAGCCGATCCGGCCGAACAGCCCCACCAGGGCGGGGGTCAGCGCGACCACACCCAGTTCGGCAATGGCGCTGCCGCCCGCGACGACAATGAACTGGTCGGTCATCAGCGATCCGTAGAGCGCGATCGCGGCGCCCAGCGCCACCGCTATCAGCCCGATCACCGGCAGCACGCGGCTGCTCCTGCGTACGCCGCGACGGCCCGTGAGGCAGGCCAGCACGGTCTGCCGGGAGGAGGTGATGGCCGGCACGATCGCGGCCAGCAGGCCCGTGAGAACAGCCAGCAGCCCGATGCCGAGCAGTTCCAGCGGCCGTACATCGAAGCTGCCGAAGCGCTTGCCGAAGGACTCCTCGAGCACGGGCCGCAGCGCGAAAGTGAGGGCCACACCGAGGATCGTGCCGACCACGGCCGCGGCGACACCGATCACCAGACCGCCGGCGAGCACGATGGCGCGGATATGACGGCGGTCGCCGCCGTTGGCGCCGACCAGACCGAGCTGGCGGGCCGAGCGCCGGGCGCCGACCGCGAAGGCGGGCCCTGCCAGCAGGCAGATCTCCAGCATGGCGAGGCCGACGACGGTCCCTGCCGCCGCGAGCGCGCCGGCCTTGGCGGCCGGGCTGTCCTCGAAAGTGCCCCAGCCGTCTTGCTGGTAGAGCGGAATCTCGGATTTGGCCGGCGGGTCCAGCATGACAGCGCGTGAAACGACTATCACGCCCTTGGCGTTGGTCTCCTTGACCATGTTCCACGTGAAACCATCGCTGACGTCCACCAGATACGTGCTGGATGTCTCCGTGCCGGGCAGGTCCGCCGCTTCGAGGGCTTTGTCGAGGGGTGCGAGCAGAGCGCCCGGGAGCGCGTGGACCTGGTCGGTTTTGAGGGAGTCGGGGAGCTCGTACGCGCCGACGATTGTGTACTTCAGGTCGAGCCCGCGCGCCATGAGGGTGGAGCCCACCTTCAGCCCGCTGGTCTCCAAGAAGTGGGTGGTCGCGGCGACTTCATCGGCCTTGCGCGGAAGGTGGCCGCGGTCCACGACCATGATGCCCTTGGCCATCGGGTCCGAGGAGTTCAGCTCGCGGATTTCGGTGTTCAGCAGTCCGTGTGCGGTGTGCAGCTTGCCGGCGCCCGTCGAGTCCGTCAGGGACTTGGCGCCTGCGGGCAGGGCCTTCTTGACGTCGGTCGAGCCATCGGGCCACGGCTCGTTGTCGAAGTTCTTGACCGGGGCGTAGTTTTCGCCGTCCGGGACCTGGTGGATGGGCGTACCGCCCATGCCGGGATCGGAGACCCGGGCGTCTGCCGCCCCCAGCTTGCGCTCAAGGCTCTCCTCGGTGGAGAGCTCCGCGCTGCGCAGCGTCAGGTCCGCGGCGCTGACGCCGAGGATGGGCAGGGCGATCATCGCGAGGACGAGGAAGCTGCGTCCCTTGAAGCGCCAGGCGTCGCGGCGGGCGATCCGGATCGCGGCCACCCAGGAGTGATACCAGCTCTTCACAGTTCGGCCGCCTGGCCGGAGAGCAGCGAGTCGGCCTGGCTGCGGAGAGTCTGGTCGACGACCGCTCCGTCGCGCAGGAAGACCACCCGGTCGGCCCACGCCGCGAAGCGGGGCTCGTGGGTGACGAGAACGCCCGCCGCCCCGGCGTCGCAGCGCGCGCGCAGCAGGGCGAGTACGGACTCGCCGGTCTCGGAGTCGAGGGCGCCGGTCGGCTCGTCGGCCAGTACGAGACGGCGATCGCCGACCAGGGCGCGCGCGATGGCGACGCGCTGCTGCTGGCCGCCCGACATCTCGTCGGGGAAGCGGTCGGCGAGCTGACCGAGGTCCATCTCCTCCAGCGAGGCGACCGCCTCGGCATGGGCCTTGCGCGCGGACATGCCGTCGAGTTCACGGGGCAGGGCGACGTTCTCGGCGGCGGTGAGGGCCGGTATGAGGTTGTAGTCCTGGAAGACGTAGCCGATGCTGCGGCGGCGCAGGGCGGCGAGCGTCTTGCGGTCCGCGGTGGTGATGTCGGTGTTCTCGACGATCACCCGTCCCGAGGTGGGGATGTCGAGCCCGCCCGCGATGGTGAGCAGCGTGGACTTTCCGGAGCCCGACGGGCCCATGACGGCGACGAGTTCGCCGGGGAAGACATCGAGGTTGATGCCGCGCAGGGCATGTACCTCGGTGGCGCCACTGCCGTGGACACGGGTCAGTTCCTGGAGTTGCAGCACGGGCTGCTGTGACGGGCGGTCGGACATGGGAAGGGTCCCCCTTGAGCGGATGGGTGTGCATGCGTGTGTACGTACGAGCGGACGTACGGAGGTGGGGAAGTACGAAGTACGGCGAGGTCGGCGGGAAGCCGGGGCTACGCAGTGGACGTGGATGTGGACGTGGACGTAGGTCGCGCCGGGGCTGCCGGGACCGCGGGGGCCGTCGGCGGCCCGGCGGCTGCCCGCCCGGCCGCGTTCGCGAGGCGGATGAGCCGCACCTCGCAGTGGTCGAGCCAGCGCGCCTCGGCCTCGGTCTGGAAGATCAGCTGCTCCAGGACCAGCAGCCAGGCCACGTCGTCCCGCTCCTGTGAACCTCCGCTTTCGATGGCGGCCAGGGCCTGCGCCTTGAGCCGGGTGTAGTCCTGCATCGCCTTCACGGTGTGGTGGCGCTGCGACTGGATGACGGCACGGATGTCCACGCCGGTCGCGCCGACCGCCATGGCGAGCTTGATGGCCAGTTCGTCACGGGGCGGGCTGCTGCGGTCCACCGGCGTCTCGAACCAGGTCTTCAGCTCCGCGTGCCCGGCCTCGGTGATGATGTACAGCGCGTGACCGGCCTCGTCCTCGCCGCTCTGGGCGACCATGCCGTCGCGCTCCAGGCGGTTGAGGGTCGTATAGACCTGGCCGACGTTCAGCGGCCAGGTGGCACCGGTGCGCGACTCGAACTCGGTACGGAGCTGAGAACCGTATCGAGGGCCGTGCTCCAGGAGGGCGAGAAGCCCGTGGCGAATGGACATACTCAGTATGTATACCGGGTATGCCGGTGACGGCAACCATCGATAGACGGAGCGCGCGGGTCCGTCTTGAGGGGGACGGCCGGATCAACGGCGCCGCAGCCGGATCCCCAGGAAGCCGATTCCGAGCCCCATGAGCATGATTCCGGCCCCCAGCGACAGCGGGGAGATCTGGTGTCTGATGGCCTCGGGGATGGCCTGCGGTGCCTGCTGACGTGCGGCGGCGGGCGCGCTGTGGGTCTGGGTGGGCGCCGGAAGGATCTCGACCTCCTCCAGTTCCTCATCCCTTTTTTGCGTCTCCTCCGGCTGGTCCGTCTGGAGTCCCTCGTCCTCCGTAGGAGGGGGCTTCGGCTCGGACCGTCGCGTACGGGAGGGAGCGGCCGAATCGGCGGCAGACCCGGAATCGGACGCGGAAGGGGACGCGGAGGAGGCGGCGGAGGAGGCGGCGGCGGAGGGCGCGGACGCCGAGACAGAGGCCGAGACAGAGGCCGAGACAGAGGCCGAGACAGAGGCCGGGGCCGAGGCCGAGGCGGAAGGGGACGCCGAGGCGGAAGAGGGGGCTGCGGTGGATGGCGTAGGGCCGGGACTCGTCGCCTCGGACCGGCTCGGGCCCGGGCTGCGGCTCGGGCTGCGGCTCGGGACGGTGTCCTGGCTTTGGCTCTGGCTTTCGCCGGCGCTCGGAGCCGTACTCGCCGGTGACCGTCCGGGCCGCGGACGGCCCTCACCGGCCTGCCGCCCCGCGAGTGACTCCGCGGCGCTGGGTCTGACCACCGGAGTGGGGTCGGGCGCCGCGGACCCCGTGCCCGCGGCGTATGCGCGGGGCGTGGCCAGCAGCAGGAGCGGCGCGACCGTGATCGCGCACTGTGTGCGGAGCCTTGGAGTCACCGGGTGACCCCCTCCCGTGCCGAGCTGCCGAGATACCGGACTCAGCGTCACATGTCGTGACGCATCCGGCATCTCGGGCGAAGGCAGGGGAGGTACGGAGGGTTACGCCGGCTTGCCGGTGGAGACCGTGAGCTCGAACTCCTGGCTCTTCGGCACGACGGGCTGGCCCTGACCGGGGTACTGAGTGACCACGGCGTCCTGCGGGTACTGAGGGTTGTCCACTTCCACCACCTTCCAGGTCCAGCCCGCCGCCCGCAGGCAGTCCTTGACCGAGATGAGGTCCTTGTAGAGCAGGTCGGGCGCCTGGACCTTTGCCGGGTCCGTGCCGTCCTCCAAGGCATCCGTGCACTTCGTGGGGTCGATCGTCCGGCTCCGGTCCGGGCCCTTGGCTCCTTCGGCCTGCGCCGACTCGCTCGCCGTCGGGTCGTCGGTGCCGGTGTTGTCGCTCGGGTCTTCCTTGTTCATGGAGAGCGCAACGATCAGGCCGCCGATCGCCAGCAGCGCCACCACGATCGCGCCCACGATGACCGGCATGTTCCGCCTGCCGCCACCGCCACCGCCACCGCTCGGAGCCTGCTGCGGCGCGATGGTGTACGGAGGCGGCGTCGAGGACACCGGGGCAGGCGCCTGGTAGCCCGACGACGGCGAGGCCGTCTGCGGGTACCCGTAATGCGAATGCGGCGCCGGTGCCGGAGTCGCGGCAGGAGCCGGAGCAGGAGCCGGAGTCGGCGGGCCGTACGGACTCGGGGTCGGCGGACCGTACGGAGTGGGCTGATACGGCGTCTGCACGCCCTGCACGCCCTGCGGTGCCTGACCCGACTGGTCCAGCGGCGGGAACACCGCGGCGGCGACCCCCGCCCCGCTCGTCGAGGGCGCGCCACCGATGATCACAGGCGCGCCCGTCTGCCCCGCGCTCGCCACCCGCGCGCACTCGTCGCGCATCGCGGCGGCGGACGGGAAACGTTCGTTCGGGTTCTTCTTCAGCGCCCGCGCGACCAGCGCGTCCATCGCCTGCGTGACGGAGCGGTTGACCGAGGACGGCGCGACCGGCTCTTCCTGTACATGGGCGTACGCGATCGCCAGCGCCGAATCCGCGTCGAACGGGATCCGCCCCGTCAGCAGCTGGAAGAGCATGATGCCGACCGAGTACAGGTCGGACCGCGCGTCGACACCGCGTCCCAGCGCCTGCTCCGGCGACAGATACTGCGGCGTGCCGACGACCATGCCGGTCTGCGTCATCGAGGTGACGCCCGACTGCATGGCGCGCGCGATGCCGAAGTCCATCACCTTGACGACGCCGCGCTTGGTCATCATCACATTGCCGGGCTTGATGTCCCGGTGGACCAGGCCCATTTCATGGCTGGTCTCCAGCGCGGCCAGTACATCGGCCGTCACCTTCAGCGCCTTGTCGGCGGGCATCGCGCCGTACCGCTGAATGTCCGCCTGCAGTACGGAGCCCAGCGGCTGGCCCTCGACGTACTCCATGACGATGTACGGCATCATCGAGCCGTCCAGCTCGTCCTCGCCGGTGTCGAAGACCGACACGATGTTGGGGTGCGACAGCTTGGCGACTGCCTGCGCCTCGCGCCGGAACCGCTCGCGGAACGACTGCTCGCGCCCCAGCTCCGTATGCAGCGTCTTGATGGCGACCTGCCGGTCCAGCGCGGAGTCGTACGCCAGATAGACGGAGGCCATGCCGCCCTCACCGAGCAGGTCGCGGAGCCGATACCGGCCGCCCGCTACGGAACCCCCCGCATAGCGACCCTGTGCGCCTGCGCCGTCCTGGCTCATGACTGTGCTCCCCCTCGGCGCGCTGATCCGCGATCCGCGATCCGCTGAACCGTGATCTGTTTACGTGATCTGTTTACTCGTGTAGTCGTGTACCGGTGAGCCATGCGCACTCGTGATCCGTATTACGGGGCAAGTCTGCCCGAGGGGTCCGACACGTCAAGCCAGGTGCCCGTTCCGTGACCGTACGCACAAGAAGCGTCTCGGAAGCGTTACAGGAAACCCACGGAATTTGCATAGCCTCACGGCCTGGGGCTTTGATGGTCGGTCCAGCTCTGCGCAGCCCCGCCTCGCGAAGCCTGTAGCGTGACGTGGCACAGCACCCCGAGGATGACAGCTACCCCGCACGCGCAGTAGGCAAGCGGACAGATACGACGGCGAGGACTGATGGCACCCGAATCCGAAGCAGGCGGCGGCGGAGGGCCGGATGCGGCGGACTCCTGGGGCGTAGACGGTCTGGTCGGCGACGGCCGCTACCGCATGACGCACCGTCTCGGCCGAGGTGGCATGGCCGAGGTGTTCGCGGCGGAGGATGTACGGCTCGGCCGCACCGTCGCCATCAAGCTGCTCCGCTCGGACCTCGCCGAGGACCCGGTCTCCAAGGCGCGTTTCACGCGCGAGGCGCAGTCCGTCGCGGGCCTCAACCACCATGCGGTGGTGGCGGTGTACGACTCCGGCGAGGACGTCGTGGGCGGCCAGACCGTCCCGTACATCGTGATGGAGCTGGTCGAGGGCCGCACCATCCGCGAACTGCTGCTCAGCGCCGAGGCCCCGCCGCCCGAGCAGGCGCTCATCATCGTCTCCGGCGTGCTCGAAGCGCTCGCGTACTCCCATCAGCACGGCATCGTGCACCGTGACATCAAGCCCGCGAACGTCATCATCACGCACTCCGGCGCGGTGAAGGTGATGGACTTCGGCATCGCGCGCGCCCTGCACGGTGCGCAGTCGACGATGACTCAGACCGGCATGGTCATGGGTACGCCGCAGTACCTCTCCCCGGAGCAGGCGCTGGGCAAGGCTGTCGACCACCGTTCCGATCTGTACGCCACGGGCTGTCTGCTCTACGAACTGCTGGCGCTGCGGCCCCCGTTCACCGGTGAGACCCCCCTCTCGGTGGTCTACCAGCACGTCCAGGACATCCCGTTGCCGCCGTCAGAGGCCTCGGACGCGGTGCCGCCGGAGCTCGACGGACTGGTCATGCGCTCGCTCGCGAAGGACCCGGACGACCGGTTCCAGAGCGCCGAGGAGATGCGCGGTCTGGTCCAGTTCGCGCTGCAGATGCTCCAGCAGCAGGGGAGCCACACCGGCACCTGGAACACCGGGCCGGTCGGGATGCACGACGGCACCCCGGCGATGGGGATGACCGCGCCGACGGCGACGGGCCGCCCCGCGCACCCCACGCACGGGGAGACTTCGCAGAGCCCGATACTGCCGCCGATGAACCCCGACGACGGCGGGTACGGCGGCTACGGCAGTGGCCGGGGCGGCGGCCCCGGCGGGCGCGGCGGTCAGGGCGGGAAGGGCAGCGGTCGCGGGAAGGTGGTGCTGTTCGTCGTGCTCGCGGTGGTCGCGATCGTCGCGGGCATCGCCTTCGCGCTGGACAGGGCGAACCAGGACAGCGGCACCAAGAAGGACGAGAAGCCGGTCACCCAGTCGTCGACGACGCAGGAGACCTCGCCGACTCCGACCCCGGAGGAGTCCGAGGAGGAGTCCGAGGAGCCGCCCCCCTCGAAAGAAACCGAGGAGTCGTACTACACGCCCTCGTACACGCCGTCGTTCTCGGCGAGCCGTTCGCAGACGCCGTCGGACGATCCCTCACCGACCATCTCAGAGCCGAGCGACAACTCTTCGGAGCCGTCGGGCGATCCGACGCCCACCGAGTCACCGGACGACCCGGGGGGCGGCGGTACATCGGGCAGCCCGGACGTACCGGGGGGCACCGGCAACCGCTGACCTGCCTCATCCGGTCAGACCTCATCAGTCAGACCTCATCCGGACAGGGCCTCATCCGGACAGGGCCTCATCCGGTCAGACCTCATCAGTCAGACCTCATCCCGTGAGGCCGCATCCGAGCAAGGCCTCACCCCGTGAAGGCCTCGCGCACCGCCTCGTACTCCCGTGTCCACCACACCGCCAGGGCCGACGCCGCAGGAAACTGCGGGTCGGCCCTCCGGTCGCGGAGCTGGTAGCGCCAGCGCAGTATCCAGAAGTCGTTGAGCCGCTCCCACCACACCCGGTGCACCGCCGCCGCCAGCTCCGCCGCGTCCGCCCCGGCCGCCCGCCGGTAGGCGCGCGCGTACGCCCGTACCTTCGGCAGCTCCAGCTCCCCGACAGGCTGTACGAAGAAGATCGCCGCCGCCCGTACCGCCTCCTCGGCGCGCGGCTGCACCCCGAGCCGGTCCCAGTCGACGATCGCGGCGGGCTCGGCTCCCCGGTAGAGCAGATTCAGCGGGTGGAAGTCGCCGTGCACCCAGCCGCCCGCGGACGCCGGCGGCGGCTGCGGCCTGCGGTCGGCGTGGCGCTCCAGCAGCGCCCGCCGCTCAAGGAGCCGGTGCTCGGCCAGCACGTCGAAGGCGGCCCGGGGCCGGGCCCCGCGCGCCAGGCCCACCAGCTCGTCGATGAGCGCGCAGGTCTCCCGGGGGTCGGCGCTCTCGTACTCCCGCCGCTCGGTGGCGTCCACCTCCATGACCCGCTCCAGGCAGGTGTGTACGAGCCCCAGGAGCGAGCCGAGCCGCCGCGACTGGGCGGCCGTCAGCTGCGCCCCGTCGCGGTGCAGTCCGTCCACCCAGGGGTGCAGGGCGTAACACCGTCCGCCGATCACCGCGACCGTGTCGCCGTACGCGTCCTCGACGGGCGGCGCGACCGGTACGCCGAGTGTCTGGAGCCGCTGCGTGGCGCGGTGCTGCCGGGCGATGGCCTCGTGGTCGCCGTCGAGGTGATGCTTGAGGAAGTAGGCGCCGCGGGTGGTGGCGAGCCGGTAGCCGCGGTTGAGAAGGCCCTGAGTGACGGGCTCGCAGGAGAGCGGTTCGCCGGTGTTCCGGTAGCGGCTGAGTAGTGGACCTACGGGCGGGGCAGTTGCAGATGAGCGCGGCACGCGCCAGATGTTAGATCACGCAGCGTGGCGAATTGACGCCACTTCGAGTTCGTTCAGCTATGTGAACCACCATGAACCCGGAACCTTACGGTCCGCCAACCCCAATACGACGACTTTTCCTACTGCTCCGGACAAAAGGGCGCGCTGACACATTCACTCTTCCCGCACCCAGGGTCGGCGGGATAACGTGCCCGTGTTCCGGCGGCCCGCGGGGCTGTGACCAGTGGTTGTTCCCCTATTTCTCGTTTTACTTGGAAATCCAAGCAAAATTGCAGGTCAAATGGGGTTACGCAGTAATGCGCACCACTGGGTAACGTGCCTTTGGCAGGCACTCGCCGGGGCACCTGTCACGCCTGATCCCGGCCGAGTCGTACCCACCCCGTGCGCGGGTATCGGGACAGGCGAGCCGCAACTGGCTCTCCGGCGAACCCGGGGGCCGGACAGACGGAGGAGCACGCACGTGACCGTGGAGAGCACTGCCGCGCGCCAGCCGCGACGCAGCAGCAAGCGCGTGAGCGCCGCGAAAAAGTCGCAGACCGCGCAGACCGCGCAGGGCCCGCAGAGCGACGCCGAGCCCCAGCTCGTACAGCTGCTGACGCCCGAGGGTGAGCGCGTCGCCCATCCCGAGTACGAGAGCTACGTTTCCGACATCACCCCGGACGACCTGCGCGGCCTCTACCGCGACATGGTCCTGACCCGCCGCTTCGACGCCGAGGCCACCGCCCTTCAGCGGCAGGGCGAGCTCGGACTGTGGGCGTCGCTGCTGGGCCAGGAGGCGGCGCAGATCGGCTCCGGCCGCGCGCTCCGCGACGACGACTACGTCTTCCCGACGTACCGCGAGCACGGCGTCGCCTGGTGCCGCGGCGTCGACCCGACGAACCTGCTCGGCATGTTCCGCGGCGTGAACCACGGTGGCTGGGACCCGAAGACCAACAACTTCCACCTCTACACGATCGTCATCGGCTCGCAGACGCTGCACGCCACCGGTTACGCGATGGGCGTGGCCAAGGACGGCGCCGACTCCGCGGTCATCGCCTACTTCGGCGACGGCGCGTCCAGCCAGGGCGATGTCGCCGAAGCGTTTACCTTCGCGGCGGTCTACAACGCCCCCGTGGTGTTCTTCTGCCAGAACAACCAGTGGGCGATTTCCGAGCCGACGGAGCGGCAGACCCGCGTGCCGCTGTACCAGCGCGCGCAGGGTTTCGGCTTCCCGGGCGTCCGGGTGGACGGCAATGACGTACTGGCCTGCCTGGCCGTGACCCGCTCCGCGCTGGAGCGGGCCCGCAGGGGCGAGGGCCCGACCCTGGTGGAGGCGTTCACCTACCGGATGGGCGCGCACACCACCTCGGACGATCCGACGAAGTACCGGCACGACGACGAGCGGGTGGCGTGGGAGGCGAAGGACCCGATCCTGCGGCTCCGCAGGCACCTGGAGAACCAGGGCCACGCCGACGAGGCGTTCTTCAGCGAGCTGGAGACGGAGAGCGACGGGCTGGCCAAGCGGGTGCGGGAAGCGGTGCGAGCGATGCCCGACCCGGACCATATGGCCATCTTCGAGAATGTCTACGCCGACGGGCACGCGCTCGTCGATGAGGAGCGGGCGCAGTTCGCCGCGTACCAGGCGTCCTTCGCCGAGGAGGGCAACTAGCCATGGCCGTAGAGAAGCTTCCCCTCGCGAAAGCGCTCAACAACTCGCTGCGCAAAGCGCTCGAAACCGACCCCAAGGTCCTGATCATGGGCGAGGACGTCGGCAAGCTCGGCGGCGTCTTCCGCGTGACGGACGGGCTGCAGAAGGACTTCGGCGAGGACCGGATCATTGACACCCCGCTCGCCGAGTCGGGGATCGTCGGTACGGCGATCGGGCTGGCCCTGCGCGGGTACCGGCCGGTCGTGGAGATCCAGTTCGACGGGTTCGTCTTCCCGGCGTACGACCAGATCGTCACGCAGCTCGCGAAGATGCACGCGCGGGCGCTGGGCAAGATCAAGATGCCGGTCGTCATCCGCATTCCGTACGGCGGCGGGATCGGCGCGGTGGAGCACCACAGCGAGTCCCCCGAGGCGCTCTTCGCGCATGTCGCGGGGCTGAAGGTGGTCTCGCCGTCCAACTCCTCCGACGGTTACTGGATGCTTCAGCAGGCCATCCAGAGCGACGACCCGGTCATCTTCTTCGAGCCGAAGCGGCGTTACTGGGACAAGGGCGAGGTCGATACCGAGGCCATCCCGGGCCCGCTGCACAAGGCCCGCGTCAGCCGGGCGGGCTCCGACATCACGCTCGCCGCGTACGGTCCGATGGTGAAGGTCTGCGTCGAGGCGGCGGCCGCCGCGGCCGAGGAGGGCAAATCGGTGGAGGTCCTGGACCTGCGCTCGATCTCGCCGATGGACTTCGACACCGTGCAGGCGTCGGTGGAGAAGACGGGGCGGCTCGTGGTGGTCCACGAGGCGCCGGTCTTCTACGGCTCCGGCGCGGAGATCGCCGCTCGCATCACGGAGCGGTGCTTCTATCAGCTGGAGGCTCCGGTGCTGAGGGTGGGCGGGTTCCACTCGCCGTACCCGCCGGCCCGGCTCGAAGAGGAGTACCTCCCGGGACTTGACCGGGTGCTTGACGCTGTCGACCGCTCGCTCGCGTACTGAGGAGTCCCGTGAACATGACTGCTTCTACGCGGTTTCGTGAGTTCAAGATGCCCGATGTGGGCGAGGGACTCACGGAGGCCGAGATCCTCAAGTGGTACGTCAAACCTGGCGACAGGGTGACGGACGGCCAGGTGGTGTGCGAGGTGGAGACGGCGAAGGCGGCCGTCGAGCTGCCGATTCCGTACGACGGAGTGGTGCACGAGCTGCGCTTCGAAGAGGGCACGACGGTCGACGTCGGCATGTCGATCATCATGGTCGACGTGGCCCCGGACGGGGCGGCCGCACCTGAGGCCTCCAAGGCCCCCGAGACCCCCGCCGCATCCGCCGCATCCGTCGCGGAGCCTCAGATGCCCGCCGAGGAGGCCAAGCCGAAGGGCCGCCAGCCGGTGCTTGTCGGCTACGGCGTCTCCGAGGCGTCCACCAAGCGCCGTGCCCGCAAGCCTGCCGCCGGGAAGGCCCCTGCCGGGCAGTCCGTTCCGGCCCAGCCGACGGGATCGCCGCAGGCCGCCGCGGCGGCGCTGCAGACCGAGCTCAACGGCCGCGGCGGTGGCGTGGTCACGGCTCCGCGCCCGCTCGCCAAGCCCCCGGTCCGTAAGCTCGCCAAGGACCTGGGCGTCGACCTGGCGACGGTCACCCCGACCGGGCCCGACGGCATCATCACCCGGGAGGACGTCTACGCGGCGGCTGCCCCGGCACCGGCGCCCGCGCCCGTACAGCCAGAACCCGCAGTCGAAGCGCCCGCGCCGGTCACCGCCGGTGCGCGGGAGACCCGTATCCCCATCAAGGGCGTACGGAAGGCCACCGCCGCGGCGATGATCGGCAGCGCGTTCACCGCGCCGCATGTCACGGAGTTCATCACGGTCGACGTGACGCGGACGATGAAGCTGGTCGAGGAGCTGAAGTCCGACAAGGACATGGCGGGGCTGCGGGTCAACCCGCTGCTGCTGGTCGCCAAGGCCCTGCTGGTCGCCATCAAGCGCAACCCGCAGGTCAACGCCAGTTGGGACGAGGCGAATCAGGAGATCGTGGTCAAGCACTACGTCAACCTGGGCATCGCCGCGGCCACCCCGCGCGGTCTGATCGTCCCGAACATCAGGGACGCGCACGCCAAGACCCTGCCGGAACTGGCGCGGTCCCTCGGTGAGCTGGTCGCCACGGCCCGCGAGGGCAGAACGACCCCTGCGGCGATGCAGGGCGGCACGGTGACGATCACGAACGTCGGCGTCTTCGGCGTCGACACCGGCACGCCGATCCTCAACCCGGGCGAGTCGGCGATCCTGGCGGTCGGCGCGATCAAACTCCAGCCGTGGGTCCACAAGGGCAAGGTCAAGCCCCGCCAGGTCACCACGCTGGCGCTCTCCTTCGACCACCGCCTGGTCGACGGAGAGCTGGGCTCCAGGGTGCTGGCGGACACCGCCGCGATCCTGGAACAGCCCAAGCGCCTGATGACCTGGGCCTGACCGACCCGACACACCAAGAGGGCCCCACCGCGAATGCTGAAACCAAGCATCCGCGGCGGGGCCCTGTTGTCCGTCGTTGTCCGTCGCTCAGCAGGCGCAGGTGACCGAGCCGATCGGTGACGTCAGCGGGTCCACCGGACGCTGTTCGGTGCCGGTCGCCGTCTCGACCGGGAAACCCTCGCGGATCCAGTACTCGATGCCGCCGATCATTTCCTTGACGCGGTAGCCCAGCTGGGCAAACGCGAGCGCCGCGCGGGTCGCTCCGTCGCAGCCGGGTCCCCAGCAGTACGTAATGACCGTGACCGCCGGGTCCAGCAGGGTCGCCGCGCGGGCGGCGATATCCGGTGTCGGCAGGTGCAGTGCCCCCGGGACGTGGCCCTGCTGCCAGCCCTCGGCACCCCGCGAGTCGACCAGGACGAAGCCCAGGTCACCGGAGTCCAGGGACGCGCGGACATCGGAAACGTCCGCCTGGAAGGTCAGGCGGCCGGTGAAGAACGCAACGGCATCGGCCGGGGCAGCGGGCGGCACGCGAAGCGCCGCGCTGGAGTGAGTGGTCGTCATGGCCATAACGCTAGGGCGCGAAGGCGAGCCCCTGAACTGACGATCGCCTACAAATAGCTTGATCCGCCGGTGATCCCCCGGTATTCATCTCCCATGACCACTCATTCCACGGACGACATCGATATGCGCATCCTGGAGGCCCTCCAACACGACGGACGCGCCACCTACGCCGAACTGGCCCGCACCATCTCCATGTCTCCCAGCGCCCTCACCGAACGCGTGCGCCGCCTTGAGGAACGAGGCGTGATCACCGGCTACGCAGCCGTCGTCGACCCCGAACGCCTCGGCCTGGACATCCTCGCCTTCGTCCGGCTCCGCTATCCGACCAGCAACTACAAGCCCTTCCATGACCTCGTCGCCGCGACCCCGGAGATCATCGAGGCACACCATGTGACCGGCGAGGACTGCTTCATCCTGAAGGTCGTCGCCCGCTCGATGCGGCACCTGGAGCAGACCGCGGGGCGCATCGCCGGGCTCGGCTCCCTCACCACCACCGTCGTCTACTCCAGCAGCCTCAAGAACCGCGCGATCACCGCCGCCGCGCTCACCGACTGACGGCTGATGGCTGACGGCTCAGGCGGCGTCCGCCGCGTACCGCCAGACGTCTTGCATCAGCGCGGGCGCGGACGGTCCGGTCATTTCCCGCTGGCTGAGCAGGATGGTCACCACCCCGGTGGACGGGGTGAGGTACGCCGTCGTTCCGGTGCCGCCGATCCAGCCGTAGCGTCCCGGCACATTCCACGGATGGACGGTCTCGATGTCGACCGAGCCGCCGAAACCCCAGCTCTGGCCCTCCAGGAACAACCCGCTGCCCTCCCTCTGCGACCGGGTCAGCTGATCGCTGGTCAGCTGCCGCACCGACGCGGGCGACAACAGCGGGCGGCCCTCGACGCTCCCCTCGGCCAGCAGTATTCGGGCGAAGGAGTGCAGGTCGTCCACCGTCGAGACCAGCCCGCCCGCACCGGACGGGAACGCGGGCAGGCTGCTCCACTGCCCGTCGGGGGCGTCGGCCGGCTCGATACGGCCCGCCGCATCGGACCGGTAGTAGCTCGTGAACCGGCCGCGCTTGCCGGCCGGTACGTCGAATCCGGTGTCGGCCATGGAGAGCGGCTCGAACAGCCGCTCCGCCAGAAACTCCGGCAGCGACTGTCCCGAGACCCTGGCGATCAGTACGCCGAGGATGTCGGAGCAGGTGTTGTACAGCCAGGCCTCGCCCGGCTGACGCAACAGCGGAATGCGGGACAGCGCCGCCATCCACGCGTCCGGCGGCGGGACGAGCCGCGGCTGCGGCGGTCCCTGCCTCAGCTCGCTGAGCAACGGCTGGAGCGCCGGCAGCGAGAAGTCGGACGGGAAGCCGTACCCGGCGCAGGAGGTCTGCAGATCGAACACGGTGATCGGCCGGGCGGCCGGGACCACGTCCTCGACGGGACTGGCCGGTGTGCGGACGACCACCGGCGACGCCAGCTCCGGCAGCCATGGCGCGACCGGGTCGTCCAGCGCGATACGGCCGTCCTCGACCAGCATCATGACCGCCGCGGCGACGATCGGTTTGGTGACCGAGGCGATGCGGAAAATCGAATCTCTGGCCATCGGGGCGGTGCCTTCGACGTCCGCGGAGCCGACGGCCTGCACCTCGACCCGGTCGCCGCGAGCCACCAGAGCCACCGCTCCGGGCACCGATCCATTGCTGACGTGCGCCTTCAGAGTGTCGTGCAGATTGTTCATCGGCTCCGCCTTCACGAGCGAGCGAGCGAGCGAGTGTGCTGTCAGAAGACAGACTCTCGCCGCCGCGCGGAATCATCGCCGGCCGGCCACCCGCTCAACGACAGACCGCCCTGTCCACGCACATCGTGGACAGGGCGGGTCGGGTCAGTCTCGCGATCAGTCCTGCTCGGCGCCCGCGGGCAGGCTCCGCAGCTGCATCGTCTTCGCGGTGGTCGAACCGAACCCGAAGTCGAGCAGCTTCGCCGCGTCCGTGTAGCGGGCGGCGCCGTTCAGGGTGACCCCGACGAACGTCTTGCCGTTACGAGTCGCCGCGAAGACCAGGCAGGGGCCCGCCGTGGTGCCGGTGCCGGTCTTGATGCCGATGGCGCCCTTGTACGAGCCCAGCAGCTGGTTCGTGTTGTACCAGGTGTACGTGCGCTTGGTGCCCTTGCTGGTCGTCGCCGTGGTCACGTACTTCGGCGCGGCGACGACCGTACGGAAGTTGACGTTCGTCATGGCGTACTGGGTGATCTTCGCCAGGTCGCGCGGCGACGTGTAGTTCTGGCCCGCCGCCGAGATGCCGTCGAAGGAGTCGAACTTGGTGTTCTTCAGGCCGAGCTGGGTGGCCTTCGCGTTCATCTTCCCGATGAACGACTTGACGCGCGCGGCGGGGGTGGTGCCCTTGCCGAGAAGCTCGGCGAGAGCGTACGACGCGTCACAGCCGGACGGCAGCATGGTGCCGTACAGCAGCTGACGGACAGTCACCTTGTCGCCGGTCTTCAGGTCCGCGGTGCTCGCGCCGTTCTTGACGACGTAGTCGCGATAGGCCTGCTTGACGGTCACCACGTGGTTCAGGTTGATGCCCTTGGTGGTGACCACCACCGCGGCCGTCATGATCTTCGTTGTGCTGGCCATCTGGCGCCGGGTGTCCGGGGTCTTGGTGTAGACCGCGGTGCCCGAGCTGTTGAGCAGTACAGCGCCCTTGCTCGCGATCGGCGGCACGGGGACGGCCGCCTGGGCCGGGGTGGCCAGCGGTGAGAGGGTCAGCAGCGCGCCGGTGGAGAGGGCGACCACGGCGGCTTTACGCACGCCCGGGAGGCTGGATATCAAGAGAAACGCTCCGAGTTCGAGTTCGCGAATGCATCGAATGCGTCGGAAAGGGACCGATGGGGACCGTTCGCGATAACGAGGTCCCGACACAAGACCGTTGAGCGCGCCAAAGGGATGTACGGAAGAGCGAAGAAATTGTGAACCCGTCTCCACAGACGTCCCGTGTCCGGGGGCGGTGTCCTGCATCGTGGACGCGGCCTTCTGATGCACTTGTCTTGTATCTAAGCTGTGCGCATGCCTGCCGCCGCTCCCACCGCTCCCGCCGCCGAACGCGTCTACACCCATATCAAGCAAGGCGTCCTCGACCGCCGTTACGAGGGCGGCACCCTCCTCACCGAAGGCGAACTGGCGGAAGCCGTCGGCGTATCCCGCACCCCCGTCCGCGAGGCGCTGCTCAAACTTGAGGTCGAAGGGCTGATCAAGCTTTACCCGAAGAAGGGCGCGCTCGTCCTCGCCGTGTCCGCGCAGGAAATCGCCGATGTCGTCGAGACCCGGCTGCTGGTCGAGGAGCACGCCGCCCGCAAGGCCGTGCCGGCCTCGCCGCGCCTGCTCGACCGGCTCGCGGAACTGCTGGAGCAGCAGAAGCGGCAGGGCGAGGCGGGAGACCTGGCCGCGGTCGCCGTCACCGACCGCTGTTTCCACGCCGAGATCGTGCGCAGCGGCGGCAACGAAATCCTCTCCCGCCTCTACGACCAGCTGCGCGACCGGCAGTTGCGGATGGGCGTCGCCGTCATGTACTCCCACCCCGACCGCATCACCAAGAACGTCGCCGAGCACAGCGAGATCCTCGAAGCCCTGCGCGCCGGGGACCCGGAGGCGGCAGCCGCCCTCGTCCACCGCCACGTCGGCTGGTTCAGCAACCTGGCGCGGGGCGAGGTCCGATGAGCGCCCCCAAGGCCTCCGCCATATCCCTGCCCGGGGATCCGCCCGGTGGCCGCCGCGCCGCCGCGGTCTGGGGCATCGGCGTCGCCGTCTACTTCGTCGCCGTCATCTTCCGTACGTCACTGGGCGTGGCCGGACTCGACGCCGCCGACCGCTTCGACATCAACGCCTCCGCCCTCTCCACGTTCTCCATCCTCCAACTGCTCGTCTACGCCGGGATGCAGATACCCGTCGGCCTGATGGTCGACCGCCTGGGCACGAAGAAGGTCCTCACCTTCGGCATAGTCCTGTTCACCGTGGGACAGCTGGGCTTCGCGCTCTCCCCCTCGTACGAGACGGCGCTCGCCTCCCGCGCGCTGCTCGGCTGCGGCGACGCGATGACCTTCATCAGCGTGCTGCGGCTCGGCTCCCGCTGGTTCCCCGCCCGGCGCGTGCCGCTCATCGGGCAGGTCGCCGCGCTCTTCGGAGTGGCGGGCAACCTCGTGTCGACCCTCGTCATCGCGCGGATGCTGCACGGCGTGGGCTGGACCGCGACCTTCGCGGGCAGCTCGGCGGCCGGTCTGGTCGTGCTGATACTGGTGTGGCTGTTCCTGAAGGACCATCCGGAGGGGCACGAGCCGCCGCCCGCCCACCACGCCGGCTCCGGTTTCGTACGGAAGCAGATCGCCGAATCCTGGCGGGAGCCCGGTACCCGGTTCGGGATGTGGGTGCACTTCACCACGCAGTTCCCCGCCATGATGTTCCTGCTGCTGTGGGGCATGCCCTTCCTCATCGAGGCGCAGGGACTGTCCCGGGAGACCGCGGGCGGGCTGCTGACGCTGGTGGTGCTCTCCAACATGGTGGTGGGGCTGGTGTACGGGCAGGTCATCGCCCGGCACCACACGGCCCGGGTGCCGCTCGCCCTCGGTACGGTCGGGGCGACGGCGCTGCTCTGGGCGGCTGTCGTCGCGTATCCGGGCGACCGGGCTCCGATGTGGCTGCTGGTCAGCCTCTGTGTGGTGCTCGGCTCGTGCGGGCCCGGGTCGATGATCGGGTTCGACTTCGCCCGGCCTGCCAATCCGCCCCGGCGGCAGGGGACGGCGTCGGGAATCGTCAATATAGGTGGTTTTACGGCGTCGATGGTGACGCTGCTGGCGGTCGGGCTGCTGCTGGACGCGACCGGCGGCAACTACCGGATCGCCTTCTCGTCGGTGTTCGTGCTGGAGGCGCTGGGGGTCGCGCAGATCCTGCGGCTGCGGAAGCGCACGGTGCGGCGGGAGCGGGAGCGGCTGGTGGCCAGCCGGGTGGAGGCCGTGCACGTTCCGGTATGACGTTGCCGGTGCCGTATTACGTTGCCGTACGACGTTGCCGTACGACGCTCAGGGTGTGACCGCGAACGCGCGCAGGATCGCCGCGGCCAGTTCGGGATCGCCGTCCACCTTGAGCCGGTCCGGTACCGCGGTGGCCCGTACCCGCCCGCAGGCCAGCCGGTAGAAGGTCTCCCAGTCCATGGCGAGCGTGACCAGCGGACCCAGGGACGGCGCGCCGTCGACCGAACCGCGGCCGTCCGCGTTCACCCGCACCGTACGGAGAAACTCGACCGGGCCGTGCACGTCAATGACGACAGCCGAACTCGCCGGAGCGCCCGCGTCCTTGGCGACCACCTTGGGCATGGCGTCCAGGAGAACGTCGCGCGCGACGTACGCACCGGGAGAGTCGAGGTTGCCCGGCTTGTTCAGGGCCATCCGCAGGTCCTGCTCATGGACCCAGATGTCGAAGGCGCGCCTCCGCATGGCGGCTTCCAGGGTCTCCTCGGCGCCGAGCGGGGCCCGGACCATGGTGTCGGGTCCGCGGGTCTCGTTGCGCAGCTGACGGTTCCGGCGGATGATCGTGTACTCCAGCTCGGAGGTCATCTCGGGCGCCGTGTGGTGTCGGCGCACATCGACCTGCATCTCCATGTAGCGGGCGAACTCACTCTGTACGTGATAGAGATCGCGCGGCAGCGTGTGGATGGGCCGTGGATCGCCCAGCATCTCGCAGTCCAGGCCGATGACGTGCGAAACAATGTCGCGCACGGACCAGCCCGGGCACGGCGTGGGACGGTTCCACTCGCCTTCGGCGAGAGGCTGCACCAGTTCTGTTATTGATTCGACGGAGTGGGTCCAGGCGTCGGCGTAGGTCTGGAGGCTGGGATGGACGGTCACGGGACCCCTCGGCGGTTCTGCGGTACGCGGGCTGGCGGCGGCTGACTGCTGGGCTGCGTGGGAGGCTCGGCAGCTAAGTTACGCTGCCCAGAGGCACCCCGGCAGGGCTTTCTACGACGATCGTAGGCCCGTGTTGACGGCTCGATTGCCAGGACGGTGGTAGTGTGCGCGCCTCACTCATCCAGATCGCAGTAGACCCGGACGAATCGGTTGACTCCCGCAGGCAGCGCGCCGCCGCGCTGGTACGGGCGCAGCGGGGGGCCGATCTGGTGGTACTCCCCGAACTGTGGCCGGTCGGGGCCTTCGCCTACGAGTCGTTCGCCGAGGAGGCGGAGTCGCCCACCGGACGTACGTACGAGGTGATGGCGAAGGCCGCGAGCGACGCCGGGGTCTGGCTGCACGCGGGCTCCATCGTGGAGAGGGACGCCGACTCCACCCTCTACAACACCTCCCTTGTCCTCTCCCCCACGGGCGATCTGGTCGCCACGTACCGGAAGATCCACCGCTTCGGCTTCGACAAGGGCGAGGCGGTGATGATGGGCGCGGGCGACCGGCTGGTGACGGTCCCGCTGCCCGGGACGGGGGAGTCGCCCGGACTCACTCTGGGTCTTGCCACCTGCTACGACCTGCGCTTCCCCGAGCTGTTCCGGGGCCTGGTGGACGCCGGCGCGCAGCTGTTCGTCATCTCCGCGGGCTGGCCCGCCCGCCGCGGCGAGCACTGGACGCTGCTGGCGCGCGCCCGCGCCGTGGAGAACCAGGCGTACGTCCTGGCCTGTGGCACGAGCGGCACGCACGCCGGGGTCGAGCAGGCCGGACACAGCATCGTGGTGGACCCCTGGGGCGAGGTCATCGCCGAGGCGGGCCCGGACGAAGAGGTGCTGAGCGTCGAACTGGACCCGGCGAAGGTGCCGGCGGTGCGGGAGCAGTTCCCGGTGCTCAAGGACCGCCTGCTGGGCATCGCGACGCCCTCTCGCCCCTAGGGCGTGTTGCGAAAGTCCCGCCTGGCCCGCGACGCCCGGCACGCACACTCGCTGCGTTGTCGGAATCACCCAAGTACGTCCAGTACGAGGATGATCCTCCGCCTTGCGATTGCACGCACCGGACGCCGCAGGCCCCGCCCTTCGGGCGGACGGCGCTACTTTCGCAACACGCCCTAGTACTACTTCTCGGTGGGCAACCTTTCCGTTCGCAGCGGCCACATAGAGGCAGGCGGAAGCCCTGGTTCCCCGGGGCTTCCTCCGCATCACGTGCTGCATTCGAACGATGTAAGGACACATCCGTGGCATCCCCCACCACTCACCGTCGGTCGACACGCCGACGGCGCACCGTCCTGATCTCGGCCGCCACCGTGGCCGCCGCAGGTCTCGGTGCGGGCCTGCTCGCCATGAACGCGAGCGCGGCCGTCGATCTGTCCCACCAGGTCCTCCCCGCGAAGGACGGCTGGGCGGCCGACGGCTCCGGCACCACCGGCGGTTCGAAGGCGGACTCCGCGCACGTTTTCACCGTCTCCACCCGGGCGGCGTTGATGAAGGCGCTCGGCGCGGACACCGACTCGACGCCGAAGATCATTCAGATCTCGGGGACGATCGACGCCAATACGAACGACGCCGGGAAGAAGGTGACCTGCGCGGACTACGCCGCCGGCACCGGTTACTCCCTGAGCGCCTACCTCAAGGCGTACGACCCCGCGACCTGGGGCAAGAAGCTGCCGTCGGGCACGCAGGAGCAGGCCCGCGACGCCGCCAAGGCGAAGCAGCAGAAGAACATCCAGTTCCGGGTGGGCTCGAACACCACCATCGTGGGTGTGCCGGGCAGTAACGCCGGGATCATCGGCGGCAATCTGCTGGTCCAGGACGTGAACAACGTCATCATCCGCAATCTGAACCTGAGCGCGACCGAGGACTGCTTCCCGCAGTGGGACCCGACCGACGGTTCCACCGGCAACTGGAACTCCGCGTACGACTCCGTGGGTCTGCGTGGCGCGACCCATGTGTGGGCGGACCACAACACCTTCAGCGACGCCCCGGCGTTCGACAGCGGCGGCAAGACGTACTTCGGCCGCCCGTACCAGGTCCACGACGGCGCCCTCGACATCACCAAGGGCTCCGACCTGGTGACCGTCGAGCGCAACCTGTTCAGCAGTCACGACAAGACGATGCTGATCGGCGCCAGCGACACCGACACCGACAGCGTCGGCAAGCTGCGTGTCTCGATCCACCACAACGTGTGGAAGGGCATCACCCAGCGCGTGCCGCTGGCCCGGATCGGCCAGGTCCACATCTACAACAACTACTTCGACACGACGCCGCTCAACGGCTACGCGGCCAAGTACACCATCGACTCCCGCGCGAAGGCCCAGGTGGTGGCGGAGCACAACTACTGGAAGCTGTCGTCCGACCGCAAGGTCGCGCAGCTGCTGAGTGGTGACGGCACGGGCTCGGTCGCGGGCGCCGGGAACGTCGTCAACGGGACGGCGACCGACCTGGTGGCCGCGTACAACGCCGCGAACTCGAAGAAGATGAAGACGACCGTCAACTGGACGCCCGTCAACACCGCCGGGCTCCAGACCTCGGCGGCGAAACTGCCGACGGAGCTGGCGAGCAGCACCGGCGCCGGTGTGCTCACCGCCTCCGGCACCACGGCCAAGTAAGCCAAGTAACCAAGTAAGCCAAGCAATACGCGCGGGGGTCCGGAACCGCGGGGTTCCGGACCCCCGGTCGCTCAGTCGCCGTCGCCCTCGACTGTGCCCTCGCGTTCCTTCTCCGCCATCCGGATCACACAGACCGCGATCGCGATCAGGAGTGCCGCGTCCGCGTCCTCCCGTACGACATTCACGGCGTACGTCTCCCGCACCCGGAACCACTGCCGGGAGATGTGCGCCAGCAGCTCCCCGTCGTACTCGACCGTGAACTCCCGGTCCAGGATCCGGCCGCTGACATCGAGCTCCGTGCCCTCGACAAGCGTCACGCGGTAGTGATTGCGCAGCAGCGACAGCCGCTTCTTGCGGATCGTGGCCAGCGTCTCGCCGTCCCGCTCGATGGTCATCGCGTCCCGCAGACTGAACAGCTTCTTGCGCAGGGTGATCAGCACCCGGCCGGCCGGATCCTTGAGCTCCAGGGTGTCGCGCAGGCGCAGCGCCTTGCCGTCGACCAGGAAGGCGTGCTGCCCGCGCTCGTCCTCGATCCAGTAATCGTCACCGATCGAGAAGAGCTTGTCGCGTACGAGGTATTTCATGGTGGAATGCGTACCCGCATGGGTGCGGTTGGATGGAGGTATGGCTACACGTGCACGCGTTCGGGCCCCCGAGCTGATCGGCAAGGGCGGCTGGATCAATACAGGCGATACCCAATACACCCTTGCTGACCTGCGAGGACGGATCGTCGTCCTCGATTTTTGGACATTTTGTTGTGTGAACTGTCTGCATGTCCTGGACGAGCTGCGAGAGCTTGAGGAGAAGCACCGCGACACGGTGGTGATCATCGGGGTCCACTCGCCGAAGTTCGTGCACGAAGCGGACCACCGGGCCGTCGTCGACGCCGTCGAGCGCTATCAGGTGCACCACCCGGTGCTGGACGACCCCGAGCTCGTCACCTGGAAGCAGTACGCCGTACGGGCCTGGCCCACGCTCGTCGTCATCGACCCCGAGGGTTATATCGTCGCCCAGCACGCGGGCGAGGGGCATGCTCACGCCATCGAGAAGCTGGTCGAGGAGCTGGAGGCCGAGCACGGCGCGAAGGGCACCCTGCGGCGCGGCGACGGGCCGTATGTCGCGCCCGAGCCTGTCGCGACCGATCTGCGCTTCCCCGGCAAGGCCGTCCTGCTGCCCTCCGGGAACTTCCTCGTCTCCGACTCCACCCGCGATCAGCTGGTCGAGCTGGAGCCGGACGGCGCCGCCGTCGTACGACGTACAGGTGAAGGAATACTCAACGAGCCGCAGGGGCTCGCGCTGCTGCCCGACGGGCGGGTGGCGGTCGCCGACACCGTGAACCACGCCATCCGTGCGTACGACCCTGGGACCGGCGCCCTGGAGACGCTCGCGGGCACCGGAAAGCAGTGGTGGCAGGGCGCGCCCACGAGCGGTCCCGCGCTCGATGTGGCCCTCTCCTCGCCGTGGGACGTGGCCTGGTGGGGTGACAAGCTGTGGATCGCGATGGCCGGCGTACACCAGCTGTGGACGTACGACCCGGCGAGCGGGACGGTCGAGGCCGCGGCCGGGACCACGAATGAAGGGCTTGTCGACGGGCCCGCGGCCGAGGCGTGGTTCGCGCAGCCCTCCGGGCTCGCCGCGACCGAGGACCGGCTGTGGATCGCCGATTCGGAGACCTCCTCGGTGCGCTGGATCGACCGTGACCTGGTGGTGCATACGGCCGTGGGCGCGGGGCTCTTCGACTTCGGGCACCGGGACGGCCCCGCCGGGCAGGCCCTGCTGCAGCATCCGCTGGGGGTCACCGCGCTGCCGGACGGTTCGGTCGCCATCAGCGACACGTACAACCACGCCCTGCGCCGCTACGACCCGGCGAGCGGCGAAGTGACCACGCTGGCCACCGATCTGCGGGAGCCGAGCGGGGCGGTGCTGGTCGGGGACGACATCGTGGTGGTGGAGTCGGCCAGGCACCGGCTGACGTGGCTGCGGCTGCCGGAGGAGGCTGTGCGCGTCGAGGCGGTCGCCCACCGCACGCAGCGCGCAGCCACCGAAGTCGCGCCGGGGAAGCTCCAGCTGGACGTGGTCTTCCAGGCCCCGGCGGGCCAGAAGCTCGACACCCGGTACGGGCCCTCGACGCGGCTGCTGGTCTCCTCGACGCCGCCCGGGCTGCTGATCGGGGGCGAGGGGGCGGGCACCGGCCTTTCGCGTGTGCTGGAGTTCGACCCGGCGGTGGCGGAGGGCGTCCTGCATGTCTCGGCGATGGCGGCGTCCTGCGACGACGATCCCGCGAACGAGTACCCGGCCTGCCATGTGCACCAGCAGGACTGGGGAGTTCCGGTACGCGTGAGCGAGGGCGGAGTGGCGAGGCTGCCGCTCGTACTGGCCGGGATGGACGCGTAGCCGCGAGCTCCGGTAGCTGGGCCCGGGCCCGTGTCGGGGGCGCTGCCCCCTCACCCTCCCCCTACGCCCTGGCGGGCGTGGGGGGACCCCCAGCTCCTCAATCGCCGGAGGGGCTGAAAGTGTCGGGCTCAGCCCTCCAGGAACGCCACCAGCGCGTTCGCCAGCAGATACGGGTCGTCCGCGCCGCACAGCTCGCGCGCGCTGTGCATCGACAGGATCGCGACCCCGATGTCGACCGTCTGGATGCCGTGCCGCGCGGCGGTGATCGGGCCGATCGTCGTGCCGCACGGCATCGCGTTGTTCGACACGAACGTCTGCCACGGCACCCCGGCCCGCTCGCAGGCCGCCGCGAACACCGCCCGGCCGCTGCCGTCGGTCGCGTACCGCTGGTTCACATTGACCTTGAGGATCGGGCCGCCGTTCGCCCGCGGGTGGTGCGTGGGGTCGTGCCGCTCACCGTAGTTGGGGTGCACGGCGTGGCCGGTGTCGGAGGACAGGCAGACCGTCCCGGCGAAGGCGCGCGCCCGGTCCTCGAAGGAGCCGCCGCGCGCGTACACCGACCGCTCCAGCACCGAGCCGAGCAGCGGCCCGTCCGCGCCGGTGTCCGACTGGGAGCCGTTCTCCTCGTGGTCGAAGGCGGCGAGCACCGGGATGTACGGAAGATTCCGGTCCGGGTCCCCGTCGGCGACCGCCACCGCCGCGAGCGCCGCCGTCGCCGCGTGGACGGACAGCAGATTGTCCATCCGGGGCCCGGCCAGGAGCTCCCTGTCCCGGCCCAGATAGGCGGGCGGCTCGATGGCGTGCACCATCAGGTCCCAGCCGGTGACCTCGCCCTCCTCGATCCCCGACTCCTGCTCCAGGAAGCGGATCAGATCGCCCTCCGCGACCTCGCCGAGTCCCCAGATCGGCTGCATGTGCTTCTGGCGGTCGAGCTTCAGCCCGTCGTTGGCCTGCCGGTCGAGGTGGATCGCCAGCTGCGGTACGCGCAGCAGCGGCCGGTCCACGTTCACCAGCCGGTGCGAGCCGTCGCGCAGGGAAAGCCGCCCGGCCAGCCCCAGATCGCGGTCGAGCCAGGTGTTGAGCAGCGTCCCGCCGTACACCTCGACGGCGATCTGCCGCCAGCCGTACGAACCGGTGTCCGGCAGCGGCTTCACCCGCAGATTCGGCGAGTCGGTGTGCGCGCCGACGATCCGGAACGGCGTATGGGGCTGGGTGCCCTCGGGCACGTACCAGGCGACGATCGCGCCGCCGCGCAGCACATATCTGCCGCCGGTCGTCCCCTCCCAGGCGTCCGTCTCCTGCACCTGCCGGAAACCGGCCTTCTCCAGCCGTTCGGCGGCGGCGGCCACCGCGTGGTACGGGGACGGGCCGGCCGCCAGGAAGGACATCAGGTCGTCGGTGTGGCCGCGATCGAAGCGTGCGGCGGCCGTATCGCTGCTCATGGGTTCACTTTAACGAGACGGACGGCAGCGGCCCGCCCCGGCAAGGGGCGGGCCGCAGACCAGCACTCAAGGCAGGGTTGCTAGAACGCCGCCTCGTCCAGGTCCATCAGCGAGGCGTCGACGGTCTCGGCGAGCGCGCGCGCCGCCGAGACGCCCGGCAGCACATTCGCGGCGAAGAACTTCGCCGCCGCGATCTTGCCCTGGTAGAACGGCACATCCTTGGCGGGCACCGCCTTGGCGGACGCCGCCTCCAGCTTCTCCGCCGCGACGGCCGCGCCGCGCAGCAGCAGGTAGCCGACGACCACATCGCCCGAGGCCATCAGCAGGCGGGTGGTGTTGAGGCCCACCTTGTAGATGTTCTTGACGTCCTCGCCGGTGGCGATGAGGTCGTTCGTCATCGTGCCGACGATCGCCTCCAGGTCCACCGCCGCCTTGGCCAGCGCGTCGCGGGCCGGGGCCAGCTCCTCGCCGCCCGTGGAGACCGCCAGGAACTTCTTGATTTCCTCGGAGAGGGTGTTGAGCGCCTGGCCCTGGTCGCGGACGATCTTCCGGAAGAAGTAGTCCTGTCCCTGGATCGCCGTCGTCCCCTCGTACAGGGTGTCGATCTTGGCGTCCCGGATGTACTGCTCGATCGGGTACTCCTGCAGATAGCCGGAGCCGCCGAGCGTCTGGAGCGACTGGGCGAGCAGCTCGTACGACTTCTCGGAGCCGTAGCCCTTCACGATCGGGAGCAGCAGGTCGTTCAGCGCGACGAGCGCCTTGGTGTCCTCGCCCTCGGCCTCCTTGACGGCGATGTCGTCCTGGACGGAGGCGGTGTAGAGGACGAGGGCGCGCATGCCCTCCACGTACGCCTTCTGCGTCATCAGCGAGCGGCGTACGTCGGGGTGGTGGGTGATGGTGACCTTCGGCGCGGTCTTGTCCGCGAAGTTCACCAGGTCCTGGCCCTGGACGCGCTCCTTGGCGTACTCCAGGGCGTTGAGGTAGCCGGTGGAGAGGGCGGCTATCGCCTTGGTGCCGACCATCATCCGGGCGAACTCGATGATCATGAACATCTGGCGGATGCCGTCGTGCTTGTCGCCGATCAGCCAGCCCTTGGCGGGGCCCTGGTCGCCGAAGGTCAGCTCGCAGGTGTTGGAGGCCTTGAGCCCCATCTTGTGCTCGACGTTCGTGGCGTAGACGCCGTTGCGCTCGCCCAGCTCGCCGGTCTCCCAGTCGAAGTGGAACTTCGGTACGAGGAAGAGCGACAGGCCCTTGGTGCCGGGGCCGTGGCCCTCGGGGCGGGCCAGTACGTAATGAAGGATGTTCTCGGAGAGGTCGTGCTCACCGGAGGTGATGAAGCGCTTCACGCCCTCGATGTGCCAGGAGCCGTCGTCCTGCTGGACGGCCTTGGAGCGGCCCGCGCCGACGTCCGAACCGGCGTCCGGCTCGGTGAGGACCATGGTGGAGCCCCACTGCTTCTCCACGGCGATCTCGGCGATCTTCTTCTGGACCTCATTGCCCTCCTCGAAGAGGAGGCCGGCGAAGGCCGGGCCCGAGGAGTACATCCAGATGGCCGGGTTGGCGCCGAGCAGCAGCTCCGCGTAACCCCAGATCAGGGAGCGCGGGGAAGTCGTGCCGCCGATCTCCTCGGGCAGGCCGAGCCGCCAGTACTCGGAGTCCATGAAGGCGTCGTAGCTCTTCTTGAAGGACGCGGGCACAGGGGCGGTGTGGGTGGCCGGATCGAAGACCGGGGGGTTGCGGTCGGTGTCCGCGTAGGACTCGGCGAGCTCGTTCTCGGCGAGGCGGGCGACCTCGGCGAGGATGGTCCTGGCGGTGTCGGCGTCCATCTCCGCGAACGGGCCGGTGCCGTACAGCTTGTCGCGTCCGAGGACCTCGAAGAGGTTGAACTCGATGTCGCGGAGATTGGACTTGTAGTGCCCCATGGCGACGGCTCCGTAAGGATCGGGAGGGGATTGTTCATCCATATACCAGTAAGTAGCTCCGATGATGCTACCCGTCGGTAATAAGATGCAACCCCTAATGGGTCATCTGTGACTCAGTACTCTTGCGGGCATGTACGGCTACGACCAGAATCCGGGCGCTCAGCAACAGCAGCAGCAGTATGTACCGCAGCAGCCCTCGTACGGGGAGCAGCCGCTGTACCCCGAGCCGTCGCCTCCCTCGCTCGCGGACGCGGTGCGGGCCTTCACCACCGGGTCGCTGTCCGCGGAGGACTTCCAGCAGATCTTCGCGACCTCGAAGGTCTACTGCCCGCGCGGTGACAACCCCGGCTTCCTGGCGTTGCACAACACCCAGCAGCCGGTGATCCCGATGTTCACCTCGCTCAAGGAACTGCGCAGATACGCGGGCAAGGAGTCCAAGTACTTCGTGATCACCGGGGCCGAGGTGATCGACCTGCTGCCGACCGGGTACGGCTTCGTCCTCGACATGGAGGGCGACCACCGGATGGTCTTCGACGCGAAGGCCGTGGAGCAGATGGTCGACTTCGCGATGCGGCGCATGTACGGCTGATGGCCGACTGACGGCCGCTGGGCGGCTCAGGTGCGGAACCCGGAGGGAATGTCCTCCGGGTTCCTTCTGTTGTGCGGGTGGCGTGAAGTTCAGTATTCAACTAAACTGTGCCGCACCAGGAGGTACGTAATGCCCGCAGTGACTGTCGAGAACCCGCTCACTCTGCCGCGCGTCTCCGCGCCGGCCGAGGCGGTGCCGCGCCCCGTGCTCGCCGTGAGTACGGCACAGGGAGGCTTCGAGGGGGAAGGATTCCCGGTGCGCCGCGCGTTCGCCGGGATCAACTACCAGTACCTCGACCCGTTCATCATGATGGACCAGATGGGCGAGGTGGAGTACGCGCCGGGCGAGCCGAAGGGCACCCCGTGGCATCCGCACCGGGGCTTCGAGACCGTCACGTACCTGATCGACGGAACCTTCGTCCACCAGGACAGCAACGGCGGCGGCGGAACCATCCGCAACGGCGACACCCAGTGGATGACGGCGGGCTCCGGGCTGCTGCACATCGAGGCGCCGCCGGAGTCGCTCGTCGTGTCCGGCGGGCTCTTCCACGGGCTCCAGCTGTGGGTGAACCTGCCCGCGAGCGACAAGATGATGGCCCCCCGCTACCAGGACATCCGCGGCGGCGAGGTCCAGCTGCTGACCTCGCCCGACGGCGGCGCGCTGCTGCGCGTCATCGCGGGTGGCCTCGGCGGACACGAGGGCCCCGGCGTCACGCACACCCCGATCACGATGATCCACGCGACGCTGCGGCCGGGGGCGGAGGTCACGCTGCCGTGGCGCGAGGACTTCAACGGCCTGGCGTACGTCATGGCGGGGCGCGGCGCGGTCGGTGCGGAGCGCCGTCCGGTCGGCACGGGTCAGACCGTGGTGTTCGGCGCGGGCGGTTCGCTGACGGTGCGGGCGGACGAGTCCCAGGACTCGAACACCCCGGATCTGGAGGTCGTGCTGCTGGGCGGACGGCCGATCCGGGAGCCGATGGCGCACTATGGGCCATTTGTGATGAACAGTCGCGCGGAGTTGCAGCAGGCGTTTGACGACTTTCAGGCGGGGCGCCTGGGAACGGTTCCGGCGGACCGCGCCTGAGGGTCCAAGGGGCTTCGCCCCCTGGACCCCCTGGACCCCCGTACCGCCCTTCGGGCGGTGTCCTCAATCTCCCCCTACGCCCTGAGGGCGTGGGGGGACCCCCAGACGGGCTTGAATTGCCGGGCAATTCAAGCCTCGCCGGCGATTGAGGCGCGGGGTTCGGGGCGGAGCCCCGACAAGGGCCCGAGGGCAGCGCCCCCGGGCCGGGACACCCGGCTGGGGTATCCCAGCAGGCCGCCCGCCCACCACCGTGGTCCCGTGGGACCGTGCAGAGTTCCGAGCTGCCGCTCCTTCCCCTCGTCGCCCGGCGGATCGCCGCCTGGTGCGGCGTCGTGCTGCTTGTCGCGGGCGTGGTCGCCATTGGGATCTGGCTCTGTGGCGTCTTCAGGACCGCCGTTACGCCCGTACTCCTCGCGATCCTGGGGACGGCCCTCCTCGGGCCCCTGCACCGGCGGCTCGTACGGATGAAGATGCACCGGTCGCTCGCCGCCGGGCTCACCTGCGTCGCCGTCCTGGCCGTCGCGGGCGGGGCCACGTACATCGTCGTCAGCGCGCTGATCGAGACCGGCGATCAGATCGTCGCCTCCGTACGGCAGGCCGCCAGGGATCTCTCCCGACGGTTCGGGGCCGCCGGGACCTCGCTGGACGACATCGCGGCCAATGCGAAGGAACTGCTCGGCAGGTTCGGCGGGACCGCCGCGTCCGGGGTGGTCAGCGGGTTGAGCGTGGTGGGCGAGATGCTCGCCACCGCCGTGCTGGCGCTGCTGCTCATCTTTTTCTTCCTGCGGGACTCGCACAAGGCCGTCGGCGCCCTCCGCTCCCTCGCGCCCCCCGCGACCGGAGACGCCGTCGAGGCCGTGGGGCGGCGCGCCTTCGAGGCGGTCGAGGGGTTCATGCGCGGGACCACCTTCATCGCGCTCATCGACGCCATCTGCATCACCGCCGGGCTGCTGATCCTGCGCGTCCCCGGCGCCGTCGGGCTCGGCGCGCTCGTCTTCGTCGGGGCGTACATCCCGTACCTCGGCGCCTTCATCTCCGGCACCGTCGCCATCCTCGTCGCGCTCGCCGACCGCGGCTTCGTGATCGCGCTCTGGGCGCTGGGGGTGGTGCTGGCCGTGCAGGTGCTGGAGGGGCATGTGCTCCAGCCCGTGATCCAGAGCCGTACGGTGCAGATGCACCCCGTCGTCGTGATGCTGGCGATCACGGCGGGGGCGGGGGTGGCGGGGATTCTCGGGATGCTCCTCGCCGTACCGCTCACGGCTGCGGCTTTCGGCGTGCTCGGCGAGCTGCGGACGCGCTACTCCGCGACGACTTCGGCTTCCACCTCCCCGTCCCCGTCCCCGTCCGACTCGTAGAGCTCGAACCAGATCGACTTCCCCTGGCCCCGCGGATCCACCCCCCACGCGTCCGCCAGTATTTCCATCAGCATCAGCCCCCGCCCCGACGACGCCATCTCGCCGGGCCGCCGCGTGTGCGGCAGCTCGTCGCTCGCGTCCGTGACCTCGACGCGCAGCCGATGCCGCACAGCTTCGTCCTTCACCTGGCTCACCTCGGCCACCAGCAGCGCGTCGCCGTCCGTGTGGACCAGCACATTGGTGACCATCTCGGAGACCAGCAGCACCGCCGAGTAGACCTTCTCCTCGTCGGTCCAGTCGTGCAGCAGCTCCCGCACCTGCTGCCGGGTGGACGCGACCCGCTCCGGCTCGGCCTGCGCCACGCTTATCGCCGTACGCCGCGGGGCCTCGCGCGTGGGCATCCCGTCCCGGCGGAGCAGCAGTACCGCGATGTCGTCCTCGCGCCGGTCCACGAGCGGGCCGGTGGTGTAGTGCGAACGGGGACCGTGCACGGCCTGTACGAGCGTGTCGGCGAGCTCCTCCAGGCGGCCCTGGGTGCCTTCCGCATACTGGCCGTACTCCGCGCCGTACTCAGCGCCGTCCTCCTCTGCGTACTCCTCCTCCACGTACTCTTCGAGGACCGTCCGCAGCCGCGCCCAGCCCGTGTCGAGATCGTGGCCGCCGGTCTCCAGCAGCCCGTCCGTGCAGATCATCATCGTCTCGCCGGGCTCCAGCACGAACCGGGTCGTCGGGTAGTCCGTGTCCGCTTCGATGCCCAGCGGCAGCCCGCCCGCCGTGGGCCGCAGCAGCACCGTGCCGTCGGACATTCGCACCGCCGGCTCCGGGTGGCCCGCCCGCGCGAGCTCGACCTGTCCGGTGGCCGGTTCGACCTCCAGGTAGAGGCAGGTCGCGAAGCGCGGGCTGGTGTGGTCGCCTTCCTCGTACGTATCGGTGATGCCGTGCAGAAAGCGCGAGGCGCGGGAGAGCACCGCGTCCGGCCGGTGCCCCTCGGAGGCGTACGCGCGCAGAGCGATCCGCAGCTGCCCCATGAGCCCGGCGGCACGCACATCGTGGCCCTGCACGTCGCCGATGACCAGGGCGAATCTGTCTCTCCCGGGCAGCGGGATCATGTCGTACCAGTCGCCGCCGACCTGAAGCCCGCCGCCGGTCGGGATGTACCGCGCGGCCACCGACATCCCCGGAATCTCCGGGCCGAGGGTCGGCATCATCGAGCGCTGCAGGCCGAGCGAGAGCTCGCGCTCCGACTCGGCGGTCCCGGCGCGCGCGAGCGCCTGCGCCAGCATCCGGGCGACCGTCGTCAGGACGGACCGTTCGTCCGGGGTGAAGCCGACCGGGTGCTTGAACGCCGCCAGCCACGCGCCCATCGTGCGCCCGGCGACGACCAGCGGCAGGAAGGCCCAGGACTGGCGGCCGAAGCGCTGCGCGAGCGGCCAGGTGCCGGGGTAGCGGCGGCGGTACTCCGCCGGGCTCGGCAGGTAGCACGCCCGTCCGGTGCGTACGACCTCGGCGGCCGGATAGTCCGCGTCCAGCCGCATGTCCGTGAAGGGGCCGTCGTCGCCCGCGCTGTGGCCGTGGTGGCCGATGATCGTGAGCCGGTCGCCCGACACGCCGAAGACGGCGAGGCCGTCCGGCGAGAAACCGGGCATGGACAGGGACGCGGCGACCCGCAGCACCTCCGAGGTGGAGCGTGCCTCGGCCAGGGCCCGGCCGGCGTCGAGCAGGAACGCCTCGCGGGAGCGGCGCCAGTCGCCGGTGATGTGGCTCTGGCCGGTGGTCGTGCCCGGCTGGGGCTCGGCGACCTCCTGGATCATGCCGACGAGTACATAGTCGCCATTGCGGATGGACGGTTTGGAGCGGCTGCGTACGGTACGCAGGACGTGCCCGGCCTCGTCGACGACCCGCAGCCGGACCTCGGCGACGGTCCCTTCCGCGGTCGCGAGGGTGACGATTCCGTTTATCTCGTTCCAGTCGACCGGGTGGAAACGGGAGCGCACGGTGGATTCGTGGAACTCGGCCTCCCCGTTGGCGAGGGGCGGGTCGAAGGGGAGGTCGAGCAGCCGGGTGGCCTCCGCGTCGAGCGTGACCGTCCCGGTTGCGTTGTCCCACCGCCACAGGCCGGTCGCGATCGCTGCCAGGATGTCCTCGGTGCGCATTGCCTTACTTTATTCCGGTCTTCCGCGCCGCTGCCTGCCAAACCGAAGGTGCGATGCCGGTGAACGGCAGTGAATGGCGATGGCATGCATATGTCAATAAGTCAAACATGGGCCGGGCGGTAACCTTGCAAGCGTTGTGCTCCTCTGCCCACCCCCGAATCGCTAAGACTGGATGAACGACGATGCATCGGTACAGGTCCCACACCTGCGGCGAGCTCCGCGCCTCTGACGTCTCCACCGACGTCCGGCTGAGCGGCTGGCTGCACAATCGGCGAGACCTGGGCGGCATCCTCTTCATCGATCTGCGCGACCACTACGGCATCACGCAGCTGGTCGCCCGCCCCGGCACCCCCGCCAACGAGGCGCTCTCCAAACTGACCAAGGAGACCGTCGTACGGGTCGACGGCCAGGTCTCGGCGCGCGGCGCGGAGAACGTCAACCCGGACCTGCCGACGGGCGAGATCGAGATCGAGGTCTCCGAGGTCGAGGTGCTGGGCGCGGCGGGACCGCTGCCCTTCACCGTCAACACCGAGGACGGGGTGAACGAGGAGCGGCGGCTGGAGTACCGCTTCCTCGACCTGCGCCGCGAGCGCATGCACCGCAACATCATGCTGCGTACGGCCGTGATCTCGGCGATGCGGCACAAGATGACGGCGCTGGGCTTCAACGAGATGGCCACGCCGATTCTGACGGCGACCTCGCCGGAGGGCGCACGTGACTTCGTGGTCCCCTCCCGGCTGAACCCCGGCAAGTTCTACGCGCTGCCGCAGGCTCCGCAGCAGTTCAAGCAGCTGCTGATGGTCTCGGGCTTCGACCGGTACTTCCAGATCGCGCCCTGCTTCCGCGACGAGGACGCGCGCGCCGACCGCTCGCCGGGCGAGTTCTACCAGCTCGACGTCGAGATGAGCTTTGTCGAGCAGGAGGACGTCTTCCGGCCGATCGAGCAGCTGATGACGGAACTCTTCGAGGAGTTCGGCGGTGGCCGCCACGTCACCTCGCCCTTCACGCGGATCCCGTTCCGTGAGGCGATCGTGAAGTACGGCACCGACAAGCCGGACCTGCGCGCGCAGCTGGAGCTCGTCGACATCTCGGACGTCTTCGAGGGCTCGGAGTTCAAGGCCTTCGCGGGCAAGCACGTACGGGCGCTGCCGGTGCCGGACACGGCGGGCCAGTCGCGGAAGTTCTTCGACGGGCTCGGCGACTTCGCCGTCGAGCACGGCGCGAAGGGCCTGGCCTGGGTGCGCGTCGGCCCGGAGGGAGCACTTACGGGGCCGATCGCCAAGTTCCTCACCGAGGAGAACGTCAAGGTCCTGACGGAGCGGCTCTCGCTGGCTCCCGGCCACGCGATCTTCTTCGGCGCGGGCGAGTTCGAAGAGGTTTCGAAGATCATGGCGGCGGTCCGCGTCGAGGCGGCTCGCCGGGCGGGCCACTTCGAGGACGGCGTCTTCCGCTTCTGCTGGATCGTCGACTTCCCGATGTACGAGGCGGACGCGGAGACCGGCAAGATCGACTTCTCGCACAACCCGTTCTCGATGCCGCAGGGCGGGATGGCGGACCTGGAGACGAAGGACCCGCTGGACATCCTCGCCTGGCAGTACGACATCGTCTGCAACGGCATCGAGCTGTCGTCGGGCGCGATCCGTAACCACGAGCCCGAGCTGATGATCAAGGCGTTCGAGATCGCCGGGTACGAGCGCGAGACGGTGGAGCACGAGTTCGCGGGCATGCTGAAGGCGTTCCGCCTGGGCGCCCCGCCGCACGGCGGCATCGCGCCGGGCGTGGACCGGATCGTGATGCTGCTGGCGGACGAGCCGAACATCCGGGAGACGATCGCCTTCCCGCTGAACGGCAACGCGCAGGACCTGATGATGAACGCGCCGAGCGAGCTGGACGAGTCGCGGCTGCGGGAGCTGAACATCGCGCTGCGGAAGCCGGTCGCGAAGTCGGGCGAGTAGTAGTACGGGTAGTGATCGGGGGAGGGCCCTCGTACGGTTCGGCAGCTGCCGCGCGGTACGAGGGCCTTCTCTATTCTTCACGCTGTGGGTGGTGATACATCACCAGTGACCATCACGCTTCCGACTGGCCAAGTGGAAGCGGAGGCCGTGGCCCAGTGTTTGCGGGGCGAGCTGGTCGACCAGGAGCTGGAGCGGCACGAGCGGGAGTACGGCGCGTTCACCGAGGAGGAAATCGCCCAGGCCCGCGCCGAAATCTACGGGCTCATTCAACAGCAGCCCACAGACTCCTCTCAGCTCCCTGCCAGGTTCGGCACCTAGCGTCCTGGACATGACAGAAACCCAAGGACAGGGACCCCAAGGGCCTGCTCACAAAAAGAACATGACGCGGCGTCGGCTCATCGTCGCAGGCGGGGCGGCAGCAGCGGCGATCGGCGCCGGCGGCGCGGTGGTCAGTACGGCCTCGGCGGGCCAGAGTGCGGGGAAGACCCCTGCGGCGGCCGGTGCTTCCGGCGAGGTGTGTTACCGGCTCGCCTCGGAGACCACCGAGGGCCCGTACTACATCGACGCGGACAAGATCCGCAAGGACATCACCGAGGGCAAGGAGGGCATCCCGATGACCCTCCGCCTGAAGGTGATCGACTCGGACACCTGCAAGCCGCTGCGGAACGCGGCCGTCGACATCTGGCACTGCGACGCGCTGGGCCTCTACTCCGGGTACGAGGACTTGAGCGGCGGTGGCGGTGGCGGCGGAGGCACTCCGCCGACCGGCACCCCGTCGGACATGCCGTCGGGAGCCCCGACCGGTTCCCCGCCGCCAGGCGGTGGCGGAGGCGGCCACCAGGAGCCGACCGACGACAAGCGCTACCTGCGCGGCACCCAGGTCACCGACAAGAGCGGTTTCGTGGAGTTCAAGACGATCTTCCCGGGCTGGTACCAGGGCCGTTGCGTGCACATCCACACCAAGGTGCACGTCGAGGGCAAGCTGACGGACACCGGCTACGAGGGCGGCCACGCCTGCCACACCGGCCAGCTCTTCTTCGCCGAGACGGCGGTGCTGGACTCCGCGAAGGTCGCGCCGTACAACACGGAGACCACGGTACGGACGACTCTGGACGAGGACACGATCTATCCGGGCAACGGCGCGGAAGGCGGCCTGCTCACCCTGAAGTACAAGAAGGGCCAGATCGCCAGGGGCGTCCACGCGTCGCTGACGCTGGGCGTCGACCCGGACCTGACGAACGAGGGCACGGGCGGCGAGGTGCAGCCGGGGGCCTCGGCCTCGACTTCGGCCGGCTCGTGACGTACGCGTAGCAGTCGGCTGGGCCCGGAATCGCCAGTGGTTCCGGGCCCAAACCTCGTGATCAGGCAGTGGGTCATGGTCAGCCCGGTGACGCGCGCGGCGCGTTTTCCGGTGCCTTGTTTCCGGGCTTCCTCGCGGGGCACTTGCGGAAGTCCAGGCACTTCCCGGCCAGGCGGAAAGGAAGCGAGATGAACGGGCCGACACCGGACGCCCCGCGGCCGGACAAGTACGCGCGGGCGCGCGATGAGGATGAACCGGGAGCCCACTCGGGCTCGGAGAGCCAGGCGCGGGACCGTGTCATACCCGGCACGGCGAGTGCTCGCGAGGGCTATCAGAAGGGAGGCACCGGCGACGGGGAGCCTCTGGCGGGGGTCGAGAAGCAGAGCGAGGAAGAGGGCGACGAAGGGGAGAACCGGCGCCTGAAAGGGCGCTGATGCTGATACGGGCCTTCGCGATCGTCGGCCTCGTCAGAGATGACGCCGTTGTCGCGAGTGCCAGGGCCGAGCCGCGCGACTGCGACCAGTCTTCGTTCTCCGGCGGCGGCGATTCGTCCAACTGCGTTGAACTCACGGCCGTCGGTAAGGGCATTCTGCTCCGTGAGAGCGACGAGCCGTCGCACGTACTGTTCACCACCCCCGCCGGGCTTGCCGCGCTCCTCCGCGAGGTGAAGGCGCTCAGCTCCGGGCGACCGTGACCACGATCGTGTTGCCCACCACCAGAACCGCGAACACGGTCGCGAGGCCGTGGTGCCCGGTCCCGTACAGCGCCACCGTCGCCGCCCCGAACACCAGCGCCTTGACCATTATCTGAAGCCCCAGTAGCCGAGCGCGACCAGTGCCGCGACTTCGAGCGCGAATGCCAGGCCCTCGTTGGTCCAGGCGCAGGATCTTGCCCGACGCGGGCAACCCGAGCCGCCCCCCACCGCGTTCCACAGGTGTGGAAGACCCAACGACATGGCGAGGGCGGCACGATGGACCCGGCCGACGGCGACGACTTCGCGGCATTCGTCGCCGCTCGCGGGCCGCGGCTGTTGCGGATGGCCTGGCTGCTCACCGGCGACGCGCACCTCGCCGAGGACCTGCTCCAGACCGTACTGGCCAAGGTGTGGCCCAAGTGGCGCAAGGTCGCCGAGGAGCACCCCGAGGCGTACGTACGCAAAGCCCTCATCCATACGCACGCCTCCTGGTGGCGCAGACGCTGGCGGGGCGAGGTGCCGCACGGCGAACTGCCCGATCTGGCCGCCTCCTTCGACGCGTACGAGGGCGTCGATCTGGAGCAGTCCCTCTCCGCCGCGATCCGGCGGCTGCCCGTGCGGCAGCGGGCCGTCGTCGTCCTGCGGTACTTCGAGGACCTGAGCGTCGAGGACACCGCGGCCACCCTCGGCTGCGCCCCCGGCACCGTCAAGAGCCAGTCGGCGAAGGCGCTGCGCACCCTGCGGGCCGCCCTGCCCGCGCCCGTGGAAGGTGGTGACCGTTGTGCCTGAGTACGAGTACGAGTACGGGGAAGATGAGCTGCGCGTCCTGCTGGAGAAAGCCGTGCCCTGGCTGCCCGCCCCCGAGGGCCGACTGCGCCGGGTGCGCGAGCGCGTCGTCCGTCACCGGCGCAGGCGGCGCACAGTCGTCGCCGCCGCTGCCGGGGTGAGCGTGCTGGTACTCGCCGGAACGCTCCTGCCCGGCACCCTGCTCCCGGGCACCCTGCGCGGCGGCTCCGAGCCGGTGCCGCCCGCCGCGCCCGCGCCCTCCGTCACCGCGCCGAACACCGCCGTGCGCTACCCGGAGCTGGGGGGCCTCACCCTGCGGCTGCCCGCCTCCTGGCATTCGCTCGCCATACCGAGCGAACCCCTGCGCAAGGTTCCGTTCAGGGGTTTCGCCGGGACGCAGGAGCTCATCGCGTACGAGTCGCCCTGCGCGGAGGACGGCCAGGACACCTGCCCGCTGCCGCTGCGCAAACTGCGGTTCGGAGGCGCGTTGCTCACCCTGCGGCTGGAATCGGGCCCCCGCCTGGACTCGAAGACGCAGAACCCGGCCGTGCTGAACGAGCTGCACACGGTCTCCCCCTCCTGCCGGGCGATCGGCGGCAGGCAGGAGTACAACGTGCTGCTCGGCGGCCTCCCGGACCGCGACTCCGCGATCAACGCCGACCTCTGCGCCTCCGGCGGCGCGTCGCGGGCGGTGGCCGAGGCCCAGCAGATGATCGCCGACGCCAGCTTCGACGACCGGACGGCTTCGTTCGCGCCCACTCCCGCCTCTTCCCCCACCCACACAGCTTTCGACCTCTCGAACTGAAGGGCCGTACATGTCCCTCCGCACACGCCCGCTCCCGGGCGCCGTCGCACTGATCGCCGCAGGTCTGCTGCTCGCCGGCTGCGCGGGCGGCACCGACAACGCAGCGACCGCGACCGCGACCGGCGCCGAGGCCAAGGCCGCCGGCGCGGGCACCATACGGTCCGCGCCCCGGCCGCAGACCATCCAGGCGAAGGAGATCCCCGCCCTCGGCCCCAAGACCCGCGCGCAGATCGCCGCCGCGACGACCCAGGCCGTCGTGGTGACCGGCGACGTCTCGGACTCCAACCAGGCCACCGCCATGCTGTACGAGCGCGATCCCGTCCGGGGCTGGCAGTCCGTCTCCGACCCCTGGCCCGCGCACAACGGCCTGCGCGGCTGGACCGACGACCACCGCCAGGGCGACCGCCGCTCGCCGATCGGGGTGTACGGCCTCACCGACGCGGGCGGCCGGCTGCCCGATCCGGGCACGAAACTCCCGTACGACCGGGGGCCCGCCTTCACCGCGCGCGGCACCGGCTTCGAGGGCGAACCGCTCGCCGGGTCCTTCGACTACGTGGTGGCCATCAACTACAACCGCAAGCCCGGCACCACCCCCCTGGACTGGACGCGTCCGCTCGGCGCGGGCAAGGGCGGCGGCATCTGGATCCACGTCGACCACGCCGGGCCGACGCAGGGCTGCGTCTCCCTGCCGAAGGGGCGGATGAAGGAGCTGCTGCGGTGGCTGGACCCGGCGAAGCGGCCGGTGGTGGTGATGGGGGACGTGACGGCGCTGGGCCGCTGAGCGACTGATACGACCAGGGCCCCTGGGAACCGTACGACCGTACGTTCCCAAGGGCCCGGGCCCTGTGCTGCGTCGACTACGCCGCCGGCTTCTCCTCCAGGCGCGGGAACAGCACCGCCCCCTTCGTCACCGTCGTGCCCGCCGGGAGCCTGCCCCACTCCGCCGCGTCCTGGATGCGCTGGTCGGCGATGGCGCCCAGCGAGGCGTCCGCGCCCAGCGAGTCCCACAGCTTCTGCGACGTCTCCGGCATCACCGGGTTGAGCAGCACCGCCACCGCGCGCAGCGACTCCGCCGCCGTGTAGAGGATCGTCGCCAGCCGTGCCCGGCCCTCCGGCGACTCGTCCTTCGCGACCTTCCACGGCTCCTGCTCCGTGATGTAGCCGTTGACCCGCTTCACGAACTCGAAGACCGCGAGGATTCCGCCCTGGAAGTCCAGCTCGTCGCCGATCTTCCGGTTGGCCTCCGCGACCGCCCTGGTCAGCCCGTCCCGGACCGCCTGCTCCGCGTCACCCGCGGCCGTCGCCTCCGGCAGCGCACCCCCGTAGTACTTGCCGACCATGGCCGCCACGCGCGAAGCGAGGTTCCCGTAGTCGTTCGCCAGCTCGGAGGTGTACCGGGCGGTGAAGTCCTCCCATGAGAACGAGCCGTCCTGGCCGAACGCGATCGCGCGCAGGAAGTACCAGCGGTACGCGTCCACGCCGAAGTGCGAGGTCAGGTCCTGCGGCTTGATGCCCGTCAGGTTCGACTTCGACATCTTCTCGCCGCCGACCATCAGCCAGCCGTTCGCGGCCACGCGACCCGGCACCGGCAGTCCGTTCGCCAGCAGCATCGCGGGCCAGATGATCGCGTGGAAGCGCAGGATGTCCTTGCCGACCAGGTGCACGTTCGCCGGGAACGTCTCCGCGAACTTCGCCGGGTTCTCGTTGTACCCGACGGCCGTCGCGTAATTGAGGAGCGCGTCGATCCATACGTAGATCACGTGCTTCTCGTCCCACGGCACCGGGACGCCCCAGTCGAAGGTCGAGCGCGAGATCGACAGATCCTGCAAGCCCTGCTTGACGAAGTTCACCACCTCGTTGCGCGCGGACTCCGGCTGGATGAAGCCGGGATTGGCCTCGTAGAACTCCAGCAGCTTCGGTCCGTACGCGCTGAGCTTGAAGAAGTAGTTCTCCTCCTTGAGGATCTCCACCGGCCTCTTGTGGACCGGGCAGAGCTTCTGCCCCGCGAATTCGCCCCCGGCCTCGCCGTCGAGCAGATCCGCGGGGATCTTGTACTCCTCGCAGCCCACGCAGTACGGGCCTTCGTACCCGCCCTTGTAGATCTCGTCCTTGTCGTACAGGTCCTGCACAAACTCCTGCACACGGTCCGTGTGCCGCTTCTCCGTCGTACGGATGAAGTCGTCGTTCGCGATGTTCAGGTGCTCCCAGAGAGGCTTCCAGGCCTCTTCCACGAGTTTGTCGCACCACTCCTGCGGTGTGACGTTGTTCGCTTCGGCAGTGCGCATGATCTTCTGACCGTGCTCGTCCGTGCCGGTGAGGTACCACACCTTCTCGCCGCGCTGACGGTGCCAGCGTGAGAGCACGTCGCCCGCGACGGTCGTGTAGGCGTGACCGAGGTGCGGGGCGTCGTTGACGTAGTAAATCGGCGTCGTGACGTAGTACAGGTTTTCAGATTCAGTGGCCGCCATGGTCGAAATCCTATCCGCCTGCGGGGAGTGCACTCACCCGGATAAACCGGCGGAGACGTTTGCGAAACATGGATCGGGTGCTGGTCGCCGAGGACGAGGAGGTCCTGGCCGAGTTGGTCGCCACCGGGCTGCGGCGGGCCGGGGGCGGGGCTCGGGCTGTCGATCGTACGGTCGACAGCTGAAGCCCACGGGGGGTGACGGCCGAGCCGGGCCCTGAGGGTGGCTCGGCCGTCACCGTGACTCTGCCTACGACGTCGTCGTAGCCGGGTTACGCGCGCCAGGTGGCGAGCAGCCCCTCGAATACCTCGGTGTCGGGGAGCTCGCGGGGGGCGGGCCCGGCGTGGAAGAAGCCGATGTTGGCCGCGCCGTCGGCGCCGTCGGCCGTGAGCTTACGGAGGTAGTCGAAGGCCTTCGCCTCGTGCTCGCCGAACGCGACGAACTGCCAGAAGACGGGCTTGTCGGCGGCCTCGGTGAGCGCGGCGGTGGCGGCGGTCTTCGACTCGGGAGCGCCGTCGGTCTGGAAGATCACGAACGCGGGGGCGTCCGTGTCCGCCTTGGCGTGCAGGGCCAGCACCTCTGCCACGGCGAGGTGGTAGTTCGTACGTCCCATCCGGCCGAGGGAGCCGTGGAGCTCGTCGATGCGGCCCTCGTAGGCGTCAAGGGTGAGCTCGCCGGTGCCGTCGACCTCGGTGGAGAAGAAGACGACGTTGAGGGTGGGGTCGGTCCCGTCCTCGGCGAGGTGCGCGGCGAGCGCGAGAGCCTGCTCGCCGAGCAGCTGGGCGCTGCCGTCCTTGTAGTACGGGCGCATGGACCCGGATCTGTCGAGTACGAGGTACACCCGGGCGCGGGCCTTGCTGAGCTCACGTCCCGCGAGGGCGGTGGCGGCGGCCTGGTAGGGGGCGAGCAGCCCGGGGGCGCGGTCGCTGATGGGGTCCTGTGCTTGGGGCTCGCTGGGTACCGGCTCGGGGGCGGGGGCGGCCTGCGCGGCGACCGGGGTGACGGCCTCCTCGGCGGGGACGTCGGCCTCCGGCTCGGGCTCGGCGGCGGCTGCTGCCGCTACCGGCTCGGGTGCCGTGACCGGCTCGGGTGCCGTGACCGGCTCGGTCACCGGCTCGGTCACCGGCTCGGGTGCCGGCTCGGTGGCAGCCTCGGGCTCGGCCGCCGCCTGCGCAGCCACTGCGGGCTCGGGTGCGGTGACCGGCTCGGCCGGCGCCTTGTCGGCTGCCGCCGACTCCGGCTCGGGCTCGGCGGCTTCCGGTTCCGTTGCCGCGACCGGCTCTGCCGGAGCAGCCTCCGGCTCCGGCTCAGCGGCTGCCGCCGTCACGGGCTCGGGCGCCGTGACCGGCTCGGTCTCGGGCGCCGTGACCGGCTCACTCGGTGCCTCGTCGGCTGCCGCCGTGGGCTGGGTCACCGTGACCGGCTCCGCCTCGGGCTCGGCGGCTGCCGCCATCGTGGGCTCGGTTGCTGTGACCGGCTCGGTCACCGGCTCTGTCGCGGCCTCCGGCTCGGCAGCCGGTTCCGTTGCCGCGACCGGCTCTGCCGGAGCAGCCTCCGGCTCCGCCTTGGGCTCGGCGGCTGCCGCCGCCACGGGCTCGGTCACCGTGATCGGCTCAGCCGCCGCCGCCTCCGGTTCGGCGACCGCTTCCGTCGTTGCGACCGGCTCCGCCGGAGCAACCTCCGCCTCTGCGGTCTCGGTGAGCGTGGCTTCCCCGCTCCCAGCCGGTTCGTCAGCCGCAACCGCCGGCTCCGCTTCCGGCTCGGCTGCCGGAGCCGGAGCCGGAGCCGCAGCCGCCGGCTCGACGGCCTCGGGCACGATCGCCGCCGCCTCCGGCTCGACCCGCGCCGGACCCGACGCCTGCGCCGGGACCGTAGCCGTCCTGCTCCCCGGCGTCGGGTTGTCGAACGCCGCCGAGACCAGGTCCGCCGCCGCCCGCTCTGCCGGCGACTGCGACGGGTTCTGCACCGCCTCCGTGGCCGGTTCTGTGCGCTCCGTGCGCTCCGTCTGGGGCGGGACGGAGGCTGCCGACGGCTCGTTACGCTCCGAACCGTCGCGTCCAAACACCTTGCGCAGCAAGCTCCGAATGCCCATGGGCGAGGCCTTTCGCATGAGTCAAGAGTCATGAGATGAGTGCGGTGAATGTCCGCGCTTGCGCCGGGGATCCAGTGGAGTGTCCTGGCCAGGGCGGACACGTAAGGTTAGCCGCCCCCGGAGCCGATCCCCGGCAGGGGCGGGCGACCGCGCCCACCGGCGCCGCGCCGATCGGGTCGGCGCCGCCAACCGCGCCCCGGTCGCGCCGGGTTCATCCGTAGTTCATTTCAGGTCCCCCACCCCGCACGTATACGCGCCTAGCGTCATGGCCGGAACCTTTCCGACACAATGTCGGCGCAGGCTGCGCCGGATGGAGGACGAAGTGCGCAGACTGCTGCCGCTTTTGAACACGAACGCCCACGCGGGCGGACGTTCCGCTCTCACCTGCCGCTACCGCTGCGGCGACGCCTGTTTCCACGAAGTGCCCAACACCAGCGACAACGAGTACGTCGGTGACGTGATCGCCAGTGCGCTGTCGAGACGTTCGATGATGCGCGCCGCCGCCATCGTGACCGTCGCCACCGCCGCGGGCACCGCGACCGTCGTCGGCCAGGGCGGAACCCAGGCCGACGCCGCCCCCGCGCTCTCCGGTGACCGCCACGGCAAACCCGGATACGGCAAGACACCGGACGGCGCCCGCGGGCTGCGCTTCGCGCCCGTCGCCCCCAACAAGGACGACAAGGTCACCGTCCCCGACGGCTACTCCCACAACGTCGTCATCCGCTGGGGCGAGCCCATCCTCCGCGGCGCGCCCGCCTTCGACGCAGACAAGCAGACCGCCAAGGCGCAGGCAGGCCAGTTCGGTTACAACAACGACTTCCTCTCCCTCGTCCCCCTCCCCGGCGAGCGAGGCCGCCAGGTCCTCGTCGCCAACCACGAGTACACCGACGAGATCCTGATGTTCCGGGGGTACGACGCGGCGAACCCGACCCGCGAGCAGGTCGAGATCGCCTGGGCCGCGCACGGCCTGTCCGTCGTGGTCGTCCAGGAAGAGAACCGCAGCGGCAAGCTCACCCCCGTCACCCGCCACCCCCTCAACCGCCGTATCACCGCGACCAGCGAGTTCAGGGTCACGGGCCCGGCCGCCGGCAGTGCCCTGCTCCGTACGAGCGTCGACCCGACCGGCACCAAGGTCCTCGGCACGCTCAACAACTGCGCCGGCGGCACCACCCCCTGGGGCACCATCCTCAGCGGCGAGGAGAACTTCAACCAGTACTTCGCCAACGGCTCCAGCACCACCGACAAGCGCTACGGCATCGGCACCGCCGCGACCGAGCGCAAGTGGGAGCGGTTCGACAAGCGCTTCGACCTGGCGCAGGAGCCCAACGAGGTCCACCGCTTCGGCTGGGTCGTGGAACTCGACCCGTACGACCCGGACTACGCGCCCCGTAAGCGCACCGCCCTGGGCCGCTTCAAGCACGAGGCCGCCGAGCCGCGGCTGACCGCCGACGGCCGCCCCGTCGTCTACATGGGCGACGACGAGCGCTTCGACTACTTCTACAAGTTCGTGTCGTCGAAGCGGATGAAGAAGGGGAACTCGCGTTCCGCCCGCGAGTACAACCGCACGCTCCTGGACGAGGGCACCCTGTACGTCGCCAAGCTCACCGGCGACAGCCCGGCCGCCGAGATCGACGGCACCGGCAAGCTCCCCAACGACGGCGAGTTCGACGGCAGCGGCCAGTGGATCCCGCTCGCCACCGGCGACAAGTCCCACGTCCCCGGCATGAGTGCCGAGGAGGTGTACGTCTTCACCCGCCTCGCCGGTGACAAGGTCGGCGCGACGAAGATGGACCGCCCCGAGGACGTCGAGCCGTCCCCCCGCACCGGCCGCGTATACGTCGCGCTGACCAACAACAGCGACCGCGGCAAGGCGGGCAAGGCGGGTGCCGACGAGGCCAACCCGCGCAACCTCAACAAGCACGGCCAGATCCTGGAGCTCGCCGAGCACTGGGACGACCCGACGGGCGACGGCTTCGCCTGGCGGCTCTTCCTCGTCGCGGGCGACCCGAACGACCCGTCGACGTACTTCGCCGGCTTCCCCAAGGAGAAGGTCAGCCCCATCTCCTGCCCGGACAATGTCACCTTCGACCCGCACGGCAACCTGTGGATCTCCACGGACGGCAACCAGCTCGGTTCGCACGACGGGCTGTTCGGCGTGGCCACGCAGGGCGAGCGGCGCGGTGAGGTCAAGCAGTTCCTGACCGTTCCGGCCGGCGCCGAGACCTGTGGGCCGATCATCCAGGACCGCCGCGTCCTGGTCGCGGTCCAGCACCCGGGCGAGCTCGACGGCGCGTCCGTCGAGACGCCCAAGAGCGTGTGGCCGGACGGCGCGGGGAAGATCGTCCGTCCGTCGGTCGTCTCGGTCTGGCGCAAGGACGGCCGTGGCATCGGCGTGTAAGTCGCGTAAGTCGCGCCAGGAGGTGGGGGGTGGGGTTGACCCCACCCCCAAGACGCTGGGTGACGTCATGGGCCCGCGTCCTGGCCCTCCGTAGCGTCAAGTCCATGAACATGACGGGCTTGGCGCTACGTACTCTGCGGTTCCGGAAGGGCGGCTTCCTGGCCACCTTCGTCGCGCTGTTCTTCGGTACGGCGATCGTCCTGGCTTGCGGCGGACTGCTGGAGACGGGCATCCGCAACAACGTCCCGCCGGAGCGGTTCGCGGGCGCGGCGCTGGTGGTGACGGGGGACCGGTCGTACGAGCTCCACCCGGGCAACGAGGACGACAGCGAGCAGGTGGTCCTGGCGGAGGGCGTACCGCTGGACGCCGCGCTGGCGGGGCGGGTGCGGGGCGTCGCCGGGGTCGAGCGGGTGGTCGGGGACGTGACCTTCGCGGCGACGGTCGTGGACGGTGGCACGCAGATACGGGCCCAGGGCCATGGGTGGGGCTCGGCCTCGCTCACGCCGTACGAGCTGGAGCGGGGGACCGCGCCGGGCAACGCCGGGCAGCTGGTCCTGGACGCGGCGACGGCGGCGGCGTCCGGGGTGGGCGTGGGGGATTCGGTACGGGTCGCGGCGCGCGGTGAGACGGCGTCGTACAAGGTGAGCGGGGTCGCGCGGGCGCGGGGCGCGGTGGGGCAGCGGGCGATGTTCTTCGCGGAGGGGGAGGCGCTGCGGCTGGCGGGGGCGGGGGCAGGGGCGGGCGGTTCCGTTCCCGGTGCGGCGGATGCGGCGGGCGCGTCGGGCGCGGCCCACTTCGATGCCCTCGCAGTCGTCGTACGGTCCGGGGTCCCTGTCTCCCAGGTCAAAGCCGCTGTCTCCGAGGCCCTGGCCGGCGCCGATGCCCAGGCCACGGTTCTCTCCGGTGACGACCGCGGGCTCGCCGAGTACCCCGCCGCCATGGACCGGCGCGAGGATCTCATCTCCCTCGCCGGCGTCTTCGGCGGCATGGCCGTCATGGTCGCCCTCTTCGTCACCGCGGGCACCATGTCCATCTCCGCAGCCCAGCGCCGCCGCGAGCTCGCCCTGATGCGGGCCATCGGCGCGACCCCGCGCCAGCTCCGCCGGATGCTGGTCGCCGAGACGCTCCTGATCGCCGTCGCCGCCGCGCTGCTGGCCTGGCTGCCCGGCCGGTGGCTGGGCGAGGCGCTGTTCGAGCAGCTCGCGGCGGCCGGGGTAACCGCGCCCGCCGTCGAGTTCAGCCAGGGCTGGATACCGCTGGTCGCGGCGGGCGGCGCGGTCCTGATCACGGCCGTCGGCGCGGGCCTGATCGGGTCCCGCCACGCGGTGCGGACCCGGCCGACCGAGGCGCTCGCCGAGGCGGCGCTCCAGCAGCGCTGGTTCTCCAAGATCCGGCTGCTGTTCGCGGTGATCTTCCTGGGCGGCGCGGCGGCGCTCGCGATCGTGACGTGGACCGTGATGCACGGGCCCATCGCGGCGAGTACGGCAGGCCCCACCGTCATCTGCGCGGCGATCGGCCTGGCCCTGATCGCGCCCGGCCTGACCAAGGTGTGCGCGGCGCTGCTGCACCGGCCGGTCAGCGCGCTGACCGGCATGGCCGGGGACCTGGCGATGGTCAACTCCCGGGCCCGTACGGTCCAGGTCGCCGCGTCCGTCAGCCCGGTGATGCTGGCGGTCGCCGTCGCCACCGCCAATATGTACCTGCTGACCACGCAGTCCGACCTCACTGAGCGCGCCTTCACCGAGAACCTGCGCGCGGACGCGGTCCTCGTCTCCGCTTCGGGGACGGTCGCGCCCTCCCTGGTGGACCAGGTCAGTGCTCTGCCCGGGGTAGCCGCGGCCAGTGCGTACGTCACGAGCACCGGGTTCATCGAGCGGTCCGACGGCCGGGGCGCGGAGACCGGCGACGACGGACTGACGCTGCAGGGCGTCAGCGCGGCGGGCGCGGCGGGAACGAGCGCGGTCTCCGTCACCGCGGGCAGCCTCGGCGAACTGCGCGGCGACACGGTCGCGCTGCCCGAGGGCGCGGGCCATGAGGTCGGCGAGACGATCAGCCTGCGCTTCGGCGACAACGGCACGGCGCGGGTGCGGGTCGTCGCGACGTACCGCCCGAAGGCGGGCGGGGAGGCGGCGCTGCTGCCCGCGGAGCTGCTCGCTCCGCACACGAGCGGTGGTCTGCCGCAGCAGATACTCGTACGGACGGAGCCGGGCGTGGCGGGCGCGGATGTCACGGCGGCGCTGCGCGAACTGGTGGAGGACAAGCCGGGGCTGGCCGTCGCCGACCGCGACGCGCTGATCGCGGCGCACTCGCAGGACACCGAGACGCAGGCGTGGGTCAACTATCTGCTGATCGGCATGATCGTCGCGTACACCGCGGTCTCGGTGGTCAACAGCCTGGCGACGGCGACGGGCGGGCGGCGCCGCGAGTTCGGCCTCCAGCGGCTGACGGGCGCGACGAAGGCGCAGGTCATGCGGATGGTGACGGTCGAGGGTCTGGTCGTCGCGGCGATCGGGGTGCTGCTCGGCACGGCGGCAGCGGCGACGACGCTGCTGCCGTTCGCCCACGCGGCGACCGACAGCCGACTGCCGTCGGGCCCCCTGTGGATCTACGGCACGGTGGTGGCCACGGCGCTGACGCTGACGCTGTCGGCGACGCTGATTCCGGCGTGGCGGGCACTGAAGGTCCAGCCGGTGCGGGCGGCGCGGGCGGAATAGTCCTACTCTCGGGGGCATGGCTTCTGGCATGGCTTCTGAGGGTTCGGACGAGGGGACCGTACGGGTCGACACCTGGATCTGGTCGGTGCGGCTCACCAAGACCCGCTCGCAGGCGGCGGCGGCCTGCCGGGCGGGTCATGTGCGGGTGGGCGGGGAACGGGTCAAACCGGCGCACGCGTTGCGGGCGGGGGACCAGGTGCGGGTCTTCCACGCGGGGCGTGAGCGGATCGTGGTCGTCTCGAAGATCGTCCGGAAGCGGGTGGGCCCGCCGGTGGCGACCACGTGCTACGTGGACAACAGCCCGCCGCCCCCGCCGAAGGAGTTCGTGGCGCCGGTGGCGGTACGGGAGAGGGGCGCGGGGCGTCCGACGAAGCGGGACCGCCGAGAGATGGAACGCCTTCAGGGTGGTGGCGGCGGCCAGCCGTAGGCGCGGCTGCTGCTTGCGAGGCTCGGGCCCTTGTCGGGGGCGCTGCCCCCGAACCCTCCCCCTACGCCTAGCGGCGTGGGAGGTACCCCCAGCGCCTCAAACGCCGGCGAGGCTGGATGTGCGTCTCAAACGCCGGCGGGGCTGGATGTGCTCCTCAATCGCCGGCGGGGCTGGAAGTGCCCGGGGACGCGATCGCTCGTGCCGCCTTTACCTCCTGCCGGAGCGGTCCCAGCACCCCCGTTTCATCGCCCTCCAGCTCCGCCCGTACCTCCACCAGCACCTCGCTCGACCGCAGGCCGTCCGCCAGCTCCCGCAGCTGCCGTTCGATCTCCGCCACCTCCGCCCCCGCCGGTGGCGGAGCCCCGTGGTTGACCCGGACCCGGGCCGCCGTCGTCGCGTCCACGACCCGCTCGACCGCGACCACCAGCGGCCACCACGCCGCCGCCCGCGTCCCCATCGGTGGCGGCTCCGTCAGGGCCCGCTGGAACTCCGACCGTACGGACGACAGATCGCGGTAGATCCGGCGGCGCCTGCGCACCCGCTCCCCCTGGTCCGCGTCCTCCGCCGCCGCGAACGCGTACGCCACATACCGCGCCGTCTCCTCCACCGCCTCCGCCAGCCGGTCGCCGATCCGGCTGTGCCAGCTCTCCGGCCACAGCAGATAGCCCACGAGCAGCGCGATCGCGCAGCCGATCAGGCTGTCCACCAGGCGCGGCAGGACCAGATGGAAGCCCTGGTGGTTGAGGACATCCGACAGCAGCAGGATCACCGGTGTGATGGCCGCCGTCTGGAAGGCGTACCCCTTCGCGGTGAAGGCCGGGATGAGCGCCGCGAGGACCAGCATCACCGGTACGTCCCACCATCCGCGCTGCACCTGCGAGAGCACCGCCGCCGCGACGAGCAGGCCCGCCGCCGTGCCCAGCGCGCGCAGCACCGCCCGCGAGAAGACCGACCCGAAGTCCGGCTTCAGTACGAAGGTGACGGTGAGCGCCACCCAGTACGAACGCTCCACCGCCACCAGCGACACGAACGCCTGCGCGAGCCCGATGCAGAGCGCGAGCCGCAGCCCGTACCGCCAGGACGGCTTGGACAGCAGCATCTCGCGGGCCGTGCGCCGGACGCGGACGCCCAGCGCGGCGGGGCGGCCGAGCCGGTCGTCCACGTTGTACGGATCGGGGTCCGCCTTGTGTACGACGCCGGCCGCATGGCGCAGCGCGGCGTTGACCGCGCGGTCGGCGGGCCCCTCAGGCTCGGGCAGTACCAGGTCCGGCTCCACGAACCCCGGCCGCGCGCCGTGGCTCTCCTCGACCGCGTCCGCCAAGAACCGCACCGCCGCAGCGATTTCCGGACGCCGTGACGCCCGGCCGTGCAGATGCGCCGCCGCTGCCGCCTCGACCAGCGGGATCAGCACATTGAGCTGGGAGAGCAGCCGCACCAGCGGGCTGCGCCGCCCGTGGTCGCGGGCCCGCCGGGCGAGGATCAGGTCGTACGAGGTGTTGAGCGCCTGGGTCACGTCGTGGCGCTTGTCCTCGTACGCCGCCGTGCCCGCCGCCGCGAGCAGTTCGGCGACCGCGCGGTACGCGGCGGCGACCGCCTCCCGCTCCGGGAGCCGCCCGCGTACCGGCCAGGCGAGCAGCGACAGGACGAGGACGAACAGCCCGCCGAGCGCGAGCAGTATCGGGGCCTTCCACCACGGGCCGGGCATCGGCAGGCCCGAGCCCACCACCGAGTTCAGTAGGAGCAGCAGCCCGGACACGGACGCCAGCGCGCCGATCGAGGAGATCATTCCGGAGACCAGCGCGACGAAGGTCAGCGAGGCGACCGCGATCCAGCCATGGCCGTACACGAGCGTGCCGAGCGTGACGCCGATCGCGCCGAAGAGCTGCGGGACAGCGATATGGAAGATCCGCATCCGGTACGCCTCGGCGGTGTCGCTGATGACGCCCGACAGCGCGCCCATCGACGCCAGCGCGCCGTACATGGGCTGTCCGGCGGCGAGCCCGGCCGCGAGGGGCGTGGCGAGTCCCACGGAGGCGCGGGCGACGGCGGGCCAGGGGATGGGTGCCGCCTGCGGGCGCAGGGTTTTGAGCAGCCACTCCGGAGGGGTCAGCAGTCCCGCTCGCGTCCCAGGCGGCGGTCCGCCCTTTTCTTCACCCATGGGGATCAAAAGACCCTGAAAGGCGCGGTCGGCGCAACTCAGCGAGCGTCGTGCAGTTCGAGTTCGACCAGCAGCGACCGGTGATCGGTGTTCTCCAGCTCCAGGAAGCGGACCTTGCGTACCGAGAACTCCTTACTGATCAGCACATGGTCGATCTGCGTGCCGAGCGGCCTGCGGACGGAGGTCGGCCAGGTCGGGGTGTGGGCCGCCCCGACCAGCGTGGCGCTGTCGCGCAGCCCGCCCGCGTCGAGGATGCGGCGGAAGGCGGCGTGGTCCTGGGTGGCGTTGAAGTCACCGGCGATGAGCGTCGGCCGGTCCGTGGTGGCCGCCCCTTCCGCGTACGTACGCACCTGCTGCAGGTCCTGCTGCCAGTCGTCCACACCGTTGGGGACGGGCGGCAGCGGGTGGGCGAGCTGGAGGTTGATCGCGCGGTCCTCGCGGCCGCCGAGGACGGCGACCGAGCCCGGCATGGCGAGCGTGGTGGGGATCCCCGGGGCGGGGCGCAGCGGGTGCTTGCTGAGGATGGCCGAGCCGCTGGCCGCGTCGCCCTCGACGATGTTGCGGTGCGGATAGTCGGTACGGGACAGCTCCGCGGCGAGCGCGGCCGAGCAGGCGGGGTCGCATTCCTGGACGAAGACGAGGTCGGGCTCTTCGCGGCGGATGGCGGCCAGCAGTTCCCCGGTGGCGTTCCCGAACTCGACGTTCGAGGTGAGCACGGTGAGGCGGGCGACGACGGGTCCCGGCGGATTGTCGGTAAGCCCGGTGTCGTACGGCCTGACGTACCAGCCGGTGACGGCGAGCACGGCGATCGCCCACACGATGCCGGTGCGCCACCGGCCGAGGACGGCCAGCAGCAGGGCCGCCCCGGCGGGCAGCAGGAGCCAGGGCAGGAAGGCCAGGAGCTGGGGGACGGGGGTGATGCCGTCGGTGTCGGCGGCGCGGCAGGCGGCGACCAGGCTCGGGACGAGGAGCAGCAGCCCGCAGAGCCCGGCGGCGGCGCGGCGGGTGCCGGAGGGGCGGAAGGGGGCGTCCGGCGTGACGGCGGCACTGTCCAAACCGGCCTCCGAGCCGAGGAGTGCGAGGAGTGCGAGGGTGCGATGAGTGCGATGAGTGCGAGGAATGTACGTCAGGAGTGAGGACGCCGGGGCCGGCGAGATCGTTCCCCCATCACTTGGGGGGACCCACCAGTCCCGTCTCGTACGCGATGATCACGAGGTGGACCCGGTCCCGCGCGTCCAGTTTTGTGAACAGCCGCGCCACATGCGCCTTTACGGTGGCCCCGCTGATGCGGAGGTCGACGGCGATCTCGCCGTTGGACCTGCCGCGTCCGACGAGGGTCAGCACCTCGCGCTCCCGGTCGGTGACGCCGATGGCAGGCCGTCGTACGGATGCGGGTACGGGCTCGGGGCGTGCCGCGAACTCCTCGATCAGGCGGCGCGTCACGCTCGGCGCGATCAGAGCGTCCCCGGCGGCGACGACGCGGATGGCCGCGAGGATGTCCTCCAGCGCCATGTCCTTGACGAGGAAGCCGCTCGCGCCCGCGCGGAGCGCGGCGTACACGTAGTCGTCGTCGTCAAAGGTGGTGAGGACGACAACGCGGGTCGTCCCGGGGCCCTCGCTGATCATCCGGGTGGCCTCGATGCCGTCCACGCCGGGCATACGGATGTCCATCACGACCACGTCGGGACACAGGTCGCGGACCAGTTGGACCGCCTGCGCGCCGGTCGCCGCCTCCCCCACAACACCGAGGTCGGGGGTGTCGGCCATGAGCACGCGCAGACCGGCGCGGATCAGCGGTTGATCGTCGGCGAGTACGACGCGGACCGCCGCCGTCATCGGACCTCCACCGGTGCGGGTACCGGCAGGCGGGCCGCGACGCGGAAGCCGCCTTCGGGGCGCGGGCCCGCGGTGAACTGGCCGTGCAGCAGGCCGACCCGTTCGCGCATGCCCGCGATGCCATAGCCCGGACCGGTGCCCGCCACCGGGCTACCGTTTCCCTCATCGACGACCTCGATGGTCAGCTCCCCGTCACCCTGCTCGATCGAGACCCGGCACCGCTCCGCGCCCGCGTGGCGCACCACATTGGTGACGGCCTCCTGCACGATACGGAAGGCCGACAGGTCGATCTCCGCGGGCAGCGGGCGCCGCTCCCCGCGCCACTCCACGTCCACCCGGACCCCCGCGTCCGTCGTCCTCGCGGTCAGCCGTTCGAGGTCCGCGAGACCCTCCATGAGACCCTCCATGCCGCCGCCGGGCCCGGACCGGCGCAGCGCGCCGAGCATGCGCCGCAGCCCCGACAGCGTCTCCCGGCTCGTGGTCTCGATGGCGCGCAGCGCATTGCGGGCCTCCCCCGGCTGCGTATCGATGACCCGGCTGCCCACCCCCGCCTGAATGGCGATGATGCCGATGCTGTGCGCCACCATGTCGTGCAGCTCGCGCGCGATCCGGAGCCGTTCCGCGGTGACCGCCTGGGCGGCGGCCTGGGCGCGCAGCGCCTCGGCGTGGACGTGGCTCTGGTGGATCGAATTGCCGATCAGCCACACCATCACGGTCGTCAGGATGACGATCAAGACCGTCGACGGCTCGATGGGCATTCCCAGCAGCACCCGCGCGACCGCGTAACCGAGGAGCACGCCGAGCGCCATGACGGCGGCGGTGACCGACGTACGGCGCGGACGCGTGGCCGCGATGAAGCAGAGGGCGATGTCGACCGCCAGAAACTGCAGCAGCGGGATGTCCTTCACGCTCAGCGTGATGGCCGAGACGATCGTCCCGCCGAGCAGCAGGGCAAGCGCTGTCAGCGGTTGTCGGCGTGGCAGCCCCGCGCACACCACCATCACAAAGGCCACGGCGAGCTGCGGCCAGCGTGGCAGGCCGCCCCCGGCCCCGTCCGTGGCCGACAGGAACCACACCCACCGGGGCTGGCCCGGCCATGCGCTCGTTGCGAGCGTGTACGCGGTGACCGCACACCAGATGAGCACCATCCATACGCCTGGCGGCACATGCTTGAGCAGCAGCGACGGACGGCGTATGGCGGGCATGGACCGATCGTAATGCGGCGGCCCTGTCCGGGCATTGGCCCGCGGACGTACGCCCACGGGCTACCGCCGCCCCGCGAAAGTGATCGACGGGCCGATGCCGTACGGGTGTTGCCCACGCCACCGTGGGCCGGGTGATAGAAGTCAACGAACTCACCAAGCGCTACGGGCCGACCACCGCCGTGAACGGCCTGAGCTTTACGGTGCGCCCCGGGCACGTCACCGGGTTCCTCGGCCCGAACGGCGCGGGCAAGACCACCACGCTGCGGATGCTTCTCGGCCTCAACGACCCCACCAGCGGCACCGCCACCATCGACGGCCACCCCTTCCGGGACCGGCCGCGCGGGCTGCGGCACGTCGGCGCGCTGCTCGACGCCCACGACGTCCACGGCGGGCGCTCCGCTGCCGCGCACCTGTCCGCGCTGGCGCGTAGCAACCGCATCCCGCGCGGCCGGGTGGACGAGGTCCTTCAGGAGGTGGGGCTCGCCGATGTGGCGCGCCGCCGCGTCGGCGGGTTCTCGCTCGGCATGAAGCAGCGGCTCGGCATCGCCGCGGCGCTGCTCGGCGAGCCGCCCGTACTGCTCTTCGACGAGCCGCTCAACGGTCTTGACCCGGAGGGGGTGCTGTGGGTGCGCGGCCTGTTCCGGCGGCTGGCCGCCGAAGGCCGTACGGTCTTCGTCTCCAGCCACCAGATGGGCGAGGTGGAGTCCACCGCCGACCAGCTCGTCGTCATCGGGCGGGGCGAGCTGATCGCGGCGGAGAGCCTGACGGAGTTCGCGGCGCGCGGCACTCGGCTGAGCGTGACCGTGCGCACGCCTGACCCAGCCGCGCTGACGGCCGTACTGACTGCGGAAGGCGCCTCGGTGGAGGTGGACGGCGACGGGCTGTGCGCGGTCACCGGCCTGGACGCGGCCCGTATCGGCGAACTCGCCTTCCAGCACCGCATCATGCTCAACGAACTCAGCGCACGCGCCGCATCGCTGGAAGATGCCTTCATGGAGCTCACCGCCGACAGCGTCGAATACCCCGCGGGAGAAGCACGATGAACGAATCACGCTTCCGCGACCTCGTCGCCGCCGAGTGGATCAAGCTGTGGTCGCTGCGGTCGACGTACTGGGTCCTCGGCGTCGGCGCGCTGGTCGTCATTGGGATCAATGTGAACTCCGCTCAGTCCAACGCCGAGCGCCTGCGCCATCAGCCGGCCGCCGACCCCCTGAATCCCGACTTCGTCTTCGATCCGATGAGCAGCGCGTTCGTCGATCCCGCCTTTCAGATCCTCATGATCATCGCAGCGAGCGTCGGCGCGATAGCCGTCTTCGGCGAGTACAGCAGCGGACTGATCCGTACGACGTTCGCGGCCGTTCCGGCCCGCCGCCCGGTGGTGGCGGCCAAGGTGGCCGTCATCACGGCGGTGATGCTCGCACTCGGCACGGTCGTCTCGGCGACCTCGTTCGGCGTCACCCAGGCGATCCTCGGCAAGAACGGTATGTCGATCGGCGACCCCGGCGCGCTGCGCGCCGTCGCGGGAAGCGCGCTGCTCGCGCCGGTGTGCGCGCTCGTCGGCATGGCGCTCGGCGCCGTCGTCCGGCACGCCACGGGCACCGTCGTCGCCGTCGTCGGGGTGCTGCTCCTGCTCCCCGCGCTCTTCCAGGGCGAGACCTACCGGTGGGTGAAGGAAATCGGCAACGCGATGCCGCTCACCGCGTGGGAGGCGCTGGTCAGCAACCCGGCGCGGACATACCCGCTGCCGGGCAAGTACCCGGAGACGATCACCGAGGCGTGGGTGGTGTTCGCGCTGTGGCCGCTGGTCGCGGCGGTCGTGGCCGTGTCCGTCGTACACCGCCGCGATCTGTGAGCACGACAGCCGCCAGGGCCAGGGCGAGCCCCGCCGCCAGGACCCACCACGCTGTCGTACGCAGTGTCGCCGTCAGTGCCTCGTACACCGCGCCTGCCGCCGGACGGTCCATGTCCGGCGGCAGGTCCGCGAGGACGAGCCTCCGGCCCGCCCGGATGGCGGTGTGCAGCAGGACGGCGCCCGCTGTGAGGGCGAGGCCGAGGCCGACCAGGGCACGGCGTACGCGCCCCGTGGTGCGTACGGCGGGGAGCACCGCGCACGCCGCGAGCACCAGAGTCACCGGCGGCAGCCACACCCCCGCGATCCGGAGCCCGTGGAAGACATCGCGCAGTGTGCCGAGCCGGCCGGACTCCAGGATGGTGATGCGGGTCTCCTCGACAGGGATGCGGTCCACGAACGGCATCCCTTCGCCGTCATGGCCGAGCTGCTGCTTCACCTGCTCGGTGACGGGTGCGAGGTCGATGGTGACGGCGTTGTTCCCGCCGTTGGTCAGGGCCTGGTCGACGGCGGTGTGCGCGGCCCGGTGAACGGTGGTCCAGGCGGTCTTGAAGGCGGTGGTGCCCGCGAAGGAGACGACCGCCTCCTGGACCAGGTTGTGGACACCGTGCTGCTGGAACGTACGGGGGTCGACTCTCTTCATGACCTCGGCGCTGACACGGACGGAGATGGCGTTGTGCACGTCGGGATCCGAGGCGAGCGGTTCCATCGCTGCGACGTAGCTGTCGGTGTTGTCGACTTCCTGGTCGACCCAGACGGAGAGTGCGCTCAGCGGCGTCAGGAGGGCCACGAGCACGAGAAGCAGCGTACGCACCCCTTCAGGGTGGGGCCGACCGGCATGACTTGCCTGCCGAGGTGCGTTGGTGTGCCCTAAAGGGAGCACGCGGATCGCACATCGAGAGGGAAGGAGCTTCCCGCCATGGCCGCACACGCAGCGGTGCCCACACGGCATCACCACGGTTCTCTCGCCTGGGCGCTGCCCATCGCCCTAGGCGTGATCTACGGCTTCTACGTGGCGTTCATCGAACGCGACGGCGGCTCCGTCACGGGTGGGAACGTCGTACTCGGCGTGGTCTCCGGCGCCGTCTTCGCGGCGCTCGCGTTCGCACTGGGCCGGGTGCAGTACACGCTGCCGCGCGAGGTGCGCGCGCTGGCGTACGGGGCGGTGTTCGCCATGGCCGTCGGGTTCCTGGTCAGCCTGGGCGGGTCGAGTGTGCTCAGGGCGGCAGGCCTGGGGGTGGCGGCGGGTGTGCTGCCCGGCGTCGTGAGCTTCTACATCTTCTACACGCGGGAGTAGCCAAGGAGGGGATGAGTTGTGCGATGAGTTATGCCGACGGCCGGAGTCTCTCCTCATGACACGACAGGAGGGAACTGCCGACGATGAGTACTGATCTGGCAATCGAGACAAACGGCCTGGTGAAGGTGTTCGGCCAGAACCGGGCCGTTGACGGTGTCGACCTGCGCGTGGCCGCGGGCACCGTCTACGGTCTCCTCGGCCCGAACGGCGCGGGCAAGACGACCGCCGTACGCATGCTCGCCACCCTGCTGCGGCCGGACGGGGGCGAGGCCCGCGTCTTCGGCAAGGACGTGCAGAAGGACGCCGACGCCGTACGCGGCAGGGTCAGCCTCACCGGCCAGTACGCCTCGGTCGACGAGGACCTCACCGGTACGGAGAACCTGGTGCTCCTGGGCCGGCTGCTCGGCCACTCCAAGCCAGCCGCGCGGGAGCGGGCCGCGCAGCTGCTGGACGCGTTCGGGCTGTCCGAGGCGGCAGAGAAGCAGGTGAAGAACTACTCGGGCGGCATGCGGCGCCGTATCGACATCGCCGCGTCCATCCTGAACGTGCCGGACCTGCTGTTCCTGGACGAGCCGACCACCGGGCTCGACCCGCGCAGCCGCAACCAGGTCTGGGACATCGTGCGGGCGGTCGTCGCCCAGGGCACGACCGTGCTGCTGACCACGCAGTATCTGGACGAGGCGGACCACCTGGCGTCCCGTATCGCCGTGATCGACCACGGCAAGGTGATCGCGGAGGGTACGAAGGGCGAGCTGAAGGCCTCGGTCGGTTCCGGCGCCGTACATCTGCGGCTGCGTGACGCGGAGCAGCGGCCGGAGGCCGAACGGATCCTGGCCGCGGCCCTCGCCGCGGAAGTGGTGCTGGACCCCGATCCGGTGGCGCTGACCGCCCGGATCAACGGCCACGGCACGCAGCAGGGGGCGGCGGAACAGGCCGCGCGGGCGCTGTCCGAGCTGGCCCGCGCCGGAATCACCGTGGACAACTTCGCGCTGGGACAGCCCAGCCTGGACGAGGTCTTCCTCGCCCTGACCGACCAGAAGGGGACGGCGGCATGAGCACCGCGACCACCTCCAAGGACCTCGATCTCGCACTCGAAGCCCCGAAGGCGGACGATCTCGCCGCCCTGCTGGTGACGGGCACTCGGCCGCCGCGGCCGAGCGCACTGTCCGCGTCGCTCACCTTCGGCTGGCGGGCCATGCTCAAGATCAAGCATGTGCCGGAGCAGCTGTTCGATGTGACGGCGTTCCCGATCATGATGGTGCTGATGTACACGTACCTCTTCGGCGGGGCGCTGGCCGGGTCGGTCTCGGCGTACATCCAGTTTCTGCTGCCCGGCATCCTGGTGATGAGCGTCGTGATGATCACGATGTACACGGGTGTCGCGGTCAACACGGACATCACGAAGGGCGTCTTCGACCGCTTCCGTACGCTGCCGATCTGGCGGCCCGCGCCGATGGTGGGCTATCTGCTGGGCGATGTGGTCCGCTATCTGCTCGCGTCGGCGGTCATGCTGACGGTCGGCGTGATCATCGGCTACCGGCCGCACGGCGGGCCGGTCGGCGTGGTGCTCGGGGTGGCGCTGCTGCTGGTCTTCTCGTTCGCGTTCTCGTGGGTGTGGACGATGTTCGGGCTGCTGCTGCGGACCGAGAAGTCGGTGATGGGCGTCTCGATGATGGTGATTTTCCCGCTGACGTTCCTGAGCAATGTTTTCGTCGACCCGAAGACGATGCCGGGGTGGCTGCAGGCGTTTGTGAACAACAACCCGGTCACGCATGTGGCGACGGCGGTACGGGAGCTGATGGAGGGGAACTGGCCGGCGGCGGACATCGCGTGGTCGCTGGGGTGGGGGGTGCTGCTGGTGGTGGTGTTCGGCTCGGTGACGATGCGGCTGTACAACCGGAAGTGAGCGTGTCCGGGTCTCCGGCTCACTCGACGGTGCCGCCGACGTTGCCGCGTACGACGACCACGGGGCACGGGGCGTGCTGGGTGAGGTGCAGTCCGACCGACCCGAGGAGTGTCGCGCGGAAGCCGCTGTAGCCGTGGTTGCCGACGACCAGCAGCGAGGCGCCGTCGGCCCGCTCCAACAGGGCCTGCGCGGCGTTGCCGATCATCACCTTCTGGGTGACGGTGGCTGCGGCCTCGGCTCCGAGGGTCTCCTCCACGGAGCCGCTGAGGATCTGACCGGCGAGTTTCTCGGGGTCGAAGTCGGTGGGCAGCCCCGGCACCAGCGCGGCCCATCCGGCGGCCGGGTACTCCCAGCTGATCACGGCCTCCACCGTGTCCCCGGTGAGCGCGGCCTGCCGTGCGGCCCAGCGCAGGGCCCTGGTGGACGGCTCGGAGCCGTCCACGCCGACGACGATCCTGCCCGTGTCTGCCATAGCCACCACCTCCGGGCGTATAGCTCAAGCCTACGCAAAGTCAGGCAACGGGGCGTGGTGAGTGGTTGAACCGTTGAACGGTTGAACGGGTGCGCTCTCGTACGCTGGGTCGGGGACCTGGGGGATGCGCTCCTGGGAGCCGGACCGGCGGGAGGCTGCGGTGAGCGAGAGCGAGGGCTGGAAGGAGCGGGGGGTCGCGCTGCGGGTCTTTGTGTATGTGTTCGTGACGCATATTTTCGCGGGGTTTGTGTGGCTGCTGTTTTATGTGGGGGAGCATGCGCCGAAGTAACGGGGTGGGGTGACCGGGGTTGTTTCCCCCACCCCGCCCCTTCCCTTAACTGGGGGCTGCGCCCCCAGACCCCCTGGCGGGGAGGGGAGGGTTCGCGGGGGCTGACGCCCCCACACCCCCGGTGCTCCGGCGGCTTCGCCGCGGAGGGCTGGATCGTGTGCGGGTTGCCCCCGCAGCCCGTGCGGCAGCTTCGCGCCGCGGCAGCAGTCCTGGGGCTGACGCCCCACGCCCCGTGCTCCAGCGGCTTCGCCGCGGAGGGGCCGGAGGAGACGCGGGCTCACGCTCCACATCCCTGTGCTCCGGCGGCTTCGATCGTATGCGGGCTGCGCCCCGCACCCCGGCGGCAGCTTCGCGCCGTGGCAGACGTGCGGGCTGACGCCCCACACCACCCCGGTGCTCCGGCGGCTTCGCCGCGAAGGGCCCGGATCGTGTGCGGGCTGCGCTCCGCAGCCCGTGCGGCAGCTTCGCGTCGCGGCAGACCTGGGGGCTCACGCCTCACGCCGTCCGCTCCTGCGGCTCCGCCGCGGAGCGTACGGGCCCCTGGCCGCCTGTGGGGCGGTGCCCCCACACCCGTGCGGCAGATTTGCGCCGCATCGCCCCAACGCCCTACGTACGCCCTAGGGTACAAGGAACCCGCGCGGAGCTGTCAGCCCGAAACCCCGCTCCCCCGAACCGCATTCGCGAACAACTGGTGAAACGCGTCCGCGGACTCCGTGCCCGATCGCCCGAACGGCGCGTCGAAGTCCCAGACCAGGAAGAGCAGAAACGCGATCAGCGCGCTGAACAACCCGGCGACCATCACCTCTCTGCGTGAGTGGCCGATCTGCAGGGCGAAAATCAGGCCGACGGTGACCAGCGCCCCGATGATCAGCCCGAACCACACGACCCCCGGCAGCGTCGCCTCCGCGTTCTGCGCACGCGCGTTGCGCGCGTCGTCCGCCGTGGCGACCTGGTCGACCAGCGGCTGATAGGCCTGGGCCTCCAGCTCGTTGGCGGGCTTGCGCTCCGCGATGTCCGCGCGTACCGCGCCGAGCAGTTCCGCACCCCTGTCCGACAGCTCGTTGTGGGCCAGCATCCGCGGCCACTCCTTGTGGACGACGTGCTCCACGTACCGGTCGATGTCCGTGCGAATGCGATCCCGTACGCCGTCGGGGTACACCTCCGCCCGCTGGGTGATCTCGTACAGCGCCTGCGCCTCGCGGCGTACGCCGTCCTGCGCGGCGCTGCGGGCCTCCCAGACCCCGGCGATGGCGAGCCCGAGCACGATCGCGTACACGACGCCGACCATCATCGTCATGTACTCAAGGACGTCCGGGGTCTCGTCGGGGTCTTCCTCCTCCCCGGCTCCGGCCGCTCTGTTCAGCCTGCGCTGCCTGAGGACCGCCAGTACCAGGACGACGGCGCACGCGGCGGCCATCGCGATGGACAGGACCAGCCATTCCGACATGAGGGTTTCTCCGAATCAGGAGGAGCCGCGGCGCGAGCCGGCGGAGCGTGAGCGGGGCCGGAGCAGGGCCGCCGCGAGCACGGCGGGGGTGGTGACCAGCAGCATCAGGGCCACCAGGGACGGCCCGGAGTCGGCCGGCTTCCCGGTTGCGGGGCGGTAGTCGCGTAGGGCCTGGGCGCTGGGCGGCGACGCGGGTTTCGCGGGCGGGGCGGGAGCGGGAGCGGGAGCGGGCGCGGGTCCCTGACTCTCCCGGGGTTCCGGGGGCTCCGGGGGCTTCGGGGGTACGCGCGGCTCCTCCGGCTCGGCGGGCTGCTGCGATGGGCGTTCAGCCGGTGGCGACGGCCGGGGCTCGGGAGGAGGACTCGGAGCGGGCGGAGTCGGTACGGACGGACTCGGCGCCGGTGGCGGAGGTGCCGGAGGCGTCGGAGGCGTGGGAGGTGCCGGAGGCGTCGGAGGCCAGGGAGGACGCTTGCAGTCCTCGAAGTAGATCGACACCGAGACCGAGACCGACACCGGTGCCGACACCGAGACCGATACGTCAGGCACGCCCGGTGGCGAAGGGCCGACTCCCACCCCCGCCCCCTGCGAGCCAATGATCGCCGCGATCCCCAGTGCGCTCAGCTGCTGCCATCCCACCACAGCGAAGACGCTATGAGCCCAATGGGGCACCCGGCCGGGAAAGTCGCCATCGTCACTCGAACGGCTTATTCGCACGATTGTCGCAGTGTGTGTGGGCAAGGTTTTGCACTTTGTTGCATAAACCTCTCGCGGACGCTAGAACTGGGCTCACGAACCCGCCCAAGGAGGCGCCCGATGAGCCCGAGCCCCACCCCCTACCCGCATCTCCTGAACCCCCTCGACCTCGGGTTCACGACCCTCCCCAACCGGGTGCTCATGGGCTCGATGCACATCGGCCTCGAAGAGGCGGACCACGGTTTCGAGCGCATGGCCGCCTTCTACGCCGCCCGTGCCCGCGGCGGCGTCGGCCTCATCGTCACCGGCGGCATCGCCCCCAACGACCGGGGCCGTCCCTACGAGGGCGGCGCCAAGCTCACCAACGACGCCGAGGCCGCGGGCCACCGCACCGTCACCGCCGCCGTGCACGCCGAGGGCGGCCGGATCGCGATGCAGATCCTCCACTTCGGCCGGTACGCGTACCACGCCGACCTCGTCGCGCCGAGCGCCCTTCAGGCCCCCATCAGCCCGTACCTCCCGCACGCCCTCACGGACGCCGAGGTCGAGGAGACCATCGAGGACTTCGTACGGGCGGCGGAGCTGGCGCGGTCCGCCGGGTACGACGGCGTCGAGATCATGGGCTCCGAGGGCTACCTCATCAACGAGTTCATCGCGAGCGCCACCAACCACCGCACCGACCGCTGGGGCGGCTCGTACGAGAACAGGATCCGCCTCCCGCTCGAAATCGTCCGCCGTACCCGTGAGCGCGTCGGTCAGGACTTCATCCTCATCTACCGGCTCTCCATGCTCGACCTGGTGCCCGGCGGATCGACCCTCCAAGAGGTGATCACGCTCGCCCAGGAGATCGAGGCCGCCGGGGCGACGATCATCAACACCGGGATCGGCTGGCACGAGGCCCGTATCCCCACCATCGCGACCTCCGTGCCGCGCGGCGCGTATACCTGGGTGACGCGGAAGCTCATGGGGTCCGTCTCCATCCCGCTGGTGACCAGCAACCGCATCAACACGCCTGAGGTCGCCGAGCGGCTGCTCGCCGAGGGACGCGCGGACATGGTGTCGATGGCCCGCCCCTTCCTCGCCGACCCCGAGTTCGTCGCCAAGGCGGCGGCGGACCGCGCGGAGACCATCAACACCTGCATCGGCTGCAACCAGGCCTGCCTGGACCACACCTTCAGCGGGAAGATCACCTCCTGCCTGGTCAATCCGCGTGCCTGCCACGAGACCGAGACCGGGCTGATGCTGACCCCGACCCGCCGCCGTAAGCGCGTCGCCGTGGTCGGCGCGGGACCCGCCGGGCTCGCCTGCGCGGTCTCGGCGGCCGAGCGCGGCCACGAGGTCACGCTCTTCGACGCGGCGAAGGAGATCGGCGGCCAGCTGAACGTCGCCAAACGGATCCCCGGCAAGGAAGAGTTCAACGAGACCCTGCGCTACTTCTGTACGCAGCTCGAACTGCGCGGTGTGGAGGTCCGGCTGGGGGCCCGGGTCGACGTGGCGACGTTCGGCGCCGACGCGTACGACGAGATCGTCGTCGCCACCGGGGTCACACCGCGGATCCCCGAGATACCCGGCGTCGACCACCCCTCCGTCCTCGGCTACCTCGACGTCCTACGCGACGGCGCGCAGGTCGGGCAGCGCGTCGCGGTCGTCGGCGCGGGCGGCATCGGCTTCGACGTCGCCGAGTTCCTGACCGACGGCGGCGAGGGCGCGAGCCTGGACGCCGGGACGTACTTCCGCCAGTGGGGCGTGGACACCGACTACAGCGCGCCGGGCGGACTGACCGCCCCCGAACGCCCGAAGCCGCCGCGTTCCGTGCACCTGCTCCAGCGCAAGGCGGGCAAGGTGGGCGCCGGTCTCGGCAAGACGACGGGCTGGATCCACCGTACGGAGCTCAAGCACCGCGGGGTCACGATGACGGCGGGGGCGACGTACGAGCGGATCGACGACGAGGGGCTGCACCTGACCGTCGACGGCGTGCGCAGCGTCCTGCCCGTCGACACGGTCGTCCTGTGCGCCGGGCAGGAGCCGCGGCGCGCGCTGTACGAGGAGCTGAGCGCCGCGGGGCACTCCGTACACCTCATCGGCGGGGCGGACGTGGCCGCCGAACTCGACGCGAAGCGCGCCATCGAGCAGGGCACACGGCTCGCCGCGAGCCTCTGAGACCCCTCCCTAGGATCGACGGCATGTCCCTCCCGCACGCCATCCTCACCGCCCTGCTCGAAAAGCCCTCCTCCGGGCTGGAGCTGACGCGCCGTTTCGACAAGTCGATCGGCTACTTCTGGTCGGCGACCCATCAGCAGATCTACCGCGAGCTGGGGAAACTGGAGCAGGCGGGGAAGATCCGCGCCCTGCCGTCCGTGCAGCCGACCCGTGGGCAGAAGAAGGAGTACGAAGTCCTGCCAGCGGGCCGCGAGGACCTGGCGGAGTGGGTCGCCAGGCCCGAGGACCCCAAGCCCGTCCGCGACCCGCTGCTGCTGCGGCTGCGCGCGGCGGGAGTGGTCGGCGGGGAAGGCCTCGGTGCGGAGCTGAGGCGTCATCTGGAGCTCCACCGGCGACAGTTGGCCGAGTACGAGGAGATCGAGGAGCGCGACTTCCCGGTCGCGCGGCTGCTGACGGGACAGGACCGGCTGCGTCATCTGGTGCTGCGCGGAGGTATCGAGCTGGAGACCTTCTGGACGAAGTGGCTCACCGACGCGCTGCGCGCGTTCGGGGACGGCACGCCGTGCGGATCCCCCGACCGCGTGTCTCCGGAGTGCGACACCTGACGGTCCGTGAGATTGTCGCCGCGTGATTGATTCGTTGATCGCCGCCTTCTCCGCGGCAGCCCTCGCCCTGCTCCTGACCTCTGCCCTCGGCCTGTCCCGCGTCGGCAGCACGGACCCGTCCGCCCAGGCGCGGTCCGCAACGCTGGCGCTGTGCGGCGGTGTCGTCGCCGTGGTGACACTGGGCCTGTTGATCGCGGTGACGTGAGCGGTCAACGGGAGCGCGTCGGCATCAAGTGCCTGGTGAACCAGTTCTTCGCGAGGTCGGCGACCTCCTCCAGAGCGCCCGGCTCCTGGAAGAGGTGCGTCGCGCCCGGGACGACCTCCAGCTGGTTCACGCAGCGCAGCTCGGACTGCGCCTGACGGTTGAGGTCGAGCACCGTCGCATCGTCGCCGCCGACGATGAGCAGCGTGGGCGCCCGTACGTCGCCGAGCAGCGGACCCGCCAGGTCGGGCCGGCCGCCGCGGGAGACCACGGCGCCGATGTCCGCCTGGGGTGCCGCCGCCGCCCGCAGCGCCGCCGCGGCTCCGGTGCTCGCCCCGAAGTAGCCGATCGGGACGGACTCGCGCCGCCGCAGCCACTCGGTGGCGTCGGTCAGCCGCTGGGCCAGGGTCTCGATGTCGAAGACGTTCGCCCGGTCGGCCTCCTCCACCGGCGAGAGCAGGTCGAAGAGCAGGGTGCCCAGGCCCACCTCGTTCAGGGCCTCCGCCACCAGACGGTTGCGCGGGCTGCGGCGGCTGCTGCCCGAGCCGTGGGCGAACATCACTATCGCCTCGGTGTCCTCGGGCAGCGTGAGGTCTCCGGGCAGCGGGATTCCGGCCGCGTCGACCTCCACCTCTATCTCGCCGATGTCCGTGACCTCGCGGATGGGCGGGGGCATGGCCTCGCCCGCGGCTGTGGGCGAGGCCATGGCCGAGGCCTGTGCGAGGAGGGAGACGACTTCGTCGTCGGTCGTCTGGGAGAAGTCCTGGTACCACTCGCCGACGGCCGCGAACACGGGCGGCGTGTAGAGGCACACCACGTCGTCCGCGACGGCGCCCAGCCGGTTGATCGCGTCCGGCGGGGCAACCGGTACCGCCAGTACGACGCGGGCCGCGCCCTGCGCTCGTACGACTTCACACGCGGCCTCCGCCGTGGCCCCGGTGGCGATCCCGTCGTCGATGAGGATCACCGTGCGGCTGTCCAGCGGGGTCCGCGGCCTGCCTTTGCGGAAGCGCCGTGCCTGCCGGGCGAGTTCCTCCTCCTCGGTCTGTTCGACGGACAGCACATCCGCCTGGCCGATCCCGCCGCGCCGGACGACATCGTCGCTGATCACGCGTACGCCGCCTTCCCCGATGGCGCCGAACGCCAGCTCACGGTGGTACGGGACGCCGAGTTTGCGGACGACGATCACGTCGAGGGGGGCGTCGAGCGCCTGTGCCACATGGAAGGCCACCGGGACTCCGCCCCGGGGCAGGCCCAGGACGACAGGATCGTGTTTCTCGTAGCGCCGGAGGGCCTCGGCGAGACGCCGTCCCGCGTCATCGCGATTGGTGAACTGCACGGTGGTTCACCCCCAAGTCAGGGAGACGGGGAGACAGAGGCCACGTAAACCCCGTAGACCTCGTACACCGCGTACCCAGCTATTTCTACGCAACCCCACCTGCCTCCGTGGTCTCCGTGGTCTCCGTGCCGTAGTGGCTCAGGAACATGTCCACGCCACTGGTGATGAGGTGGTCCGTGAGGTGGCGGCGTCGTTTGTGGTGCCCGGCCCGTCGGGGATGGCGATCCGGGACCGGCTACGCGTGTCGCAGGCGGATGCGGTGGTGCTGGCTGAGGTGGGTGTGTTCCTCGGGTCGCCGGCCTGTGGTGATCTTGCCGCCCGGTCCCGCCAGGGGCTGGCGCATGACGCGGCCGGATGGGCGGTGCGTAAGCGGACACTGACCGGGAGCTCGTCGGCGCGGTGGGCAGGCAGTATCACCAAGGCGACGCATGATCAGTGGGCGCTGGCCCGGCGCGGCCAGGCCGCCCACGAGGTGTGGCTGCGGGGGCAGATCGCGTCGATCGAGGCCCGGCTGGCGCGCCCGCTGGGCGCGAAGGCCGATCGGCGGGTCGGGCTGGTACGCGGCTACGGCTCGCGGGTGGAGTGGCATGCCAAGTCCCGCCGCCTGCACGCCCTGAAGGCGCGGCTGGAGCGGGTGGAGGCGGACTGGGCGGCGGGCCGGGTCCGGGTGGTGCGCGGCGGCAAGCAGCTCGCCCGCACCCGCCATCACCTGGACCAGGCGCAGCTCAGCGAGGAGGCGTGGCGGGAGTGGTGGCAGGCGGCGCGGATGTTCTTGTCCGCGGACGGGGAGTCCGGCAAGCGGTTCGGCAATGAAACGATCCGCATCACCGACACCGGACAGGTCTGCCTCAAACTCCCTGCTCCGCCGGCCCATCTGGCCAATGCACCACACGGCCGGTACGTGCTGGACGCGACCGTGGCCTTCCAGCACCGGGGTGGGGAGTGGCGTGATCGGATCATGGCGAATCGGGCGGTGGCCTACCGCATCCACCACGACACGGTGCGGGACCGTTGGTATGTGACCGCCTCCTGGCAGCGCGCCGCCATCCCGGTGCTGCCCCTTCAGGCGGCGCTGACCCAAGGTGTGGTGGGGGTGGACATGAATGACGATCACCTTGCCGCCTGGCGTCTGGATGTGCACGGCAACCCGGTCGGCGAGCCGCAGCGCTTCTTCTACGACCTGTCCGGCACCACAGCCCACCGCGACGCACAGATCCGCCACGCGTTGACCAGGCTGCTGCACCACGCTCGCCGCGGCGGCGCGGCGGCGATCGCGATCGAGGACCTCGACTTCGCCGACGGAAGGTGCCGGGAGCGGCACGGCCGCAACAAGCGCTTCCGGCGTTTGCTCTCCCGCTTCCCGACCGCCAAGCTCAAGGCCCGGCTGGTATCGATGGCCGCCGAACAAGACATCGCGATTGTCGCGGTCGACCCGGCCTACACCAGCCGCTGGGGCGCCCAGCACTGGCAAAAACCCCTCACCACCCCCACCAGGAAGACCACTCGACACGACGCGGCAGCCGTGGCGATCGCACGGCGCGCCCTGGGGCACCCGATCAGGCGACGGACGACACCGCCCCGTAACGACCAGAGCGATCGTTACGGGCATCGGACCGTCCAGGCCCGACCGGGCACGCCAGGGCGTGAGGAAACCCGCCCCCACATTCCCGGACCACGCACGAGATGCGTGCCGCCCGGCAGTGGAGCGAAAGCGGGAGACCAGTGTGCCCAACACCGTTCGGGACACACGGCTGAGCATGGGCTCTGGCAACAGGACTCACTCCCGCTCAGTCTCCAGGGAACGGTTCGTCCAGCGCGCTCGCCCCGAGATTGCACGGCACGGCCTATTCGGCGATCTCGGTACGCTCCCACCACTCGTAGACAGGCAGTCGCCCCTCCGGAGTGTCCTGATGCCGCGGCGTCGTCTTGAAGTGCTCGTATCCGCCGCGGTGCGGGATCTTCAGCTCCTGTCCGGGAGGGGTGATCGGGACGATGCGCTCGGGCAGATCGTCCGGGCCGCCCTCAAGGACTGCCTTGACTGGGTGTTTGGTGGCCATGACTCCAGTTTTAACGGCCCTCGCGGCACCCCGCATGTCGTACGACAGCCAAACGGACCAGCCCTCCGCCTACCCTCCGCCCACCACCCGCCTACCACTCCGCGTCCGCCACCCCCGCGAACAGCGTCCCGGCATCCGGCGTCAGATCCTGCTCCGCCCAGATCGTCTTGCCCGTCGCCGTCTGGCGCGTGCCCCAGTGCTGAGTGAGCTGGGCGACGAGCAGCAGGCCCCGCCCGCCCTCGTCGAACGCGCGCGCCCGCCGCATGTGCGGAGCCGTGGAGCTGGCGTCCGACACCTCGCAGATGAGCGACGACTCCCCGCGGATCAGCCGCAGCGAGATGGGCGGCCGGGCGTACCGGATCGCGTTGGTGACCAGCTCGCTGACCACGAGCTCGGTGACGAAACCCGCCTCCTCCAGGCCCCACGCGGTCAGCTGGTCGGACACCGTCTTGCGGGCGGAGGAGACCAGTGCCGGATCGGCGTCCAGGGTCCAGGTGGCGACGTGCTCCGAGTCCAGCGCCCGGGTCCGGGCGATCAGCAGGGCCGCGTCGTCCATGGGCCGCTCGGGCAGCAGCGCCCGCATGACCTGGTCGCAGGTCTCCTCCAGCGACGGCGCCGACCGGGCCAGCTCCGTCCGCAGTATGCCGAGCCCTTCGTCGAAGTCACGGTCGCGCGACTCGACGAGGCCGTCGGTGTAGAGGGCGATCAGACTGCCCTCGGCCAGCTCCACCTCCGTGGCCTCGAAGGGCAGGCCGCCCACGCCCAGCGGAGGCCCCACGGACGCCTTGACGAAGGTGACCGAGCCGTCCGGGGCGACGATCGCGGGCAGCGGATGCCCCGCGCTGGCGAGCAGGCAGCGGCGCGAGACCGGGTCGTAGATCGCGTACAGGCATGTCGCCCCGATCTCGCCGGCGGCCGGGGACGCGCCGACGGACACGCCGACCGATGCGGACGCGGCGGCCGACGCGCCGGTCGGCTCGGCTGCGGACTCGGCAGCAGGCGCGAACGCGTCGTGGTGATCGGTGAAGGCAGCCACGAGATCATCCAGGTGGGTCAGCAGCTCGTCCGGCTGCAGATCGACGTCGGCGAGCGTGCGTACGGCGGTGCGCAGCCGGCCCATCGTGGCCGACGCGTGGATGCCGTGCCCGACCACATCGCCCACGACCAGCGCGACGCGCGTCCCGGACAGCGGGATGACGTCGAACCAGTCGCCGCCGATGCCCGCCTGGATACCCGCCGGCAGATAGCGGGAGGCCGCGTCGACGGCCGCCTGCCCGTAGAGCTGCTGCGGAAGGAGGCTGCGCTGCAACGCCAGGGCGGTGCTGCGCTCCCGGGTGTAGCGCCGGGCGTTGTCCACACAGACCGCCGCGCGCGCCGCGAGTTCCGTGGCGAGCACGAGATCGTCCTGTACGAAGGGCTCCGGCCGGTGCCGGAGCAGTACGGCCACTCCCAGGGTGGTGCCGCGGGCGCGCAGCGGCACCGCGATCACCGAGTGGAATCCGTACGTACGGAACCGCTCCTTCCGTAGCGGGTCCTCGCTCAGCCAGCGGGCGAAGCCGGGATCGCCGAGCCCGATCAGCAGGGGTTCGCCGGAGGCCAGGGAGCGGATGGCGGGGGCGTAGTCCGGATACAGGTCCACCTCACCGGGGGCGACGACCGCCTCCGGGATGCCCGCGACGACCGACTGATGCGCGGCGCGGCGCAGCGGCTGAAGGCCGGTCGGGGGGAACGGCGACGGTTCGCCGCCTTCCAGCACCGGCGCCAGCAGATCCACGGTGACGAAGTCGGCGAGCCGGGGCACCACCATGTCCGCCAGCTCCTGCGCGGTCCATGTGACATCCAGAGTGGTGCCGATACGGTTGCTCGCCTCGTTCAGGAGGGCCAGCCGCTGCCGGGCCAGATACTGCTTCGTGATGTTGAATCCGGCGGTGAACACCGCCCGTACGCGACCGGCCCGGTCCCGTACGGGGGACAGGTTGACGGCCCAGGCGCTCTCGGGCGGATGGCCCGGCGTAGCGTCGGACATCTCGTACAGGACGGGCACACCGCTCTCCCCGACCCCGCGCACGACGGACGAGAAGACGACAGGGGACGGTTCGCCGGTCTCCATGGCTGTCACGGCGGTCTTCACGGCTGTCACGGCCTGCTCGGCCTCCGGGTACACCTCCTCCAGGAACCGCCCGACGACCGGCTCATCGGCCAGATGGAGCACGCGCCGGGTCGCGGCGTTCATCCGCAGAATGCGGCCGTCGAGGCCGTAGACGGCGAGGAGGAGTGGGGAGTCGTCGAAGGCCCACTCCACGAGCTGCGCGTGGGCGTCGTCCGGGGCCGCCGTCAGCAGCCACTGCCATGCGCCCGCCGCGTCCACGGCGGGGAGGGCCCGCACTGTCATCCGCAGTACGCCGCCGTCCCGGTGGCGCAGGGCGAGCTCGCCGGACCAGCCCGATCGCTCGGCCAGGCACCGCCGGGCCGTCGCGGCGACGTCTGCCACTTCCGCCGCGGTCTCTTCGGGTTCGGCGAGGAGCTCGGCCGCCCGGCGGCCGATGGCCTCCTCGGCCGTGTGGCCGAGCAGGTGTGTGGAACCCGGGCTCCACGCCGTAATGGTTCCCCGCGCGTTCACGGCAGCCGAGACCGCCACTGCGGGGGGTACGAAGGCTCCCCCCTCATCCTGACGCGGAGCGGCGGCGGATCGATCCATCGGCGCTCATCACCACCGTCGGATAAAAGCCGACTAATACATAATTGCGACTCTTTCAAGATACCTTCCAGCGGCGGGCGGCGGGCGGCGGGCGGCGGGCGGCGGGCGGCGGGCGGCGGGCGGGTTCCGGGCTCCCCCGGAGTGCGGACCGGAAGGAAAGAACCCGACCAGAAGGCCGCACACGTGACCCACCTTCCCTAGGCTGGAAGTCGCTGGATATGGCCGGAAGTGACCGGCCCTCCCGGCTACGGAGGCACGGCGGGCAGTGAGAGAGCAGATCAGGGTATTCGGCGGGGCCGTCCTGGCAGCCGTCTACGTGCTCAACAAGCGGCACGACAGCCTGCGGCTCGCGGAGTCGGCCGGAGGCTCCGGCGCGCTGTACGGACTGTCGCCCAGCTATCCCCTGTCCGGCCGTACGCCCGTGGTGGACGCCTTCCAGACCGGCCGCCCGCTGTGGCTGAACGCGGCGGGGCTCGCGGCCTACGGCGAGAATCCCCCGGAGACCCTGCCCGCCAACATCTCGCTGGGCGCGCTGCCGCTCGGTGCGAACGGCGGCGGCGCTCCGCTGGGCTGCCTGATCGTCGTGGACGACGTGGACGACGGTTTCGACGCGGAACGGCGCAACTTTCTGGAGCTCTACGCCGACCAGATCACCGCCTGGCTCGAAGCGGGAGCCGAAGCGAGCACCCAGACCGGCGCGCAGGCCCGCGCCCTCGCCGGGCACTCCTACACCCATATCGGCACCCACGCCATCGACCGCGCCGGGCCCCTCCCTGTCCTCGGCCCCGCCCTGGACCGCCTCAGCGTCGGCTCGTTCACCCTGACCCTCCGCACCGGCCGGATCGACGCGGACCGCCGCGTCCTCGACCTTGTCGACATACCTCCGGAGGAGTTCGACGGACGCGTGGAGACCCTGCTCGCGCACACCGTCCCCGACGACCTGCCCGCGCTCATGTCCATCGTCGAACCGGCCCGTACGGCCTCCCGCGGCCGGGAGCTGGAGTTCCGCATCCGCCGCCCCACCGGCGAGCTGCGCTGGCTCCGCCTGCGCTGCCGGGTGCTCACGGACGCCGAGGGCAGGCCCACCCGGGTGCTCGGCGTGCTCGCCGACGCCTCGCATCTGCGGCCCAGCGCCGACGAGGTCTCCCGGGTGCAGCGGCTCGCCGCCGCCCTGGCCGGCGCGACGACCGTCCACGACGTCAGCAGGACGGTTGTCGCCGCCCTGCGCGCCCCGCTGGGAGCCGACCGGGTGGCGCTCATGGAACGCGAGGGCGACCGGCTGGTGGTCACCGTCCTCGACCCGCCGGAACCCGAAGCCTGGCCGGACCTCTGGCGCTCCGAATGGCGCTCCGAGTGGCCCGACCCGCCAGCCGACGCCCTGCCGACCCTGGAATCCGCCCTGCGCGAGGGCCGTACGAGCCTGTGGACGGCGGGCTCCACCCTTGAACCAGGCCTCGCGGGCGTCGGCCCCGGCGGTCTCGCGGTCCTGCCGCTCCCCGCCGCGGGAACCTTCGCCGGCGCGTGCCTGGTCGGCTGGGACGGGCCCCACGATTTCGGCCCCGAGGAAAGGTCTCTGCTCACCGCGACCGCCGGGCTGGTCGGCCAAGCCCTGGTGCGCGCCCACGCCTTCGACGCCGAGCACGAGCTCGCCACGATGCTCCAGCGCAGCCTGCTGCCGCGCCATCTTCCGAAGCTGCCCGGCGGGGTGGCCGTCGCCCGCTATCTGCCCGCGACGGTGGGACTGGAAGTGGGCGGCGACTGGTACGACGTGATCCCGCTCTCCGAGAACCATGTCGCGCTGGTCGTCGGCGACGTACAGGGCCACAGCGCCGCGGCCGCGACCATCATGGGCCAGATGCGTACCGCGATCAGGGCGTACGCCGTGGAGGGCCACCCGCCCGACGTGGTCGTCTCCCGCGCCAACCGCCTGCTCGTCGGAATGGAGACCGACCTCTTCGCCACCTGCTGTTATGTCGCCATCGACATGGAGGAGGGCACCGCCTGGTGCGTACGGGCGGGCCATCTGCCGCCGCTGCTGCGCGACCCGGACGGCACCACCCGGGAGGTGACGATCGAGGGCGGCCCTCCGCTGGGCGTGCTCGCCGAGGCGGAGTATCCGATGTCCTCGGCCGCTCTGGCCCCCGGCGCGGTCCTTACCCTGCTGACGGACGGCCTGGTCGAATCGTCGACCCTGCACCTGGAGGAGGGCCTGCGCCGCGTGTGCGACGTACTGTCCACCGCCGACCCGTCCGATGCCGGGCGGATGGCGGACCAGCTGCTCGGCGGGGCCAACCGGCGCGACGACGATGTGGCGCTGCTGCTGCTCCGTTACGACGGGATAGGCGTCCTGCCGCAGCGGGCGGGGTGGACGGTGTGGCGGCTGCCCGACGCCGTCGCGCACGCCCGCCGGTTCACTTCCCGCACGCTACGCGCGTGGCGCGTGACCGAGCAGTCCGACGAGACTCTGCTCATCGTCTCCGAACTGGTCACCAATGCCCTGGTGCACACCCAGGGGCCGGTGCGCCTCGACCTCACACTCGCCGGGGAGCGGCTGCGCGTCGCGGTGAGCGACTCCTCGCCGCGTACACCGGTCAAACCGACGATCGTGAACTGGGAGGCGACGGGCGGCCGGGGCATCCTGCTCGTGGAGTCGGTGTCGGCGTCGTGCGGCTCCGTGCCGCTCAGCGGCGGCAAGCAGGTGTGGGCGGACCTTACGACCGACCTGCCGCCGGACGGGCCGTGAGGCCGAGGGCCGGCAGTTCGCGGATGAAGGCGTCGGCCAGCAGCCGGGCGTGGCCCGGAAAGGTGTGGCTGACCGCGCAGAGGGTGAAGGCGCCCCCGCAGTCGGTCAGGGCGAGACCGACCGTCCCCGCCACCGGTACGGGAGGCAGCGGAACCACCCGCTCCAGCGGCCTGCCGTCCAGGGACCACGTACCGCGCGGCCACTTCATGACCGCTCCGGCCACCGCCACGTACCGGGGCGAGGTGACCCGCGCGGTCAGCGCCCGCAGCGCCCAAGGGCCCAGCCGCGCGGCTGTGTTGACGATGCCGCCGGCCATGTCGGGGCCAGCTACGGGTCCGTAGGCGGCCAGCAGGCCCTGGCAGGCCGCCAGCCGCTCGCCGGCATCGCCGGCGGTCACCGGGAGCGGTACCCGCACCACCGAGATGCGGTTGCCGAGCACCTCGTTCTCCTGTGGGGTACGCAGGTCCACCGCGAACGCGGCGTACAGCGGGCGCGGTGCGCCGGGCCACCGGGCGGGTTCGCCGTGGACGGTACGCAGGGCGCCCGCCGCCCCGGCCAGCAGCAGTTCATTGAGGCTCGCGCCCATCCCGGGCAGGGACCTGCGGGCGGCTTTCATGGCGCGCGCGTCCACCTCCGTCCAGGCGAGGTCCAGCCGCTGAGGCTGCTGGGGCCGCGACGGCCGGGGCACCGGCACCGGGAGACCCCGGCCGGGGCCCATCGCGGAGCGCAGCCGGGGCGCCGGTACCGCGGTGCGGGCGCGGAGCGTCCGTACGGCCGATACGCCGCTGCTCGTCCCGGAGCCGCGCCCCGGGTCGCCGTCGAAGAGCCGGGTCAGCAGGCGCTCCAGGGACCGTCCGTCCAGCAGCGCGTGATGGGCGGTCAGCACGATGGCGAACCCCTCGCCCGTACGTACGGTCCGCAGCTGCCAGGGCGGAGCCTTGGCGGGCAGGGGCCGGGCCACGAGCCGGCCGAGCAGGTCGGACAGCTCCGTACCGTCGTCGGCCGCGAAGACATGGTGGCGGGCATCGAAGCGGTCGAGCACCTGCCACCGGTGGCGGCGTCGCAGCCACGGAGAAGGAGCGGGCGGGCAGAGCACCTGGCGCAGCCGGGGCAGCTCACCCCAGCGCTCGGCGACCCTCTCGCGCAGCGCGCCGAGCGGCGGCGGTTCTCCGGTGAACAGCGCCGCCATTCCAATGGTCTCGGGAACTCCGCGCATGCCTGAGAGAAACTCATCAACCGGTGCCAGGGGTGTCAAGACAATACTATTTTCCATTTATATAATCGCTTTCCGTGCGACAGAGTCCGCTGAATCGTACGCGAGTTGCGGATCCACGCTTTTTCCGATTCTGTGTGGAGACAGTCGACAGAAAGCCCGGGGAATGGCATGGCGGATGTCTTTGACACATATCCATCGGAGCTGCATCGAGCGGCGACGGACAGCGCATTCCGACCCTATTATCGGACTTTCGCGGCGCGTGGAGCGGAGGTCGAATGCGAGGTCGACGGCCGTACGGTCGTCATGGCAGGGTGCAATGACTACCTCGGTCTTTCGACCGACCCTCGCGTGATCGAGGCCGCCGCCCAGGCGCTGCGCCGCTTCGGCGCCTCCTGCTCGGGCGCGCGCGTACTCAACGGCACGCTCACCCTGCACGAGGAGCTGGAGAGCAGGCTCGCCGCGTTCATGGGCGGTGAGGCGGCGCTCGTGACCACCACCGGCTTCCAGGCCAACCTCGCGCTCGCGGCGCTGCTGGGCCGGGACACCGTCGTCTTCGCGGACATGTCCAACCACGCCTCGCTGGTGGACGCCGTCGGACTGAGCGCCGCCGCCACCCACTGCCGGTACCGGCACTCCGACCTCGGCCACCTCGAACGGCTGCTGGCCGCCTCCGACCCCGCGTCCGCGCGGCTCATCGTCACCGACGGCCTGTTCTCGATGGAGGGCGACCTGTGCCGGCTCCCCGGGATCGTGGACCTCGCCCGCCGCCACGGCGCCCGGCTGGTGGTCGACGGAGCCCACGACATCGGCCTGCTCGGGGCCCACGGCCGCGGTGTGGCCGAGCACTTCGGTCTGCTGGGTGACGTCGACCTGTTCACCGGAACGCTCTCGAAGTGCTTCGGCTCGGTCGGCGGCATGCTCGTCGGCCCCGCCGCCGTCATCGAGCATCTGCGCTACAGCGCCCGGTCGGTCCTCTTCTCCGCGGCGATGCCACCGGCCTCGGCCGCCGCCGCGCTGGCCTCCCTCGACATCATCGAGGCCGAGCCCGAGCGCCGGGCGCGGGTGCACGGCCACGCCCAGCGGCTGCTGCGCGGCCTGCGGTCCCTGGGGTACGACACGGGCCGCTCGACCACCCCCGTCGTGCCGGTGTACATCGGTGATACGGCGCTGTGCGTACGGGTGTGGCAGGAGCTGCTCGACGCGGGGGTGTTCACCAACGCCGTGATGACCCCGGCCGTACCGAGGAACCGGGCGCTGATCCGGGTGACCCCGCAGGCCGTGCACACCGACGAGCACATCACCCGGATCCTCGACGCGTTCGCCGCGGTGGGCCGCCGACTCGGCCTGACAGCCGACCTCCGGCTCCGGCAGCCCGTAGCGGTGGGGGCGGTGAGCGAATGACCCTCCCGGCCACAATGCCCCCAGTCCCCGCCACAGCCCCCGTCACCGTCAGCCGCGTACGCAGCCGTGCCGAGACCACCGCCTTCGTCACCCTGCCGCGCTCCCTCTACCGAGACGACCCCCACTGGGTCGCCCCCCTGATCGGTGAGCAGCGCGCCCTGATCGACCGGCGGCGCAACCCCTTCTTCGAGACCGGCACGGCCGAACTGTTCCTCGCCCGCCGGGGCCGGCGGGCGGTGGGCCGCATCGCCGCCGTCATCGACCCCCGCTACCAGGCGCGGCACGACGCGCGCTGCGGTCAGTTCGGGCTCTTCGAGTGCGTGGACGACCCCGCCGTGGCGACCGCCCTCTTCGACACCGCCGCCGCCTGGCTCCGCGAGCGCGGCCTGCGCGCGATGCTCGGCCCGCTCAACTTCTCCACCAACGACGAGTGCGGGGTGCTCGTCGACGGCTTCGACTCCCCGCCCACCCTGCTGATGCCGCACAACCCCGCGTACTACCCGGCCCTGTACACCGCGTGCGGCTTCACCAAGGCGAAGGACCTGTACTCCTGGCGGGTCCCGATGCCACCGGACGGCGAACCCCCGGCCGCCTTCCGCCGCGTGGCCGAGCGCGCCCTGAACGCGCCCGGCGTACGGGTACGCCCGCTCGACCCCGCCCGCTTCGACGCCGACCTGGCCGCGCTCAAGGACATCTACACCGACGCGTGGGCCGAGAACTACGCCTCCGTACCCATGACCGACCGTGAATTCAGCCATACGATCGCCAGGCTGAAGCCGCTCATCCAGCCCGAGTTGCTCCACTTCGCCGAGGTGCACGGCGAGCCCGTCGCCTTCACCCTCTGGCTGCCGGACGCCAACCAGGCGCTGCGCGCCGCCGACGGCCGCCTCACGACCCTCGGGCTGCCCATCGGCCAGCTGCGCATCGCCAGGGCCGCCCGGCGCATCAACCGCACCCGCGCTATTGCCTCCGGCATCAAGAAGGCGTACCGCTCGACCGGTCTTGGCGCGGCACTGGTCACCGAGGGCCAGCGGGCCGCTCTGCGCCTCGGCCACACCGAGACCGAGTTCTCGTGGATCCTGGAGGACAACCACGACGCCAACCGCTACGTCCAGGCCTTCGGCGGCGTCCACTTCCGTACCCACCGCCTCTACGAGCGCGCACTCGACCCCGCGCGTGTGCCCGCGGCCCGCCGATGAAGTACCTCGTCACCGGCGCCACCGGGTTCGTCGGACTCCATCTCGTACGCCATCTGCTGGAGCGCGGCCACACGGTCGCCGCGCTCGTACGGGACCAACAGGGACCGGCACGAACCCCGCCCGCCGTCCGCGTGCTGTACGGCGACCTCGCCACCGGACACGGTCTGCGCGCGGCCGTCGACGAGGCGTCCGGCACCGACTGCGTGCTCCATCTGGCCGGAACGGTCATGGCCACCCGCCCGGACGGCTACGCCCCGGTCAACGCGCATGGCACCCGTCTGCTGTGCGAGGCCCTGGCGGAGCTGGAGACACCGCCCCGCCTGGTGTACTGCTCCTCCCTGGCCGCCGCCGGACCGTCGCTGCCCGGCAGACCCCGCCGCGAGACCGACCCGCCGAGGCCCGTGTCGGCGTACGGACGCAGCAAACTCGCCGGTGAGCGGGCGCTGCACGCCATGGCCGACCGGGTGCCCGGCGTCATCGTCCGCCCGCCGATCGTCTACGGCCCCGGGGATACGCAGTTCCTGCCCACCGTGCTCGCTATGGTCCGCGGCGGCGCGCTGCTCACCTGCGGCACCGGGCCGCGCCAGTACTCGCTGATCCATGTGGACGACCTCTGCCACGCGCTGCTCGCCGCCGCCGAACGCGGGGCCACGGTCCAGCGTTCCCCTTCGCCGCGCGGGGTCTACCACGTCAGTGACGGCGTCCATCACCGTTACGAGGACATCGGGGCGGCTGTGGCGGCGTGGGTGGGCCGCAGGCCGCCGCGCATCGTCCCGGTGCCGCGCGGGGCGATGATGGCGGCGGCGTGGAGCGCGGAGCTCGCGGCGCGGGTACGGGACCGGCCGTCCATGTTCGCCAGGGACAAGATCCGCGAGCTCTGCCGCGCCGCCTGGACGTGCACCACCGAACAGGCGGCGCGCGAGCTGGGCTTCACCGCCGCGGTCGTCTGGCCCACGGGTCTCACCGACGCCCTGCGCCCCACGTAGGAGTTACTGGGCGCCGCGGAAGACCAGGGATACGTTGTGGCCGCCGAACCCGAAGGAGTTGCTCAGGGCGGCGCGTACCCGCTGCTCCCGCACGATCTTGGTGACGAGGTCGATGTCGAAGCGTGTCGAGGGCGCGTCGACGTTGGCCGTCGGCGGTACGGCGGACCGCTCGATGCTCAGCACCGTGAGCACGGCCTCGACCGCGCCCGCCGCGCCGAGCGAGTGCCCCAGAGCACCCTTGGCGGAGGTCACGCTCGGCCCGTGTTCGAACACCCGGCTGATGAGGCTCGCTTCGGCGGCATCACCCAGTGGGGTGGAGGTGGCATGGGCGTTGACATGGTCGATGTCGCGGGCGCCGATGCCCGCGTCGGCCAGCGCCGCGGACACCGCCGCCTCGGCGATCCGGCCCTCGGGATGCGGCGCGGTGGGGTGCAGCGCGTCGGTGCTCGCCCCGCACCCCGCGAGCAGGGCGCGCCGGCGGACGCCACGCGCCTCGGCGTCACGCGCCCGTTCGAGTACGAGGATCCCGGCGGCCTCGGCCATGACGAAGCCGTCGTTGTCGTCGGCGAAGGGGCGTGAGGCGGCCTCCGGTTCGTCCGTACGTCCGGACAGCGCCCCCAGCCGCTGGAACGCGGTCACCACCAGGGGCGTGATCGCCGCGTCCGTACCGCCCGCGATCACCACATCGCACTGGCCCGACACCAGCCAGTCCCGGGCGACGGCCAGCGCGCTGGCGCCCGAGGCGCAGGCGGTGGAGGGGGCCAGACTCGGCCCGCGCGCGCCGAAGGCGAGCGCGACCTCGCCCGCCGCCATGTTGGGCAGCAGCATCGGGATGACCGCGGGGGACACGGCGTCGGGTCCCTCCTGGCGCAGCCGCTCACACCCGGCCTCCCAGGTGTGGCTGCCGCCGAGCCCGCAGCCGATGGCGACCCCGACCCGCGCACCGTCCCATGCCATCGGGTTCTTCGGGTCGAGGCACGCGTCTTTCAGGGCTTCACCGGCCGCCACCAGCGCGATCTGTGTGAAGCGGTCCTGCCGCCACAGCTGCCGCCGGCGCGCGCGGTCGGTGATGTCGAACGCGGGGACGCGGCAGCTGAAGTCGACGGCCAGGCCCGCGAGACCGGCGTCGCGGGAGGCCGTGGAGTCACCGCGGCAGACGCGCCGCCAGGTCTCCTCGACGCCGATTCCGGCGGGGGTGACCGCGCCCAGTCCGGTGACGGCGATATCGGCGATACCGGCGCGGGTCACCGGGAGGCCACCGCCGTACCGGTGTCCCACGAGGTCTCGATGGCGGTGGCGATCTCGCCCAGCGTGGTGTCCAGGGTGACCTCGTCCTCGCTGAACGGCACCCCGGTCCGGTCCCGCAGGGTGAGGACGAACTCGACCCGGCCGAGGGAGTCCAGATCCACGTCTTCCAGTGTGGCGCCGGGCGACAGCTCGTCCTCGGTGAACTGGAACTTGTCCACCAGAATGTCGACAACTTCCGTGTATGCCTTGCTCATTGCGTCTCCCTACGCGGTTTTCCGGCCCCCATACTTACGGCCCGGCCCCGGGAGAAAGGGGCCGGGCCGCGGTAATTCACCCATATGCCTCAGCCGACGGTGATTCCGAGGAGCACCTTGATCTGGCCGCTCTCGTAGACGGTCTGGCCGGTGGCCGTGTTCCAGATCTTGATCCGGAAGCTGTCCGGGTGGTCGGTGGCAGTGATCCGGAAGGCGAAGCCCTTCGTGCCGTTCACCGTGCCGCTGCCCTGGTAGTCGGCTTGCGCGCCCGAGACCACCAGCCAGTCGGACGCCGAGGCGCGGAACTTCAGGTTGGCCGCCTTGAAGTCGAAGGCGGCGGTGCCGGTGGGCTTCGTGGCGCCCTTCAGGTACGTGGCGGCGAAGGCGAACGTCGCCTTTCCGGTCAGGGCCGGGTTCGCGGCGTACGCACCGGGCGGGGAGGTGACGATGCCCCCGCCGGCGGTCGAGCCGGCCTTACGGTCGTAGACCACCAGGTCCGAGAGGGTCCGCGAGGCCGTACCGCCGTCGTCGTCGGTGACCGTGACCGTCGGGTGGTGGATGCCCGCGGCGGTGTAGGCGTGGGCCACCGAGCACGCGACCGGGGCGGTGGAGTCGTCCCAGTCCACGGTGCAGGTGTGGGTGTCCTTGGCGCCCGGGTCGGCGAAGCGGACGGTGAGGGTGAGCGGCGTACCGGCCGATACGGCGGTGGCCGGCCCGGTGGCGGCCGTGATCACCGGGGGCGCGTTGTCGACGGTCACCTTGACGGTGTCGCTGCTGCGGCCACCGGTCAGGGTCACCTCGTACGTACCGTTGTCGGTGCAGGTGACCTCGGGGGTGAGGGTGTCGGCGGCGGACACCGCGCAAGGAGCGCCGGAGGCCACTGTCCAGTTCGGCCCGCCCGCTCCGGAGAGCGTGCCCTTGAGCGGGATGCGCGCACCTTCCGTGCCCGAGGCGTCCGCTCCGGCGCGGACGACGGTGACCGGGGCGATGCTCGTCAGGGTGGGAACGACGGGCTTGATCAGACCGGCGGAGTCGAACTCCATCTTGTCGATGGTGGTTTCGCGGTGGGTGCCGTCGCCGCCGGGGATGGCGAAGCGGTGGTAGGCGATGTACCAGTCGTCGCTGTTCGGCACCTGGACCACCGAGTGGTGGCCGGGGCCCTTGATGCCCAGCTCCAGGTTCTTCTCCAGGATCACGCCCCGCTTGGTCCAGGGGCCCAGCGGCGAGGAGCCGGTGGCGTAGGCCACGCGGTAGTTCTCGTCGCGGGTGTCGTTCTCCGACCACATGAAGTAGTAGGTGCCGTTGCGCTTGATGACGAACGAGCCCTCGTTGTAGCCGGCGGGGGTGATGGTGGCGACCTTCGACGCGTCGAAGGAGACCATGTCGTCATTCAGCGGCACCACGTACGCGCCGCCGTTGCCGAAGTACAGATACTGCTTGCCGTCGTCGTCGGTGAAGACCGCCGGGTCGATCATCTGGCCCCTGAACTGGCCGTTGGGGATCAGTGGCTTGCCCAGCGCGTCCTTGAACGGGCCGGTGGGCGAGTCGGAGACTGCGACGCCGATCTGCGCTTCCGCGCAGAAGTAGAAGTAGTACTTGCCGTTGCGCTCCGCGATCGCCGGGGCCCAGGCCCGGCTCTGGGCCCAGGACACGTCCGGGCCGAGATCGAGGATGACGCCGTGGTCCTTCCAGTGCACCAGGTCGGTGGAGGAGTAGGCCTTGAACTGCGTACCGCTCCAGCCCGGGAAGCCGTCGGTGGTCGGATAGATGTAGAAGGTGTCGCCGAAGACCGCGATGTCCGGGTCCGCGTTCAGCCCCGGGAGCACCGGGCTCTTCAGCTCCATGGCCTGCACGGTCCAGGTGCGGGTCTTGCCGTCCGAGCCGGTGACTTTGTACGTGACGGGGCCGGTGAAGTCGCGGGTGGTGCCGGATGCGGGGCTGATGGCCGCGCCGTTCGCCAGGGTGAATTCGGGGGCGAGGGCGGTGAGGTCGCTGCCCGCCTTCACCGGCAGGGTGATCTTGCTGGAGGCGTCGCTGACGATCGCGTCGACCTTCAGCTCGGGGAGCGTCGCCCCGGCGATGCCGGTGGTGTTCCCGCTGAGCTCCAGAACCTCGTTCGCCGACAGCGCCCGGTCGTAGACGCGGAAGTCGTCGACCTGGCCACCGAAGTACGGGTCGGGGGCGTAGAGGGACTTGCCGATGTAGCCGGAGTAGTCCTTCGAGGCGTTGTAGAGGTCGCCCGGTTTGACGGTGACGCCGGTCGCGCGCGCCGCCTCCGCACCGTCCAGGTAGAGCACGGCGGTGCCGGTCGCGCCATTCAGGGTGACCGTGATGTGTTTCCACTCGCCGGTGGCGAGCTGGGAGCCCGCCGTCATCTGCGACTCGCCCTGCCAGCTGCCGGTGGTGACCGCCGAGAACAGCTTGGAGCCGCCGTTGGACGGTGAGGCGAAGAGGTACTTGTTGCTGTCGGGGCCCAGACCGAAGAGCCACTGGTTGTTCGGCGTCGAGGCGTTCCACTTGGCGTACGTGGAGACGGTGACGCTGTCGGTGTCCTTCAGGACGCCGTTGGGGATCTTGACGTACGGCGCGGTGGTGGAGGTACTCGGGCCGCCGGACATCGCGAACGAGCCGCCCTTCACACCGGTGGAGAACGCGGGGGTGCGAACGTAGGTGCCGTGGTTGCCGCGACCGCTGGAGTCACGGGCGATGCTGCCGCCGGTCTCGTCGAAGTCGTAGCGCACCACCAGATCGGCGGGCACCTGTGAGCCGCCGTCGGCCGAGACGGTGACCTGGGCGTGGGCCTTGAGCCCGGCTCCGTCGGGCAGGCTGCCCGTCACGGTGAAGGTGCCGGCCTGTGCGTACGCCGAGGCGGGGACGGCGTCCCAGGCGACGGAGACGGGGCGGGTGGTGCCGTCGGCGTAGTCGGCGATGACAGTGGCAGGCAGGACCGGGGCCTTGCCGATGCCGGTGGTCACCGACACGTCCTCGACGCTCTCCACCAGCTGGTTCTGGTTGTAGGTGCGCAGCAGCCGGTCGTACTCGGCCTGGGTGACCGGGAGGACCGTGCCGTGGCGGGGCTTGGCGGGCAGGCTGTAGCCGGTGGACGGGGTCCAGGCGCCGGAGGCGAGGTCTGTCGTCTCGAAGGGGATGTAGCCGCGGCCTCCGAACTCGTCGAGGAACGCGTACCACTTCTCCTCGGTGTTGGACTTGAAGACCAGCGGCCCCTCGGCGGCGCTCATCACGCCCTTGCCGATGCCCTCGGCGACGGCGTCGTAGGAGAGGTCGAGGATCGAGTCGCTCTTCTCGTGGAAGATGAACTTGCTGTTGGGGGTGGAGGAGGTGTTGTTCCGCTCGTCCTTGGACAGGCGGTGGTACGTGCCGTCGTGCTTGATCATCGTGGAGTCGATGACCGAGTAGCCGCGGTCGATCCAGACCTTGGGCTCGCTGAAGGTGCGGAAGTCACGGGTGGTGGCGTACATCATGCGGTTGTACGTGTCGCCGGTGTGCGCGGGGTTGTCGTACAGCTTGGAGGCCCAGAAGACGACGTACTCGCCGAGGGTCTCGTCGTAGTACGCCTCGGGAGCCCAGGTGTTGCCGGCCGCGTCGGGCGAGACCTTGACCAGGCGCTGGTCTGTCCAGTTCACCAGGTCGGTGGACTCCCACACCATGATCGACTTGGAGCCGGTGCGCTGCGAGGCGTCCCAGTTGCCGTTGCCGTAGATCCGCAGGTCAGTGGCTATCTGGTAGAACTTGTCGCCCTCGGGGGAGCGGATGATGAACGGGTCGCGCAGGCCCTTCTCACCGAGCGTGGAGGTGAGGACGGGCTTGCCGTCGTTCAGCTCGCGCCAGTTCAGCGGGTCGTTGCCCTGGCTGAGGGCCGCGTAGAGCTGCTCACCGTCCGAGGTGCCCTCGCCGGTGAAGTAGCTGAACATATAGCCCTTGAGGGCTTCCTGGACGGGCAGTTCCGGCACCTTGGCGGTGAAGACGCGGGTCGCGGTTGCGGCGTTACGGGTGACGGTCGCGGTCAGCTCTACCGTGGTGGAGCCGTCGCCCGTGGCGGGGCGGTGCACCACACCGCCGGCGGAGATGACAGCCGGCTTCGCGGAGGACCAGCTGACGGTGGTTCCGTCGGCACCGGTCTTCGGCAGGGTGAGGTTGCCGCGTACGTCGTCGATGTTGTGGACCACCAGGGCGGCGGCGGCCTGCTGCGCCGTCTTCGCGTCGTCGAATTCGGCGAGGACGGTGATGTCGAAGGTCCTGGTGTCGGTCACCGTTCCCTTCTTCAGCGTCGCCGTGAGTGTGGCGTGGCCGTCGGGTTCGCCGGCTGCGGGGCGGGTGACCTTGCCGGTGGCCGACACCACGGAGGGCGCGTCGCTGGCCCAGCTGATCGTGGAACCGCCCGCGGTGCCGGTGGCCGGCAGGGTCAGGTCGGAGAGAACGGCACTGGTGTCGCCGAGGGTGAGGGCGGCCAGGTCCTTGGCGAGCCCTTCGCGGGCGACGGGCAGGGCCAGTTGCCCGACCTCTTCACCGGCCAATGCGCGGTTGTACACGCGGAAGTCGCGGATCTTGCCCTTGAACAGTTTGTCGCCCGGGTAGACGGACTTGCCGATGTGGTTGGCGGTGGTGGTGCCGGCGCCGATGGCACCGGGGGTGATGGTGACCGCTGTGTTCCGGCCCACCTCCACCCCGTCCTCGTAGAGGATGCCGGTGGTGCCCGACTGGGTGTAGGAGACGTGCTTCCACACCGAGCGCTGGAGGTTGCGCGAGGTGGGGGTGCGGGTGGTCTGCTCGGTCGACCAGTTCCCGGTGGCGAGGGTGGTCCGGAAGTGGTTGCCGGTGGTGAACAGGTAGCCGTTGCCGCTGGTTCCGCTGGTGTTGCCGAAGCCGTAGATGAAGTACGGGTCGGCCTGGGCGGAGTCGATCAGCACGTCCATCGAGACGGTGATCGCGCTCATCCCGCGCATGATGTTGTCCGGCACCTTGATGTAGGTGTCGGCCCCGTTGAAGCCGAGCCCCTGGCCCGCCTCTCCGCTCCAGGACGCCGCGCCGTGCACCGTACCGTTGTTGCCTTGCCCGGAGGAGTCGACCGCGACCTGTCCGGAGGCCGCGTCCAGCTTGTACTGGAGGGCCAGCCCCTCGGTGATGTCGGCCACCGCTTCCGCCGCGTCTGCTCGTGGTGACAGCAGGGTCAGGCTCAACGAGGCGAGGACCAGGGCGGCGAGCGGGCGTGCCCGGCGTCTTGGGCGCGGGCGTCTTCTGGGCATGGCAAAGCGGCTCGGCATCGGCTTTTCCTCTGATGTTACGGCTGGTGTTACGGCGCTGTGGCGTCGGGTTTCGAGAGTGTCGGCCGGTGCGTGGCACAGCGTCAATAGGCGAGGTGTGTTGTGCGACTGGCCGTACAAAGCGGGCCTATAAACCGGTGGATAGCGCCCATCGTGACGGGTGGCCGCGGGGACTGTTGCGTACAACCGCCGACCAACGGCATCACAACGGAGTGGGTGTCTGGCCTTTGAGCGAGGGACTCCGTGGGCCTGGTGCCGGGGGCGTACCGGGGGCCCAATACGTCCTCCCCGTGTGTTTCGCGCGCCCTCGCCGTGGTTTCTCACTCGCGGGGTGGACTCCAGCGCCCAGTGAGCGCGATGCGGCCCTGACAACCACACGGCGCTCGCCTACGGGGCTCCCGGGCGAAGGCCGTCGCCAGCACTGGTGACGGTCTTCGCCTCCGCATGGCGCCGCTACTCAGCAACCTGAAGACGCGTCACCTCTTCGCAGTACGCGCGGAAGCTGCGGGCCGGGCGACCTGTGAGGCGTTCGACGGTATCCGTAACGCGGTCTTCTGCCCCTTGGGAGATGGCGTGGTCCAGGCCCGCCAGCAGCGCGGCGAACTCCTCGGGTATGTCGGTGGCCAGGCGATCGCGCAGCTGCTCATAGGTGACAGGCCGATGGGAGACCGGCCTGCCGCCGACTTCGGTGATAACGGCCGCGATGTCCTCGTAACTCAGCGCCTGGGGCCCAGTGATGATCAGGTCGGTGTTGGGCGCGGGATCGTCGAGCAGAGCGCGGACGGCGACCGCCGCGATGTCGTCGGCGTCGACGAAACCGACCCGGCCGTTGCCGGTCGCGGACATGATGACGCCGTCGTCGCGGATGCTGTCCGCGTGCAGGTGCTGATCCGTGAAGTTCTGCATGAACCAGGACGGCCGCAGTACCGCCCACTCACCGAACAGCTCGGCGAGCATGCCGTGCACCTGGCCGACCCCTGGCCCCCCTGCCGGGATGCCTGAGGAGCTGAGCAGCACCGCCCGCTGGACTCCGGCCGCACGGGCCTGCTGGAGGAAGGGGAGCATGACGGCGGCCGGGTGTGGTTCGCCGATGGGAGGAACGAGATATACCCGATCGGCGTCGCGCAGAGCGTCCGCGTAGGTGGCGGGGTCGTACCAGTCGAAGCGCACGGCCGCGGACCCGCCGGCGGCGCTGTCCCGTGCGGCGGGGCTGCGATTGGCCGCGGTGACCAGGTGGCCGAGTGCGGCGAGCTGGGACACGACGCGCCTGCCGGTATTGCCAGTGGCTCCGGTGACCAGGATGGTGCGGTCAGACATCTCTGTCTCCTTCATCGCGCGTCGGGGAAGAACTTGGCATTGTCCGCGGAGCCCGGGATGGCGGCCGGGTTCCAGTAGTCGCGGTAATGGGTGATACGGCCGTTGCTGACCGTTACCACGGCGACGTAGGGCATGTCGTAGGGCGCGTCGATGGCCACGATGCGACCGGCGCCACGCCACTCGGCCACGATCGTTTCCGGGTTGGTGGTCTGGTGGATCTCCATGGAAAGGATCTCGCGGAAGTCGACGTGGTCGGGGTAGCCCCGCATGTACTCGGCGACGGCCGCCCGGCCCTCCAGCCTCGCGGGAAAGCCTTCCGGGGCGAAGGGAAACTCGAAGACGACGTTCTCGTCGCACAGCGCCACCCAGCCGTCGATGTCCTTGTCGAGCAACAGGCGCAGGCTGTGGCGGTACAAATCCGCAGGTGCCATGGGAGCCGTGGGTGTCTTGGCGGCAGTCATCCCGGGTTCTCCATCCTTTACAATCGGACCGTGAGTCCACTTAGAATACGGACTGACGGTCCGATTATGCAAATGGAGAGGCCATGACCCCCCGCAAGGAGCGAGCGGACGCGGCACGCAACCGCGAAGCCGTCCTGACCGCAGCCGACGACCTCTTCGCCCGCAGCGAGAGCCCGCGAAGTGTGTCCATGGACGACGTCGCGGCGGCGGCCGGTGTCGGTAAAGGCACCCTGTTCCGCCGTTTCGGCGACCGTACGGGCCTGATTCGCGCCCTGGTCGAGAGCAGGATCGAACCGCTGCGCCAGGCGGTCGAGGCGGGACCGGCGCCGCTCGGCCCCACTGCTGAGCCGCGCGAACGAGTACTGGCCCTGCTCGACGCGGTCCTGCTGTTCAAGCTCGACAACCGCCATCTGGCCCTGGCCCTGGAGGAAGCCGGTAGCGGCAGCCCTTACCAGGCGGGCCACTACACGTGGTGGCACACCACTCTTGAGCACACGCTGCAACAGCTGCCTGGGGCGGCCGACAGCGGCTTCACCGCGCACGCGCTGCTGGCCGCGACCCGGGCCGACCTCGTAGAACACCTGGCCGGTCAGGAGGGCATGTCCCGAGAGCGGATGAGAGAACATCTGGCGGCGTTCGCGGCCGGGATCCTGCCGACGACACCCGTCTCGGATACGCCAGGCGCTTCAGCCTGACCCATGGACATCGCAGGTGGCTACGCCGTAATTCCCTGTCTCTCGGGGTTGTCGTACGACATGATCGCGGCATGGCGGGAATGTCGATCACTGTGTGCCTGCCCGGCACGGCGGCCGGGCGGGTGGACGAGGCAGTCGCAGAAGCGATGGCCCCGTTCGAACTGGACCACACCCAGGGCGAGGAACTAGACATCTGGGACTATGCCCGCATCTCCGGCGGGGCCCATGGCTCGGGCTTCCCGGTGCTGCCGGACCACGAGGCCGACCCGCGGATCCTCCACGACCGCGGCACGACGGCACCCCGGAGCCCGGCCGGACCGGGATGTGTGCGGGCGGGCCGCGGGAGCTGCTCGACTTCCCCGCGGCGGTGCTGGACGGGCGCAATGTGCTCACCCTCGGCGGCTGGTGGCACGAGGTCGGATGGGCGCTCCTGCACGGCGCATGCCACAGTCCCGCCCAGTGCCCGCACGAGCCGGGCGTCGGCAAAGGCCAGGCCGCCGTCGACGCCTACCTGACGGGGCTGGCCGTCGACACCCTGCTCGTCAACGTGCACTGCCATGTGTGAGGCACCGTGGCCGGCAAGGCAAGGTAACGACCGCTGCTGAGTCTCTGACGTTGGACTCATTCGTCCAGCCCTGCGCCGGATGGACGGCAGCAGGGGAACCACACGCCGAGGGAAGAGGTTCACGAGGTATGGCTGTCATCCACAGAACCACCATGACGCCCGGCAAGCTGGAGCTTCTCGCCGCCTGGCTTCCCACGCGGTCGTGGTACATCGGCACGGCGGGTGTGCCGGAACTGACCAAGGCCGGCGGCTTCCGGCTCGATGACCCGCAGGGTGAGGTAGGAATCGAGTTCATGGTGGTCACGGACGGGTCCGGCGACCGGCCGATCTCGTACCGCGTACCAGTCAGTTACCGCGGGGAACCGCTCGACGGAGCCGAACAGGCACTCATCGGCACGTCCGAGCACGGGGTGCTGGGACGGCGGTGGATGTACGACGGGACGCGCGACCCGGTTGTTGTCGCGCAACTGCTCGCGCTCCTCCAGGGCCGCGCCGAACCGCAGGCCCAGAGTGAGACCAACATGCCCGACCCCTCCGTCACCAGTTACTTCACCGGAGCCGGCTTCTCGACCGTGGTCGCGTCGACGGCGGTGGACAGCGGGCAGCACGGCACCGATGTTGTGGTGGAAACCACGGCAGAGGCCGAGCCACCCAGCGAGTCGTCGGGACGCCTGACCATGAACGTGGTGCGTGTCCTCCGGCCGGGCCGGACCAGCGGGGCCCGGGGATGCGTCACCGCCGGCTGGCGCTCACCGGACGGCGAGGAGAGCCGCGGCCCGTTCGTCGTCCTCTACGACGCGGCGCGCTGACGAGGCGGCACGCCGGCAGCCGTCGCCATCACGGTGCGCCGTGGGCTTGCCCGCCGACGGGATTTCTCTTCCCGTGCGCGGTGCTACGCCGCGCGAGAAGCAACAGAGGGAGCGGGAGCACGGTCATGACGACGAGTGAGACAGCAAGGAAGAGCGCGTCACCCGTTGGCATATGGTCCAGATGCCCGAGATGGAAGACCAAATGCGGCACGGCGAAGGCGAGATAGCCGAGCAGCGCCGTGACGACCAGCCTGCGCTCCAGGTAGATCGCGGCCGCGCCGAGCGCCACCGCGATCCCCAACGTCGCGCCGCCGAAGTCGCGGAGCACATGCTCACTGAACGGCGGATAGGCGTCCACGGTCGGGACGTCGTCGTAGAAGGAGCGCGGGAAGAACTGCGTCCAAAGGCCCAGCCCGCCCTGTACGGCGGTGAGGAGGATCAGGCCCGTGCGGAGCCAGACAAGGCGCATGGCTACAGCCGCCCCGCTCGCGCCCGTGCGGCGAGATACTGCTCGTACGTGACTTTGCCGACGGCCCGGTCGGGGGCCAGGTGGCCGCCGGAGCGAAAGCCCCGGAATGTCTTGCCCGGCAAGCGCAGCGGGACGAGGAGACGGTGTCGGCCCGCCGCGCGCAGCGTGGCGTCGGCGAGGGCGCGGGCATGGCGCACCTCGGGGCCGGCCAGGTCCGGGACGCGGCCGGCCGGGGCGCCCTGGGCGAGCTCGGCCAGCCGCTCGGCGACCTCCGTCACCTCGATGGGCTGGAAGCGAAGGCCGCTGGGCACCAGCACCACCGGCAGTCGACGCTGTGCTGTGGTCATCGTGGCCATCAGATCGTGGAACTGGGTGGCCCGCAGGATCGTCCAGGGCAGGCCGGAGTCCATGACGAGCCGCTCCGCCGCGAGCTTGGCGTTGTAGTAGAAGAACGGCACCTTCTCGATACCAACGATCGAGATGTAGACCAGATGCGGATTGCCCGCCCCCCGCGCCGCCTTGACCAGCCGCCGAGTCCCCTCCACGTCGTTCCGCCCGTCCGTGGCGCAGTGCACGATGGTGGAGACGCTCTGGACGGCCGCGTCCAGTCCCTTCTCCTTGGCGAGATCGCAGGGCGCCCATTCGTATGGCCGGTCGTCGCCTTCGGGACGCGGGCGGCGGCTCATCACCCGTACCCGCGCTCCGTCGGCGAGCAACCGCTCCACGACACGGCGGCCGAGAGTTCCGGTGGCCCCGGTGACCAGGATTGTCGAGTCCATGTTCTGTTCCCTCCGCAAGGTTGCACATGATCCGCAGCGCGGTGATCCGCCCGTCCGCCGCCGCCTCCAGCACTCCCGCCGGCAGGCCGCCGACGATCCCCCGCAGTGCCGGTCCGCCGTTGACCTCGGCCTGCACGAGCTCCACCCCGCTGGTACACAGTGCCATGACGCCCATGAGACAGCGGGTGCGGCCCGCACCCCGCCTTGCAGCCACTTGGAGCGACGGAAGCTACTCGGTGCCTTTCGGGTGTCGCGGTGAGGCGTACACCAGGATCACTGTCGAGGTTTCTGGGCTGACCAGTCCCGCGCCGCCAGTTGGGCGTCGACCTGATGCGGTCGGCCGTGGTGACCGTGGACAGCCGGTGGGCGACAACGAGCACAGTGGTGGTGCGGGCGACATCGGCGGTGTCGCGCAGGGCCGCTTCGTTGACGGCGTCGAGCCGGCTCGTGGCCTCGTCGAGGAGGAGCAGCCGGGGGCGGCGCAGCAGTGCGCGGGCGATGGCGACGCGCTGGCGTTCGCCGCCGGAGAGTTTCGTGCCGCGGTGGCCGACGAGGGTGTCCAGTCCCTTGGGGAGTCCGGCGACCATGCCGTCCAGGACGGGTGGTTCTGAGCACCCTGCGCACCTCGTCGTCGGCCGCTTCAGGGTTGCCGAGGAGCAGGTTGTCGCGGAGTGAGCCGGCCTGCTCCTGCTTGGTCAGCCACTCGCCGTGGTCGTACGTTGCGCCGTCGGAGAGGGCGATGGGCACGGTGACGCCCATGTCGATGCCGGTCTGGGGACTGGTGTGCGGTTCGGGTGTGGTTTCGAGGGTCCGGAGGCGGAAGGCGATGTGCCAGCCCAGCGGGTTTTTGACCAGCCGTGCCCGGTGATCCGGTTGTCGCCGGGGAGGTCTTTGGTCCATCGGAAGCGGACGCGGCCCACCTTGGGGATGTTGGCCCTGCCCCAGCGGCGGTGCACGCGGGTGATATTCAGGTCCCGGCCCTGCGGGATGCCCACGGACATCACCGTGCGGAACCGGCCCTTGAAGTTCGGGGCGCCGGCCCGGCCCCCCAGCAGTTCTTCCATGCCTGGAAGTACGTCTTGAGTACGGCCCGCGCGGCCTGGGCGGACAGCACGGCAAGGAAGTCGATGTCCTTACGCGCCTGGCGGATCGCGGCGTCCGCATTTGGGAGCGTTTGCTTCTCCTTCGGCATGATCTGCCACCACGCGTGGAGAAGATTCCACATCGTGCGGGCGGCGTGCGCCTGATCATCGGCCTTGAGCGAGCAGGCGGAGGAAAGTGCCAGTCGGGCGCGATGCCCGAACTGCCGTTTCTCCCATCCTTGTTCGCTCATAGTGACCATCACGCTGCAGTTGGTTATGTCGCCACGCTGGAACCCAACCCGGATGTACGCACCGGTCGCCACGTCGTCCACCACCGTCGCAGTGCCCAGCGGTAGGGGCGCGCGTAGCGGAGCAGCAGTCGCCAGACGGGCTGTTGAGCCGATGTGCTGTCGGGCGGTATGTCCATCGAGGGGCCTCGCCGGGATCTGTGTGGGCTGTTCAGGAGCGGAAGTGCAACGTACTCGGTACGGTGTCTCCCGGCTCGAACTGTCCGTGTTCTCCCAGCAGTTCGGACGCTCCTGGCAGCGTCGGTGCTCGGCGTCAGTCGCGGGGGATGAGCGGGATGAGCGCGCGTTTGTCCGGCTTGCCGCTGGGGGCGCTGGGAATGCTGTCGATGGCCGTGATCGTCGCGGGGACCGCCGCCTCCCCCAGTTCCGCCGTCACCCGGGCGCGCAGCGCGTCCAGGTCCGGGGCGTGGCCGGGGGTGCGGGGCACGATGAAAGCGTGGGCTGATTCGCCCGTGTCGTCGTCCGGGGTGCCCACCACATATGCCTGGTCGACCTCGGGGTGTGTGGACAGGGCGTGTTCGATCGGGCCCGCGTAGTGGACGATCGCGTTGACGATGATGATGTCCCTCGCGCGTCCTGTGAGGTGGAGGTAGCCGTCCGCGTCCAGGTGGCCGAGGTCCTGGGTGCGGACCCAGCCGCCGCGGACTATCTCCCGGGTCTGGTCCTCGTCCTGCCAGTAGCCCGTGAAGGCGGAGTCCGTGCGGGCCCAGATCTCGCCCCTGCGCCCGGCGGGCAGCGGGTCGTTCCGGGTGTCCCGGGCGTCCCGCGGGTCCTGGGCGTCCCGGGCGTCCCCGGTGTCGCGGATTTCGATGCGTACGCCCTCGCAGGGGCGGCCCACCGAGCCGAGTGGTTCGTCGGGGTTGAGCCTGGTGAGGATGCCCGTCTCGGTCTGGCCGTACGCCTGGTACACCACCGGCCCGAACCGCTCCCGCGCCTCCGCCAGCCGGTGCGGCGCCAGAGGCGAACCCGCCACCGTGAGTGCCCGCAGGCTGCTGACGTCGACCTCGCTCGTGCGCAGCAGGTCGAGCACCTGGTGCAGGCGCGGGACCGTCATCAGGCAGGCGGTGATGCCGTACTTCTCGAAGACCTGCGGGAACTCCAGCGGGAGATCCGGGATGACCGCCGTGCCGCCGCCGGCCAGGCACAGCCCGAGGTGATCGAAGATCGCCGCGCTCGTCAGCGTCCCGAACAGCAGATAGCGCCCGAACGCGGGCGCGAGGCGGCTGGTCTGGCCGGTCCAGTGGCCCGGCTGCCAGGCCCAGTGCGCGTTGAGCGCCCCGTACGTCTGGACGCAACCCTTCGGGTGGCCCGTGCTGCCGCTGGTCAGTTGGATCAGGGCGATGTCGTCCGGGCGGGAGCAGACCGTCAGCTCGCCGGGTTTCGGATGCGGTTCCAGCAGGTCCGTACGGAGGTGGAGCACCGGAGTGTCGCCCGCGGCGGCGAGGAGGTCAGGGCCGGCGGTGGACTCGTCGGCCAGTACCGCGTCCACGCCCCGCGACAGTACGTGGAGCAGCTGGGCCGCAGACAGCCCCGGGCGCAGGCCCGTCACCCGGCACCCCAGCACATGGGCGGCCAGCTGCGCCGCGAAGCCCTCCGGGGTGACGGCGGTGGTCATCGCGACCGACGAGCCGGGGCCCAGGCCTGCCGCCCGCAGGCCTTCGGCGAACCGGCCGGTCAGGTCCAGGACCTCGCCGCGCGAGACGGGCTGTGACCGGAATTCGAAGGCCGGGGCGTCCGGGTTGTCACGGAACGTGCTGAGCAGCGGATGCGGAAAAGGCGACTCGGCCGATTTTCCCATTTCGTCTCCACTCTCGGTGAGTTGTCCCGGAGCGCCGCGGGTTGAATTCAGGCCGCACGTCGCGCGGGAAGCGGGAAGACTGACGCTTGTGCGAGTTTATCGGCATCATGATGTTTCCGATTTGCTTCCGATGACCTCAACGCCTGTGACGCACGTCACATACGAGCGGGCTGTTGTGGCGCTTGAAGCGTCAAGTAGCGTGTTCGCAGCGTCCATCAGCGTGAATGTCTCCACTCGTCAGAGGCGGGAGAGTAAAATGCACGGTGACGTTTCGGATGATTTTTCGGTCGAATACCTTGTGGTAGGGGCCGGGCCTGCCGGGCTCCAGGCCGCGTATTTTCTTGAGCAGACCGGTCGCAGTTATCTCGTCGTGGAATCGGGAAACACCCCCGGAACGTTCTTCTCGCGATTCCCGAGACACCGCAAACTCATATCCATCAACAAGGTGCACACCGGCTGGGACGATCCCGAGCTCAAACTGCGCACCGACTGGAACTCCCTGCTGTCCGACGAGGGCGCGCCCCTCTTCACCAGCTACACCCCGCGCTACTTCCCGGACGCCGACGACCTCGTCCGCTACCTGGCGGACTTCGCCGCCGCCCACCGGCTGAACGTGCGCCACGACACCACGATCGCCGAGATCACCCGCCCCGACGGCGGCGACTTCGTAGCCCGTGACCAGCACGGCAACGCCTTCCGGGCCAAGCGGGTGATCATGGCGACCGGGGTGTCCAAGCCGTACGTCCCCGACATCGAGGGCATCGAGACGGCGGAGCCCTACGGCACCGTCTCCGTCGACCCCGCCGACTTCACCGGGCAGCGGGTGCTGATCATCGGCCGCGGCAATTCCGCGTTCGAAACCGCGGACAACCTCATCGAGACCGCCTCGGTCATCCATGTCGCGGGCCCCGGCTCGCTGCGCATGGCCTGGCAGACGCATTTCGTCGGCCATCTCCGCGCGGTCAACAACAACTTCCTGGACACCTACCAGCTGAAGTCGCAGAATGCGCTCCTCGACGGCCATATTGCCTCGGTGCGCAGGCAGGAAGACTCCTCCTACCTGGTCGCGGTGAGCTTCTCCCGGGCGGACGACATCGTCAAGGAAATACGGTACGACCGGGTCATCCTGGCCACCGGATTCCGTTTCGACGCCACCGTGTTTGCCGAGGAATGCCGCCCGGAACTGACCATCAACGACAGATTTCCGGCACAGACCGAAACCTGGGAATCGATCAATGTCCCCGATCTGTACTTCGCGGGCACTCTCAGCCAGGTGCGCGACTTCAAGAAGTCCACCAGCGGATTCATTCACGGCTTCCGGTACGGCGTACGGGCATTGCATCGCATTCTTGAGCAGCGTTACCACGAGCGGTCCTGGCCGGCGCGTGAGCTGCCGAAAGCCGGGGATGCTGTCGCTGACGCCGTCATCGGGCGCGTCAACCGCAGTTCCGCGCTCTGGCAGCAGTTCGGCTTTCTCGGCGACGCCGTCGTCGTCGGCGAGGACGGCAGCGTCCGCTACTACGAGGAGGTCCCGGTCGCGCATCTGCACCGGGCCATCGAGGACGGCTCCTTCGGCAAGGCCGACAGCTATTTCACCGTCACGCTGGAATACGGCGCCGACCACGACCAGGTCAACCCCTTCGACATCACCGTCGACCGGCTCGCCCAGCACGACACCACCGGCCTCGACAGCCGCTATCTCCACCCCGTCGTACGCCGGTTCCAGGACGGCGCACCCGCCGGCGAACACCACATCACCGAGAACCTCGAAAACGAGTGGGACAGCGAGGACGTACACCGCTCGCCACTCCTGCGATTCCTGAGCGGTCACCTCCAGCCATGACCTCCGCCCTGTCATTGCTTCACGACAGGGCCCGGCAGCTCCTGGACCCCGTCCACTACGACTACTTCGCCGGCGGCGCGGGCGACGAGGTCGCGATGGGCGAGAACGAGCGCGCCTTCCGCCGACTGGCCCTGCTGCCCCGGGTGTTGTGCGGCAACGACACCCGCGACACCGCCGTCACACTGCTCGGCGATCGTGCCGCCGGCCCGGTGATCGTCTCGCCCACCGCCTTCCACCGGCTCGCCCACCCCGTCGGCGAACGCGCCACCGCCCGCGCCACCGCGGCGGCCGGCACGGTCCTCATCGCCAGCATGGCCTCGACCATGCCGATCGCGGAGATCACCGCCGCCGCGCGGGACGTGCGCCCCGACGCGGTGGTCTGGTTCCAGCTCTACCTACAGCCCGACCACGCCGTCACCACCGAACTCGTCCACCGGGCCGAGAAGGCCGGCTGCACCGCGCTCGTGGTCACCGTGGACTCGCCGGTCTTCGGCCGCCGCGAGCGCGACGAACGCAACGGCTTCCTCGATCTGCCGCCCGGGCTCGCCGCCGAGAACATGCGCGACCTGCCGGGCTCGCCACCAGGAGACACCCTGGACATCGCCATGTCCACGGCCCTGACCTGGCAGGACATACGGCGGCTGCGCGAGGCCACAGCTCTGCCCCTCGTCCTCAAGGGCATCCTGCACCCGGCCGACGCCCGGCTCGCCGTCGCGGAGGGAGCGGACGCGGTGATGGTGTCCAACCACGGCGGCCGACAGCTCGACGCCGCGCCCGCCACCATCGACGCGCTGCCCGGCATCGTCGAGGCGGTCGCCGGGCGCGTGCCCGTCCTGCTGGACGGCGGAGTACGGCGGGGTTCCGACGCCGCCTTGGCGCTCGCCCTCGGGGCCGCCGCCGTCGGGGTCGGCAGGCCGGTGGTCTGGGGTCTGGCCGCCGAGGGCGAGACGGGCGTACGGCAGGTGCTGGACGCGCTCGGCGCGGAACTGGACCACGCACTGGCCCTGTGCGGCGCCCGGCGGCCGGGCGACCTGAGCCGGGACCAGGTGGTGGCCAGAGGGTTGGGGTTGGCGGGAGGTGCGCCATGCTGAGCGCGGCGACAGCCGGAAGAGCCAAGCGCGTCGCCGCCGTCTGCGTGGTGCTCTCCACGCCGTACTGGCTGCCCTCGTCCATCGTCGCCCTGCGCAGGCGCGTCTTCGCCCGGATCAACGGCGACGAGGGCGTCTCTTTTCCCGACGACGCCGTGGATGCCGAACGCTTCGAGAAGGTGTACGCGCACCCGGCCGCCAACGGCCGCAGCCGCGGCGCCGCCCTCTCCGACCTGTTCTGGTACTGGCTCGCACCCGGACCCGAGGTCCACCAGGAGCACCTGGAGCCCGGCCCGCGCTACGACGAAGTCGCCCGTACGACCCTGGCGATCCTCGCCGGGACCAGCCAGGACCTCTCGGCCGCCGCCGCCCGCTGTACCGCGGCGGTCCTTGACGAACTCCTCGCCGGACGCACGGTCAGCCTGGTCAGACTGCGCGATCTGATGATGCCCGTCTGGGCCGAGTTCTTCTACGAACTCGTCTTCCGCGAGAAGTGCCCCAAGCACGCCCGCCGCCTCATCACCGGCAACGCCGACGACGTGGTCAGCGCCCTCAAGGGCACCCGCCTGCGCCATATGGCCCGCCGCGACCGGCTGACCCGCTACCTCCGCCGCCGGATCGCCGCCGGGCACGTACCGCACGAGCTCCCCGGCCGGCTCTCGCTCCAGGAGCAGGCGTACTACCTCCAGGGCGCGTTCTTCAACACCGCCGTGGTGCAGATGTCCGAGGGCATGGCGCACCTGTTGCTGACGCTCGCCGAACACCGTGACGTACAGCGCCGACTGGCCGTCGGCCCGGACGCCGCCGCCGACGACGACCGCTACTTCTCCAACGTCCTGAACGAAACCCTGCGCCTGTACCCGCTGTTCGGCGTGGCGCACCGGATCGCCACCGACGAAATCCCGCTGGACGACGGGACGGTGCTGCCGAGAGGCTCCGTGCTGCTCTTCAGCTACCCCGACTACCACGCCACCGGATACGACGACCCGACGGTCTTCGACCCGGGGCGCTGGGACCGCGTCCATGCCCGGGACGCGCACCACATCCCGTTCGGCATGGCCGCCAACCGCCCCTGCCCCGCCTGGCGGCTGGCCCCGCTGGTCATGCGCGCGGCCACCCGTGAGGTGCTGCGCCGCTTCACCCTGGACTCGGCGGTCGCGCACACCCGGTCGCTGCCGAATCGCGGGCCCTGTCTGCTCGTACGCAGGAACCACCCGCTGCCCGCGTACCGGGTGGCCGCCGTCCGCGCCTTCCTGCGGATCCGCGACCGGTGGGAGGACGTGTGGCGTGCCCCCGTCCAACTGGCGCTCTCCACCTGGATGGTGCTGGACGCCCGCCGTCGGCGGCCGGCCGCGCGCTACTTCGCAGTCCACGACACCGAGGGCCGCCCGCTGTCCGCGAGTACGAACAGTACGGAGGGCGCCAAGGGCTGTCCGTACGGCGGCTGACGAATGGCTGACGAACAAGGCCCGGCCCCCACCCGAGCTGCCCGCCTTCCCGAAAGGCTCCGCCATGACCGCCACTGAGCTCGGCCCTGCCTTCTTCCTCGCCGCCGTCGTCATCCTGATCGTCTGCCGCCTCACCGGCATGGTCCTGCGGGTCTTCGGCCAGCCGCCCGTGGTGGGCGAGATGGTCGCCGGGGTGGTACTCGGCCCGTCCGTGCTCGGCGCGCTCTCGCCCTGGATGGAGGACACCGTTTTCCCGCCGGAGCTGCGGCCGGTGCTGTACGTCGTGGGTCAGATCGGCCTGGTGGTGTTCATGTTCCAGGCGGGGAACGAGTTCCGTACCGACCGCATACGGGAGGTGGCCAGACCGGCCGCGGTGATCTCGGGCGCCGGGATTCTGGCGCCGTTCGCGCTGGGCGCCGGGCTCGCCTGGGCTGTGCACGGCACGATCGACATCTTCCCCGAGGACATCTCGCCCACGGTGACCGTGCTCTTCGTCGGGGTGACCCTGTCGGTCACGGCGTTCCCGATGATGGCCCGCATCATCACCGAACGCGGCCTGACCGGCAGCCGCTTCGGGTCCATCTCGCTGGCCTCCGGCGCGCTCGACGACGCGCTGGCCTGGGTGCTCCTCGCCGGCGTGCTCAGCCTGGCGGGCGGCGGCGCTGGGCCCTTCGTGCTCGCGCTCGGCGGCGCGGTGGGTCTCGCGGTGGTCCTGACCTTCCTCGCCCGGGCCCGTGAGCGCGTCGCCGCCCTGGCCGACCGGCTCTCCGCCGACCATCTGCTGCTGGCCATGGCGGGCCTGCTGTTCCTGGCCGCCTGGTACACCGACAGGATCGGCCTGTACGCGGTCTTCGGGGCCTTCGCGCTGGGTGTCTGCCTGCCGCGCTCGGCTTCCCTGGACCACACCGTCGAACGGATCACGCCCTTCAGCCGGATCGTCCTGCTGCCGCTGTTCTTCACCTACTCCGGCCTCAACACCGACTTCGGCCTGCTGTCGGACGGGCCGCTGCTGTTCTTCGCCGTCGGCTGTGTGGTCGCCGCCGTCATCGGCAAACTCGGGGCCTGCTGGGTGGCGGCGCGGCTCGTCGGTGAGGACCCCGCGGTCGCGATCCGGGTGGGGACGCTGATGAACGCGCGCGGGCTCATGCAGCTCATCGCGATCAACATCGGGCTCGCGGCGGGCATCGTATCGGCGCCCATGTTCACCGTCCTGGTTCTGGTGGCCCTGGTGACGACCGTAATGACCACGCCTTTGCTCACCCTGTGGGATCGGCTCGACGCAGGGCGTACTCTCTCCTTGTCCTCGACCCCACCCGCGGCGGCAGCCTCACCGTCCGCCGCGGGCAAGGGTCATTGATACTCATTCGACCAATCCGTGTACGCACCGTTGTGATCTCGTTTACCTTGTACTTCTTGACGCTTTTGTGAAGGCGGGGTTGACTTCCAGCCACCTCGGCCGCAAACACGTGGCCTGTCATGGAGTTGATTACTGCCGATGAACGCACAACTGCGCCGCGCCACCATTGCTGTCGCCGTTTCCGCGATGGCCGTCTCGCTCGCTGCCTGTGTCAGCGACCAGGGATCCGGCGTAAGGACGGGCGACGACATCACGGTCGGACTGCTTCTTCCGGAGACCGAGGCCGCTCGTTACGAGAAGTTCGACAAGCCTGTCATCGAGCGGAAGATCGCTCAGCTGACGAACGACAAGGGCAAGGTCCTCTACGCCAACGCCAAGGCCGACCCCACTGTCCAGGCGCAGCAGGTCAACACCATGATCGACAGCAAGGTGGACGTCCTGATCATTGACGCGGTGGACGCCAAGCTCATCGCGGACGCGGTCAAGAAGGCCAAGGACGCCGGTATACCGGTCGTCGCCTTCGACCGCCTGGCCCAGGGCCCAGTCGACGCGTACACCTCCTTCGACAACGAAGAGGTCGGCCATGTGCAGGGCAAGGCACTGATCGCCGCCCTTGGCAACAAGGCCAAGACCGGCAAGATCGTGATGATGAACGGCGCCTCCACCGACCCGAACGCCGCGCAGTTCAAGACGGGCGCGCACGCCGAGCTCGACGGCAAGGCGACCGTCGGCAAGGAGTACGACACCAAGGCGTGGAAGCCGGAGAACGCCGCCGCCAACATGAAGGCGGCGATGGCGGACCTCGGTGAGGACGAGATCGTCGGCGTCTACTCCGCCAACGACGGCATGGCGGGCGGCATCATCAAGGCCCTGAAGGACGCCAACATCGACCCACTGCCGCCGGTCACCGGCCAGGATGCCGAGCTGGCGGGTATCCAGCGGATCGTCGCGGGCGAGCAGTTCATGACCGTCTACAAGCCGAACGTGCCGGAGGCCAACGCGGCGGCCGAGATGGCCATCCTGCTGGCGAGGGGCCTGTCGCTCGACTCGATGGCGCAGGCGGACGTCGACAGCCCGACCACCAAGGCCATCCCCTCGGTGCTCGTCCCCGTCATCGCGGTGACCAAGGACAACATCAAGGAAACGGTCATCGCGGACGGCATTTACACCGCCACGGAAATCTGCACCCCGGACTACAAGGAAGCCTGCGAAGACCTCGGCCTGAAGCCGTGAGGCCCTGAAGTAAGCAGTAGACGGTGGCCGTGACACCTTCCGGAGCGTGATCCGGAAGGTGTCACGGCTGTGTACGGCTCACCGTCCGGCCCAGCAGCCCCGCCGCCCGCGCGAAATTGACGGCGTCCACGACGGCCGCGCCGCCCAGGTCGTTGTTGAAGTACACGTATACGTCTTCCTCGGCCGGCCAGGCGTCGCAGATGCGCCGGGCCCAGGCCTTCAGCGCGCGCCGGCCGTAGCGCGGCGGCGGCGCGGCGAGCCCGCCGTGGAACCGTACGTACCCCCATGACGCCGTACGCCACAGCGGTGTCACCGGCCGCGACCCCCGGTCCGCCCAGCACAGCGCGGAGCCATGCCGCTCCAGCACCGCCCGCAGTTCCCGTTCCGCCGCCCACCACGACGGGTCGCGGAACTCGACGGCCACCCGGACCGTGCGCGGAAAACACCGCAGACAGGCGTCCAGGGCCCCGATGTCCGCCCGGAAGTGGGGAGGCAGCTGGAGCAGGACGGGCCCCAGCCGGTCGCCGAGGCCCTTGGCGCGGTCCATCAGCCGGGCCACCGGCTCCTCGGGGTCGCGCAGCCGCTTCAGATGGGTCAGATAGCGGCTGGCCTTGACCGCCATGACGAACCCCTCCGGCGTCCGCTCCCGCCAGGAGGCGAAGACCTCCGTGGTGGGCAGCCGGTAGAAGGCGTTGTTGTTCTCGACGGTGGCGAAGTGGCGGGCGTACTCCTCCAGCCACAGCCGCTGCGGCAGCTCGGGCGGATAGAACACACCGCGCCAGTCCTTGTACTGCCAGCCTGAAGTTCCGACGAGCAGGGGCATGGTTCCATCCCTGCCCCCAGCAATCGGGATGTATCACCCCGTAGCGGACGGAAGTCCGGCCGCCCGCCGCCACGCGGATTCGCGCAGCAGGCGCAGGCCATTGAGGCCGACCAGGACGGTGGAGCCCTCGTGGCCCGCGACTCCGAGCGGCAGCGGCAGATGGCCCGCCAGGTCCCAGACCACCAGTGCGCTGATGCACGCGCCCGCGATGACGAGGTTCTGCACCACCAGCCGCCTGGCCCGGCGGGAGAGCGCGACGACGGCGGGCACGGTGGCCAGCTCGTCCCGTACGACAACGGCGTCCGCCGTCTCCAGCGCCAGATCCGATCCGGCGCGGCCCATGGCGATGCCGGTGTGGGCGGCGGCCAGCGCCGGGGCGTCGTTGACGCCGTCGCCGACGACGAGGACCCTGTGCCCCTCCCGCTCCCAGGCCCGTACGGCCGCGACCTTGTCCTGCGGCAGCAGCCCGGCCCGTACGTCCGTGATGCCCGCCTCCTCCGCCAGCCGCGCGGCGGAGCGCTTGTTGTCGCCGGTCAGGAGCGCCGGGGTGGTGCCGGTGAGCCCGGCGAGGGCGGTGACGGCCGCCGCGGCACCGGCGCGCAGCCGGTCCGTGATGGCCAGGACCGTGACCGGTGTCCCGTCGGCCAGGACCACGACGGCGGTGTGGCCCTCTTCCTCCGCCTCGCTCACCGCCGTACGGGCTTCCGCCGTAGCGCGTACGGATCCGGGCGTGCCGCCGAGCAGATAGGACGGGCTGCCCACCTGGACTGCCCGCCCCCCGACGAGCGCGCGCACGCCGTGTCCGGGCGCGGAGGTGAACTCCCGCGCCGTCCCCACCGGCAGCCCGCGCTCCCGCGCCGCCGCCACCACGGCCCGGCCGAGCGGGTGCTCGCTCGGGTGCTCCGCCGCCGCGGCCAGGGCAAGCGCCTCGCTCTCGTCGGCGCCGGCCAGCGCCCGTACGGCCGCGACCCGGGGCGAGCCCTCGGTGAGGGTGCCGGTTTTGTCCAGGGCGACCAGGCTCACCGCGCCCAGCCGCTCCATGACCACGGCCGACTTGACGAGTACGCCGTGCCGTCCGGCGTTGGCGATCGCGGACAGCAGCGGCGGCATCGTGGCCAGCACGACCGCGCACGGCGATGCCACGATCATGAACGTCATGGCCCGCAGCAGGGTCTCGGTGAAGTTCGCGCCGAACGCGAGCGGGACGGCGAAGAGCGCGAGTGTGGCGACCACCACGCCGACCGAGTAGCGCTGCTCCACCTTCTCGATGAACAGCTGCGTCGGTGCCTTCGTCTCGCTGGCCTCCTCGACCATGGCCACGATCCGGGCGATCACGGACGCCGAGGCGTGGCGGTCGACTCGTACGCGCAGCGCGCCGGTGCCGTTGAGGGTTCCCGCGAACACCTCGTCGCCGGGCTCCTTGGTCACGGGCAGCGGTTCGCCGGTGATGGTGGCCTGGTCGACGTCGCTGGTTCCCTCCAGCACCGCGCCGTCGGCGGGCAACCGCTCACCGGGCCGTACGAAGACGGTGTCGCCGACCCGCAGGTCGGCCACGGCGACCTGTTCCTCGCCTCCGCCGCCCCCGGGGAGTAGACGTACGGCGGTGGCGGGCGCGAGATCGAGCAGGCCGAGGACCGAGTCGGCGGTGCGCTTGGTGGCGAGGGCCTCCAGCGCGCCGGACACGGCGAAGATGACGATCAGCAGCCCGCCGTCGAGGAACTGTCCGATGGCCGCCGCGCCGATCGCCGCGACCACCATCAGCAGGTCGACGTCGAGCTTCCTCTCCTTCAGCTCCTGGAGCCCCGCCCAGCCGGGCTCCCAGCCCCCGGCCGCGTAACAGAGCACGTAGAGCGGACCCCACACCCACGCCGGGGCGCCGGCCAGGTCCAGCGGGAACGCGAGCAGGAAGGCGACGGTGGACAGGGCCGCCCAGCGGACTTCGGGCAGGGCCGACAGCCGGGTCCGGCGGGGCCGTACCGGTGGGGGTGGGCCGGCGGCGGGGGCCGGCCGGTTGTCCACCGGTAGGGAAGTCGCGGATGTCGCGGATGTCATCGGGGCGCACCTTTTGGTCGGCTTGGTCGGCTTGGTCGGCGGGAACGTGCGAAGCTCACCATAGCGGAACACATGAAGAGCTCTTCAATTGTCTGCCCAGATAAGATGGCCGCATGGGACATGGAGTCGATGAAGCCGATGGACGGACCACCCCCGCGGCGCGCCTCGACCCGGAATCCGCGGCCACCATCGCCGCGACCCTTCAGGCTCTGGCCACGCCCTCGCGGCTGATGATCCTCACCCGGCTCAGGCAGGGGCCCTGCGGAGTGACGGAACTGGCCGAGGCCGTCGCGATGGAGCAGTCCGCCGTCTCCCATCAGCTGCGCCTGTTGCGGGCGCTCGGGCTGGTCACCGGCGCGCGCCAGGGGCGGCGGATTGTCTACAGCCTGTACGACAACCATGTCGCCCAGCTCCTGGACGAGGCCGTCTACCACATCGAGCACTTGCGGCTCGGCGCCCGCGATCTCCCGGCGCAGACGGACCTTGCCTGAGGCTCAATCTTTGAGCGTGAGGCTGAATTGAGCCCAAGCGGAATCCGGCCGCAGCGTCCCTCCGGGGCCGCTGGTAGGAACGCAGCCCGGGTGCGGGGAACGGAATGCGCCAACAGTCGCGTCGGAGCGACGCGTTAAATGTTTCAGCCGTGTGTCGCCGGGAACGGCTCGGACGGCGGTGCGGGAGCGCTCCCACGCCGCCGAAATCCCCCACTCTCCAAGGCTGGAGCCGCAAAATGACTTGGCATGATCACGCCAATGACCGCGTCGAGAACCGCTCGAAATTCCCCCGCTGGGTGGTGCGCCTGGGCCTGCTGGCCGTGACGCTGCTCTGCCTGAGCCCCTGGACCGGAACCGCCTCCGCCCACGGCTCGGTCGTGGACCCCGCGTCCCGTAACTACGGCTGCTGGCAGCGGTGGGGGAGCGACTTCCAGAATCCCGCCATGCAGCAGCAGGACCCCATGTGCTGGCAGGCGTGGCAGCACAACCCGAACGCCATGTGGAACTGGAACGGGCTGTACCGCAACGGCGCCGCGGGCAACTTCCAGGCGGTCGTCCCGGACGGGCAGCTGTGCAGCGCCGGCCGGACCGAGAGCGGCCGGTACAACTCCATGGACACCGTGGGCGCCTGGAAGACGAAGGACGTCAGCAGCAACTTCACGCTGAACCTGAACGACCAGGCGCGCCACGGCGCTGACTATCTGCTGGTCTATGTCTCCCGCCAGGGTGTCAACCCCGTCACTCAGCCGCTGCGCTGGAGCGATATGCAACTGCTCACCAAGACCGGCAGGTACGCCCCGGGCGACACGTACAAGGTCAACCTGTCCACCTCGGGGCTGACCGGACACCATGTCGTCTACACGATCTGGCAGGCCTCGCACATGGACCAGACGTTCTTCTTCTGCAGCGACGTGAACTTCCGCTGAATCGCTGAATCGCGCTGATTGGCCGCCGGCCGCACGGCTGACGGCCAATCAGTTGGTGTCCCTCAGGACACGTACGACGCGCTCTTCGCCGTGGTCAGCACCTTCTGGCCGTCCGCCCTGCTCAGCAGACCCGCGGCCACCCAGGCGTCCACCACCGACCCGGCCTTCTTCACCAGCTCGCTCTTGTTCTTGAACGGAGCGGCGGCCCAGACCTCATCGAGGAGCGTCGTGCCGTCTGCGGCCCTGGCCGGGTTGGCGACCCCGGAGTCGGTGTTCCCGAAGACCACCCCGGGCTCGACCCGGTGGAAGTAGGCGTGCGTCGGGTCCTCGGTCCCCTCCGCGAACGGTGCCAGTTCGACACCGCCGAGCGTGAAGTGGAGCGGTTTGCCCGCCACGGGAGTCAGTGCGGGCAGCAGATCGCCGGAGAGCGCGGCGTTGCCGTACAGCCCGAACTCCAGATACGTACGCCGGGCGTCGCGCGCCACCAGGTTGACCGGTCCGTAGAACAGGGTCTGCGTCGCCGGGGCGTCGAGTGCCTTCTCGACCCGCACCCGGAACGGGATGGAGACGCGGACCGTGTCCCCGTCGCACCAGGTCCGAGAGACGGCGAAGTAGCTTCCCGGGACCGGGGTTCCCCTCACCGCCCTGCCGTTGACGGTCACCTTGAAGCCGTCCCGCGCCGCCCACGCCGGAACCCGCAGGCGCAGCTCGAAGGTGGCCTTCTTGCCCCTGACGGTGATCGTGGAGCCCTGCTCGACCGGGTAGGCCGTCGTCTGGGTGACGGTGACGCCCTTCTCGGCCCAGGTGAGGGTGGACGGGCTGTAGAGGTTGACGTACAGGGCGGTGGAGTCGGCCTTCTTGAAGTACACCGAGTCCTGGTACTTGGTGGCGCTCTCCATGCCCGTGCCCTCGCAGCACGTCGTCCCCGCCTTGGGCGTGTAGTCGCGGACACTGCCGGGGAGCAGGCCGATGAAGTACGTGACGAGCGGCTTCTCCGCGTCGGGCTTGTCCTGCTTCGAGCCGAGGATCTGGTTGTAGAGGGCGCGCTCGTAGTAGTCCATGTACTTCGGGTCCTGCTCGTGGAAGAACAGCATCCGGCTGAGCTTGAGCATGTTGTGCGCGCAGCAGGTCTCGGCGGTGGTGTCGCTGAGGGTGCCGGCGATCACCCCGCGGGCCTTCCAGAACTCCAGCGTGGATGTGCCGCCGATGGAGTACATACGGGTGGGGACGACCATGCCCCAGAAGTTCTTGGCCGCGGTGAGATAGCGCTCCTCGCCGGTCGCGTCGTACAGCCGGACCAGACCGGTGAAGATCGGTATGTGCTGGTTGGCGTGCAGACCGTCGAGGATGTCGGTGCCCGCGGCGCAGGCGTCGATGAGCTTGTCGAGGTCGAAGAGGCGGGCCAGCGCGAGGTGTTCGGCCTTGCCGGTGATCTGGTGCAGATCACAGATCGCCTCCACGATGCCACCGAACTCGCCGCTGGAGAAGATTCCCCACATCCGCTGCCGGGTGGCCTGGGGCAGTGCGGACAGCCGGAAGTACATCCAGTCGCACATCCCGGCGGCGAGGTCCAGCGCCCGCTCGTCATCGGTGTTGAGGTAGGCGTCGAGGAGGCCGCGCAGGATCTTGTGCGCGGTGTAGTACGGCGCCCACACCACCGTGTAGTTGCCGCTGGTCATCGACTCCAGGGTGATGAACTGCGTCTCGGGATACGCGGCGAGGAAGCCGGGGTGGCTCGGCGCTCCCCAGGTGCGGCGCAGGGTGGCGGTCAGGGCGCGGCCCGACGCGTCGGCGAAGGCGGAGCCGGTCGTCTCGTTGAAGGCGTACGAGGCGAGGTCGCCGTTGCCGGCGGGCGTCTGGGACGCGGGGGTGTCGCGCAGCGCCGCGACCTCGGCGGCGGTCAGGGCGCGGGACCAGATGTTGACCTCGTCGAAGGCGCCGGCGTAGGTGGGGTCGGGGAAGTTCGACCGGCCGAGCCAGTGGTTCTTCAATGCGCCGAGGGCGGCGGGGTTGAGGTTCATCGCGGTGTTCGCGCCGACCGCCGTGCCGTTGACGTAGAGGGTGCCGGTGGTGCCCTCAATGGTCACCGCGAGGTGGCTCCACTGGTTGAGCGGCAGCTGCGCGGTGCCGTTGACGGCCTGTTCGCGGCCGGGTCCGCCGGTGGTGATGGCGAAGCGCGGGACGCCGTCGGCGTTGCGGGTCGCGAGGTAGAGGTAGCGGGTGGTGTCGTTGCCGAAGTCGAAGACGCGGGCCCAGTTCGCACCGTGCGTGGGCTTCACCCAGGCGGAGAGGGTGATGGCCGGCGCGCCGCCGAGGACGGTGGCGGGGAGGTCGACGTACTGGCTGGAGCCGCGCGGGTTCTCCACGGCGGTGGAGAACCTGCCCGCCGTGGACAGCACGGCCGGGTCCTTGCGCAGCGCGTCACGGACCTCGGCCAGGGCCCCGACCATGTAGCGGATCTTGTCGGCGTACGCCTGCTCGCCGGTGGAGCCGTAGGCCTGGGCGAGCATGCTGAGGAAGTGGCCGGTGTAGTGGCCGCGGAGGTTTCCGTTGGCCTCGCCGTCGAGACCTTCCCAGCCGCCGGGGGCGACGGCGCCGCGGGTGGAGAGCCCGGCGTTGGCGCGGAAGACCTGAAGCAGCCGGTCGACGTCGTAGCCGCGGCCGTAGTCGAGCATCAGGTCGCGCTTGGCGGCGAAGACGCCCTTGCCGAGGGCTACGTCCTTCAGGGCGAAGGGGCGTAGCGCCCACGCGGCGGGGGCGGGCGGGACGGCGGCGGTGGCACTGGCATTGGCACTGGCGCCGGCCAAGGTCCGGTGCGCGGCGGTGGCCCGGCCGGTGGCGAGCGAGGAGACGGCGGGGGCCGCCGCGACCAGCGTTGCGATACGGAGGAAGGCTCGTCTGTTGGAGGACAGTGCCATGGGTGCGGTGCCTCATTCCTGGCGGTGCGGTTCCGGTCCTTCACGAAGTCGAACGTTCGATATTCCGAACAAGGTTCGGTGATCCGACCAGAAGGTAGATGCCGCATGAGGGCCCGTCAACGGTTTGAGCACGGACAGCCAGTTTCAGGGCTTCAGGACTGCTCGGCCGTGCGGCCCACCCCCAGCTCCAATTCCAGGTCCAGATGCGGGAGATGGTGGCCGAAGCGTTCCCGCTTGGTGCGCAGGTACGAGATGTTCTCCTCGCTCGGCGGTATCAGCAGCGGAACCTCTTCGGCGACCTTGATGCCGTGCCGCAGCAGCGCCGCGCGCTTGAGCGGGTTGTTCGACAGCAGGCGTACGGACCGGGCGCCGAGGTCGTGCAGGATGTCCGCCGCCACCTGGTAGTCGCGGGCGTCGGCCGGGAGTCCGAGCGCGAGGTTCGCCTCGACCGTGTCCAGGCCCTCCGCCTGGAGCTGCATCGCCTGGAGTTTGGCCAACAGGCCTATGCCACGGCCCTCGTGGCCCCTGAGGTAGATCAGGACGCCGCGTCCTTCGCTCACGATGGCGCGCAGCGCGGCGGACAGCTGGTCGCCGCACTCGCAGTGCCTGGACCCGAAGGCGTCTCCGGTCAGACACTCCGAATGCACGCGGGTAAGCGCACCGTCTCCCTCGATATCGCCGTAAACCAGAGCCACTTGTTCATCACCGCGATTGCGGTCCAGGTAGCCGACAGCGAGAAAGACGCCGTACTGGGTGGACAGTTGGACAGTCGCCACGCGCTCGACGCCCGATGAAGGAACACTGACGCGGTATACGCCATCGCTATCTGTCATGGCCGAATCATATCGGCTAACCATCGGAGTTGTACCCAAAAGTGACGAGAGCCATCAAGGGCTCAGGTCTCAACGAGTCTGTCCCTTCAACCGGTTCGACCGGCTGCGCGTAGCCTGTACCCAGCCGAACGCAGAGAGAAAGGGCCGGACAAATATGAGTGATCTGTTGCCGCTGGACACGACAGAAGAGGTGCGGGATCGGCGCGCCGCTGTCGCCGTCCTTCCCATCGGCAGTTTTGAGCAACACGGGCCATTTCTCCCGCTGGTTACCGATACGGTCATAGCCTGCGCCATAGCCCGGGAGGTCGCCGCCGCATACCCGGTGCACCTCCTCCCACCAGTGACGATTTCCTGCTCGCACGAGCACGCCGACTGGCCGGGGACCGTCAGCATTTCCGCCGCGACCCTCTACGCCGTCGTAGGTGACATCGCCGAATCGCTCCGCCGCTCCGGTATCCGCAACCTCGTTCTGATCAACGCGCACGGCGGAAATTACGTACTGCGCAACGTGGTTCAGGAGTCCGCCGGAAGCGGTACGCGCATGGCGCTATTCCCCGGCCCCGCCGACTGGGACGCGGCCCGGGACAAGGCCGGTGTACGGACGTCGTCGCGCAGCGATATGCACGCGGGCGAACTGGAGACGTCCATCCTGCTGCACGAGAATCCCGAACTGGTCCGCCCCGGTTATGACGCCTCCGATTTCCTCGCCGACGACCGCGAGCATTTGCTCACTCTCGGTATGCGGGCCTACACGGAGTCCGGCGTGATCGGCTCCCCGTCAAAGGCATCCGCAGAGAAGGGAAAGGAATTGCTGGCGGGCCTCGTCGATTCCTTCGCCGAATACTTCTCCCTCCTGGCACCGGACAAGGAAGTGTCGGCATGATCGACGCAACGGCAGCCTGGGAGCGGCTACTGCGCATCCGATCCGACGCGGACGCCGAGGCCGCCGGGCTGCTCCCGGGCCCGGACGGCCACCTCCGGTGGCCCGACGCCACGCCCGGCGCACAGCTCCTCGCCGACCGTTATCTGCCGCTCTGCCTGGGCGGCCCGCACGTCACCTTCGCGCAACTGGGGCAGAGCCTCGACGGGTTCATCGCGAGCCGTACCGGCGACGCCGACTACGTCACCGGCGAGGAGGACCGCGAGCATCTGCACCGGCTGCGGGCCCTCGCCGACGCGGTGCTCGTCGGAGCCGGTACCGCCGTTTCGGACGATCCCCAGCTGACGGTCCGCGCCTGCCCGGGGGCCAACCCGGTGCGCGTCGTCCTCGATCCGCGCCGCCGCGTACCGCCGCGGAGCCGGGTGTTCAGCGACGGGGCGGCGCCGACCCTGTGGGTGGTGGGGGCGGACAGCCGGCACGAGCCCGGGGACTCCACGGCGTACAACGGAGTCGCGGGAGTCGATGTGCTGATCCTGCCGGACAGTGCCGCGTTCGCCCCCGGGCGCCTGGTGCACGAGCTCGCGCGCCGCGGACTCGGCCGCGTACTCGTCGAGGGCGGCGGCGTCACCGTGTCCCGCTTCCTCCACGCGCGCGTACTGCACCGGCTCTACGTCACCGTCGCGCCGCTCCTCATCGGCGACGGCGTCCCGGGGATCGGCTTCGCCGGCCCGGACCTGCTGCGGGACGCGCTCCGGCCGCCGACGCGCTGTGCCGCCCTCGGCGAGGACACCCTCTTCGAACTCGACCTGCGGACGCCGGTGCCGCAGCCCGGCGTACCACTGGGTGAGGAGTACGCCGACGCCGGGCAGGCTCGCGGCGAAGGTGAGCACTCCGTACACCACGGCGACGGTCAGTCCCTGGGCAGCGCCCAGGCCCGCGGCGCCGAAGGCCCACGCGGTGGCTCCCTCCCGGGGGCCCCAGCCGCCGACGTTCAGCGGTAGCGCCATGGCCAGCAGCGCCAGCACCATCAGCGGCAGCAGCTCGGCCGCCGGAGCCGTGGCTCCGGCGGCGCGGGCGGCGAGCAGAAACACGCCGAGGTGCCCGGCCAGCACCACCACGGACGAGAAGAGCACGCCCGGCCAGCTCGCGCGGGCGAGCAGTCCCCGGCGCGCTTCGGCGAGCGTGGCGCGGACCGCGCGCTGCGAGCGCGAGGCGCCCGGCTTCCCGCGGAGCCAGCCGGCGACCGCGACCGCCGCCGCGATCACCAGCGCGCATACGACGGCGAGGGCAGTCATGGCACCCGGCGTCACGAGGGAGGGAAGGGAGGGATAGGCGAGCAGCAGCGTGACGCCGAGCGCGCCCAGGACCACCTGGCCCGCGACCCGTTCGAGGACGACCGCCCGTACGCCCCGGCCCACGTCACCGGCGCTCTGCCCGTGCCGTACCGCGCGGTGCACATCGCCGAGGACGCCCCCCGGCAGCGCCGCGTTCAGGAACAGCGAGCGGTAGTAGTCGGCGACGGCCCGGCCCAGCGGCAGCCGGATGCCCAGGCCCCGGGCCACCAGGCACCAGCGCCACGCGCTGCATACGGTGGTGAGCAGGCCGAGGGCGAGAGCGGCCAGCAGGGTGGCGCCGTCGATCCGGCGCACCCCGTCCAGGAAGGGCCCGGTGCCCAGCCGCCACAGCAGCACCGCGAGGATGGCGGCCCCGGCGAGCATCCCGAGGGACGCCCGCCTCACCCGCACCGCCTGCACCGCCTGCCGCACCGCCCGCCGGACCGTCTGCTGGACCGCCTCTCGGATCACGACATGCCCGCCATGGGTGGCAGGGCCAGCAGATCGCTGTGGTGCACCACCACCCGCAGCTCTCCCGCCTCGCACTCCGCCAGCCGCCGCGCCAGATACGCCTCCGCCCGTGCCGCGAGCTCCGGCCGCTGCTCACAGGCGGCGTGGACCCAGCCCCGTAGCCACTGTGCCGTCAGCGCGGACTCGTCCGGTCCGAGCCGCCACGGGCTGGACTCCACCCGTACGGTCAGGCCATGGCGTACGAAGGCCTCCGAGGCCACCGCGACCGCGTCGGGCCCGAGCAGTGCCCGGCCGTCGTGCTCCACCCGCCGCTGGTGGGCGTTGAACGCGGCGGCGATCTCCGCGTCCAGCGGATCGGCGGGGGTGAGCTCGACCCGCCCCGCCACCGACAGCGCCAGCAGCGCCGGGCAACCGGCCCAGGCACAGGCCGCCGCGAGCCCGTCCAGCTCCTCGCGCGTGAGGAGGTCCAGCAGCGCGGAGGCCGTCACCAGCGAGGTGCCGGAGAGGCCGTCCATTGTCAGGCGGGCGATGTCACCGCGTTCCGTCGTGACCGCGACGCGGCTGCCGTCGGCGGCAGCGCGGGGGGTCCCCGCGACGGCCCAGTGGAGCAGATTGGGGTCGTGGTCGTGCAGGACCCAGTACTGGGGACCGTCCAGCCGGGGGGCGAGCCAGCGCCCCATGGAGCCGGTGCCGCAGCCGAGGTCGCGGATCACCACCGTCCCGGTGACCGTCGACAGGAACGCCCGCAGCGGATCGAGGAGTTCGGTCGCGCGGGCGGCGGCGTCGGCGCCCTCACGCAGCTTCAGCCACTCCGGCGAGTAACGAGTCACGTCGTCGGTCATGCTCACGCGGTCCTCCGGGGTTCCTGTGCCTGCGCCTGTACCTGTACCTGCGGCTGTACCTGTGGTTGTTGCTGTGGTTGTACCTGTGGCTGTTCCTGCCGGAGCTGTTCCAGCGCACCGGCCAGATTCCGTGTTGTCGTGTCCCACCCGGCCAGCGCGGTGCGCCGCCCGCGCGCGGCTGCCGCCAGCCGACCGCGTACGCCGGGTTCGCCGAGCCAGCCGCGCAGCGCGGCGATCAGCGCCGCCGGGTCGTCCGGCGGTACGAGGACCCCCGGCACACTGCCGTCGGGCGCGTGCCCGACCGCCTCCGGGAGTCCGCCGACGGCCGTCGCCAGGACGGGAACGCCGCGCGCGAGCGCCTCGGTCACGGCCATGCCGTACGTCTCGGCGTACGAGGTGAGGACGAGGAGGTCGGCGGCGGCGTAGGTGGCGTCCAGCTCGGGCCCGGTCCGCGGTCCTGCGAGGTGGACGCGGTCGGTGAGTCCGAGCTGGGCGATCAGCTTGCGGAGGCGGGCGACGTACTCGGGGGCCTGGTCGAGGCCGCCCGCGCAGACCAGGCTCCACGGCAGGTCGGCGACCGCCGCGAGGGACTCCACCAGCCGGCGCTGCCCTTTGCGCGGAGTCACGGTGGCGACGCACAGCAACCGCGGTACACCGGTGGTGCTGGTGGTGCCGGTGGCCAGGGGCGCGATGTCGGCACCGGGCGCGGCGACATGGACCCGCCCCGGTACGAGCCCGTGGTGGTCCACGAGCCGGTCGGCCGCCCAGCCGCTGGTCGCGACGACCGCGGACACGGCCCGCAGCGTCGTGCGCTCCATGGCGTCCAGCACCGCCGCCCGGCTTGAGGGGAGCCCGGTCTCGTCGCCCAGCGGCAGGTGTACGAGGACGGCCAGACGCAGCCGTTCGGCCTCGGGCACGATGATGTCGGGGACGGCGCAGGCGACGATTCCGTCGAGGAGTACGAGGGAGCCGTCCGCCGACTCGCGCAGTATCCGGGCCAGTTCCGCGCGCGCGGCGGAGTCGGGCTGCGGCCAGGTCCCAGGGACGGCGAGCTCGTGGACCTGCCAGCCGAGGCGGGGCAGGTCCAGGCATACGCGCCGGTCGTAGGTGTTGCCGCCGCTGGGCGTTGCCGGGTTGTCGACGCCACCGGGCATGATCACACGTACCGACCGCGGGCTGGCCTGGCTCACGTCGCTCACAGGGTCCGCTCGTAACTGGCCCACGCGATATGCGATTCGTGCAGGGTGACGGAGATACCCGTCAGTCCGCGCGCGCCCTCGCCCAGCTTCCCGGCGTGCACCCGGTCGGCCAGCCGGTCGGCGATGACCTTGGCCAGGAACTCCGTCGACGTGTTGACGCCGGCGAATTCGGGTTCGTCGTCGAGATTGCGGTAGCTGAACTCGGCGACCACCTGTCCGAGCTCAGTGGAGGCAAGCCCCATGTCCACGACGATGTTGTCGGCGTCCAGGTCGGTACGGCGGAAGGTGGCGTCCACAAGGAACGTCGCTCCGTGCAGCCGCTGCGCGGGTCCGAAGACCTCCCCGCGGAAGCTGTGAGCGATCATGATGTGCTCGCGGACGGTGACGCTGAACAACGGATGCCTCCAGATCCGAGGCCCCTGGCCTCTGTCGGCCCACGGCCGGGCCGCCACGTCCTTCAGTACGGCCGGAAAGTGCCGCTCGTTCAAGCGCCGGTCGGGTCGATCGGACGGTCGTCGTACAGCACACGGTGGCACAGCCCGGGAAGTTCCCCGGCCGCGATGCGGCCCAGCACCGACGGCAGCTCCTCGAAGGCGCATTCGCCGGTGATCAGCGCGTCGAAGGCGGGGTCGGCGAGCAGGTCGAGCGAGAGCGCGAGCCGGTCGGCGAAGGTCCGGCTGGAGCGCCGGGCCGGCGACACCGCCCCCACCTGGCTTCCGCGCAGGACCAGCCGGCCGGAGTGGAAAGCCTCGCCCAGCGGCAGGCGGATCTGCCGGTCGCCGTACCAGCTCAGCTCCAGGACGGTGCCCTCCGGTCCGAGCAGCTCCAGCGAGCGGGCGAGCCCCGCCTCCGTGGCGCTGGCGTGTACGACGAGGTCACAGCCGCCCAGCGCGTCCTTGGGGAGCGCGAAGTCGACGCCCAGCGCCTTGGCGACGGTGGCGCGGGCGGGCTCCGCGTCGACCAGCTGGACGCGGACGGCGGGGTAGCGGGCGAGCAGAGCGGCGACCGAGCAGCCGATCATGCCCGCTCCGACGACGGCGATCCGGTCGCCGATCAGCGGCGCGGCGTCCCACAGGGCGTTCACCGCGGTCTCGACGGACCCGGCCAGCACGGCACGCCCGGCGGGGACGGAGTCCGGCACCGGCGTCACGGCGCTCGCGGGGACGACGTACCGGCTCTGGTGCGGGTAGAGGCAGAAGACCGTACGGCCGAGGAGGTGGGCAGGTCCTTCCTCGACCAGACCGACATTGAGATAGCCGTACTTGACGGGTCCGGGGAAGTCGCCGTCCTGGAACGGCGCCCGCATCGCGGTGTGCTGGCTCTCCGGTACGCCGCCGCGGAAGACGAGACTCTCCGTCCCGCGGCTGACACCGGAACAGAGCGCGCGCACCACGACATCGTCGGGACCTGGCTCGCGGAGCGGTACGTTCCGTATCTCGCCGTGACCTGGCGACTGAAGCCAGAAGGCGCGTGCGGCGCGCTGCATCGGCGAGCTCCTTCTGAACGCTGGGCTGATGGTTCACGTTCTGATAATCACGAGGCCGCGCACACGGTACGCGGCACTCATCGACTCTGTCACACAGCCGGAGAGTGCACGGTGGCCCTGAGCGACCTATACGACGACCTGTACAACAACGTTTACAACGATCTTTACCATTCGAGGCTGCTCCGCCCGGAGACGGCGGCGGGGGCGGGCGCACAGGTACTCCTGCTGGTCCTCCTCGACACGGTGACGGGCCTGGGCACCGCGGGCTGGCTGACGGGTCTGACGTTCACGATCGGCACCTGGGCGGTACTCACCCGGGCCCTGTCCCGGTCGTGGCCGCCGAGGCCCTTCGGCCCGGCCAATGCCGTGACCCTGGTGCGTACGACGCTGGTCGGCGGCGTGACCGCGCTGGTCGCGGACTCTTTCGCGAGCCGGCCGCCGGTCGCGGTCCTGGCCGCGCTCACCGCGGTCGCGCTGGTGCTGGACGCGGTGGACGGACAGGTCGCCCGGCGCACCGGGTCGGTGTCCGACTTGGGGGCGCGCTTCGACATGGAGGTCGACGCCTTCCTCATCCTGGTGCTGAGCGTGTACGTCGCCATGTGGCTCGGCCCGTGGGTGCTGCTGATCGGCGCGATGCGCTACGTGTTCGTGGCGGCGGCCCGCGCGCTGCCGTGGCTGAACGGGTCGCTGCCGCCGAGCATGGCCCGTAAGACGGTGGCCGCGCTGCAGGGGATCATCCTGCTGGTGGTGGCCGCCGGGATCGTCCCGTCGGTGGCCGCGTTGGCAGCGGTTCTGGGTGCGCTGGCGCTGCTGGTCTGGTCGTTCGGCCGTGACATCGGGTGGCTGTGGCGCGTCAGGGCTTGATAGCCGGGGCGGGCCCGGACTGGGGACCGTAGGCGGTGAGGAAGCGGTCACGGAACTTGTCCATCCGCAAGACCGGGGCCGTGGGACTGGGCTTCAGACCCTCCTCCCACTTCCAGCCCTTGATCTGGTCGAGCACGGCCGGGTCGTGGGCGACGATCGAGATCGGTACATCCCGGCTGGGGCTGTTCTCGGTGACGAGCGGGACGGGCTCGTGGTCGCCGAGGAAGACGAGGACCGTGTCGTCGTTGCCGTACTTCTCGACGTAATCGATCAGCGTGCCCACGCTGTATTCGATGGAACGCCGGTATTCGTTGCGCACCTTGGCGGGGTCCTTCCAGACCTCTGCGGTGCTCTCGCCCTCCTCGATGATGGAGTCGTAGACGGAGCCGTCGCCGATCTCGTCCCAGCCGATGGTCTTGGGGAGGGGCGCCCAGGGGTTGTGGCTGGTGACGAGGATGATCTCTGCCATCAGCGGCCCACGGCCCGGCTTACTGTTCTCCAGGCGCTCGAAGGCGGCCATGCTGTACTGGTCGGGCACGGGTGACCAGGCGAACTTGGGGCCTTGGTAGCCGAGTTGCTTGGAGTTGTAGATCTTGTCGAAGCCGTAGAACTTTCCCTCCGGCCAGGCGCGCGTCACACCCGGCATGATGCCGACCGTCCGCCATGCGTCGGCGCGCTGGAAGGCGCCGGTGAGGGACAGGCGGTCGCTCGCGGTGACGTTTTCGTAGCGCTGCTGGTTCTTGAGCCACAGGCCCGACGCGAGGGTGGAGTGCGCCAGCCAGCTGCCGCCGCCGACCGTCGGTGAGGTGAGGAAGGCGCTCCGGGAGGAGAACCCGGCCGCTTCCAGCCGGTCGTTCCCGGACGCGAGCATGGCGCCGACCTGCGGCCCCATCTCCGGGGATTCGAGCGCGGTGCGGCCGTAGCTCTCGACGAAGGCGAAGATGACGTCCTTGCCGCGCAGCCCCGTCAGCAGCTGGTCGGCCGGGGTGTCACCGAATGCGTCGACGGCGGCCTCCTTGGCGAGCGCGCGGTCTTCCTTGATGCCCGCCCTCACCTGGATCGCACGGTTGTGGACGAGGTCGGCCGCGTCCGTGGAAGCGACCGGTTGTGTGCCGAGGGACTGCACACCGAGCGCCGAGCAGGCGACCCAGACGGTGCCGACGACCAGGGTGGCAGGGGCCGCCTCGGCGCTGTACCGGGCCATGAGGCGGCTCAGCCGGACGACCGCCAGCGTGGTGAGGAGGGGCAGCGCGATGGCGAGGACCACGACGCCGATCACGACAGCGATCGCGGCGTTCCTGCCGGCCGAGTCGCTGAAGAACGACACGGCGTCGTCGAGCAGGATCCAGTCGAGCCGCAGGTCGAAGGGCCGGACGTAGGCGGAGTAGAAGCCCATGTCGAGGAGTTTCAGGAGGGCCAGCAGGCCGAGACCCACTCCGGCTGCCACCGCTGCCACCAGCCGGGGCTTCGGCTTCAGGACGAGCAGCAGGGCGACGCCGAAGATGGCCTCTACCGGGATGCGGGCGAAGGCGTCGGGGGTGAGGAGGACGAGCTTGTTCGGCAGGAGGAGGACGAAGAGGACCAGGAGGGCGGCCAGCCCGGTGGTTGCCCAGGCCACGCCCTGGGCGGCGGCAGGGTACTTGGCCCGCCAGCCTCGCCGGCCGCTGCCCGCGGTGTCGTCCGAGACGTCATCCGTGGCGTCGTCGGGGGAACCGTCAGGCGTCGGGTTCTCCTCCGCGGCCTGTTCCGTATCCGGCAGCTGACGAGAGCGCGTGAAGAGCGGCACCCGAAGGTCCTTCCGTGCAAAACCCGGTGGTGGCGTGGCCACCGTTGTCCGCCATCTGTACGGATTGCCGGACGTTTCAGTTCAATCAGCCGCGGCTCCCGCGAGTCAGCTGTTCGCAGCTCCAGCCGAGTAACACCAGGTGTTCGCGCAGACCGCCCCCACCAGCACCGCATAGGCCCGGCGACCGGCTGCCTCGGCCCCCGGTCGGCGCGGCGCAGGGTCAGATGACCGGGGGGCGGCCGAGGCGGGTCATGCGCCACACCGTCGACCAGCGCATCGGCCGCCGCTGTCCGCACGGCCGGCGTACCCCCTCGATGAACCCGCCCGACCACGCCCGCAGTCCGGTCACGGAGCGGGTGCGGGCGATTGTGAGCACGGTCCACACCCCGAGGTAGACCGGGACGAGAGGAGCAGGAAGATGCCGCTTCGCCAGCCAGACCCGGTTGCGGGCGGTCATCCGGTAGTACACCGCGTGCCTCGCCGGGCTGGTCTTCGGGTGCTGCAACAGCAGCTGCGGCTCGTACCACACTGTCCACCCGCCGTCGAGCGCACGCCAGGCCAGGTCGGTCTCCTCGTGCGTGAAGAAGAACTCCTCCGGCCACCCGCCAATTTCTTCCAGCATCAGCATCGACAGGCCGTGCCCGCCGCCGAGGAAGGTGGTGACCTCCCCGCCCCGCATCGGGTCCTTGGCGCGCAGCCGTGGCACGTGACGGCGCTGCGTCTGCCCCTGTTCGTCCGCGATCCGGAACGACACGATCCCCAGCCGGGGATCGGCTGCGTACAGGTCCGCGACCCGCCGGATCACATCGGTGTCGACCAGCAGTCCGTCGTCGTCCAAATCGACCAGGACATCGACATCGCCACACTCCCGCAGCCGGTGCCAGGCGACGTTGCGCCCACCGGACACCCCCCGGTTCTGTGCGAGTTCCACCCCGTCCACCCCTGCGGGCAGCACCGGCAGCGAGCCTGTCCCGTTCCCGACCACGACGACCCGCACCGCGCTCTCGTCCTGTTTGGCCACCGACTCCAGCAGCGCCAGCAGCTCGGCGGGCCGGTTGCCCATCGTCAGCACAGCCACACCCACACGCGGACGCATCACAACCCACTTCCACCAGTTTTTTGGCCCAACTCGAGCCCGTGATGCTAGCCGGATTACGCGTGCCCGCAGGCAGATGTTGATGGGTTGGCGTACCTCATCAATCCTGTCGCCGTGCATGTAGACGATCACATGGTCCGGAGTGGCTAACACCCCCACGAGACCGAAGACTTTGACCTCAAGGCCGGTCTCCTCCTGGCACTCCCGGGCCCCGGCCTGCCCGACGGTTTCCCCTTTCTTCACCCCGCCCGTCGGGATTGTCCAGAGGTTGTTGTCCACACACTTGAGGAGCAGCAGACGCCCCCGGTCGTCGCGTACGAACACCGATGCCGAGGTCTTCCGGCTGGTTGGCACCGGCGCGTTGGGATCCTGCCAGTAGTCGATGCGGCGCGTGCGCCCAGTCACTTGGCCTCCATCACGGCATGGAGTTGTAGAGCCGCGTGTCATGCAGCGGATCTCTACCCGGGCCCGCGGGCACCTACCCGACGATCCGGACCGTTGGCGTCACGCTCCGCCCCATAGCCGAACTCGCGGCAGAGGGTTCGTCCGGCGCCCCCGGGATAGGCTCGCTCGCATGGCTGACTTCCTTGACGTGTCGACAGCAACGGCGACCCGCGAGCAGGCGGTAGCGCTGGCCCGGTCAGTGGTGGAGAGCCACTTGGCGGCCGGCGCTCAGATCATCGGCCCCGTGATCTCGGCCTTCTGGCATGATTCCGAGTTCGGGACCGGAGAGGAGTGGAAGATCCTCATGAAGACCCGAGCGGACCTGTACGCACAGCTTGAGGCGCACCTTCTGGAGCGCCACCCGTGGAAGACCCCAGAGATCTCGGCGACTGCGATCGTGGCCCGGTCGGATGAGTTCCAGCGATGGGTGACCGACTACACGCAGCCCAGTCCCGCCGAGTGACAGCCCGGGGTCAGGCCGTGGCAGCCTTCTCCAGGACCTCGGGGCGCGCGGTGCTCGCCAAGCTGTCGCCGTACGGGGCCGAGCCGCTGACGCGGGCGCACGCATACCACTGGGGCCTGCATCACGGCACCGACGGGGCACGGTTCGTGCGTCCTGCCCCACCTGAGAGCGGCGGGGTCAACGGTTCACATCCCCAGCGGTGCGACCGGCGGTACGGTTCTGGTGTTGAGTCAGAACGGAGTTCGTATGCCCGGCAGCACTGACAACCACATCGGTACGCGAGTGAAGATCGCCCGGAACGCGGCGGGACTCACCCAGCAGGAACTTGCTGATTTCCTCGCGCACACCGAATCCTGGATGGCCAACGTCGAGGCCGGGAGAATGCCCCTCGACCGCTACTCACTGATCACCGCCATCGCCGAGCGGTGCGATGTCGACGTGGTGTGGCTCCTTGGCCAGCCCTACCGCCTCCAGCGCAACGGCGGGAATCTCGCCCACGCCCACATCCCGGCCCTCCGCACCGGCCTGCGCAGGGCCGGACTTATCCTTTCCGGCCACCCGGGCCTCGCACCTCAAGGCCTGGCTGTTGACCCGCAGACGATGCGTATCAATTCCACCAGGGCCAACCAGGCACGGCAGTCGGCCAACCTCCCCAAGGTCGCCACCCTGCTGCCCGCGATGATCGAAGATCTGAACACGGCGATTCTCGGCAACGAGGGCGCAGCCCGTGACGGGGCCCTGAGATTCATGGTCGACGCCGCACGTACGGCCAGGATGTGCCTGAACCAGCTCGGCTACCCCGATCTCGCCTGGGTGGCTGCCGAGGTCGCCGCCGGGGCCGCCACCCAACTGGACGACCCGATCGTGAAAGCCGCCGTCGCCTGGGACCGCTGCGGTGCTCTTCTGCATCAGGCATCGCTGCCGGAGACCATTGCGGTAGCCGAAGCCGCACTGCGCGACCTTGAACCCCTTGCCGCCGCCCGTCGGCCGACGGAGGACGCCTTGTCGCTGCGCGGGGCGCTGCATCTGCGGTGTGCTGTCGCTCACGCCCGTGGTAGCCAGGGGCCGGACGCCTGGTCACGCATCAACGCGGCGCTCGAAGATGCCGACCGCCTCGGGCCGACCTTCTACGACCTCGGTGCCCACACGGTCTTCGGCCGGGGCACTGTCGCCGTTCACGCCGCAGAGGTCGGCGTCGAAGTGGGCGAGCCGGACACCGGGCTGTCCACGGTGAGGAACGTGTCGGTCAACGACGTGCCCAGCAAGGAGCGGCGCACCCACTACCGGATCGACAAAGCCCGTGCTCTGCGGCGCATGAACCGGCTGCCGTCCGCCGTGTCCACGTTGAAGGAGGCGGCGTCCGATGCTCCGTACTACGTCCACGCGGACCCGATGGCCAGGGCCCTGGTGTCCGACTTGGCACGGGTCGGCGTGCCGTCGCAGGCAGCTGCCTTGTCCTCACTGATCCGCAACATGGAACTGGTCCACTGACCGTCAAGTTCCAGCGTGTAAGCCCTCGTTGTGAGCGCCCCCTAGAAAACCTAGGGGGCGCGCCCGGTTCCGGGGTCCACGGTTGATTTCTCACCGTCCGTGAACGAGAGATCACAACGAGGGACCTAATGTCTCGGCCGATCAATACCCAAGACGCCGTGTCCTGCGGCGCCGCGTACACCGGCATCCTGAGGTGGCCGATTGCCCCTGGCCGCCGCTACCGGCCGCGCGGCGGGTGCACCTGCGGGGATCCCGGCACCTGCCCCGCCCCCGGTGCCCACCCGCTGCCCGGACCGCTCAACCCGAGCCCCGCCGAAGGGCTGACCGCAGAGCTGAACGCGGCGCCCGGTGCCGCGCTGATCGCGGAGACGCTCCCCTTCGACGCCATCGTTCTGCCTCGATGGGAGGCCATGGCCGCGATGGTCTCTCTTGACCGTTTCGCGGTCGTCCCCTGCCTCGTCCAGGAATCCCACGCGGTGCTGTTCGTGCTACCCGCGACGGGCCGGTACGCGCTACCGGGCGATGGCTGCACGAACGTTGAGGTGCGCTCACGGCCAGGGCAGTGGGTGGCTCTGCCGCCCTCGCACGGCACCCGGTGGGACACGCCGCCGTGGCACGAGCAGACGCACCAGCCGGTCCCGCTGCTCCACGGCAGGGACCTGCACGAGCACTTGACCGAAGCGCTGGGCATAGCAGTCGCGCAGCGAGGCCCGGACCGCTGAGCGCTGGCAGCGCATGGAGACCAGCACAACCCAGGACCCCGGCGACCGCTGTCACGGCCCCGGGGAATGGCCGATCCGACTGGAGCAGACCGACATGCACTATCTATCACGAGCACTCGAATGGGTTAAAGCGGTGCTGCTCGGGCCGCCTACGCCCGACGGGCAGAGCCCTGCCTGCCCGGTACCTTCCGCTCCCGACGAACGCCCGCAGCACCGGCCCTCGCCTGAGGTGGGCGGGGCGTGTCGCCGGCTCGGCCGAGCTCGCCAGGCGGCATGGGCAAGGGCCACCGAGCCGCCCGCGCGGCTGGGTGACCTGAGAACACTGGTGCCCCTCTACGTCCTCTCGCAGGACGAGCGCGAACAGGCCCTGTGCCTGCCTGCGGGTGCTGCGCCGGAGGTGCTCCGATGACCGAGACCCAGGGGCCGGAGACCACACCTAGCCTCGCGCGCGTCAAATCCGCCGTACCGAACGGCATGGCTGGGCACATGCAGTTCGACGTCCAGGCGAGCGACGGGGGAGATGCGGACTCGCTCCCCCTCGACCGGGAAACGATGCGCACTGCCACCGCGCGGTTGCTCGCTCCGGACGCGGAGCCGCCTTCGTACGACGAGCTGGAGACACTGAGGCTCCTCTACCGGGGCAACATCATGCTCCTGATCCCGGAAGTCGAGAAGGCCGCCCAAGGGCTCTCCAAGGACGACGCGCCCCACGCCTGCGCGATGGCGTGCATCGGCGAGGGACGTATCCGCCTCGGCCTCCGCCCCGGTGCGGGCCTGCCCGCTCAGATCGCGCACGCGCAGCACCTCGCCCGCTCCGTGAACGCGCTTCTGGACCATCTGGAGAGCCTGGAGGTGCCGCGATGATGCGCGACTTCGAGGCCTGGTTACCGCCGAGCAGCGGCAACGTCGAGCTCATGGCGGCCGGTCGATTGTGGGATGCCGTACGCGTGCCGTCCGGTATCGGCCTGTCCGCCCTCGCCCGCCTGGGCGACGACAGTGGCGCCGTCATCGAGGACACGTGGGGAGGGCTTCTCTACTGGCTCATCCGTCCCGGAGCCGCCGCCGCGTGGGAGCTGCCGAAGCCGTGCGTGGAGATCCGCGGGAAGACGTCGTACGTGGCGGTGCCGCCCGTGTGGAGCACGGAGACGTATCACCGCCTGCGCTGGATCGTGCCGCTCACGCGCACCTGCTACCTCACCGATCCCAAGCCGCTGCACACCGCGCTCGCGGCGGCGATCGACGCTCTGATCGGCCCCCAGCCTGGCCTTCTGCCCTGCGAGCGCTGCCTCGCCGCCAGGATGTTCGGCGGGAGACACGGACCGTGCCCCTGCAACCACGAGCCACCACAGCCCTAGCCGGTCGGCCCCGGGCCCCCGCGAGGGGCCCGGGGAGTGTGCTGCTGTCGTCATCCGAACTGGCCGGGCTGGTAGTCGCCGGCGGGCTGCTGGACGATGACGTTCGCGCGGTTGTAGGCGTTGATGAGGGCGATGAGGGACACCAGGGCGGCGAGCTGGTCCTCGTCATAGTGCTTGGCGGCATTCGCCCAAGCCTCGTCCGTGACGCCACCGGCCGCGTCGGCGATGCGGGTGCCCTGTTCCGTCAGCTCCAGCGCAGCGCGCTCGGCATCCGTGAACACCTTGGCCTCCCGCCAGGCCGCGACCAGGTTGAGGCGGGTGGAGGTCTCCCCGGCGTGCGTGGCGTCTTTGGTGTGCATGTCGGTGCAGAAGCCGCAGCCGTTGATCTGACTGGCGCGGATCTTCACCAGCTCCTGCGTCGCGGCAGGCAGCGTCGAGTCCGAGACCACCTTGCTCGCCGAGTTGATGTGCCTCAGCAACTTGGCTGCGACCGGGTTGCCGAAGAGGTTCAAGCGAGCATCCATGGTGCACTCCTTGTCGTTGTTGGTGGTTACACATCTCTGACGGAGCAGCTCGGCAAGATGTGACATGAACGAATATGGCGTGCGTCTCCCGAGACGTAGCTCTGGCCCGACTCAGGTTGTCCGGCTTCACGTTCCAGCCGTGCCGTCGCACCAGCTCGGCGGCCTCGCGTCCAGCGAGCCGGGTGCGGTTTCCCGCCACCCGGGAAATGATGGCAGAGCCCCACCGGCTCCGCGAGGCTGCCGGAGGCGCACATGCTTTCAACGCCCGTCTGCGAACTGCTCTCCATCGAGGTGCCCATCCTCTGCGCCGCCTTCGGCCCCTGGGAAGAGGTGGCGCTCGCGGCAGCGGTGTGTGAGGCGGGGGGCCTCGGGAGTCTTGGCACGGCCACCCGGGCCGTGCCCGAGCTCAGGGAGCAGTGGGCCGAGTTGCGGCGGCGGACGGACCGGCCCTTCGCGATCCGGTGACGAGTACCTGCCCTTCACCGGACAGTCGACGGCCCTCGGCCACGAGATCCTGCCGGCGGGCGAGATCGTCCGCAGGACCGTACGGGATGCGGAGGACGCCCTCAGGGGTGCCGCTGCCCTTGCTCGGTCCTGACGCTACCCCCGGCCTATACAGGCCGGGGCACCGAGGCGAACGGCGACAGCGTGAACCACCACGGCACCGCTCTGCGCGCCGCCTCCGGGCCGTCCACCCTGAGTGTGCCGATACGCAGGGCGTCGGACCAGGCCACATCACCTCGCCAGATTTCGATCAGGCGGCGCAGATTGGCGGTCACCGTTACCGTCACCGCGAAGCCGGGGTCCGCGTCGCAGACGTCCGCGCCGTCGGGCGTGATCATCAGCCACCACTCCCGGGCGACATCCGCGGGCACGTCCGGGAAGCTGAACCGGACTACCGTCCGCCCGTCCGGGACGGCAGCACGGTCAATGTTGCGGTGGATGTCCCACAACAACAGCTTCGGGTCGAGATCCTCGTCGCCGATCTGTCCGATCCAGCGGGTGCCCCAGACGCCGAGTGCTTCGACCACCGGACGCAGCTCCTGTCCGGCCGCCGTCAGGGCGTACCGCACGTCTTTGCCGTCGGTCCGTTTTTCAACAACGCCGGCGCGTGTCAGCTGGTGCAGCCGCTTGGACAGCAGCGTGGGAGACATCCGCGGCACACCGCGGCGCAGCTCATTAAAATGGCGACTGCCGACGATGAGCTCGCGAATGATGAGCAGCGTCCAGCGCTCGTCGAGCAGCTCCATCGCCTTGGCGACAGGGCAGAACTGGCGGTACGAGGACCCCATGCCGTGCAGGGTAGGTCCCGGCCGCTCTCCGGTACAGATCCTGCACTAGGAAGAGAGCAGACCCGTTCCTACGCTCGGTCCGGAGAATCACAGCAGAATCCCAGCCGGGCCCAAGGAGTGTTGTCATGAGCGAATCGATCGACGCGGCCGAGGCCGACCGCGCGCTGAAGGCCAGACACCGGGCCATGTGGGCGCAGGGCGATTACCCTGCCGTGGCCGCCGAGATCATCTCCGACTTGGGCACGGTCCTGGTCGAGGCGTGCGGGGTGGGGCGTGGCGTACCAGGCGAGGCGCGGGTGCTGGATGTCGCGGCCGGTTCGGGTAACGCCGCGATTCCGGCGGCGCTGGCCGGGGCGAGTGTCGTGGCCTGCGACCTGACTCCGGAGCTGTTCGAGGCCGGGCGGCAGCTGGCCGCGCAGCGCGGCGCCGAGGTGGAGTGGAGACAGGCGGACGCCGAGGCCCTGCCGTTCGCCGACGGCGAGTTCGACACGGTGCTGTCCTGCGTCGGCGTCATGTTCGCCCCGCATCACCAGGCCAGTGCCGACGAGCTGGTCCGGGTCTGCCGCCCGGGTGGCACGATCGGCCTGCTCAGCTGGACGCCCGAGGGTTTCATCGGCCAGATGTTCGCCACGATGAAGCCGTACGCGCCGCCGCCCCCGCCCGGAGCTCAGCCGCCGCCTCTGTGGGGAGACGAGGACCACGTCCGAGCCCTGCTCGGCGACCGGGTGACGGACATTGTGGCCCGCAAACAGACGGTGCGGGTCGACTACTTCAAGACCCCCGAGGCGTTCCGCGAGTATTTCAAGGAGCGCTACGGCCCCACCATCGCCGTCTACCGGGCCATCTCCGACGACCCCGCCCGGACAGCCGCCCTGGACCGGGACCTCGCCGAGCTCGCCCGGCGATTTGATCACGGGACCGGATCCACGGCCATGGACTGGGAGTACCTGCTGCTCACCGCCCGCAGGACGGGCGGCGAGGCGGGCGCCTGACCTCCGGGCCGATCTCAGTCCGCCCGGCTGCCGGGGCGTCCCCGTACCCGCCGCTCGGGCAGCGGTCTGGCGTATGTGCCCGGTCTCGCCGCCGCCCGGGCGCCATGTTGTTGGTCAGCACCACTCCGAACCGGCGTGGTCGGCGACGATCTCCACCTGGAGGGTTCCCTCGGCCGGGCTCTCCAGCGTGAGATAGACAGTTGTGCCGCCCACCGACTTGGTGAAGCAGTCGGACACCGGGTCCGCCCCGGGGTCGGCGGACTGGCAAGGTGGACCCGGCGAAGTAGGCGCGGAAGCAGGCGTCACCTGAACCGGCGTGCGGCGCAGCGGTCATACTCGGTGCGGGCCGCCGAAGCGGCGTCACGGTGGGCCCCACCGGGGAGGTGTGGCCCGGGGGAGGCTGGTGTCGTGAGAATTGGCGTACTCGGTCCGGTTCGGGCCTGCACTGATGACGCGACGCCGGTCAGTATCGGCGGTGTCCGGCTGCGCATGCTGCTGGCCAGGCTCGCCCTCGAAGCGGGCCGCCCGGTGTCCGTCGACTCGCTCATCGACGGTCTATGGGGCGCAGAACCGCCGTCCGAAGCGGCCAACGCGCTGCAGGCATTGGTGTCCCGGCTGCGCAAGGCCCTGCGCGGCGCGGGAACGCTGGACTCCGTGGCGGGGGGCTACCAGCTGTCGGTGCGTGCCGAGGACGTGGACGCGCATCGGTTCGAGGAACTGGCCGGCCAGGGCAGGCGCGCGCTGGCGGCGGGGCAGCTCGAAGAGGCGGCCTCGGTGCTCGGTACGGCCCTCGGGCTGTGGCAGGGCGCGGCGCTGGCCGATGTGCTGGAGGCTCCGTTCGCCCGTGCCGTGGCCGCGAGGCTGGACGAGGTACGGGCCGCCGCCGCCGAGGACCGCTTCGACGCGGAGCTGCGACTGGGCCGGCACGCCGACGTGCTGGCCGATATCGATACGGCGGGTGCTGAACGCCCGCTGAGCGAGCGGTTGGCCGTACTGCGGATGCGCGCGCTGTCCGCGGCGGGACGCCAGTCCGACGCGCTGGCCGTGTACGAGGAGATGCGCGGCAGACTGGGCGAGGAGCTCGGCGTCGATCCCTCGGCCGAGCTGCGGGAGACCCATCTCGCTCTGCTCCGCGGTGAGCTGGACCGGCCGGCGGCGCGGTCCGAGCCCGCACCGAGCCGGCTTCCGGCGCGGCTGACCAGTTTCGTCGGCCGGGACGGTGAGCTGGACAAGCTCGCCGGGCTCATGGCCGTTTCGCGGCTGGTCACCCTCGTGGGGCCCGGAGGCGCGGGCAAGACCAGGCTGTCTCTCGAAGCGGTGACCCGGCATCAGGCGTACCGGCGCGGCCGGGTGTGGTTCGTACCGCTGGCCTCAGTGGGCGCGGCGGATCAGCTGGCCGACGCGGTGCTCGGCGCGCTCACCTCCTGGGACTTGCGGCTTTCCGGCGGAGGAGCGACGCACAAGGCCACGCCGGTCGACCGGATGGCCGAAGTGCTCGACGCCGGCGAGGCGGTGCTGGTGCTGGACAACTGCGAGCATCTCGTCGAAGCTGCCGCCGAGCTCACGCACCAGCTGCTGGAGCGTCTGCCGCAGGTGAGGGTCCTCGCCACCAGCAGGGAACCGCTGGCGATCACCGGGGAGGCACTGTGCCATCTCGGCCCGCTCGACGTGCCCACGGGAACACCGGATTTCGCCGAGGCGGCCGAGTCGGCCGCGGTGCGCCTGTTCATCGACCGGGCCGCCGGTGTCCGGCCGGGCTTCGCACTCGACGATTCCACGGTCGGCGCGGTGGTGGAGATCTGCCGCCGGCTGGACGGGATGCCGCTCGCCCTGGAGCTGGCCGCGGCCAAGCTGCGCTCGATGAGCGTCGACCAGATCGCGCAGCGGCTGGATGACCGGTTCCGGTTGCTGACCTCGGGGAGCAGAACCGCGCTGCCGCGCCAGCGCACGCTGCTCGCGGTGGTCGAGTGGAGCTGGGATCTGCTGGACGAGCCCGAGCGGGTACTGGCTCGCAGGCTGTCGGTGTTCCCCGGCGGGGCGACCCTCGCGGCTCTGGAGTCGGTCTGTCCGGACGAGTCGCTGCCGGCCGAGGACGTGGTGTACGTCCTCGGTTCCCTGGTCGAGAAGTCCCTGGTGGCGGCTTCCGGCGACGGCGAACCGCGGTACCGGATGCTGGAGACCGTACGTGCTTACGCGGCCTCGCGGCTCGTACGGGCCGGTGACGGCGTATCGGCGCGTTTCGCGGAGTACTTCCTCGCTCTGGCCGAGGAGCACGAGCCGTTGTTGCGTACCGGTGAGCAGCTGCGGGCGCTCGCGCTCTTCGATGCCGAGCACGACAACCTGGTCTCCGCGCTGCGGGCGGCCGTGGACGCGGGGGAGGCGGTCCTGGCGTCCCGGCTCCTCGGCGCGATGTTCTGGTACTGGGGGATCCGGGGGATGAGCACCCAGTTCGAGACGTTCATGGCCGACGTGCTCCAGTTCGGCGACGCCCTGCCCGACCAGGTGCGAGCCGCCTTCAGTGTGGTGCGGCTGATGGCGGGCAACTCGGTCCCCGAAGGCGGCCCGGTGCGTTCGCTGATCGAGGACTGCGACTCGGCCGGCGCGTTGGAGTTCCACCCGTCGCTGTTGCTGTGGATCCCGCTGCTGGCATTCTCCTCGGGCAACTCCGACCTGGGGGAACGCGCGCTCCAGCGGTCGTTGAACTGGCCGGATCCCTGGGTACGGGCCAGTGCGCACTCGGTACGGGACTTCATCCTCACCGGGAGGGGCGAACAGTCGGCCGGCGCCGACTCACGCCTTCAGGCGTTGCGCGGCTTCGAGGCGGTGGGCGACCGCTGGGGCCTGGGGATGGCCCTGCTGGCCGTCGGCCGGGACCATTCCTGGCGAGGAGAGCACGACCAGGCCATCGCGGTCTTCGAACGGGGAGTCGCGATCAGTTCCGAGCTCGGCGCGGAGGACGACATCCTCCACAGCCGGGCCAGGCTCGCGGCGGAGCGGATGCGCGGCGGCGACCTGGACGGTGCCTTGCGGGACATCCACGCCGCGCAGCGGCAGGCCAAGGAGCGGGGCTTTCGGCGCATGGAGGCCGAAACGCTGTTGAGCCTCGCCGACCTGCACCGTCGGTCGGGTGACCTGGCGGAGGCCGACCGGACCCTGGACCGGCTGGAAACTCTCGTTCACCGGCTGCCCCATCCCGAGGATCCCGAGGAGACTGCCCGGGACCTGATCACGAGCGCCCGGTTGGCGAACCGGCTCTCGGACGGGTCGGCGGCACAGGCGCGCGCGTTGCTGCCGAGGGCCCTTGGCTGCTTGTTCGCCCTGGGCGACATCGCGGATATCTCGCAGGGCGCGGAGCTGCTGGCCAGGCTGCTCCTGCTGGAGGGCGATCCGGGCGGCGCGGCCACCGCGCTGGGGATGAGCCAGGTCATCCGCGGCGTGTTCGACAAGGGCGACCCGCAGCTGCGCGAGCTGGTCGCCGAGCTCACCGGGCGTCTCGGCGAGGCCGGTTACCAGGAGGCGTACCGCCTGGGCGCCGAGCTGCCGAGGGAGGACGCGCTGAACCGGCTGACCGAGGAGTCCGGCCAGCCGGTGGCGTCGTAAGGGGCATGGGACATGGGGCACGGGCACGGAGCACGGTGGCTCAGGCGGCGCGCTTGCGGTAGGCGCGCATGGCCAGGGGGAAGAACACCGCGACCACACCGGCCATCCAGGCAAGGCTGCCGAGCAGCGGTCCGGCGACTTCGCCGCCGTTCATCAGGCCGCGCAGGGTGTTGGCCATCAGGCTGACCGGGTTGACGTCGGACCAGGCCTGGAGCCAGCCGGGCATGGTGCCGGAGGGGACGAATACGTCGCTGGCGAAGGTGAGCGGGATGACCAGGACCGTCATCAGGCCCTGCACCGAGCCGGGGGTTTTGGCGAGCATGCCGACGTAGACGGACATCCAGCAGAAGCTCAGTCCGAACGCGATGAGCAGGGCGATCGCGGCCAGGGCGGCGGCGGGGTTGGTCTCCACCCGGTAGCCCATGACCGTGGCGACCACCAGCAGCACGGTGAGGCAGACCAGATACCGCACGACATCGGCGAGGACCGCGCCGACCAGCGGTGCGGACCGGGCGATGGGCATACTGCGGAACCGGTCGAAGACGCCCGTGCCGGCGTCGGCGTTGAGGGAGACGCCGACGACGATGCTGGCCTGGAAGATGGTCATGACCATGATTCCGGGCGTGATGGTCTGGAGGTAGCCGTCGACGTCCCCGCCGCCGATGGCGCCGCCGAAGAGGTAGACGAACATCAGCAGGAACACGATCGGCGTCAGGATGACATCGACGAGCTGGGCGGGAGACTTGCGGAGCTTGATGATGCCCCGCCAGGCCAGGGAGAGCCCGTGCCGGGTGGCTTTGGCGGGGCCGATGCGCAGCGGGGACTCGACGGTGCGGGGGGACTCGTCCGTGCGGGGGGACTCGACGGTGCGGGGGCTGGCGATCGTGCTCATGCCACGTTCCTCTCGGCAAGGGTGTCCTGCGGGGACTCCTGGGCGGGCTGTCCGGTCAGCGCCAGGAAGACTTCGTCCAGGCTGGGCAGGCGCATGCCCAGCTCGTCGGCGGTGATCCCGGCCCCGTCGAGCCTTCTGACCAGTGCGGATATCAGCATCGGGTCGGATACGGGCGCGGTGAGCAGGCCGGTGTTCAGATCGTGCGCGGGGGTGGCGCCGGTCAGTTCCGCCAGGATCCGGCCGACCTCGTGCAGATCGGCGGGCACGGTCGGGCGCACCTGGAGCGTCTGGCCGCCGATCCGCCGCTTGAGCTCGTCGGGCCGTCCCTCGGCGACCACCTGGCCGTGGTCGAACACGGTGATCCGGTCGGCGAGCTGGTCGGCCTCCTCCAGGTACTGCGTAGTGAGGAGCACCGTGGAACCGTCCGCCACCAGTCGCCGGACCACCTGCCAGACCTCCTGGCGGGCGTGGGGGTCCAGCCCGGTGGTCGGCTCGTCCAGATACAGCACCTGCGGCCTGCCGACCAGGCTCGCGGCCAGGTCCAGCCTGCGGCGCATCCCCCCGGAGAAGGTACTGATCGAACGGTCGGCCGCCTCGACCAGCTCGAACTGCTCCAGCAGTTCGGCGGCCCGCGCCTTGGCATCCCGCTTCGACAGGTCCAGCAGACGGCCGATGAGGACCAGGTTCTCGGTGCCGGACAGGTCCTCGTCCACCGAGGCGTACTGCCCGGTCAGACCGATCAGGCCGCGGACCCGGGTCTGGTCCTTGACCACGTCGTAGCCGCCGACGGTGGCGTGGCCCGCATCAGGCCGCAGGAGTGTCGCCAGGATCCGTACGGTGGTGGTCTTGCCCGCTCCGTTCGGGCCGAGCACACCGATCACCTTGCCGGCCGGCACCTCCAGGTCGACCCCGTCCAGCGCGACCATGTCTCCGTACTTCTTGACCAGACCCTCGGCCCGGATGGCGTACGACATCTTTGCTCCTCTTCGGCCCTTGTCGGCCCTCGTCGTTCTCGATGAACACGACGATGCCGAACGGCGCTGACAGTCGGCGGACCGCGCGCTGACAGGGCTCGGCGGCGGCTGTCAGCCCGTATCAGCGACGCTGCTCAGAGCGTGAAGGCGGCGAACTGGAACACCCGGCCCTGTGGGCCGGGTGTCCCGGGTAGTGGGTCAGTGGGTCAGCGGTTCGGGTGCAGGACGACCTTCGTGTAACCCTCGACGCGCTTGTCGAACTTCTCGTACGCCGACGGCGCCTCGTCGAGCGACAGCTCGTGCGAGACAACGAAGCTGGGCCGCGCGCGCCCTTCGCTGATCATGTCGCGCAGCTGCCGGTTGTAGCGCTTCACATTGCACTGGCCGGTGCCCAGGCGCAGCCCCTTCTCGAAGAGCCTGCCGACGGCCACCAGCAGCATGCCGTGCTTGGCCTGCTCGTCCGGCCCGCCGGGGTCGGACGGAACGTACAGGCCCGGAATGCCGAGCGCTCCGGTCGGCCGCACCGTCTCGACGAGCGAGTTCAGGACGGTCGCCGGCTCCTCGCGCTCCTCGCCGCGTGCCTGGGCCTGGTAGCCCACCGCGTCGATGCCCTTGTCGGTTCCTTCTCCCTCCGTCTGGTCCTTGATCTGCTCCACCGGATTGCCTTCGCTGAAGTTGACCGGGATCGCGCCGATCTCTTCGGCCTTCTGCAGCCGCTCGGCCACCCGGTCGACGACGAACACCTTCCGGGCACCGCGCAGCAGGGCGGAGTAGGCGGCCATCAGCCCGACCGGCCCGCCGCCGTACACCGCGACGCTCTCGCCCGGACGGACGTCGGCCAGTTCGTTGCCGTGGTAGCCCGTCGGGAAGATGTCGGCGAGCAGGACAAAGTCGCTCTCGTTGGCGTCTCCCTCGGGGAGTTTCAGGCAGTTGAAGTCGGCGTACGGCACCCGTACGTACTCGGCCTGGCCTCCGCTGAACGGCCCCATCGCGACGTATCCGTACGCACCGCCGGCGAATCCGGGATTCACGGTCACGCAGAAGCCCGTGAAGCCGGCTGTGCAGTTCTTACAGAATCCGCAGGCGACGTTGAAGGGCATGACCACCCGGTCGCCGCGCTTGAGCGACGACACTCCGTCGCCGGTCTCCTCGATGATCCCGAGGTTCTCGTGGCCGAAGACGATGCCCGGCTCGGCGGCGGTGCGGCCCTCGTACATGTGCAGGTCGGAACCGCATATCGCCGTGGACGTCACGCGGACGATCACGTCGTTCGGGTGCTGGAGCCCAGGCTTCTCGACTTCCTCGACCGCTACTTCGAACGGTCCCTTATAGACGACGGCCTTCATGCTTACGCACCTCCGCTCGCGATTTTGTGCTCTATCTCATGCTCCGTCCGTTGTGTGCTATAAGACAAGTTGGTTACCGTCGCCATATATGTGCAGTTTGCGCGCGCCGCAAATGGAGGCACTGAGAAAGCCCTCAGAGAGAGAAGGCGAACAGTGATACGACGCCTCGGGACCCTGCTCGTCCCCGTATCCGGACTGTCCGGCACCACCTACCCGCCCGGAACCACCGTGTCGATCAGCGGGCGGGGGGCGGCGGTCGACGGTTTCGTCAACGGAGACTGGCTCCCCCTTGCCTGGTGGGAGTTCGCCGAGGGCCGTACCGAGGACGCCGCATAAGCCGAGCCTGAGCCCGATCGGTCCTTCCGTCGCAGGTCACCGCGTGTGGGTTCACTCGAATGGCCGTACCCGGAATGCCGCCCGCGCCCGTGCCGGAGAGCATTACCGGTACGCGGTCACAGTCGGCTCGACCGACTGGGCGGAGGTGCGGGAGGTACGGAACATGCCGGAACCTGAACCTACATCCAAGGCACGTCTCATCGGTGAGCTCTCGGCCGAATTCGCCGGCACCATGATCCTCATTCTCTTCGGATGCGGTGTCGTCGCGCAGGTCGTCGCCGGTGGCGCGCTGACCAACGGGGGACTGGGCGACCACGACAGCATCGCCTGGGCCTGGGGTCTCGGCGTCGTCCTGGCCATCTACGTGGCGGCGCGGGTCAGCGGCGCCCACATCAATCCCGCGGTCACCCTCGCGCTCGCGGCCTTCAAGGGTTTCCCATGGAGCAAGGTCCTGCCGTACGCGGTGGCCCAGACCGCGGGTGCCTTCGTGGCGGCCCTGCTGGTGCGCTGGAACTACACCGAGGTACTGGCGAAGGCCGACCCCGGGCACACCGACAAGACGGAAATCGTCTTCTCCACCCTCCCGGGCAACGGCGGTCTCCCGATCAGCCAGCTGGGGGCCTTCCGTGACCAGATCATCGGCACCGCCCTGCTGGTGCTGCTGGTCTTCGCGGTCACCGACCTGCTGAACACGCCACCGGGCGCGAATCTCGCCCCGTTCATCATCGGCCTGGTCGTCGTCGCCATCGGCATGGCCTGGGGAACCGACGCCGGTTACGCGATCAACCCGGCCCGTGACTTCGGACCCCGGCTGGCGGCGTTCCTGACGGGCTACGGAGGCGCTTGGCGAGATCAGTACGGGGACCTCTACTTCTGGGTGCCCATCGCCGGTCCGCTGATCGGCGGACTGGTCGGTGCGCTGCTCTACCGCCTGCTGATCACTCCCCACCTGCCCGTCGCCGAGCAGCAGCCCGGCCGGGTGCCCGCGCCGGACAAGTGAGCGCGCCGGATAAGTGAGCCGGACAAGCGAGAGGGACGGCCATGCCCGAGTTCGTCGGTGCGGTGGACCAAGGCACCACCAGCACCCGCTTCATGATCTTCGACCACGACGGCAACGAGGTCGCACGCCACCAGCTCGAACACGAGCAGATCTTCCCGCGCTCCGGCTGGGTCGAGCACGACCCCGTGGAGATCTGGGAGCGTACGAACTCCACGATGCAGAACGCCATCCGCCAGGGTGACCTGTCCGCCGCCGACCTGGCGGCCATAGGGATCACCAACCAGCGCGAGACCACGGTCATCTGGGATCCCAGCACCGGCCAGCCGTACTACAACGCGATCGTCTGGCAGGACACCCGCACCGACTCCATAGCCGCGGCGCTGGACCGGGAGCACGGCGACCTCATCCGGCACAAGACGGGGCTGCCGCCGGCGACGTACTTCTCCGGCGGCAAGATCAAGTGGATCCTGGAGAACGTCGACGGCGTCCGGGAGGCCGCCGAGAACGGCCGGGCCATCTTCGGGAACACGGACGCCTGGGTTCTGTGGAACCTCACCGGCGGTCCGAGCGGCGGCGTCCACGCCACGGACGTCACCAACGCCAGCCGCACCATGCTGATGAACCTGGAGACCCTCGACTGGGACGACGAACTGCTGGACGTCTTCTCCATCCCGCGGGCCATGCTCCCGGCCATCAGCCCGTCCTCGCACCCGGAGGCGTTCGGGACCACCCGCACCACCCGTCCGCTGCGTACCGCGGTACCCATCACCGGCGTACTCGGGGACCAGCAGGCGGCCACGGTCGGCCAGGTCTGCTTCCGCCCGGGCGAGGCCAAGAACACCTACGGCACCGGCAACTTCCTGGTCCTCAACACGGGCACGGAGATCGTCCGGTCCGGCAGTGGCCTGCTGACCACGCTGGCGTACCAGTTCGGGGACGCCCCGGCGGTGTACGCGCTGGAGGGGTCCATGGCGGTCACCGGGTCCGCCGTGCAGTGGCTCCGCGACCAGATGCGGATCATCTCCACCTCCGCCGAGATCGAGTCACTGGCCCGGCAGGTGGAGGACAGCGGCGGCATCTACTTCGTACCGGCCTTCTCCGGCCTGTTCGCGCCCTACTGGCGCTCCGACGCCCGGGGCGCGATCGTCGGTCTCGCCCGATTCCACACCAGCGCACACCTCGCCAGGGCGACCCTGGAGGCCATCTGCTACCAGAGCCGCGACGTGGCCGACGCGATGGAGCGGGACTCCGGGGTGGCGCTGGACGTACTGCGGGTCGACGGCGGCGTCACCGCCAACGACCTGTGCATGCAGATCCAGGCCGACGTCCTCGGCGTACCGGTCAGCCGCCCGGTCGTCGCCGAGACCACCGCGCTCGGCGCCGCCTACGCGGCGGGGCTCGCCACCGGCTTCTGGCAGAACACCGATGAGCTCCGCCTGCACTGGCACGAATCGAAGCGGTGGGAGCCGCAGTGGAGCGAGGAGCAGCGGGAGAAGGGCTACGCGGGCTGGAAGAAGGCCGTGGAACGCAGCCTCGACTGGGTCGAGGTCGAATAGCCGGGACGGCGGCGGCGCCTGCGTGTTCCGCTACGTTGAGGGGTGGAAGCGCGGGACATATCGGTTCGTTGTTGAGTTTTGGGGAGGAGAACACGCATGGCGAGTTTGATGAATCGAATCATGGCGTTCGGGCGCAGCCCGGAGGGGCGCCGTCTGGTGGCTCAGGGCAAGCGGATGGCGTCCGACCCGAGGACGAGGAACAAGGTCAAGCAGCTGTTCGACAGGCTGCGCAAGCGACCGCCGCACTGAACCAGGGCGCCGCGTACCGGGCGAAAGCATGGTTCACGGGCCATTGGCCGGGTGCTGGTTGCGGCGTATCTCGCGACTGATGGTCGACGGGCTCCGCTTCAGTTTCGCGGCGATCTCCGCACGGAGACCTTCGCCCACACCTGGTCGGCGATGTAGCGGCGCTCCTCCAGCGTCAGGTGCCGAGACGCAGAAATGACCCGCTCGGCCCGCGCTTTGTGTGCGGGCCGAGCGGGTCTGTTCTGCGTTGGATTGGTGCCGTTGCGCCACCGCTTGCCAGTCCGGCGGTTGATGCCGACGATCCGGCACGCTTCCCGGCTGCTCACGCCTTGATCCATGAGCCGCCACCAGCCGGTGCGGGACCTCGGTCAGGCCGTTGACCGCGCCGAGGCCGGCCATGTCCTCCTCGGGGGTGCCGAGCCCGTTCTCGTCGCCGCGCATGAGGATGTCGGTTCCGCCGTCCACCAGGACGACGGCGTCGACCCCGCCCAGGTGGCCGAGCAGCGCCCGGTAGGCGGCGCGCGGCGGCTGAACCCCCGTGCGGGAGAGCGCGTACACCGTGGAGGGCAGTCCGCGCGGTTCGAGCCACTGCGCGAAGAGAACATCCGGGGGACGACAACAGCCCACCGTGATCCTCCGGCTTACGCCTCGGGGCTTACACCTTGAGGCTGACCCGCTCCCGTCATGTCGTCCGACGGCCCGATGGCACGTGCGTACCACTCGGGCACTGTTTGCCCCATGAGCGAGATCAGCAAAAAACTGACGGTACGTCATCGAGCCGCCGTGTGCCTGGCCGCCGCCACCATGGCGCTGTTACCGGCGTCGGCAGCTGCCGCTCCGGACGACGGCGAGACCGTCGCCGGAGACGGCTTCACCGCCCAGATCCGCCGGACCGAATACGGCATCCCCCACATCCTCGCCCCCGACCACAGCGGCCTCGGCTACGGATACGGCTACGCCTTCGCGCAGGACAACGCCTGCGCTCTGGCCGACCGCGTCGTGACGCTGCGGGGCGAGCGCTCCCGGTACTTCGGCCCCAGCGGTACGCCCTCCAGCGACGCGCCCGAAACCAGCAACCTCGTGAGCGACACGTACTACCGGGGGCTGCGGCAAGCCGGCACCGTCCAGCGGCTGGCCGCCCGCCCCGCCCCGGTCGGCCCGACGGCCCAGTTGCGCAAACTGGTCCACGGCTACGCCGCCGGTTACAACCGCTACCTCCGCGACACCGGCGCCGCCGCGCTGCCGGACCCGACCTGCAAGGGCAAGCCCTGGGTCGGCCCGATCACCGCTCTGGACATCTGGAGCGTCATCTACGACGTCAACGCGACAAGCGGGACCGCCGAGTTCCTCGGCGCCATCGGCACCGCGACACCCCCGACGCCGGGCACCACACCCCCTGCTGCCACCCGCGCCCCCGGCCCGGTCAACGCCGACAACGCCGACAACGCCGACAACGCCGACAACCTCGGCAGCAACGGCTGGGCCCTCGGCCGCGACGCCACTCGCGGCCGGAGCGGCATGCTGCTCGCCAACCCGCACCTCGGCTGGGTCGGCGGCTACCGCTTCTACCAGGTGCACCTGACGATCCCCGGCACGATGGACGTCTCCGGCGCGAGCCTGTACGGCTCTCCCGTGGTCCAGATCGGCCACACCCAGGGCCTCGCCTGGACCCACACCGCCACCAACGACGAGCACGGCACCCTCTACCGCCTGAACCTGACGCCCGGCGATCCGACCAGCTACACGGTCGACGGCAAGACCGAGCCGATGAAGCGCCGGACGGTGCCGGTCACCGTCCGCGGAGCCGACGGCAAGCTGTCCACCGTCGCCCGTACGCTCTACACCTCGCGCTACGGCCCGGTGCTGTCCGACGGCTGGACGGCCACCGCCGCGTACTCCTTCCGCGACGCCAACGCCGACAACCTGCGTTCGATGAACGAGTGGCTGGCGATGGGCACGTCGCAGAACCTGACCCAGCTCCGCGCCGCCCAGGCCACCTACCAGGGCAGTCCCTGGACCCACACCCTCGCCACCGACACCAGCGGCACGACGTACTTCACCGACTCCTCCGCCGTACCGCACCTCACCGACGACCAGCTGGAGCACTGCTCCCTGCCCGGCGGCCCCGGCCGGCCCGACGCGCTCGACGGCTCGACCACGGCCTGTGCCTGGGGCAGCGATCCGGATGCGGTCGTGCCCGGCCTCTACGGGCCCGCCGGCCAGCCCAAACTGACCCGTACCGACTATGTGGCCAACTCCAACAACGGCCCGTACCTCACCAACACCGCCGCGCCGATCACCGGCCTGCCGGGCGTGTACAACACCGCGACCCGGCTCTCCCAGCGCCCCCAGCTCGGGCTCCGGATGATCGAGCAGCGCCGCGACGGGACGGACGGCCTCGGGGCGCCCGGCTTCACGCTGCCCACCTTGCAGGCGACGATGCTCAACAACCGCAACTACTCGGCCGAGCTGGGCCGCGCCGATGTGGTCGCGATGTGCCGGGCCAACCCGGAGCTCACGGCGGGCGACGGCACGCCGGTCGACGTACGAGCGGCCTGCGACACCCTCGCGCGGTGGGACGACCGTGCCGACGCCGACAGCCGCGGTGCCGTGCTCTGGTCGGCCTTCTTGAGGCATCTGCGCGGCAGCGGTCCCGACACCTGGTCGCGGGTGGCGTACGACCCGGCCCAGCCGCTCACCACGCCGCGCGGCATCAACGGCGACGACGTGAAGGTACGGACGGCCATGGCCGACACGGTGGCGCAGTTCGCGTCCGACGGACTGCCGGTCGACACCGCGCTCGGCGACGTGCAGCGGTGGGCCGGGATCCCGCTACCGGGCTGTGCCGGCAGAGAGGGGTGCTTCAACGTCGTCCAGGCGGGCCCCGACTCGGGCAGCAGCGGCGCGGTGTACCCGACCTCACCGGACCACTACGCGTTCGGCGCGAGCTTCGTCATGGCCGTCGAACTCACCCCGCAGGGCCCCAGAACCCGCACGGTCCTCACGTACGGCCAGTCCGCCAACCCCGCGTCGCCGCACTTCGCGGACCAGACCGCGCTGTTCTCGCGTAAACAGTGGGTGACCGAACGCTTCACCGAAGCCGAGATCAAGGCGGACCCGTCCCTGCGGATCACGACCCTGCGCCGCTGACGGAGTCAGGTCACGGAGTCAGTGGGCCGACGAACGCATATCTCCCGGCCCGCCGGCCGCTTTCCCCCGGCGGGCCCAGTTCCACCAGCGCCATCGGCCGCCCCACCGGCTCGCCGCTCCCGCCGCTGTCCGGCGCGAAGGCTATCGGGCCGCTCACCCCCCGTACCGCGTACGTCCCGTTCGTCTGTCCCAGCAGGTCCAGGACCGTCCCCGCCGTGACACGGCTCGGGCCGTAGCTGTCCCGCGCCCTGCGGGCGGCGATGCCGATCGTGTACACCGCGTCGTGCCCGACCATGGCCTGCCCGTTGTCCAGCTCCCCCGCGCCACCGCTGTACACCTCCAGATAGCGCCGCTCGAAGTCCGCGTACGGACCCCGCTCCGGACCGCCGTAGATCCGGGCGGAGGCGTCCGGGTGGGCGTACGCGGTGTAGAAGGCCTTCAGCCCGCCGGCCCGCCACCGTCTGCCCAGCTCCGCCAGCTCCTGCGCGCCCGACTGCCGGCTGGTGTCGAAGTACACGCCCACGGCGCTGGATCCCGAGAGCACGGTCACGGGACAGCGGCGACGGCCTTCGCCCGCTGCCTCGATGAAGCTGCGCAGCTCCCGTCCCCGGGCGGCGAAGTACACCGCGTCCGGCGGCGGGCCGGTCCCGCAGATCTTCTCCGCGACCACCCGCAGCGCGTTGCCCTCACCCTCCGCCTGCCCGGACGTGAACGGCACGATCTCCTCGATCTTCACGCCCCGTCGCGCGGCGGCCGTGATGAACCCGGAGTGCAGCGAGTCGACGTACACATCGTCCACCTTGCTGTCCCGTACGACGTGCAACCGGTATCCGGGGCGCCTGGCCTGCTGCTCCTTGAAGTACCCGGCGGCCGCCGCGGCCTGGGCGGAGGCGGGGAAGGAGACCCGGAAGAAGCCGGGCACCCGGGAGCGCATCCCGTCGGCGGCGACCGTCGCGCCGACCGTCGGCACACCGGCCTGGCGCAGCCTCTCCACCGCCGCCTGCGTGTGGATGTTGCTCTGGCCGATGCCCGCGACCGCGACGAGCTGCTCCTCGTCCTTCCGCTTCAGGAGCTGGTCGACCACGTCGTCGGCGTACGCGTCCCCGCGGCCGGTGTTGGCCACGAGCAGCCGGATGCGGGGCAGGGTGCCGCGTTCGGCGTTCAGTTCGAGCTGGGCGACGTGCGCGCCGGTGACTGCCTGCCGGATGCCCTCCGGGCCGCGGTCCTCGCCGCCGCCGGACATCGACTCCAGGTAGACGACGCTGACCCACTTCTCGCCGGACTCGGCGACCCGGCGGTTCTCCGTACGGATCTTGTCGCTGATGTCCGTCAAGCCGGTGAAGGTGAAACTGCCGTCGCTCACCCCGACGCACTCGCCGCCCGCCTTCTTGGCGATGCCCGGCGCGCATTCGGTGTCGGGCCGGGCCGCCTCCACGATGAAGTAGGTGGCGACCAGCGCCAGGACCACGGCCATGACCGTCCAGGCCACCTTGCGGGACGGCGGCCTGGGCGCAACGAGGGGTGTCTGTGTCGTCGTCATCGTGTCGTCACCGCCAGGGCTCCGGGTTGTACTGCGCGGCCTTGTCGTGCAGGACGGTCGTCCAGGCGACGCTTCGCGTGTGCGTGGTGGCGAGCGTGTGGAAGCGTGCGTTGATCTCCGCGTACAGCGAGGCGTACGGATCACCGAGCGGTTCGCGGTAGGGGTCGCCGACCCGGTCGGTGGCACGGTCGGCGACGGGTTCCGGACTGATCCAGCTCGCCGCGAGCAGCCGGGTGACGGTGCGCAGCCGCGCGCCCACGGCGTCGTCGCTCAGATGCCGTACGAGATACTCGTGCCGTTCCCACGGAGAGTCGCCGCCGACGGACGCGGGCAGCGGCGCGCGCCGCAGCCTGCACAGTTCGGCGCACCAGTCCTCGGGCGCCATCTGCTCGAAGACGGAGTCCAGATAGGCGGCAGCGGCGGGCAGATCGCCGCACGCGAGTGCGTGGTACGCGGCCGACGCGCCGTCGCCGCGGGCCTCGGCCTCCGTACGCAGCTCGGCGTGGACGGCGTGCGGGTCGTTCAGCGCGCTCAGCAGCAGGCGGCGCAGCAGCGGGTGCGGGGTGCCGGTCCGGCCGTCGGCGGCCGGGTCGCCGGTGTCGAGGTGCATGGTCCGCAGCTGGTCCCTGCGGAAGGCCTGGAACTCCGTACGCAAATGGTCCGTGGTCTCGTCCTGCAGCCAGCGGGTGACCAGCGCTGCCGCGAGGTCGGGCGCGGCGGCTGCCCTGGCCAGCGCCGCCCGCAGCCCCTCCGGCGGGTCTATCGGGAGCAGCCTGTCCAGCAGCCCGGTGACGAGGGCGGAGGAGGGCTCAAGGGCCCGGCGCAGCCGCTGGTCCCACTCCACGGTGGCGGCGAAGCCCTGGAGCGCGGCCAGCAGGCGCGCGGTGCCCTCCGGCTGGCCGCGGGTGATCTCGTACACCGCCCAGCCGAGCCAGCGCACGCCCGCCTGACCGCGGGGAGCGGGCGCCGAGGACGACTGGAGTACCTCCTTGGCCTGCTGCTCCACCTCGTTGCGGGTCAGGCCGCGCAGCTGGCCCACGCACAGCCCTTCGGCCACGTTCTGCGGCGTGAACGCCTCGCCCTCGGCCCAGCGTCCGGGGTACGCGTGGCTCGTGTGTCCGGCGTGCTCCCAGCCGAACTCGACGTGCTGCAGGGCCTCCGGGTAGCTGCCCGCCATGGCGACGATCACCAGCGGGTCGGGGCCGGGGTCGGAGGTGGTGGCCGGGCCGCGTTCCTCCAGCAGCAGCCGCAGTACCGACCCGCCCAGCTGGTTGTCCACGTTGTCCAGGAGCAGCAGGCACCGTACGGCCCAGTCCTTCTTGGCGTAGCAGCGCCGCAGCTCCTGGAGGAACACCTCGCACAGGACGCGTTCGGTGCGTCTGCGGTCCTCGTCGGCGCCGCCGTTGTACGCGAGGTTGAGCTCGATGAGGAAGTCCAGCGCCGAACGTACGGCGGAGGCCCGCCGGATGGGCGACAGCCGCCAGTACACGCGCCCCTGCAGCCAGCGCCGCTCCCCGATGGGAAGCAGCTGGAGCGCGCCGGTCAGCGCGCCGGGCAGACCGACGATCGAAGCGGCCACCTGCGCCACCTGGTTGACGTCCGCGAGCCACTGGGAGCCGGACCACGGGGAGCCGGGCCCGGACAGTTCCTGGCTGAGGCGGCGCCGGGTCGCGGCCCGGTCGAGGGGGTCGACTTCCGCGCCGAGCGCGGTGCACACCAGCCGGAAGGCGGGTAACGCGATGCGTGGCACATGCTTCTTGCGCGGCTCAAGCCCGAAGGCCACCGCCTTCAGTACGTCGACGGGCTGCTGCTCCTGCCGGGCCAGCTCGGCGACATCGAGCCGCACCACCGGCGCCTTTCTCGCCCAGTCGGCGAAGGCCCGTAACAGCGTTGTCTTACCGCTGCCGCGCGGGCCGAGCACGAGGGTGACGGGCTGCTGCCGTACGCCCCGCCCGCTGTCGCGCGGCACGAGCAGCGACTCGATGTACGACTGCACCGACCGGTCACGTTCGGACTCCCCGGCCCAGTCCCGTGGCATCAGCGTGCCCCCTGTCCCCCGTCCGTGACCCTGCGGGTCGGCCGCGCCCTGAGGCGGCTGGGGCCATGGTGGTCCCCCGGGGCGGCGCGCACAATCCCCGGTGTCGGGCCTTGTGATTCTGTGATCTGCTGGGATGGAACTCCTGGTTCCTGGTTGCTGGGAGGTTTGCCATGCCGCGCCTCCGTCTCGCCCGCGTCCCGCACCTCCCGCACATCCCGCGCGGTCCCCGCCTCGCCTCGCCGGTGCCCGACGGGCCGGAAGCCCTCCTGCCGAAGCGTGATCTGGCGGTCGCCTGGATCCTCATGGTGCTGCTGGCGGCCCTGGCCTGGCTGCTCACGATCGGCCAGTCCCGCGATATGGGGATGCGGCCCGGGACCATGGGGCTGGCACTTCCGCTCTTCCTGCTGCTGTGGGTGGTCATGATGGTGGCGATGATGCTGCCGTCGGTGGCGCCTGTGGCGATCACCTGGGTACGGGCGATCAGCCGTCGTTCGTCGGGTGCGGTCCGCGCGCTGCGGATCACCGGATTCGTCGGTGGCTATCTGCTCGCGTGGACCGGTTTCGGGCTGCTGGCGTACGGCGCTCTGGCGGCGACCGGGCGGCTGGTGGACGCCGGTCCCGGGGCCGGGCGCTGGATCGGCGCGGCGGCGTTCCTGCTTGCGGGGCTGCATCAGTTCGGGCCGCTGAAGCGGGTCTGCCTGCGACACTGCCGCGCCCCGATGGCTCAGCTGCTCCGGTATTCGCACTTCCGGCCGTGGGCGAAGGATCTACGGGTGGGCGCGCACCACGGGCTCTACTGCGTCGGATGCTGCTGGGGCCTGATGATCGTCCTCATCCCGCTCGGTTTCATGAACGTGGCGGCGATGGCGGCACTGGCGGCAGTGATCTTCTTGGAGAAGCTGTGGCGGGGCGGCCCGTGGCTCACCTGGGGGGTCGGCCTCGCATTTCTCGTGCTGGCCGGACTGGCTCCGTTCCAGGACTGGCTGTTGCCCGGCCTGGAGATGCCGGACGAGATGTCGCATGAGATGTCGCATGAGATGTGATCCGTCGACCGGCCGGAAGGCGGGTCGACAGATCAGGGGGTGTCCGGACGGCGGTGTGCTCGGCCGTGGCCGCCTGCTGGCGCAGACCGGCGAAGGGGGTGCGCCACATCCTCGACCGGGGCGTGCGCCAGCCGCGGCGGAGGGCGAGCAGCCACAGGAGGAAGGAGAGCAGAGCGGCGCCGACCGCGGTGAAGATGTTCAGTGCCTCGACGGCGTGCAGCAGCGCCACGGAGCCGGTGCCGACGAGGGCCGGAAGTGCGTACAGGTCACGGTTCCAGCGGAGCGGAGAGGGCGTTTCGAGCGCCAGCAGGCTACTGAGGACGCCACCGCCGACGGCGGTCGCCGCCACCCAGTGTCGTGGCGGCGGGGAGTTCGAAGCCATGAGTGAGCGCCTTGATCGTTCCGGTGGCGCTGAACAGTCCCAGTGCCGCCGCGTCGAACCCGTCGAACAGGGAGCCGTCATGGTGGATGCTCGCGCTGAAGAAGACGATCAGGGCCGCACTGATCGGTGCCAGCCAGTAGCCTAAGTCGACAAAGGCGACGGGCGTGACGCCGATGACGAGGTCTCTGAAGAGTCCTCCGCCCAGGCCGGCCGCTTCAGCGAGGATGATCGTTCCGAAGATGTCGAAGTCCTTGCGGACCGCGAGGAAGGCTCCGGCGAGTGCGAAGGCGAAGATTCCCAGAAGGTCCATCGCATACTGGACCCAGTAGTTGAGTTCGCTCACCGGCATTGCTTGTTTCTCTTTCCCAGCTGGTCGGGGGCTTGATGTTCACAGCCTGTGCGGTGAACCGTCCTGTCGGCCCTGGCCTGCGGAAATGACCCTCCCTTGGAACGCGCGGCTGGGATGGGGGCACGCTGCGGGTACATGGTCTTTCGGCGAGTTCACGCGCCGAACACGACCGCATCATCTGGATGACAGCCCAGCGTCGCCCCTTGGCCGGAAGCTCCCTGACGACCCATCGGCAGATTCGTACTCGACAGTTGAGGAAGCGCCAGTGAGCCCCATGAGCCCAGTGAGACCGCATCGCTCTCCCCGTACGGCAGCAGCCGCCGCCGCTCTCGGCGCCACGCTGGTCGCGCTTCTCGCGCCGTCCTCCGCGCAGGCACATCCGTCCACCACGCTGCCGACCGTGACCCCCACCGCGGAGACCGCCGCCCTGTACGACGACGAGGCGGGCTCCAACTCGGACGCCGACGACCCCGCGATCTGGCGCAACGCCGCCGACCCGGCACGCAGCCTCGTCGTCGCCACGGCGAAGGAGGGCGGACTGCGCGTCTACGACCTCGACGCCAGACTGGTGCAGTCGATTCCCGCGCCCGCGCCCCCGGGCGAGGAGGACGCGCCGGGCCGGTTCAACAATGTCGACACCATCTCCGACCTCGCCGTAGTGAGCGACCGGGGCAACGACCGGCTGCGCTTCTACCGCATCGACCCGTCACGCCCGGGACAGCCGCTGACCGACGTCACGGATCCGGCGGCCTCCCCGGTGTTCTCCACGGACCAGTCCGACATCAACGAGCAGCGGACCGCGTACGGCCTGGCGACCTGGCAGGACAAAAGCACCGGGCGTTCGTACGCGCTCGTCAGCCGGCGCAACCGGACCGGGATCGCGCTGCTGGAGCTGAAGCGGACGGCCGCGGGCACGGTCGGCTACCGGAAGATACGTACGCTCGAACTCCCCTCCTCCTTCCGGCTGCCCAACGGCACCAGCTGGAGCCCGTGCGCCGAGCCCGACGAGCTGCCCCAGGTCGAGGGCATGGTCGTGGACCCGGCCAACGGCATGCTCTACGCGGGCCAGGAGGACATCGGCATCTGGCGGATGCGTGCCGATCTCACCGCCGCGCCGGTCCTGGTCGACAAGGTCAAGGAGTACGGCGTCCCCGGCGTCTACGACGAGGAGACCGAGGAGTGCGCGCCGGGCGCCGACCCCGGCTACGGCGGCAAGCGGATCGCGGCCGACGTCGAGGGCCTGACCCTCTTTCAGGAGCGCGACGGCGACGGTTATCTGCTCGCGTCGAGCCAGGGCGACAACACCTTCGCGCTGTACGACCGGGAGCTGTCCGAGCGCAATGAGTACGAGGGCGGTTTCCGGATCGGCGCGGCCTCGGCCACGCTCGACGGCAGCGAGGAGTGCGACGGCGCGGCCATCCTCAACCAGCCGCTGGGTGCGCGCTATCCGCGTGGCCTCCTCGTCGTCCAGGACGGGCACGAGACGCCTGCGGCCCCGGACGGAGAGGGCGGCGAGCGGGAGGCGACCGGCTTCAAGTTCGTTGATCTCGGCGCGGTGGTGGACGCTGCCGACATGTGAGTGGTCGATACGCTCCCCGGCATGGCGATGAGGAACGCGCGTCCCGTGGACATGGGTTCGGCACATGTGATCGTGACCGGCGGGTCGAGCGGCATCGGGCTGGCCACGGCCCGGCTGCTCGCCGGGCGCGGCGCGAAGCTGTCGCTGATCGCCCGGGGGCGGGAGCGTCTGGAGGCGGCGGCGAAGGAGCTGTCCGCCGCCGCGAGGGCGGCCGACGTGTCCGACCAGGCGGGCCTCACGCGCGCCATCGCCGAGCTGGAGGAGGAGCAGGGGCGGCCCTGCGACATCCTGATCACCTCGGCCGGGCTCGCCCGGCCCGGGCACTTCCTGGAACTCCCGGACGAGGTCTTCCGGGAGATGATCGAGGTCGACTACTTCGGGACGCTGTATGCCCTGAGGGCCGTCGTGCCCGGCATGGTGGAGCGCGGGCGGGGAAGCGTGGTGGCGGTGTCGTCGGCCGCCGGGCTGATCGGGATCTTCGGCTACAGCGCGTACGGGCCGGCCAAGTTCGCCGTACGCGGGCTGATGGAGTCGGTACGGGCGGAGCTCACACCGCACGGGGTGTACGTCGGCGTCGTCTTCCCGCCGGACGTGGACACCCCGCAGCTCGCCGAGGAGAACCGGTGGAAGCCGGCGGAGACGCGGGCGGTCGGCGGGACGATCAAACCGCTCACGCCGGAGCAGGTCGCGGCGGCGATCGTGGCGGGCATCGACCGGCGGCGCTTCGTGATCTGCCCGGACACGGGCACGCGGACGCTGGCGCGGTTCGGCAGTGTGCTGGTGCCGCTGCTCAACCGTGAGTTCGACCGCAGGGTGTCGGCGATCCGCAAGGCGGCCGGGAGGGCCTGAGGTGGCGGGCCGCGATGAGGAAATCGCGGCCGCCACCATGGACTAGCCAACACAGGCTTACTTGTATGTGACGTCCGACGTGCTGTAGCGGCAGTGCGTACCGTCCGGGCCGCTGCCGAGCTTGGGCTGACCACGACGTGGCGCTTGTACTGGGTCTTGCAGTTGCCGCAGGAGCGGTAGAGCTTGCCGAAGTCGGCGACCTGGAAGTTGCGGATGGTCAGCGTGCCCGCGCCGTTGTGCTGGAAGACCCGGTACGGCGGCGATGGCCTTAGACCGAGCGATGCCGGTGTCCTGACCGAAACCATCGGTCAGGACACCGGTCAGGAAACCGGCGGGACTCACGGCTCCACCTACGAGAAGATGCCGGGATGATCACCATCGATGTCGGCTCGGTCGCCGATGAGGACGAACTGCACGCACTGCTGAAGCGGGAGCTGGGCTTCCCGGACTTCTACGGCATGAACTGGGCCGCGTTCTGGGACGCCATCACCGGCCTGGTGCGGATCCCCGAACATGTGCGCTTCGTCGGCTGGGGGCAGCTGGCCGAGCGGGTCCCCCACGGCGCGGAGATGCTCGGGCGGGCACTGGATGACTACCGCGCGGAGTACCGACCGGAGCACCTGGTCGAGCGCGTGTGACGCGCATGGTTCACGTGCGCAGGTCGAGCATGGCGGACATGGCCGCCACCACGGACGGCGCGACCTGGTAGTAGACCCAGGTGCCGCGCCGCTCCGAGGTCAGCAGCCCGGCCTCGCGCAGCTTCTTCAGGTGGTGCGAGACCGTCGGCTGGGAGACGCCGACGTCGGAGATGTCGCACACACATGCCTCGCCGCCCGCGTGCGACGCGACCTTGGAGAACAGGCGCAGCCGCACCGGGTCGGACAGCGCCTTGAACATCGCGGCCATCTTCTCCGCGTCGGCCTGTGACAGCTCGCTGGAGGTGATCGGCGGGCAGCACGGCACCACGGCCCCCGTGTCCAGGACCGGCAGTTCCACCAACTCTGACTTCGACATGTGTCTATGTTGACACTCGTCGATGCGAGTGGCAAGCTCCAGACAGCGAAGGACATCGACAGGTATCGAAGCAGGCATCGGAACAGCGGCCGGTCCGGCCGCGTACTTGGGAGGACATCACCGCCATGACCACCACCACTTCAGATCTTCCGGTCGTCGTCATCGGCGCAGGCCCCGCCGGGCTCGCCGCCGCCGCCCACCTGACCGAGCGCGGTATCACGCCGCTGGTCCTGGAAGCCGGCCCGGCCGCCGCGGCCGCGGTGCGCGAGTGGGGCCATGTGCGCCTGTTCTCCACCTGGGGCGAGCTCACCGACCCCGCCGCCGAGAAGCTCCTCGCGCCGACCGGCTGGGTCAAGCCGAACGCCACCACCTACCCCACGGGGGCGGACTGGGCCGAGCAGTACCTCCAGCCGCTCGCCGACGTCCTGGGCGAGAACGTCCGCTACCACGCCACCGTCACCGGCGTCTCCCGCACCGGCCGCGACCGCATCGTCGACGCCGACCGCGAAACCCAGCCCTTCGTCCTGCACTACACCACCGCCGACGGTGATCGCGTGGCTGAGGAGCGCGTCTTCGCCCGCGCCGTCATCGACGCCTCCGGCACCTGGACGACGCCAGGACCGGCCGGTGCCAGCGGCCTGCCCGCCCTCGGCGAGCGGGCGGCGGCCGACCGGATCACCTACCGCGTCCCCGACCTGAAGGACCCGGCCGTACGCGCCCGCTACGCCGGAAAGCGCACCGCCGTCATCGGCTCCGGCGCCTCCGCGTTCACCGCGCTGGCCACCCTCGCCGACGTAGCCAAGGACGAGCCCGGCACGCACGCGGTGTGGATCCTGCGCCGGGGCATCAGCGGCTCCACGTTCGGCGGCGGCGAAGCCGACGAGCTGCCCGCGCGCGGCGCCCTGGGCCTGGCCGCCAAGGCGGCCGTCGACAACGGCTACGCCGACGCGGTCACCGGCTTCCGCACCGAGACCGTCGAGCGCGCCGCGGACGGCCGCCTGCTGCTGGTCGGCGAGGACGGCCGGCGCCTGGACCCGGTCGATGAGGTCGTCGTCCTGACCGGGCTCCGCCCCGACCTGTCGTTCCTGTCCGAGATCCGCCTCGGCCTGGACGAGCGCCTCCAGGCGCCGACACAGCTCGCGCCGCTGATCGACCCCAACCAGCACTCCTGCGGCACCGTCTACCCGCACGGACACCGCGAACTGTCCCACCCCGAACCGGGTGTCTACCTGGTTGGCATGAAGTCCTACGGCCGCGCCCCCACCTTCCTGGCCATGACCGGCTACGAGCAGGTCCGCTCCGTCGCCGCGGCCCTCGCAGGCGACACCGAGTCCGCCGACCGCGTCGAACTCACGCTCCCGGACACCGGAGTGTGCGGCGGAGCCGGGCTGTTCGACGACCCCGACGCCACCAAGTCCGAAGAGGGCGGCGGTGGCTGCTGCGCCCCGGCACCCGCCCTCGTACAGCTCGGCGTCGGAGCCCCGGCCACCACCTCCGGTGGCTGCTGACCGTGAGGTGACCGAGGCCCACACCACCAGCGAGGCGGCGACGGACACGACTGACATGACGGTCGCGACGGTCGCGACGGGAACAGGGCACCCGTCGCGGCCCGCCGCCGCCCTGCCCGCGCTGTGCGCCACCCAGATCACCGGCTGGGGCATCGTCTACTACGCCTTCCCCGTCCTGCTTCCCCGCCTGACCGCGGACACCGGCTGGTCCACGAGCGCCGCGACCGCCGCGTTCTCCGCCGCCCTGCTGGTCTCGGCCGTCGCCGGAATCCCCATCGGCCGCATCCTCGACCGCCGGGGCCCCCGCGCCGTGATGACCGCGGGCTCGATCCTCGCGGTGGCCGCCATACTGACCGTCGCCCTGGCCCCGAACCTGTACGTGTTCACCGCCGCCTGGCTCATGGCCGGCGTCTCCATGGCCGCCACCTTCTACCAGCCCGCCTTCGTGGCCCTCACCCGCTGGTGGGGCCCCGACCGTATCCGCGCCCTCACCATCGTCACCCTTGCCGGCGGCCTGGCCAGCACCGTCTTCGCACCCCTGACGGCCACCCTGGCCGCCCACCTCGGCTGGCGCACCACGTACGCCGTACTCGCCGTCATCCTCGCCGCCGTCACCATCCCGGCCCACGCCCTGGCCCTGCGCGGCGCCTGGCCCCAGGCACCACCGGCTCCCCCCGCCACCAGCCGCACACCGACCGCCCGCAGCCGCCCCTTCCTTCTCCTCACCCTCGCCTTCACCTTCTCCGGCTTCGCCATGTACGCGGTTGTCTTCGGCCTGGTCCCGCTGCTCACCGAACGCGGCGCCGACCCGACAACCGCCGCGTGGGCGCTGGGACTTGGCGGACTCGGCCAGACTCTGGGCCGTACGCTCTACGCCACCCTCTCCCGCAGGACCGGCGTCACCGCCCGCACCACGATCCTCATCGCGGCGGGCGGAGCCACCACAGCCGCGTTCGCCCTCGTCCCCGGCCCGATCCCGCTGCTGATCGTCTTCGCCGTCCTCGCCGGAGTCGTACGGGGCAACCTCACCCTGCTCCAAGCCACCGCGGTCACCGACCGCTGGGGCACGGCCGACTACGGCCGCCTGTCCGGGCTCCTCAGCGCACCCGCGAAGGTGGTGGCCGCGCTCGCACCCTGGGCGGTAGCCGCACTGGCCGGACCGCTGGGCGGCTATCCGCACCTCTTCGCGGCCCTCGCGGCCCTGTCCGTCGCGGCAGCGGTCCTCGCTCTCGCAAGCGGGCGAGGCGCATGCTGGAAATGAGGAGGTCGAGAAGGTCGAGGAGGCTGAGGAGGTCAGCGAAATGACCGATGAAGCAACAACAACCACCAGCCCGGCCTGGCATGTCACCGGCGACTGGTTCGATACCTGCAAGTGCGCCATACCCTGCCCCTGTACGTTCGCGCAGCCCCCGACCGAGGGCGACTGCGAGGGCGTGCTCGCCTGGCACATACGCGAGGGCCGATACGGGGATGTCCAGCTCGACGGGTTGAACGTCCTGATGCTCGGGTCCTTCACCGGCAACCCATGGGCCGGCACATACACGGACGCGCATGCCGCCGTCTTCCTCGACGAGCGGGCCGACGAGCAGCAGCGCGATGCTCTCGGCGCGATCTTCGGCGGTGAGGCGGGCGGCTGGCCGAAGGAGTTCGGCGAGGTCTTCGCCCCCGAGATGCGCGGTATGGACATCGCTCCCATCAACATAAAGATCGACGACGACCTCGGGTCGTGGAGCGCCGAGATCCCCGGCCGGGTCACCGCCCGCGCCGAGGCCCTCACCGGTCCCACCACTCCAAAGGGCGCGCGAGTACAGGTGCACAACGCGCCCGGCGCCGAGGTCGGCCCGGGGCAGATCGCCACCTGGGGCCGCGCCACCGCCGACCAGGCCGATGCCTTCGGCTTCAGCTGGAACCGCAGCGGCAAGTCGAGCAAGCACTTCCCGTTCGACTGGAGCGGCCCCGACTGACCCACCAGCGGAGCCCGGTCCCGGCAGCGTCCCGCCGAGACCGGGGGCGGGTGCGGTCAGGCGATGGTGCAGACGGCTCCATTCAGTGTGAAGGAGGCCGGTTTTCCGGTGTTGCCGTTGTGGCCGGCCTGGAAACCGATCTGAGTACCGGCTCCCGGGGCGAGCGTGGCGTTGTGCGAGACGTTGGTGGCCGTCACAGCGCCGCCGGCCGGGCTGTAGTTCGCGTTCCAGCCGGAGGTGATGGTCTGGCCCGCGGGCAGGGAGAAGGCGAGGGACCAGTTGCTGATGGGCGAGTTGCCGGTGTTGGTGAGCGTGATGGACGCGGTCAGGCCGGTGTTCCAGGCGCTGGTCGTGTAGCCCACCCGGCAGGCCCCTGTGCCCGGGTCGGGGTCCTGCGGCGTGGTTCCGTCCAGGCCGAAGAACGTGATGGCCCGGGCCGCCATGCCCGCGGTCGGCAGGGAGTGGCCGACGCCCTGGAGGCTGATGGCCTCCACGGGTGCCTGGTTGCCGGTGCCGCCGTAGCGCGTACGCGTCCAGTTGGACTGCGGCGAGTCGGTGTACGCGGGCGTCCGGCTCACACCATGGACGTTGGTCCACTGGTCGATCTGCTCAGTGAAGTTCGGGTAGCGCAGGGTGCTGTCCTGGGTGCCGTGCCAGGTCTGCATCCTGGGCCGGGCGCCGCTGTAGCCGGGGTACGCGGCACGGGCCAGGCTGCCCCAGTCCTGCGGCGTCCTGTCGACGGTGCCGTTCGCGCAGGCGCTGTTCCAGCCGGATCCGTCGGTGGTGGCGAAGCAGGAGTGCGGTACGCCACTGAAGGCAGCGCCCGCCTTGAACACGTCGGGGTAGTTGCCCAGCAGGACGTTGGTCATCATGGCGCCGGAGGAGGCGCCGGTGACGTAGGTCTGGCCGGGGTCGGCGTTGTGTCGCTGTTGAACGTAACTGATCATCGACCTGATGCCCACCGGGTCGCTGCCGCCGTCGCGCCGCAGGGCCTGCGGCGAGGAGACGTCGAAGCAGTTGCCGCTGCGGGTCGCCGACGGGTAGACGACGATGAACCCGTACCGGTTGGCGAGTGAGGCGAACTCCGTACCCGAGTAGAACGCGGGCCCCGAGCCCGTGCAGTAGTGCACGGCCATCAGCACGGCCGGGCGCGCTCGCACGTTGTCCGGCACGTACAGGTGCATCCTCAGATTGCTCGGGTTGCTGCCGAAACCGGTCACCTCGGTCAGTGTGGCCGCCGACGCTGGGGGCGCGGCGAGGGCGAGGAGAAGGCCTGACAGCAGGGGTAAGACCCCGGCGAGTAGCGCTACCAGCCGTGCTTCAGCTCGGCGTATGGATCCTCGGTGCATGGATCTGTCGGTCATGTTCCCGTCCTTCCTAGACTGCGGCTGTGAAGGGACTGCTGCTGCGGCTGTCGGCGCTGGACGCGGACGCCGCCACCGCCGTACGCGTGATCGCCCACTTCGAGGCGCTGCTCGGCGGCGGCCTCGACCCGGTGTCCCTGACGCGGTCCACCGCCGGTCTGGCCGGGTGCGCGGCGGGCCTGGAACTGCCCGACGGGCGCGCGGCGCGGTTCGGCCCGGACGGCGCCGCCCTGCTGGGCGGGCCCGAGCAGGTCTCCGGCCGGGTGGACCTGGAACCATCCGGACGGGTCTGGCTGGAGCGCCCCGGCGCGCCGGGACCGTTCGACGAACTGGTCCTGGAGTGGATGGCCATCACCGCACGGGTACTGGCCGGCCGGCCACGGCAGAACCGGGTCCCCCGGGCGGCCGACCCGGCGCTGGTCGAACTGGTGCTGTCGGGCCGGGAGGACGCCGCGGACCGTACCCGCGCGCTGCGGCTGCTGGGCCTGACCCCCGAGGGCCCGCTGCGGGTGGTCGCGGTGGCCGGTGGCCCGGAGACGAACGTAGGGATGGAGGCGGTGACACTGCTGGGGCGCGGCGCGCTGCGGGACACGGTCCGGGTGGCGCGGGTCGGCTCGCTGGGGGCGGTTCTGGTGCAGGGCGGCGGCGGCCCGGACGGCCGCAGTACCGCCTCACCGGCCGCGGAGCTGCGGGCGGCCCTGCGCGAACGCCTCGGCGACCGGGGTCCTGTCCGTAAGCCCGCGCACGGAATACGTACGGGAGTCGGCGGCGCCACCGACCCACTGGACGCGCGGGCCTCCTGGTCACAGGCGCGCTCGGCGCTGCGGTTCGCGGTGGCGGGCGGCACCCCGGAGGAGGCGGTGGCGGACCACGACGAACTCGGCCCTGTGACGCTGCTGACGGACATCCCGGTGGAACGGCTGCGGGCGCAGGCGGACGTACGGCGGCTGGGAAATCTGGCGTCCGAGGAACTTCTGGTGGCCCTATCCGCTTTCTGCCGTACGGGCTCACTGCGGCAGGCGGCCGGGGAACTCCACCTGCACCACAGCTCGGTGGCGGCGCGGCTGGCGCGCGTCGAGAAGGAGTTGGGCTGGCGGCTGCGCGACCCGCAGGACAGATTCCGCGCCCAACTCGCGCTGTACGCACTGCGCCTGGCTTCCGACGGCGACGATGAATAAGGGCTCACCAACTCACCGCCCCAGTGCCCCGCGCAGCACCGCGATCGCCTCGGCGGTGGCGCGCCGGATGACGGCGGCGTGCTCGACGGCCCACGCGCCGTGGAAGGTGCCGGGGATGAGATGCAGCTCTGTGGGTACCGCGGCGGCCAGCAGGGCGCGGGCGTAGTCGATGCCCTCGTCCCGCAGCGGGTCGAACTCCATCACCGAGACGTACGCGGGCGGCAGCCCGGCCAGGTCCACCACTCCGGCGCGGGCGGGCGCGGCGTACGGGGAGACACCGGCTGTGCCAGGCACCCCGTCCCCCAGGTAGGCATCCCAGCTGATGCGGGCACCGCGCCGGTTCCACACGGGGGTATCGGTGAACAGCCGGGCGCTCGGGGTCTCCAGCCGGTCATCGAGCGCGGGGCTGCACAAATGCTGGAAACAGATGGCGGGCCCACCCCGGTCACGAGCGAGCAGACTCAGCGCTGCGGCCAGCCCGGCTCCGGCGCTGTCACCCCACAGGGCGATCCGGTCAGGCCGTACGCCCAGGTCGTCGGCGTTCTCGGCGAGCCAGCGCAGCCCGGCGTAGCAGTCCTCCAGGGGCGCGGGGAAGGGATGCTCGGGGGCCAGGCGATAGTCGACGGAGACCACCAGGGCCTCCAGCTCGCGGCAGAGCAACAGGTTCCAGTCGTGATCAACGTCGGGCGACCCCAGGACGAACCCGCCGCCGTGCATGCCGTACACAGCGGGGAGCGGCCCCCGCCCCCGGTCCGGCCGATAGATCCGCAGCCGCACGGCGGGCGCACTGTCCGGTCCGGGGACGAAGACCTCTTTGACGTCCACCCCTGCGGTGTCGGCCGCCGCGACGACTGCGACGAGCTGCTCCGCCTGCGCGGCCCGGGCCGCTTCCACGTCGGTGATGTCGACCTCGGGCATCATGGAGAGTGCCGCGGCCAGCTCGGGATCGAACCGGTGGTGCGAGAGCATGTCCCTCCTCCGGTCGTCGTGCTGAGACGGTGTCACGGGAGGTGCTTCCGCGTCATCAGACGCGCGTCGGGAGAACGACGGCCTGGGCCCGACACCTTGGCATCCGAGGCGCGACTGTTGCATATATGCAACAGTCGCGCCATGCGCAGTGAGGCGTTGGGACGACTCTCCGAGATCTCCCAGTACCAGGGGGGCCTGCTGTCGCATCGCAGCGCGGCGGCCCCGGGGCAGGTCCCGCGGCTGCAGCCCCTGCGACGCCGCTTGCCGCGATGTGAGCAGGCCCTACCTGTACTGGGAGACCTCCGAGAGCCGCTCCATCGCCTCGATACGTGTGGCTCGACCGTTGCACATCTGCGACGGTGAGGTTTACGTAGCAGCCCGGGTCTTCGGGGCCAGCTCGGTGAAGGCACTCTCCCAGACGTCCCGGATGTCCCGGCTGATCAGTGTGCGCAGGACGGGCCACATGCTGACGAGCAGGTCACGATTGAGGTACTGAACCAGGTCGTTGTGTGTGCCCTCGGCCAGGACGACCCGGTAGCAGCTCATCCGCATCACCGGTTCCGTGCCGTCCAACCTGGCGGTTGTCATCCACGGCAATGTGCCCGGCTGCGACCGCGACGGCTGGTACCCCGAATACGCCCTGCCAGAACGAGAACTCTTGCCGGCTGAACAGGCATGGTCGAACCTCATGGATCCCACCGACGCAGCGACCATGTTGAACGACGAACGTTGACCTTGCTCCCCCAGTAGCGGACACAGACGCAGTTCCGGCGCGTGTGCTACGGATTTGCCAGGCACCCGGCGCGTCAGCGGCACGATCGATGAAAATCGCCCGGCCTGGCATGGCGCAACTGTTGCAGGTACGCAGTGGTCGAGACGTGCGTAGTGAGGCAATCGGACGGCTGTTCCCTGTGTCTCCACTGCCTGGCTTCCCTGACGCTGGTTACGGTCGACGCATGCGGCTTGGTCCCGAGGATGCGCGGCAACGGTTCGAGGCGGCGGCGGTTGCTCGTCTGGCCACGGTCAGCGGTTCCGGCGTACCGCATCTGGTGCCGATCACCTTCGCCGTGGATGACGATCTTGTCTGCTTCGCGATCGACCACAAGCCGAAGAGCACCTGGGATCTTCGGCGGCTTCGCAACATCCACGAGAACGACCGAGTGTCAGCGATCGTTGATCACTACGACGACGACTGGTCGCAGCTGTGGTGGGCACGGGCTGACGGACATGCCGAAGTGGTCGAGCGCGGCAAGCGGCGCTCTCGACTCGTTGAGCTGTTGCAAACGAAGTACGCCCAGTATCGCGAGCATTCCCCAGAAGGGCCGGTTGTGGTGATCAAGGTGAGTCGGTGGTCCGGCTGGTCGTCCTTTACGTGACCGTGCAGGACCTCACCTTTGGGGAATCAGGTATCCGATGTCCCGCTCCGTTGGCAGCCTGCCTGCCAACGTCGATGCGTCGGTGCGGCCGGAGACCTCGAAGCCGATGACACCGAGGCTGAGTCGCCGGACGCCTATCGCTTCTGGGCCCTGTATCGCTTGAGGAGGGCGGTGATCTTCTCGTGGTCCGCACCGCGGTTCAGTTCAACGAGGAGATCATCAGGACAGAGTTCGAAGAGGTCACCCCACCACCGGCGCCCCCGGTTGTCCCAGATTCGATAGCCGCCAGGCACACCCCTGGCCACGTACCGCCTCCTGCTCACAGCGCACCCCGATGAGTCACTGTCGTCGTCTCACGGTCTGGGCGCTCACGTAATTTCCCCGGGGGCGGCTCATGTATTGGGACCAGTCGGGGGCTGTGCGGGCCAGGCCTGCTGGGCGGTCGATCAGTATATGTGTAGCGTGTTGTTGCGCGTGTCGGAATACTGCGTCGATGACCGGTTCTGCACTGCCTCAACTGCTTCGACCTCGTGCCCTGAGGCCCGGAGATCTCGTCGTTATCGCATCGCTGTCCGGGCCGCTCCATGCCGCTTACGAGCCCGACCTCGAACAGGCGGTGGTCGTGCTCGAGCGGATGGGATTCCGCGTGCGTCGGGCACCGCTCCTCGAAGCAGGGCGGCACCATTGGTGGAGCGCGGCTCGGCCGGCGGAGATCGCCGAGGAGTTCAATGGACTACTGCGTGATCCTGAGGTGCGCGCGATCATCGCGCATGACGGCGGCCAGACGGCGCTCGGTTACCTCGACCTGATCGACGTCGAGGCGATCACTGCCGACCCCAAGCCGATCCTCGGCTACAGCGACATCTCGCTGCTGCATCTGGTGCTCTATGCGCGCACGGGTCTGGTCGGCTTCCATGCCGACTTGGCCACCCCTGGACTCGGCGGGCACTGGCAGGCCGCGCCCGCAGCGCGCCAAGCGGTGCTTGAGAAGCTCTACTCGAGGCTGCTGACCGGTACGGAGCCGATCGGTGCGCTGCCAACCACCCCGTCGTGGGAGTGCTGGCGTGCCGGTCGCACCGAAGGCCGGCTGATCGGCGGGGTGATTAATCGCATCGTGCTGGCGCAGGCGACGCGTTTCGCGCTGCCGCTCGAATGGTTCGACGGCGCGGTGCTGTTCTGGGAGGAGATGGGCGGCCAAGCATCGTATGTGTGGAGCTATCTACAGGTGCTGCGGCACTGCGGCATCCTCGATCGGATCTCCGGCATGGTCGTGGGTGTCCCGTACGCGATCGACGGGCTCGGGACGCCTGACGCGTCCCCGACCCTCGCCGAGATAGTCCTCGACGTCCTCGGCGACCGTGACATCCCGGTGCTGGGCAACGTTGAGTTCGGACATGCCGGCCCGAATCTGCCGATGCCGGTCGGCATCCGTGTCGGCCTGGATGCGCGGCAGCGGACATTGTCGCTGCTCGAACCGGCGGTACGGCCGCACGCGACGACGGGTACGGACAAGCACTGACACACGGTTCCGCCGCCGAGGGCCAGGGAGGCCGCGTCCGTGTCCCCGGCTCGGCCCGTAGTCGTACAGGCGACCGGCGCAGGCGTGGCCGAGTGACCGTGCGGCGGGCGGCAGCCGACCTCACCAGTGCCGCCCATCCGCCCTGTTGCGCACAGGACGTTGGGCGGCCGGAGCATCGCCGGAGCACCGCTTGTCGTGGCCTGCGGTGCCTCTGACTGGCACGGGAGTGGCTTCCTCGTACGTCCGCTCTCCGCTGTGGTTGATGGCAACGCTGGAGGCCAGTCGGCGAAGAGAGCGTGACACGGGGAAGCCCCGCCACACTCAGGCAGGCCGCACCCCCGTCCCTGCGGGAAGTCCGTGACTGTTCATCGGACCCGGCCTCCTCGCGGGCAACCTTCGGGAGCCACCCGGTGATCCACTTGTCACGGAGTCTCGGTGAAGCGGACGGACCAGGCGTAGCCGCCCAAGTTGTCGTGCGGGACCCGCCGGACTTCTCTGACCTGGCAACCGTCGTGGGCGTACTTGAGGGCGAACCGGTCGAGGCGCTGTGCGTCGGTGAGATCCTCCATGGACAGCGGTGCTCCGACGACGAGGTCTTCGTGAAGCACCGCGTCCGGGTCGGTACCGTCCGAGCAGACCAAGCACTGATGTGTTCTGGGTAGGGCCATAGCCCCAGTGTCCTCCTAACCTGGACACCCCGCGTTCGCAACGAATAGCTGGACTGCCGAGCTGTCCCCCTGAACGCCCTTTCCAGGCCCGTCGGCACTACGCCGCTACGACTCACTCCGATAAGGAAACCGAATGAAGCCCACGGCCGACCTCTACGACGACCACGGAGACGACCTTCAGTCGTGCACCACCCAGTTCCGCCCCTTCGGCGCCCGGACCTCGTTCGAGGGCGCGGTCACCACCGTGAAATGCCACGAGGACAACGTGATCCTCAAGACCACCGTCGGTGAGCCCGGGGCCGGGCGGGTCCTCGTCGTCGACGGTGGTGGCTCGCTGGCCGCCGCCCTGATGGGCGATGTCATAGCCGACCTGGCCGCGTCCAACGGCTGGGAGGGCGTCATCATCCACGGCGCCGTACGCGACGTCGAGGCGCTGTCCAAGGTCAACCTGGGCATCAAGGCCCTCGGCTCGAACCCTCGTAAGAGCCGCAAGGACGGCATCGGCGAGAAGGATGTGGAAGTCTCGTTCGGCGAGGTGACCTTTACGCCCGGCTGCCACCTCTACAGCGACGCTGACGGCATCCTGGTCACACGTGGGTGACGGACGGCCGTTCCGCTCACATACCGAGGTCGATCACGGTGCCCGCACCCTGTTCGCGGGCTGCCGGGAGAAGGGCTGAGAGCGGGGCGACACGCACCCCGTGTGCCGCCCCGCCTGCTCCTGCTGGCCCTTTCGGTGATCGCAGCGGTGGCGCTGGAGCCGGAGGAGGCCTGTACGGTCCAGGCTGGAGCGCCGGCTGCGGATCCGTCCCTCGCACGTACGGGCGGTGGAGGAGATCACCGCTATGCATGCCCACCCGGAACTGCGTCCTCTGGAGGAGAGCCCGGTGCGTGACCACGGTGTGCCGCTGGGGCCGGTTATGGTGCTGCTGCTCGTGTGCTGGACGGTCGCGGCACTCATCGTGTGACAGCGTGACAGCGTGGCTACCTGAGCGGTGGCAGTTCGGGTATGCCGCTACTCGGGGAGTTCGAGCATCGGTTCACCGCAGGACTGGCACTCGGCGTAGACGTCGAGTTCGTTGAGTATCTCGGCGTACTCGGTGTGGCCCTTGAGGGCCGCCGTGGCGGCGAGCAGGTAGCGGGTGCTGATCTGGTCGTGCTCTGCCGTGGCCAGGGCTTCCGCCAGGAGGGTCAGGGCCTCGGGGAGGGCCCGCCGATAGGCATCCGCGATGTCGTTGGCCAGGTCGGCCGGGGTCTCCCCATATTCGCCGGAGCACATGGCCACGAGGCCGACGACATAGAGGTAATCGTCACGCCTGGCCGGAGGAAGGCCGCGCGCGATGGTGACGAGGTGGGGCACGGCGGCGTAGGCGGCCGGCCAGGCGGTGCCCTCGGAGCACAGATAGGGCCACAGGTCGTCGAAGCGCTCGCCGTTCGTGGGGTGGGCCAGCAGGTGCCGCAGCTCGTCGGGGACGAAGGGGGCGTCCGGCCCGCCCTGCCCCTGGGACCAGTTCCGGTGGTCGAGTGCGGCCCAACGCGGGTCATCCAGAGGCAACATGGGCGGGAGTGTAGCCAGGCCGGGACAGCGCGAGCACCGAGCGACCGCGAGATGGGCCAGTTCGGCGGTTGTCGTGGAGCGGGTGACGGCAATCGAAGAAGGTGAAGGCCGTTCAGGCCGTTCAACGCATGAACGAATGTCTGGGGCTGCACGAGTGTGACCTGTGCCCGCCGGAAGACCCTCCTGATCAGCCACTACATCACCGCACACGGCTATCAGCCGCCTCAGGCCTTTATGGACGCCGTTCTCGCCGTCGACGTTGAGGCGTGGGTCGCCGCCCGCTGGCCCGAGGTCCCGTTCCCCTGGGTCCCGGACGACGCGGGCGCGCCGCCACCGATCCTGTGCCATCTATTGACGTGTCAGCGACAAAAATGGCTTCATGGGTGTATGGGAGCGCTCCCACGCAGAGGAAGGGCATAGCCCATGCGCAGTACACCTCCGTTACGTCGCTTACCCCGCTTACCTCGCTTACGTCCTTTACGTTTCGTACGGCCGCGCCCGGTCGCGTCCGCCCGCGTAGTCGGCCTGTTCGCCGCCCTGATCGGCCTGTTGCTGCCGCTTCATCTGAGCCTCGCACCGCCGGTCGCCGCCGCCCCGCTCGCTGCCGCACCAGTCGCCACGGCCCCCGCCGAAGCCGCGGACCCGGTGCGCATCATGCCGCTCGGGGACTCCATCACCGGCTCGCCGGGTTGCTGGCGTGCCGTGCTGTGGAACCAGCTCCAGAGCGCCGGGTACAAGAACATCGACTTCGTCGGCACGCTCGGCACCCAGGGCTGCGGGCAGGCGCACGACGGCGACAATGAAGGCCATGGCGGCTACCTGGCCACCAACGTGGCCAACCAGGACCTGCTTACCGGATGGCTGGCCGCCACCTCGCCGGACATCGTTGCGATGCACTTCGGGACGAACGACGTCTGGAGCAACATCGCGCCCGACCGCGTCCTCGCCGCCTACACCACGCTGGTGGGGCAGATGCGGGCGAGCAACCCCGACATGAAGATCCTCGTCGCCCAGCTCATCCCGATGAACCCCAGTACCTGCACCGCCTGCGCCCAGCGCGTCGTCGACCTCAACCAGCGGATCCCGGCCTGGGCCCGGACCATCACCACCGCGCGGTCGCCGGTGACCGTCGTCGACCAGTGGACCGGCTTCGACACCGCCGCCGACACCTACGACGGGGTCCACCCGACCACCCCCGGCGACAACAAGATCGCCGCGCGCTGGTATCCGGCGCTCGCCGCTCTCCTCACCCCCGGTGGCCCCGGCGGCCCGGGGCCGGGCAACGGCACCTGTACGGCGTCGTTCCGCGACGCGTCGTCCTGGCAGGGCGGCTACCAGGGCGAGGTGACGGTGACCAACACGTCCGCCGCGCCCGTCTCGGGCTGGAAGGTGAGTGTCGTCCCGGCAGGGGGCGCAACGCTCAGCCAGGTCTGGAACGGCACACTCGGCACGGCCGCCAACGGCACCGCCACCGTCGCCAACGCCTCCTGGAACGGCACCTTGACCGCCGGTGCGAGCACCACCTTCGGTTTCATCGCCACCGCCCCGGCCGGCGCCGGGACACCTTCGGCCACCGTCAGTTGTTCGGCGACGGTCGCTTCCTCCTGACCAGGGACCAGGGACCAGTGACGGCGTGCGCCGGGACACACCAGTTCAGGGCCCGTACGACGTGCTTCGGAGCGTCGTACGGGCCCTGCTCTGCGAACCGTGCGACCCAGCCGCCGCGTTGGCCGATCTGGACCTTCACCCGCCCCCACAGCACGGATCTGGCACAGATCATTCGCTGTCGCACCGTTCCAGAACCAGGCTCGCGGACCCTTCTTCGAGTCCGTTGTCCTCCTCCAGGTGCGGATGAGTCAGGTCGCACTCCAGAGACGTCGATAGAAGTCGGTCCGGTAGGGGTCGGGGGCGATGCCGTAGGCATCGAGGAGGGCGTCCTCCCAGCCCGGTCCGTAGTTCCACTCGGTGCTCCAGGTGGCAACGGCCAGATCGGCCCATCGGTCGGCGATCCCGAGGGTGCCCATGTCGACGTGACCGGACCAGGAGCCGTCATCGTGCAGCAGCGTGTTCGGCGCGCAGGGATCGCCGTGGCACACGACCAAGCGGTCGACCGGCGGGGGCTCGGGCAGGTCCGCGGACACCTTCATGCCTGCGCGCCGGGCGTGTTCCAGGCGGTGTTCGACAGACCAGGTGAAGGGACAGTCGGCAACTGGCAGCCGGTCGTGCAGAACTCGCAGCCCTGCTCCCAGCGCGCGGACGGCCGTACCGGGGTCCGCCCGCCATCGGCGGCTGACGGCACTCTCGCCGGGAACCCCATGGGTGACGAGCCAGGCTCCGTCCTCGCCGCTTCCGTGGTCCCGTACGCGGGGCACGGGCGTGAAGCGGCCGGCCCAGCGCAGGCGTACTGCCTCGGCGGCCAGGTCCAGCCCGGAGCCTGCCGGAGCCCACTTGGCGAACAGCCGGCGGTCCCCGCTGCCGATCTGGAAGGTCAGGCCGCCCAACTGGTTCTGCCATACGGGCAGCAGTGGCCGGTCCCCGGCGAGTGCGTTGATCGGCGCGGGTACGTGCACTGGGGAAAGCGGCGGTCCGGAGTAGAGCATGGGGGCATGCTCCTCTTCGCATCGCGCCGCAAGCGAGTGGTTTTCCTGGTGGGTCACTGCGGAGGCACAGCGATGCCCCCGAATGGCGCGCTGAACTACGCAAAGGATGATCATCCGGACGACAGAGACGACCAGCCCACCCGCGCCTGACTCTGCCCTGCCGTGCCTACCGCCTGAGGGCCCTGTATCGCTTGAGAAGAGCGGTGAGGGCAGTGCGAACCCGCCACGCTGGTCGCCGCCCTCGCACCCTGGGCCGTCCGGCGGCGCGGTGGGGTCGAACGACCGTTCATCGACGCGAGCACCACCGTCGCCAGTGCCGGGCCGGCATCACCCGTCTTCCATGATGCCTACCACCCGTACATCGGCATGGTGTGGGCCTACCGGGTCGCAAGGTCGCAAGGACCGATGCCCGATGTGCCAAAGAGCGGTCGTCACCGGGACATGAACGACGGGCTACGCGGTTCCCGGCTCGGCTGCCGTACGCCCGGTCTCCCGATGCCCTTCCGGCGGCACGCTGATCACGGTCCGGTATGTGCTGGCGTCCTCGGGTTCGCCGACCCGCCGGCCATAGGCTTCCACCCAGGCGTGCGCGGCGAATGGTGGGGTGCGCACTCCTGAGCACCAGGTGGGCCAGTTGCCGCCCATCCGGCACAGCAGGGCCGTGGCCAGTGAACGCTGGAGGCAGTAGCGGCCGGCGCACAGTGTGCTGACGGCCGTGACCTCCTGCCGGGCCTGTAGCGCCTGGGCGTAGGTGGCCGGTGTGGCTCCTCGACGTGCGGCGTTCAGGAGGGCGCGGATGCGGCGCGGTGGCAGGTGGGCGATGAGCCGCGCGGCGGTGACGGCGGTGCGGGCGGCGATACGGCGGGGCAGCGGGGGCCGGATTCCGTTCGTGTCCAGGACCTGGCTCATGAGGCCGAGACCAGGTTCGCCCGGGTGAGCTGGTCGACCAGTGCCGCGACATCCGCTGCGGCGCGTTCCCGGCTCACCGGGCGGGTCCGGGTGAGCTGGTCGGCCACATGCTCGGGTGTGGCGCCGTCGAGCAGGGCCTGGACGGCGAGGGCACCGGTGGCGTTGAGCTGCCAGTAGCGCCCGTTGCGTTCGTCCAGCAGGACCATGCCGTCCTCGGTGGGGCAGGCGGTGACATCGGCGCGCAGTCGGCTCAACGGGATACTCCTTCGTGCTCGTGCTCGTGCTCGTGCTCTTGCCCGTGCTCGGCCCGCGCCGGATCGGGTGGGCTCAGGTACACGGGGGTTGGCTGGGCTGCCAGGTCACGCAGCCATGCCTCGGCGCCGAGGGTGGCCTCCAGCTCTGCCGCGCCACCGCGGAGCATGCCCGGGGAGAGCAGGGCGCGCCGCAGCGGCTCTTCGTCGGCGACGCCCGCGGCCACCAGGTGGGAGTCCGCCGCCCACGCGGCCAGCTCCGGCCGGTGCAGTTTCAGTCCGGCCTGCCACTGCGGGCCGCAGTGGTCCTTGGTGGTACGGGCCAGGATGCGGGCGGGCACCAGGCCGTCCATGGCGGCGGCGAGCAATGGTTTGTACGCCCACGGGGCCGCCGCCTCGTGCGGCCGGGCCGCCAGGCAGGCGCTGATCACGGCGTCGTCGCAGAACGGGCTGTGCGCGGGCAGACCGGCGGCCGCCGTTTCGTGCGCGATCCGCCCGGCGATCCGCCCGGCCTGCTGTGCCTGCTGGATCCAGGCGTGACGACCGCGGTCGCGGGCCAGCGGCGCGGTGTCGGCGGCGGCCGCGCGCAGCAGATCGCCGAGCAGCTCGGCGGCCCGCTCGCTGGACCACGGTGGCAGCTGCGGCCGTGGCCTCCAGCCCTGCGGCAGCCCAAGGGCGGTGCCGGGTGGGCGCGTTTCCCGCAGCCGCCCCGCGGTATCGGCCAGCCAGGATCCGTACGTACGCCCGTCGAGCAGCATGCGCGCGGTGGCACCCAGTGGCCACCGCCGCCGGGCCCGATGGCCCTTGATGTGCCGCAGGCCCAGCAGGGGGGAGCGGCGCAGCAGGCCGTGCACATACGTGTCGCAGGGCTGGACCACGTGGTCGCCGCCGTGTCCCTTCAGGCGGCGCAGCGCGCCGTGCGAGCGCATCGCCTCGGCGAGCCGGCGCTGCTGGGCCCGGTCGCGCAGCGCGGCCGAGGGCTCGTCCGCCGGATCGCCGCGCTCATTGAGCCCGGCGAAGTAGGCGGGCAGCTCGTCGGGGGGAAAGGTCAAGTGCTCGATTCCGGGCAGGTGCGCGGCGGCGTGCGCGGCGTAGGCGTGGTCCTCGTTGCCGGGTGTGCTCCAGTGCAAGGTGGCGGTGACGAGGCGGGCTCCGGCCTCGGCGGCCAGGAAGCACAGGGAGGTGGAGTCCATGCCTCCCGACAGGTCGGCGCCCAGCACCTCTCCCGGCCGCACTCGCAGCGCCACGGCGTCGCACAGTGCCTGGCGCAGGGCGGGCGCTGCCTCGGCCAGCGGCAGTTCGGCCGCGGGCTCCTGCCACCAGGCGGCCGTACGCCACTGGCCGCCGGGCTCCAGATACAGGCCTTGGCCGGGAAGGACGCTGTGGACGCCGCGCCACAGCGCGCCGCCGGCGAGCGGGTGGGGGACGGTGGATCCGGCCAGGCGTGCGGCCAGTTGCGCGGTGTCCAGTTCGGCGTCGGTGAGCCAGGCCAGCGTACGGGCGCGGTCGGCGCACACGGTCCCGCCCCCGGCCGCCGTGCGGTACACGCGCCGCTGCCCGGACATGCTTCCGCGCACGAACGTGCGCCCGCCGACGGAGGCGATCACATGAAAGCTTCCGTGAGCACCGCGCAGCGCGGTCTCGACATCCGCGAGAGTGTGAACGCGCGTGACGCGTACGGCCAGTTCCTCGGCGCTCAGCGAGCATGTTCCGGCGACCGCCAGACGTACCTGCCCGGCGCAGGCCACCGTCATCTCGCCCGGTTCCCAGGAGCCGGCCAGCCATGGCCGTCCCGAGGGGTGCGGCACACCGTGGCGGGTGTGCTGCCGCAGCCGCCGCAGGATGTCGGGGGCGAGGTCGCGGTCCGGAAGAACAACGAACCAGCAGGCGGGGGCAGAGCCCATAGGGCCTCTCCAACAGGTGTGGTGTGCAAGGGCCATAGAGGGACCCGGGGGTCGGCTCGCGCGGGTTCCATCCCGGCCGCGAGCCGACCCCCGTCAAGCTGCTCAGAAGAGGTACTCTTCGTCACCCTCCGGGACGTGTTGTTCAAATCCCTGGGTGAGCTCGGCGTAGCCGCCGATCTCTACCAGTTCCGGCGCCTGATAGATGCTCTCCTTACCGGCCTCCGGCGCGGTGTCTCGCTGGTCCATGTCCAACTTCCTTCCGGTCGGGGCGGACTGAACCGCCCACATTGCTGTATGGATTCAGCTGATTACATTCCGCAGTTGCGGTCTTTTAAGCCCAAGTGGGCTAAAGAGGGGTTATATGACTTGCGAAACAGGCCGAGCCCCGGCGGTTGCCTGCCGCCGGGACCCGGGCACTGCTGGTCAGGCTGTGGGCTTGTGCATCTTCCAGTCGGCGACGTTGGAGCTGCGGTTGAAGTAGGCGTTGGTGCAGAGGTCGTACTGTGCGCCCGTGGCGGTGCTCTGGCCGTTGGTCTCCAGGAAGCCGCCGTTGTCGCCGTAGAGGTTCCAGAGGTGGACGAGGTCACCGAAGCGGACGTTCTGGTCGGCCGGTGAGGAGGCCTGCGCGAAGATCCTCCACCGGCCGGTGCCCGTGGCGCGGTCCCTGGTCTGGGAGGTGGACACGTCGTACTTGGCGCCGGCGTTCTTCTGGTCGGCGGTGGCGTGGCCGTTGGTGTCGAGGTAGCCGCCGTCACCGCCGTAGAGGTTGCGCAGGTAGATCACGTCGCCGCTGACGACGGGCTGGCCGACGGCCTTGCCGGAGACGGAGATGACCTCCCAGGTGCCGGTGCCCTTGCCGCGGGTGGGCGTGTTGGCCGTCGATACGTTGTACTTGCCACCCGAGGCGGCGCTGTGGCCGTTGGTGTCGAGGTAGCCGCCCTGCCAGCTGTTGTAGCCGTTCTGCAGGTGGATCTGATCGCCGTACTTGAGCTCGTTCGCCATCCGTCTTCCTCTCGGTTGACGTCGGTTGTCGGCGCTGCGTACAGCTCTCAGCCGGGCAGGGAACCCGGGTCAACGCCCGGCGAGGCACGGATAATGCTGTCGCAACTGCCTCTAATCGGGAACTAATTGGCGAACTTGTCCAGAAGTCGCCAGGTTCACTTTCAGCCTGAAGCGGGCGTAACCGGCCTGTCCCCGGAGGGCCGCATTGGGCGCTCACCGCCTGCCGACCCGACGGCAGATGCGGGGGGCGGCTGCGACGACGACATGACTCTCGCGCCCGGCGACCTCACGTTCCTGTACGAAAAGGAGCAGTAGCTCAACACCATGCTTCGGCAGCGGGCGGAGCCCGGCGAGCCCGGCGAGCCCGGCGAGCCCGTGAGTATTCGCCCTGCCCACGTCGGGCGCCAACTCTGTGGGCCATGCACCGACCGTCAACCGAAGGGTTGAATCGGAAGGCGGCTTACGGGCGACGCGGGGCGCCCCCGGGCAGCGGCAGACTCGCCGCATGACCATCAGCAGCAGCTTCAGCAGACGCAGGATCCTCGCCGTCGGTGCGGGCGCGGCGCTCGCCACCACCGCCTCGCCGGCCTTCGCCGGGAGCGCCCCCGCCAGGCGCGAGGAGACCCGGTCGCTCGACGAGCTGTATGGGGACGCGCTCGCCGAGGGCGGCAAGCTCGTCATCTACGCGGGCGGCGACACGGCCACCCAGCAGGACGCCACCAAGGCGGCCTTCCGCAGCCGGTTCCCCGGCATCGATCTGACGCTCGTCGTCGACTTCAGCAAGTACCACGACGTCCGCGTGGACAACCAGTTGGCGACCGGCACCCTCGTCCCCGACGTCGTACAGCTCCAGACCCTCCAGGACTTCACCCGCTGGAAGCGGCGGGGCGAACTCCTGCCCTACAAGCCCGCCGGATTCTCCAAGGTCCACAAGGGCTTGAAGGACCCCGACGGCGCGTGGACGGCCATCCAGGTCATCGGGTTCAGCTTCATGTACGACGTCGCGGCGGCCGGGCCGGATGCCCCGAGGACGCCCCTGGACCTGCTCGACCCGCGCTGGAAGGGTGCCATCGCCTCCTCGTACCCGCATGACGACGATGCCGTGCTCTACCTCTTCGCGCTGTACGTGGAGAAGTACGGCTGGGAATGGGTGGCCCGGTTCGCCGCGCAGCAGCCGCGGTTCGCCCGTGGCTCCCACACCCCGGGTGTGGCCGTCAACGGCAAGCAGAAGATCATCGGTCTCGGGACCTCCGGCTCGCTGACCGCGCCGCCGACGGCGCCGACGCGCTGGGTGGCGCCGGACGGGCACCCGTTCATGGCGTGGGGGCAGCGGGCCGCGATCCTGAAGCGGGCCGCTCGCCCGGCCGCGGCGAAGCTGTATCTGACGGGTACGGGGGCGGGCTGGCCCCCTGGGACCGGCTGGGCGCCCGCGCGTTCGCCAGGCCGCTCTGGCTCGGCGGGCTGCTCCTGTCTGGTTCTGCCTCTCCTGGATCGCCCTGGGCCCACTCGCCGCCGGGTACGCGTGGCTTGCCGTACCGCTGGCCGTGCTCGCGCTGCGCGTCCTCGGGCAGCGGGCCGCCGTCGGCGCGGTCGCGGTGATCACCGTACTGCTGGCGGTCGCCCTGGTACGGCAGACCGGTCGGCTCGACCTGGAACAGGTGACACCCCCGGCCGCCGCGGTCTGGGCCACCGTCGCCCTGCACCGCTCCCAGCAGCAGCTCCAGCGGGAGGCGGGACGGCTCGCGGAGCGAGCCAGGATCGCCCGGGATCTGCACGACACGCTCGCCCAGGAACTGGCGGGCAGCCGGATGCTGCTCCAGTCCGCCGAGCGGGACTGGGACCGGCGGCCGGAGGCGGCCAGGGCCCAGGTCAGAGCGGTCGTCGAGGCGCTCGGCACGAACCTGGCCGAGACCCGCAGCATCATTGGGGACCTGACCCCGCCCGCGTTGCGGCAGGACGATCTGGAGACGGCGCTGCGCGTGCTCTGCGCGCGGACGCAGGCGGCTGTCGGGGCCCCTTGCGTGACCTTCCGTACGCGGGGCGGTCCTGTGCCCGTGTCCACGGACCGGGCGGCGGCGCTGCTGCGCGTGGCGCAGGGGCTGCTGGCGAATGTGCGCGACCACGCACGGGCCGGGAAAGTGCTGGTCACGCTGGCCCGGCGGGCGGACGGGACGATCGCTCTGGAGGTGCGGGACGACGGCGTGGGCTTCGCCCCGGGTGCCTCGGGTGCACCGTCGGCGCCCGGGCGCGGGTTCGGTCTTGCGGCCGGGCGGGACCGGCTGGGCGTGTACGGCGGCACGCTCGCCGTACGCAGCGCCCCGGGGCGCGGCACCAGGGCGCTGGCGACGGTGCCCGTCGGTTCCTCGGTCTCCTCCGTCCCGGTGGGCGCGGCCCCGTGACCGGCACAGGCACAGTGACCGGCGCTGCCTTGCCCTTGCGGATCCTGATCGTGGACGACCATGCCGTCGTACGCGCCGGGCTGCGGGCCCTCGTCGAAGGCGAGCCCGGTCTTGAAGTCATCGGTGAGAGCGGTGACGGCGAGGAGGCCGTACGTATCGCGGGCCGTCTCCGTCCGGACGTCGTGCTGATGGACCTGCGAGCTATGTCACCGCGGTCAGCGTCGCGTAGACCACGACGTTGCCCAGGTAGCCGGTGTGCTTGGTGTGACTGCCGCCGCAGGTGATCACCCGCAGTTCGGGCAGACCGGAGCTGCCGTAGACCTTCTTGTTCGGGAAATCCTTCTTGTCGTAGGCCTCCACGGCGTCGACCGTGAACACGGCCGTGCGCCGGTCTGCCCGGCTGATCTCGATGGTGTTGCCCTTGGCCAGGGCACCGAGATCGTGGAAGACGCCGGGGCCGCTGCGCGTGTTCACGTGCCCGGTGGTGACGGCTGTCCCTGTCGAGCCGGGAGCCGTTCCCTTGCCGTACCAGCCGGCAAGGCCGGGGCTGTCGGCGGGCGGGGGCCGCAGCGCCCCCGCCGCGTCGAGGCCCAGTTTTGTCATGGAAGTGTCGACATCGATGGCGGGGATCCGCAGCCGGACCGGATCCGACGGGGGCAGCGGCCGGACGGTGCCGCTGAGAACGGGCCGTACAGAGCGGGGGAAGGCCTGGGCGGCCGATGGCTGCGGGGGTGGCTCGTCGCGTGCCACGTCGGTCACCAGCACGGCGCCCGCCATCAGTGCGCAGGCCAGAAATGTGGCTGAAGGGGTGAAGGAGCGGGGGGAAGTGCTGGTCTGGTGCTCGGGTTCCATCGCGGTTGAGCCTCTGGTTCGCACCGGGGTGGGGTGGGGCCGTCGCGACCCCCGGGCCGATGCGGTGTCCGGGGGCCGGTGTGGCGGGAGTTGGGCGGTCAGGTTCGGTCAGCGACGCTCGGGCGGCGGCGCATCCTGACCACACCCCCGGCGGCGGCTCCAGCGAGCAGCACACCGCCCAGGGCGAACTGCGTGCCTTTGCCGTCGGCCCCGATACCGGCGTCGATCGCGCCGTGTGGGCTGTGGCCGGTGATCTCGTGCGTATCGGTGAGCTTGATCCGCGGTGGGCACTTCACGGTGACGGCGTGGGTGCCGGGCCCGGTCTCTTCCGGGACCTTGAACCGGCCGGTGAGCACACCTTCACCGTCGCCCTCGAACAGGTGGAACGCCCCTCCCGCCTCCGACGTGCCCTTGCCGTAGGTAACTTCCGGGCCGCAGGCGGTGGTACTGACGGTGACCGTGGAGCCCGGGGAGGCGTTCCCCGGGCGGATGCGGATCTCTGAGTCGTCGGCGGCGTGAGCGGCCGGGACCGACAGAACAAGGGCACCGACAGTCAGGCCGATACCTACACCAACATGTGTGTTGCGCATGAGGATCCTCCAAGGGAGCAGCGTCCGGCCTGTTTGCGCGGCGCCTCTGCTGTGCTTCGCTCACGAGGCAACCGACAGTCCGTAAGCGCCGCAACACGACGCGTTGCCACATGTGTCACCCGGGCAGGCGTAGTAGCGGCTGTCGCTTGATCGTTTACGCAGGTCACCGGAGCAAAGACCGTCACGGTGGAGGAAGCACCAGAGAGACGGCGAACGGGCTAGGGGTATGCCCGAGTCGGTTGACCACTGCTTGACGCACTGCTTGACGCCGCTTGACGCTTTGCCGGCCAGGCAGCCGGACGCGGCGACGGTGAGAGAGCGATCTGCACATACAGACGCGGCCACGCGAAGCCGCGGGCCGCGGAGAGATGCCGGCATGGCCGGCGGGCGTATCGGCGTATGTGCACAGCACAACGCCTGCGAGGTGGGCTTCCTTCGCCGGCATTGTCCGGATCAGGTGGTGGAGGTCGCCTTCGGGCCTCTCGGCCGTCCAGCCTCTCAGCCCTTCCTCCAGGGCGCATTCTCGAGAACCGCAGTCCTCTCGAACACGTCCCTTTGGTCGAGCTCCCTCGCTCGCCCCGCAGGCTTGTTATTAGCCTAACTCTGTCCGTATTGCGAAGCTAGTCCTAATGGAGAGAAATCTCACTTTCTTTGGGGTTTGTTCGCAAGCGGATGCGGCTGGGCAGGCAAGGCCTGAGCCGTCTTCATCAGTTCCACCAGACTGGGAGGCGCTGTCCGCCGTGTGTCCGGCGTCCATGCCGCGCCCGAACAGGGCCACCACGGCGGCCGGGGCGGCCGGCCGGCGCGGTGTCGACGCCGGCGTCGGCGCGCGCGGCGTAGAAGGAGTGGAAGCCCGACATCCCGGTCACGTTCTCGCCGGTCATGTTCTCGGCGGCTTGCGGGAGGATGTCCGCCGCCGTGAGGCCGTTGGCCTGGGCGAGGACGATGGCCTGCGCCCGGTACGGCAACGGGAGGGGACGCCCTTGTCACCTGGCGGCTGCGGTGGGTCAACGTCCATGCGACACCTTCTGTGGGTCCCGCAGGAGCAATGTCCGGCGCGAAGCGGCGGACGCCGGGTGGGCGCGTATGCGGACTCGATGCCGTGGCTTCGGTCTCGCCTCAGTGTCCCAGCCCGGCGCCTCCGTCGACCGGGATCACGGCGCCGCGCACAGAGCCGGCACCGGCCAGGAACGCCACCGCGTCGGCGACCTCCTCTGGCTGGGCCGGCCGTCCGGCCGGGGTCCGGCGCAGCAGCTCCCGGCGTTGTTCCGCGGTGAGCGCACGGCTCATGTCCGTCTCGGTCAGGCCGGGCGCCACCACATTGCAGGTGATGTCCCGGGGGCCGAGCTCGTGGGTCAGCGACCGCGCGAAACCGACCAGACCAGCCTTCGCCGCCGCATAGTTGGTCTGTCCAGGGGCGCCGTGCAGCGCCGCCGTCGAAGAGATCAGCACGATACGGCCATGGCCTTCCCGGAGCATTCCGCGTATCGCGCGCTGGGCGACCCGGAAGGCCCCGGTGAGGTTGGTGTCGATGACCGAGGTGAAGTCCGCCTCGCTCATCCGCACGAGCAGCCGGTCCTGGGTGACACCGGCGTTGGCGACCAGAACGGTGACCGGACCGTGGACCGACTCGGCCTCCTTGAAGGCCCGCTCCACCTGGTGACTGTCCGTCACATCACACTGTACGGCGAGTAGGCCCTCCTCCCCGGGCGGTTCATCACCGCGGTAGGTCACCGCGACGAGGTCCCCGGCCGCGGCGAAGCGGCGGGCTATGGCCAGCCCGATCCCCCTGTTTCCCCCGGTCACCAGGACCGAACGGGCCGTTGTCCGCGCCGTTGTCCGCCTCATCGTGCCTTCCCACTCCGCAGGTGTCCCGCGTCTCGCGGTTCTTCCGGTTCTTCCGGCTCTTCCTGGAGGTTCTGCGGCCGTCCCCGTATGCGCATCCCTACGACACAGAAGGCGAGCCCGGCGAAGGCCAGTACGGCGGTCCAGACCGTGGCCGCGTACATCGCGTCGAGGAAGGCGCTGTCCGCCGCCTCCGCCAGTTCCGGCAGTCGCAGCGAACCGGCCAGCGACCGTGCCGCCTCGGCGGAGGTCCGGGCCTCCTCCTCGGCCCCCGGCGGCAACCCGGACGGTCCCCCGGGCAGCACGGCACCGGCCATCCGCTCCCGGTACACCCCGGAGAGGATCGAGCCGGTGATCGCCACCCCGAGTGTCCCGCCAACCTGCCGCGTGACACTGTTGACCGCCGATCCGGCGCCGGCGAGATGCTGCGGCACCCCGCTCATCATCATGGCCGTGACCGGCGTACCGACCAGGCCCATACCGAACCCCTGCACCCACAGCAGCGCGGCGATGACCAGGACCGAAGTCCGCTCGTCGCACCACAGATAGGCGATGTATGTGGCGCCGGTGGCGAGTATTCCGGCTGCGACCGTCCACCGGGCCGACAACAGCCTGCTTGCCCCCGGCGAAGCCTGACTGCCCAGGACGATGCCGACCGCGGCGGCGATCATCACGGTTCCGGCGTACGCGGGGGAGAGCCCGCGGGGGCCCTGGAGGTAGAAGGCCGCGTAGAACAGGTGCCCGGCCAGTGCCATGAACGCCACCAGCAGCACCACACTCCCGGCCGTGAACCCGGGCTGCCGGAACAGCCGGAGGTCCAGGCTGGGGGCGGGGGATCTGCGCTGACCGGCCACGAAAGCGGCGAGCAGCGCGCCGCCCAGCAGGAGAGGGAGCAGGACGTGCGGCCCGTACCAGGTCTCCTGATTGCCGAGTTCGATGATCCCGTAGACCAGACCCCCCAGCCCGAGCACCGACATGGCCAGTCCCGGCAGGTCGAGCACCCGGCGCCGCGAACCGCTCAGCTTCGGTACGACGGCCACCACACCGGCCAGACACAGGACGACGATCGGCACATTGACCAGGAACACCGAGCCCCACCAGAAGTTGCTGAGCAGCGCCCCGCCCACGACCGGGCCGACGGCCACGCCGAGGCCGCTGGAGGAGCTCCAGATCGCGATCGCCCGGGTGCGTTTCTCCTCCGGGGTGCTCTGCACGATGACCGACAGCGTCGCGGGCATCAGGAGCGCGCTGCCCGCGCCCATGAAGCCGCGCGCCACGATGAGCCAGGTCGCGTTTCCGGCGAAGGCCCCGGCGCCGGAGGCGGCGGCGAACAGTGTCAGACCGGTGAGGAGGGTGGCACGGGGGCCGAAACGGTCGGCCAGCGCACCGCCCGCGAAGAGGGTGCCGGCGAAGACCAGGGTGTACGCGCTCGCTACCCACTCCAGTTCGGCGGGGGTAGCACCCAGTCCCTGGACCGGGTCGGCCAGCGTGGTTACGGCGACATTGAGGATCGAGGTGTCCAGCCAGATCAGCATCTGGGCGCAGACCATGACTGTGACGACGGCCCACGGCCGGGGCGGGGCCGCCCTCTCGCCCGCCTTGCCTGCCTCGCCCGCCTTGCCTGCCTCGCCCGCCTTGCCTGTCTCGCTCGCTGCGCCGGCCGCGCTCACCGGACGGCCTCCCGGCCGCGTCGGCCCGGTCATTCCTGTCCCAGCACGTCGCGCCAGCTCGGCCGCAGCGGCTTCCAGCCCAGCGCCGTACGGGCCCGGGCGTTGGCCGCCCCGCGCGCCGCGGTGAGCTGATGGGCGGTGAACCAGCCGAGCAGGCGGGGCGCGAGCGCGGCCGGGATCGTGCGCGGAGGCGGTCCCCCCAACGTACGGGCGTAGTGCGGAAGCCACTGCGCCGCCGGAGCCGGGTCGTCGTCCGTCACGTGGAAGAGGCCGACGGCGTCCGACTCGACGGCCGACACCGCGGCCCCCACGGCATCCTCCACATGCAGGAACGAGGTGATCCCGGACGCGCCCCCGGGCAGCGGAAGCCGACCGGCCAGCACCGACTGCCCGGTCCCGCCGGTACGGGCGTACGCGGTCCCTGCGCCGTACAGCGCGCCGTACCGCAGCACCACACCCGCGAGGTCCGGGCTGCCCAGGACCAGCCGCTCCAGCTCGGCGACGGCCCCTACAGTGGCGGCCCAGCCGGGATCCGGGGCCTGAAGGTACAGCGGCGCGTCCTCGTCGAGGACCGGCTCCCCGGCCGGGGCGGCGGCGAAGGCGATGCTCTGCGCGACCAGCCGCCGCGCACCCGCCGCACGGGCCGCCGCGATCAGGTTGGCGGTGCCCTCGGTACGCAGCCGTGCGGTCAGCGCGAAGGCCCCGGCGGGGTCGTCGCCCAGCAGCCGGAACGCCGTCATCTGGTGGACGATCACCTCCGGCCGGGCGGCCGACACCGCCGACAGCAGCGCCTCCCGGTCGAGGGCATCGGCGGTCACGACCGCGTCAGCGTCCGGGGCCTCGGCCCGGGACGCGGCACGGACCAGCGCGCTCACCTGGTGCCCCCGCGCCCGAAGCGCGCCCACCAGCGGGTGTCCGACCACTCCGGTGGCCCCTGCGACAAGCACCCGCACGGCTCAGCTCTCCGTCTCGGGAGAGGAGGAGAGGGGAACGGCGGACTCGGCGTCGGCATGCGCGTCCGGCGTGCTGACCCGCATCAGCAGGCGGCACGCCTTGTCGCCGTGCGCCAGACAGCTCGTGGCGCGGTTCTCCGACAGGCTGACGCCGAGTCCCTCGGACCAGCCCGCGTGGATGTCGGTGCACGGGCAGACGTAGCCCTCCAGCGAGCCGGCCATCCGCAGCATGGTGATGGCGAAGTTCCGCCGCAGCGTGAGCACGATCAGGTCGTCGCCGATCACTTCGGTCGAGGCGTTGCGCAGTTCACGCGGGAACATCCGGTCACCGCACTCGTCGTACCGGAGTCGCAGCTCCTCCAGGTCCTTGCCGTTGTCACCGCTCTCGGGGAGCCCGCCGCTCCGGCGGGCGACACGCTGCCCGACCTGGAGGGCGACCTGGCGCAGCGCCTCGGCGTTGAGCTCGTTCGCGGCCTGCTGTCCGAACCGTTTGGCCACCCCTTGGTACCAGTGGGCGTCGTGCTGCCACCACAGCCGGTACGCCTCCACCGTCTGGGCGCGGTGGTTGACGCTGTCGCCGCTCGTGCCAGTGCCAGTGCCCGTGCCCGTGCTCATGCTTGCTCCTTTGCGGCCAACCGGTCGCGCATCACTCGTTTGAGGACCTTGCCCGTGGCGCCCTTGGCCACCTCGTCGGGCTTCATCCGCAGGGCCCGGGTCACCGGTGGAAGTCCGGCACCCGTCAGGGCCGCGTTGACCCGGTCGGTCCACGCCTCGTCGCTGTCACCGCTGTTGCCGCTGTCGTCGTGCGCGAGCTGGAGCAGCGCGTACGCCTGGGCTTCTCCGTCGCCGTCCCAGTCCGCCCGTACCCCCTCCGGGGCGACTCCGACGACCGTGCAGTCCGCCAACTCGGGCAGCTCCCGCAGCAGCAGCTCCTCGGTACGGGTGCTGAACAGGATCCCGTTCCGGGTCCGGATGGCGTCCGGCACCCGGTCGAGGTGGTAGAAGTTCCCCTCCTCGTCCTGGCGGGCGAGGTCCCCGGTGAGCCAGTAGCCACCCAGCCGCAGCCGGTGGAAGGTCAGCGAGTCGTTCCAGTACCCGGGGGTGAGTGTCGGCGACTTCAGCCCGAGGCGGCCGATCTCCCCGGGCGGCAGCGGCGTGCCGTCCTCGGCGAGCACGGCGGCCTCGGCGAAGCTGATCGGCTTGCCGATGCAGCGCGAGTACGCCGAGGTGTCCTTGGTGTGCCGGTTGTGGAAGACCGAGTAGCCGGCCTCCGACGAGCCGAACCCGTCCACGAAGACCGAACCCTCGACCCTGGCGCGGCGCAGATCCCTGCCGATCCGCTCGTGGCTGCCGTGCGGTACCAGGGCCCGGATGTGTGCCTCGTGCGCCGAGTCCCCGGTGTTGAACCACACCTGCACGCTGGACAGATCGCGAGCCGACAGATTCTCCGCGGCCATCTCGCCGAAGGTTGCGGCGAAGGCCAGCACCGTGCCCGGCCGGAACGCCTCGATGGCGTCCAGGACATCGGTGCCGCGTTGGCTGGAGAGCAGCTTGATGTTCGCGCGCAGCAGCAGGCAGTACAGCAGCGTCGCCACGGCGGCGTTGTGCGCGCCCGGCAGCCCCACCAGCGTGCGCTCCATGTCGGCCCCGGTGGAGTAGCGGAGCCGGTGCAGCTGCGCGTACATCAGCGTCTGGTGGGTGTGCGGCACGCCCTTGGGCATGCCGGTGGTGCCGGAGGAGTGCGAGATGAGCACCGGATCGGTGGGGTGATGCCGGTACGGGTACGAAGGCGGCAGCAGTTCGCGGTGGTGCGGCCGGATGTCGGCGGCGGTCACGCAGAAGCCGAGTCCGGACTCCGATTCCGACTCCGACAGTACGGAATGGTGCTCCCGGTCCGTGAAGGCGCCCACCGCGCCCTGTCCGCGTACGTACTCGCGGACGATCTCCGGGCGCAGATTGCCGTTGACGAACGACGGGATGGCGCCGAGGGCCGTCAGCGCCAGAAAGTTGACCGCGAACTCGGCGCCGGAATAGGTGTGTACGGCGACCGGGTCGCGGGGCTTGACGCCCTGGTTGGCGTACCAGCCGGCGTAGGTCTCGACCGCCTCGACCAACTGACCGAGTGTCAGCATGTCGGGGCGGCTGCCGTCCGGCGCCTGCCAGGTGCCGTCCGTCCACAGCACGGGCTCATCGAGAGGGCGGTCGTACTCCTTCAGACGGTGCAGGACATTGCCGGCGCCGAGCTCGGTGTCGGCACAGATCTGCCCCCGCTCCTGCCTACTGATGAGCATGGTTCTCCGTCTCGTTCCTCGTGTTCGTGGTGAGGGTGAACGCGGTGGAGCCGCGCCGCGCCGCCGGGTCCGTCACCAGGAGGTGGCTGCCGCCGTCCCGCAGCAGCCGCTGGTGGGCGGCGGCCAGGTCGAACATGCTCTGGATGCTTCCGGGATGCCCCGGCGTCCCGGTGCTGTCGGCGTTGTTCTCTTGGGTTGACCGGATCGACACCGGTGCCCCGGCGCCTGTCCGGCCGAGCAGCACCGCGACTGCCAGACCGGCGGACGGGGGCAGGGGCGAGGGCAGGGACGGGGTCGGGACCGGGCGGCCGGTTTCGGCGGCCAGTTCCCGGTACGCGGCGGCCACCCTCCCCTGCCCTTCGGCCGGGGGCGCCCCCATCCCGGTCAACTCCACGCCCAGCACCAGGACCCGGTCCAGCCCCGGGTCCTCCAGCAGCAGTTCCGCCATGGCCAGCAGTTCGGTCACCGGATCGTCGAGCGTGGAGAGGCTGAACATCTGCCCGGTGATCCCGAACTCCCGGCTCACATAGCCCAGTACGGAATTGGCGGTGGCCTGCATGAACAGCAGCGGGTTGTGGACCCGCCCGGAGACCATGCGCCTGCTGGCAAGGTCCGCGGTGGTGGTGTCACCCATCAGGCTGGCCAGCGCCACGGCGGTACGTGAGCCGTCCGAGCCGTCCGGGTCGTCCCCGGGCCGCTCGGTCAGGCACTGCCTGCTGACCTCGTACGCCAAAGGGCTGAAGGAGGACTCCACGAACCCGGACAGTCTCGGCAACGGTATGTCGCCGCTCCGCCCGGTGCCGTGGGTAGCGGTGGCGGTCGCGAGGATGTCGAGGGACGAGCGGAGTACCGTCTTCTCGGTTTTCACGGCCTTCTCGGTTTTCACGGCCGCTCCAGCACGAGTGCGGTGTTGGCGCCCCCGAAGGCGGCGTTGACGGTGAGGGCCCGGCGCAGGTCGGCCGAACGCGGCCGGTTCGGTACGTAGTCGAGGTCGCACTCCGGGTCCGGCCTGGTGAACCCGGCGGTCGGCGGCAGAACACCGTCCGTCAGGGCCAGCATCGTGATCACGAACTCCACCACGCCCGCCGCCTCCAGGAGATGGCCGGTGGTGCTCTTGGTGGAGCTGACCGGTATCGACTCGGCCCGCTCCGGGAAGGCGGCCCGCAGTCCGCGCGTCTCGGCCCCGTCGTTGTACTTGGTGCCGGTGCCGTGGGCGTTGACATAGCCGAGGGCGGCCCCGTCCGGATCTCCGGCGAGCCGCAGCGCCTGCCGCGCCGCGCTCGCCAGCCCGGCACCCTCCGGGTGCGGCTGGGCGATCTGGTAGGCGTCCGTAGCCGCGCCCCAGCCCACCACGGTCGCCAGTGGCCGGGCACCGCGGCGCCGGGCGTGCTCGGCGGACTCCAGCACGACGGCCGCCACCCCGTCGCCCAGCAGCAGTCCACTGCGGTCCGCGCTGAACGGGCGCACCATGCCGTCGCGGGACAGCGCCCGGCCGGAATCGAACTTGCCGAAGGTCTCCTCCTCCACCAGATATCCGCCCGCGCAGACCGCCACATCGATCCGGCCGGAGGAGATCAGCCGGCAGGCATGGATGATCGCGGCGGCGGAGGCGACACACGCGTTGGTGAAGGTGAGCTGCGGCCCGGTCAGCTTGAGCCGCCCGGCCAGCAGCTCGGTAAGCCGCGCGGGCACGGCGTCGGCGGCCCGCCCCACCGTGGCGCCGTCCTCGCCGTCCTCGCCGCCCTCCCCGTTCTCGCTGTTCTCGCCGGGTTCACCCGGGCTGAGCGGGGAGCCGACGGCGGTTCGCCAGTAGCGGGTAATGCTGGTGTTGTCACCGGCGATGCCGAGCAGTACCGCCGCTTCCGTGCCCGGGCGGAGGCCGGCCATGTCGACGGCTTCCGCCCCGCACTGGGCGAGTGCGTGGCGCAGCGCCCAGTCCTCGACCGCGGCGGGCCCGTCCGGGGCGGCGGCTGCCATCGTCGTACGGTACGGACCGGTGTCGAACCTCGTGGTCGCCGTGAACGCGGGAATCCCCGCGAAGACCCCGCGCCGCAGGCACTCGGCGCCCTGGCCGAACGCGGTGCGTACACCGAATCCGGTCACTGTCACCTCACCGCTCATCGCCGCAGCCACCTTCCGCGCCTTCGGCCCCCTCCGTCTGGGCGGCGCGCAGATACGTGGTGAGCCGCCGGAGGGAGGTCAGCTCGGCGATGTCGGCGTCGGTGGGCTCGACGATCAGGCCGTGGCGCTCCTCCACCACGTGCAGCAGCCACACCAACCCGAGGGAGTCCAGTATCAGTTCGGAGTCCTCGCCGAGGTCGGCGGGCACCCCCGGGAAGATCTTGCGGTCCGACAGCAGATCCCGGACGGTGTCGGTGGTGATGGGCGACAGCGCGGGATCCCCGTGGCTTGTTGTGGCTCCCGCTGTGGCTGCCTCGCTCATACCTTCGCACCGCGCCGGACGATCTCGGCGACGAGTCCGCCGAGGGTCAGGGAGGCCAGGGGCTCGATGTCGGTGTCCGGGATCTCCACGCCGAACTGTGTCTCCAGCCGCAGGGTGAGTTCGATCAGGCTCAGTGAGTCCAGCTCCAGCCCGCTGACGGTCACCAGGCTCTCGTCCGTAATACCGTCGCGGCTCATCAGGATGTTCATCTCGTCGATGACCGTGTTCAGTACGAACTCGCGAATCTCGTCTTCCAGGGATATTGACGTGCTCATGATTGGTGCCTCCGGTGAAAGAGTCGGGTGAACAGTGGCGAACAGTGGCGAACAGCGTGTGTCTAACGAATCTCCGAGGCGGCGTGCAGCGTCGACGCCTGACGCACCAGCTTCCCGTTGGCCGTACGGGGCAGGGACTCCAGCAACCGGATCACCCGCGGCAGCTTGTAGTCGGCCAGCCGCTCCCGGCACCAGCGCAGCAGTTCCTCCGCGGTCGGCTGCTCGTCCCCGGCGGCCACCGCGACATACGCCTCGGTCGTGCCGTCGTGGACCAGGACCGCCTGCTCGACGGCCGGGTGCTCGCGCAGCACGTTCTCGACCTCGGTGAGATCCACCTTGAGGCCGCCGATCACGACGAGCGAGTCGGCGCGGCCGTGCACGTGGACCACCCCGGTACCGTCCACCGTGGCCCGGTCCCGGGTGTGCAGCCAGCCGTCCGCGTACTGCGTGCCGCCCGAGTCGAAGAGATACGGCGACTCGTCCAGCGCGACATCCAGTTCGCCCTTGTGCTCCCGTACCACCACACCCGGTGCGGTCCGGCCGACCGAGGGCCGCAGCGCGCCGCTGACGTCCATGGCGGTCACGCCGGTCTCGGTGGTCCCGTACGACTCGCCGACCGGTACGCCGTACCGTTCGGCGAACCGCGTCGCGACCTTCGGGGGCATCAGCTCGCCGCCCGACACCGCGACCCGCAGCTCGGGCAGTTCGGGGGGACTTATGGCGGCGGCGAGCAGTTCGTAGTGCATCGGCACCGCGAACAGGGCGGTGATCCGGTGGTCCACCGCGGTCCGCAGGATGTCGCGGGCCGATACCCGGGGCGTGAAGACCACGGAGACGCCGGCCGCCAGCGAGTGCAGCAGCCCGCCGATCAGACCGAAGCTGTGCGCTGTCGAACTGAGCAGCAGCAGCCGGTCGCCCTCGCCCGGCATGCCGGGGATCCGGGTGAACCTCTCCACCTCGACGGCGAGCGACCGGGCGGTCCTGCCGATCACCTTCGGCCGCCCGGTGGAGCCCGAGCTGAACTGGACCATCCGGTGTCCGGTGGTGGCGGGCCGCCCGTCTCCGCGGCGCTCGGTGACGACCTCGTACTCGGGGCGGAAGCCGAACGCCGCCCGGACGTTGGAACCGGCCCGGACCATGAACTGCGGCCGGCAGGAGGCGCACAGCGTGTCCACCTCGGCCGGCTTGAGCCGGAAGTCGAAGAGCATCACCTGGGCGCCGAGCCGCCACAGCGCGAGCAGCACCTCGACCTGGGTGAAGCTGGGCGGTGTCCGCAGGCCCACGGTGCTGCCCGGGCCGATGCCGTATCCGGCGAACGCCTTGGCCTGCCTGGCCTCCCGGTCGCGTAAGTCGCCTCTGGTGACCGTCTCCTGGCGGTAGGTCAGGTACGGCAGACCGTCGTCCTGCCTGTCGAACAGCCGCTGGAGCAGAGCGCCCATCCCGCCGTCCTCGGGACCGCCTGCCGGGCCGTCGGCCAAGCCGTCTCCCAGGCCGTCTCCCTGGCCGTCCATCAGGCCGCCCATCACGTCTCCTTGCAGAACTCGCCGATCGGCAGGCCGACATGGCGCTTGTCCTGGGCCAGATAGCCGAGCAGCTCGTCTCCCGTCCGCAGTTCGGTGACGTTGAGGACCTTCCCGCCCGGGCCGAGCACCCGTACATGCCAGTCGTCCTGCACGGTCAGGCTGACAAGCCGCCCGTCCTCGGCGTGGGCGCGGATCTCCAGCAGCGGCCGGGACTCCAGTTTCGCGCGGCCGACCACGACCCGCCGGGTGCGGCCGTCCGCGCCGACCGCCAGCAGGGCGCTGCCGGAGCCCACCTCGCTGAGGTAGCTGGTGCGGTTGTCGGGTCCGAGCGTGTACGAGTGCAGGGCACCGGCATTGACCCGGAACGGCCGGGTCGGCATGTACGGCAGCGGGTGGGTCTCGCTGCAGCAGAGCACGAAACCGGAGGAGTACGAGCCGACGAGGATGCCCTCGTCCTCCTCGAAGTGGGTGCAGGTGTCCACACAGACGCGGTCGCCGAGCCCGACGTGCGCGATGCTCTCCACGGTCAGCGTGGACAGTGTCAGCTGGGGTGTGGTGGCCTGCAGCAGCCGCGCCAGCGCGAATACGTCGTCGGCGCTGCGGGGCGCGTACAGGATGCCGTCCGATCCGCGCTCCAGCACGTCGAAGACGATGGCCGCCTCTTCCAGGTCGGCGACGACGGTCACCAGCTTGCCGGCGGCGGACTCGGCCGCGGCGAGCACGATCTCCAGTGGGATCTTGGTCGGGTCGGCGAAGTGGATGACGGTGTACGGCAGCACCATGGCGCCCGTGCACGACAGCCGCAGGGTGCGGTCGTCGCGTACGTCGATGAAGCCGGCGGTGGGCGTGGAACCGGCGGCACGGTTCTCCGCGGCGAGGGCGTCCAGCTCGTCCTGGGTAGTGAACTTCCGCAGCAGGACGTCGATTCCGGTTTCGGCGGGGGCCTTGGCTCCGGCCGCGAACCTGGCCTCCTTCGCCTCCTTCCCCTCCTTGTCGCCCTTGTCGCCGGACTTCTTCGCGGTGGCCGGTGCCGGATCGCCGGGGATCAGCATCCGGGTGATGGTCGGCGGTAGCGTCCCGAGCAGCTCGGCGTCGGTGGCCACCACCCCGGCCATCCGGGAGTGGATGGCCGCGTCCACCACTGCCTGGAGCTGCGGTCGGGGGACTTCACGGAGATCGATCCATGCGAATCTCATGCGACACCTGCCACGATCGTCGGGTATTGAGCCATGTCATCGGTTGTTCCGCCGGGATGTGTCACCGGCTCCGTGCCGCTGTCTCCGCCATTGCCGTCGCCGTCGCCGCCGCTGCCGTGTACGACAGCGGAGAGCCGGGACACCAGCGAGGCGGGTGAGCGTGCCGAGAAGATCCGGCGGCCTACGGCCAGCCCCTGGCAGCCGGAGGCCATCACGGACCTGCCGTACTCGATGAGGTCGGAGCCGTCCGGCGGGCCTCCGGCCGCCAGTACGGGGATGGGGCTGTTGGCCACCACCTCGGCCATCCGGGCGAGGGGCAGGGCGACGGAGGTCTTCACCAGGTCGGCGCCCAGGTCTGCCGCGACATTGACCAGATGCGCGAGGAGGGCCGGATCGTGCGGGTTCTCGATTCGGGGGCCCCGCGGGTAGATCATCGCGATCAGCGGCACGCCCCACATGTCGCAGGAGCGGGCCACCGTCCCCAGGTCGGCGAGCTGCTGCCCCTCGGTGTCCGAGCCGATGTTCACATGGACGCTGACCGCGTCCGCACCGAGCCGCAGCGCCTCCTCGACGTCGCCCACCAGTACCTTGGCGTTGACGTCGGCGGCGCACGCGGTACTGGCGCTCAGATGCACCACCAGCGCGCAGTTCCCCAAAATGTCCGGCGCGATGGAGCGGGCCCGCCCCTTGTGGACGATGATCCCGTCGGCCCCGCCGGCCACCAGCGCCCGCAGCAGGTCGTCCCACTGGGCGGCGGGGACGACTGGGCCGTCCGACACGCTGTGGTCGAGAGGGACGAACAGGTACTTTTTGTCACCCGTCAACGACAGTCTTCGTAATCGGAATTCCTTGCCACTTCTCAACACGGGTGATGTGCCTTCCAAGCCCAGTGGCCGCACGGTTTCCGGAATAGCCGTACCGTGGCATCCATTTGCGGCCCGATATTCGGGAAAAGGAGAGTGCTAAAAGATTCAACCTATGCCAGCATCAGCATTCCCTCTGTGATCGTCCGTTGGCAAGTGGTGACGGTGGTAAATTTCTATACGTTACTCTGCATATTTATTGGTTGGAGTGGGCAGATTTGCGGCTTTGGGTGACGAGAATCGCGGGGGTTCATACGGCCCGTAGCTGAGTAGTAGCGTTTAGTGTGATCTATGGCCATTCCTTCGGATTCGGTCATGCTCGTAGCCGCATTGCACGCTTTATAGCTTTTGTGAGATATGGGGCGGGCGCTTACGATCTCTGGCCCCAGTGGTCTCCTTTGGTGTGAAATGGATGAGTCCCCTTCCTTGTCGGCGTTGAATTTCCGGGATTAAGGTGACGGGCGCGCTCCGGCTCCTATTTCATGCGAGGTAACCACCTGGACCCCGACATCCGGATCCAGGCACACCGGAAATGAGCCCCCATGCCCGATTCACCGTCCGAGATCGCTCCCGAGGCCGTGGGTGCCAGACCTGTCGCGTCACCACCGCTGGAAGCGAAGAGCAAGGTGTCGCGGGTCGCCGTCGCGAGTCTGATCGGCACCACGATCGAGTACTACGACTTCGCCGTGTACGGCACCGCCGCCGCGCTCGTCCTCGGTCCCGCCTTCTTCCCCTCCGGCAATGCCACCGCCTCCTCCCTGGCCGCGTTCCTCACCTTCGCCGCGGCCTTCCTGGCCCGCCCCCTCGGCGTCGTACTGTTCGGGACGATCGGTGATCGGCTGGGCCGCCGACCGGCCCTGGTCTCCTCGCTCTTACTGATGGGCGTGGCAACGGTCGGCGTCGGACTGCTGCCGACATACGAGACCGCCGGAGTCCTCGCTCCCATCCTGCTGGTGACGCTCCGTCTGCTGCAGGGCCTGAGCCTGGGGGGTGAGTGGGGCGGGGCGGTGCTGCTCGCCGTTGAGCACGCGCCGCCCGGACGCCGCGCGCTGTACGCGTCCATCCCGCAGGCCGGCCCCTCGCTCGGCTTCCTGCTCTCCAGCGCCGTCATCCTGCCCACCCTCGCCATCGCGGGCCGGGACGGCTTCACGAACGGCGCCTGGCGGATTCCGTTCGTGCTGAGCACCGTGCTCGTCGTGGTCGGCCTGTGGGTGCGTACGACAATCTCCGAGTCACCCGTGTTCAGCTCCGAAAACCGCCGTACGACACAGGCGCAGGCGTCCCGGTTTCCGCTCGGTACGCTCCTGAAAACGCACCCCCGCCGACTGCTCCTGGGTACGGGCGCGGCCATCGGCGGCTCGGCCGTCTACTACCTGACGATCGTCTACAGCCTGTCGTACGGGCCGAAGTCGCTCGACATTCCCCAGAACACCATGCTGACCGCCGCGAGCATTGGCGCGGCGGCAGGAATCGCCATCACCATCCCGGTCGCCAGGCTGGCCGACCGGATCGGTCGCCGCCCGGTGATGCTGACCGGAGCCGTCGGCTGTGTCCTGTGGGCCGTGCCCATGTACGCCTCCCTGAGCTCGCGCAACGGCCTGGTGATCACGGGTGCCTACACGGTCGGACTCCTGCTGCTCGCGCTGATGTTCTCCCCCGTGGCGGCCTTCCTGCCCGAGCTGTTCCCCGCCCACCTGCGCTACACCGGTGCCTCCGCGGCCTTCATCCTGGCCAACACCCTCGGCGGCGGCTTCGCCCCGCTCATCGCGACCTGGCTGAACAGCCAGTGGGAATCACCGCTCGTGCTCGGCTTCTACACCGGCGGACTCTGCCTGCTGAGTCTTCTGTGCCTGCTGGCCCTGCCGGAGACCCGCGACTGCGAGTTCGACACCTGACGGTTCATCGGGGTGCCCCTATCTCCTCCCGACCGGGTTCTGTTCGGCGCGGTGGGCGGGGAGCGCCACCAAGGCGACGCATGGGCAGTGGGCGCCGGCCCGGCGCGGCCAGGCGGCCTCAGGGCCCGGCTGGTCTCGATGGCCGCCGAACAAGACATCGCAGTCGTCGCGGTCGACCCCGCCTGCACCAGCCGCTGGGGCGCCCAGCACTGGCAAAAACCCCTCACCACCCCCACCAGGAAGACCACTCGACACGACGCGGCAGCCGTGGCGATCGCACGGCGCGCCTTTGGGCACCCGATCAGGCGACGGACGACACCGCCCCGTAACGACCAGAGCGATCGTTACGGGCATCGGACCGTCCCGGCCCGACCGGGCGCCCCGGGGCGTGAGGAAACCCGCCCCCACATTCCCGGACCACGCACCAGAAGCGTGCCGCCCGGCAGTCCTGGCAACAGGACCCACTCCCGCTCAGTCTCCAGGAACGGTTCTTCCTTCACTTCGTACGATCGTGGCGGCCGTGACCGCGAGCACGGCCAGCACCACGAGCGCGGCGGCGGGCCCCAGCACGGTCCAGGGCGCCAGCTCGGCGTAGGGCTGGTTCTCCGACAGCAGCCGCCCCCACTCCGGCGAGGGCGGTCGCTCCCCCAGGCCCAGGAAGCCGAGCGAGGCCAGTACCAGGACGGCGGTGGGCAGCCGCAGCAGGGCGTTGCGCAGCAGCGGCGGCACCAGCGCGGGCAGCAGATGGCGGCGCAGCAGATGCCACCGCCCGGCGCCCAGCGCGACCGCCGCCGCGATATGGCCGCTCGCCCGCTCCTGTTGGAGGAGCGCCGAGGTCTGGGCGGCGTACGGGCTCCAGCCGACCACGCACACCGCGAGCGCGGCGCCGAGGACGGAGGGCCCGATGAGGCCGGTGACCAGCAGCCCGGCCAGCACGGCGGGCAGCGTCGCCACCACGTCCGTCAGCCCCGCGCTCGCCTGCGGCACCATGCCGAGCAGCACGCCGAGGACCACACTGACCGCGGTCACGGCCAACGCGACGGCCGCCGTGCGCAGGGCGCCGTGGCCCAGCCGGGCCAGCAGATCGCGGCCCAGCGAGTCCGTCCCCAGTGGGTGCTCCAGGGACGGCGGAAGCAGCCGCGCCGCCGTGTCCACGTGCAGGGGATCACGCAGCAGCCCCGCCGTGACCAGCGCCAGCAGTACGAGGGCGCAGGCCCCGGCGACGTACCGCGTCGACCCCGGTACGGGCAGCGGCGGGCGGTGCAGCGTGGGCAGCGCGCCCTCGCGCAGGGCGGGGCCGAGCAGCCGGTGCCGCGCGGCCCGTAGCCCGAGCCCGGCGGCCGTTCCCAGCAGGATCAGCGTCAGCGTCCCGGCCTGCAGCAGCGGCAGATCCTGGGCGATGGCGGCGTCCAGGACCAGCCGGCCGACTCCGGGGATGTTGAAGATCTTCTCCACCGCGACGGCCCCGCCGACGAGCGCGACGACCGTGGGCAGAAGCTGCGGCAGCACCCCGGGCAGGGTACGGCGCAGAGCGTGCCGGGCCGCATGGCCCGGCGGGAAGCCGACGGCGTACCAGGTGCGCGCCCAGGGCTCGTTGAACGCGGCGGGCAGCGACTGGTCGAGCAGCCCGCCGATCATCGCGCCCGACGGCACCCCGAGCGCCAGCGCGGGCAGCACCATCGACGCGGGCCCCTCCCAGCCGCTCGACGGGAACCAGCCCAGCCAGACCCCGAACACCGTGGCCAGCACGGAGGCCAGCAGGAACTTCGGCAGCGCCGCGAGCACGGCGGCCCCGGTGCCCGCCCGGCCGTGCCGCAGCCGCCGCCGGGAACCCAGGAAGACCGTGCGGGCGGCGACCGGAGCGGCGACCACGACGGTGACCAGCAGCGCACCGAGCACCAGCGTGAGTGAGACCCCGAGCGCGGCCATCAGCTCCGGCAGCACCGGCTCGCCGGACACCCAGGAGGTTCCGGCGTCCCCGTGCGCCAGCCCGCCCAGCCATTGCCCGAGGAGCGCGAACGGGCCATCAGTCAGGCCGAGTTGATCCCGTACGGCGGCGAGCGCCTCCGGCGTCGGGTCCTGCTCGGCCGAGCGGGTGCGCAGCACGGTCAGCGCGGGGTCGGTGCGCGAGAGCCAGGGCAGCAGCGCGACCGTGACCAGCAGCGCGGCACCCGCGAGGACACGCCCGGCCCCGGCCCGCCACGCGAACGCGAAGCGGCGGACCGGGGCCGGGACAGTCGTGTCGCTCATCTAACTCAGGTGCGTGTCGGCGTTGATCAGGGAGCGCTCGCGCGGGTCGAGCAGCACACCCTCGACATCGGCGGTGATGCCCTGTACGACCCTCTCGTGCACCAGTGGCAGCACGGCGTCGGTGCGCAGGATCTCCGCCTCGGCCGCCATGATTTTCTGCCGCCGCTTCTCGGTGTCGCCCTCTTCGGCAGCCGCCGCGATCGCCCTGTCCACCGCGGAGTCCTTGAGCCCGGCGATGTTGTAGACGCCCTTGCTCGTGTAGTCGCTGGCGAGGTACGACACCGCGTCCCCGGTGTCCAGGAGCGTCACCCGCGAGAAGACCAGCGCGTCGTACTTCCCGGCGAGCAGGTCCGCCTCCATCTGCGTGTACTCGCGGATGTCCTGCTTCACCGTGAACCCGGCCTTCTCCAGCTGCTGCTGGAGTACGGTCGCGGCCTCGGGCAGCTCGCTGCGGTTGGTGTAGGTGGCCAGCCGGAGAGACTTGCCCTTGGTCTTGGACTTCACCTGCGAAGTGCTCGCGGCCTTCGCGCGACCGGCCACCTCGGCCCGGGCGTCCGCTGCCCAGGAGACACCCGGGCCGAACAGGCCCTTGGGCGCGTCGGCGTACCCGCCGAACACGGAGTCGACGAGCACCGAGCCGTCAACGGACTCACGGGCGGCGGCGCGCAGGGCGGCATCGGTGAAGATGCCGCCGCCGGTGTTCAGGATCAGGCTGTCGGTGCGCACGGACGGCACCTCGTGGCGGGTGTTCTTGTCGAGCAGCTTCGCCTGCGAGGTGGGGATCCACTCGGCGATGTCGACATCGCCGCCGCGCAGCGCGTTGGCACGGGCGGTTCCGTCGGCGATCCACGTCACATCGATACCGGCGGCCTTCGCCTTTCCGCCCCAGTAGCCGTCGAAGCGGTTGAGGGCGGCCTTGGACTTGCCGGTCAGCTTGGTGATCGCGAAGGCTCCGGTGCCGGTGCCGACAGGGCTGACGGTGCCGTCCTTCGCGTACGCCTTGGCGGAGAGGATGCCGAGCGCCGGGCTGGCCAGCCGCAGGGGGAGCACGGGGTCCGCCGTGCTGGTGGTGATCCGGACCGTGTCGGCGTCATCGGCCTTGGCGGTCAGCGTGACATCGCTGAGCACCCGCGGCTTGGTCCCGGCCTTGTTCGCGTGGTCGAGAGCGTTGACCACGGACGTGGCGGTGACCTCGGTGCCGTCCTGGAAGGACGCCTTGCGCAGCTCGAAGGTCCATGTGGTGTCGTCGACCTGCTTCCAGGTCTTCGCGAGCGCTGCCTGCGCGGTGCCGTCCGCGCCGAGCGTGGTCAGCCCCTCCGCGACGGACAGCTTGCTGAGCACGGTGGCGTCATTGCTGTACGGGGAGAGGGCCTGGACGGGCGGGACGGCGAGGGCGACCCGCAGGCGCTTCGCGCCGCCCGAGGCCGAACCGGAGCCGCGGTCGCCGCCGCCGTCGCTCGCCGCGAAACAGCCGGCAAGGAGGGGCGGGAGCGCGAGTGCCGCGATCAGGCCGCGGGTGGTGGTGCGCATAGTGAGAGGTGTCCTGTCGTACGGGTATAAAAATGCTTCCGCTGTGCTTCCGCGTCAGCATATAAGGCAAGCCTTACCAAACCCGTACCGGGGCGTGTGAAGTCTCAACCAATGGGCTCGGAGCGGTAACTGGCCCTTCATGTGGACTAATGAAGACGGAGCCGTGCGTACATCTGTAGGTGAATGGGAATTCATGCCACGTTCAGACCGGTAAGTACCGATTCACCCGTTTGGGTCCCCCTATCTGGAGCTCCGCATGGAACCCGGCTCTACCGCACGGAACTGTCCTTTCGACTATGCCGAGGCCCTCGAATTCGACCCGCTACTCAAGCAGCTACTGACCGACGAACCCGTCGCCCGCATCCGGCTGCCCCATGGCGAGGGGGAAGCCTGGCTCGTCACCCGCTACGAGGACGTGCGTACGGTGACCACCGATCGGCGTTTCAGCCGGAGAGCTGTCATCGGCCGGAACTTCCCGCGGATGACACCTGAGCCGATCGTTCAGGATGAAGCGATCAACGTGATGGATCCACCGGCCAGCAGCCGGCTGCGCAGCCTGATCTCCAAAGGTTTCGCACCGCGCCACCTGGAACACATGCGAGTCCGTACTCAGCATGTCGTGGACCAACTGCTGGACCGGATGACGGAGTACGGCTCCCCCGGCGACCTCGTCGAGCACCTGGCGAACCCGCTGCCCCTGACCACGATCTGCGAGGTCCTCGACATCCCCGAGGCCGATCGCTCGCAGCTGCGTGCTCACGCGCGGACCATGATGGACATCGGCATCGACAACCGGGAAGACGCCGTACGGGCCAAAGCCGATCTCCGCGCCTACTTCGGCACGCTCACGGCGCACCGGCGCAAGAACCCCGGCGACGACCTGATCAGCACGCTGGCCACCGCCCGCGACGGAGATGAGGTCCTCGACGACGAGGAACTGACCGTCATGGCCATGGTCTTGCTCATCACCGGCCAGGACACAACCACCTACGAGATCGGAAACATCGCCTACACGCTTCTCACTCGGCCCAACGAGCTCGCCATGCTGCGTGCCCGCCCCGAGATGCTCCCGCAGGCCATTGAGGAACTGTTGCGGTTCATCCCCTTCCGCAAGGGTGTCGGCATCCCCCGCGTCGCAACCGAAGACGTAGAACTGAGCGGGGTGACCATCCGGGCAGGGGACATCGTGCATGTCTCCTACCTGACGGCCAACCGGGACGGCCGGAAGTTCGACCGGCCCGATGAACTGGATCTGGAACGCACTGGTCCGCCTCACATGACTTTCGGGTGGGGTGGGCACCACTGTCTCGGCGCCCCGCTTGCCGCCATGGAAATTCACGTCGCATTCCAAACTCTCCTGGAGCGCTTCCCTGAACTGAGGCTGGCGAAGGAGACCGAAGAAGTGCGCTGGAACACAACGTCGATCTGGCGCTATCCGCTCGCACTGCCCGTCACTTGGTGACGGTGGTACCCCGGCAAGGCAGGCCGGCGGCCGCGTTCCGCGCGGCCGTCGGCTACGCAGAACGCGGCACCCGGTCCGCGGCACCGGGTCCGCGGCACCGGGTCCGCGGCACCCGGCCTGAGGTACCGCAGATATCGCAGATATCGCTGCCATGGATGATGCGCCAGCCCATGGAGAGCGGCAAATCGGAATCATTCGTGGGTCATCACGGTGGCATTCCGCTCGACATGCGGCTCTCATCCGCCTGCCGTAAATTCAGATCCGGTTGTCAACCGCGTGGCAGACGCCCTCTGCTCGTACGGCGAGAACTCAAATGTTCGACGGTCGGCCCGTCCGCACGCTCCCAGAGGTGCGGACGAACGCGGAGGTGCGGACGAACGCGCCCCCGATCGGCCCAGGGTCGTACCGTGTGGATCACAGTCCGCTAGGAGGAGATCCATGGCGGTTCTCTGTAAACCGGAAGTCGCGGTTCCCGAATACATCATCACCAACGACGAAACTCTCGAACTGGCTCAGAGGTTGCACAGCGACCATCCGCAGCTCGATCTCGTCCTCAATCTGATCGAGCACACCGGGGTACTGAAACGACACCTCATACAGCCGATAGAAAAGGTGCTGAAGCACCCGGGCTTCGATGAACGCAGTGTCATTTACGAGGCGGAAACCAAGGCCCGCGTTCCGGCCGTGGTGCGCCGGGCACTCAATCAGGCGGAACTGGAGCCGCAGCAGATCGACTTGATCATCTACGTCTCCTGCACCGGCTTCATGATGCCGCCGCCGACGGCATGGCTCATGGACACCATGGGCTTCCGCCCCGAGACACGGCAGTTGCCGATCGCCCAACTCGGCTGTGCCGCAGGCGGTGCGGCCATCAACCGGGCCCACGACTTCTGCCAGGCGTACCCCGACGCCAACGTGCTTGTCGTTGCCTGCGAATTCTGCTCGCTGTGTTACCAGCCCACCGATGTGGGTGTGGGATCGCTCCTGTCCAACGGCCTGTTCGGCGACGGGATCGCCGCCGCGGTGGTGCGGGGCAGCGGAGGCACCGGGATCCGCCTGGAACGCAACGGCTCCTACGTCATCCCGAACACCGAGGACTGGATCTCCTACGCGATCCGCTCCACGGGCTTCCACTTCCAGCTCGACAAGCGCGTGCCTGGAACCATGGAACCGCTCACACCGGCTCTGAGCGCTGTCGCGGAACAGCACGGGTGGAACGCCGGCAAGCTGGACTTCTACATCATCCACGCGGGCGGTCCGCGCATCCTGGACGACCTGAGCCACTTCCTCGACGTGCCACCCGAAGCGTTCCGCTTCAGCCGCGCCACACTCACCGAGTACGGCAACATCGCCAGCGCGGTAGTGCTCGATGCCATGGCCCGCATGTTCGACGAGGCATCGGCCCTCGACGGCCACCGCGGCCTGATGGCCGGCTTCGGGCCCGGCATCACTGCCGAGATCGCCCTGGGCACCTGGACTTCGGATGAGGGCGGGCGCGCGTGACCAATACACCGCCCGGAGGCGGTACAAACAAGGCCCTGGTCTGTGACCAGGGCCTTGTTCGTGGAGCGGGTGACGGGAGCCACGATTGACGGCCGGGAGATGGGCCGGGGCAGCGGCAGCGGGCGGGTGCCGCGGAGGTGTTACTTCCACTCGTAGACCTTGGCCTCGACCTTTCCCTGCTCGTCAGTATTGAACTCGAACACTCCCGCGATTCCGGCGAGCCGGGCGAACTTGGCGGAGGCGGTCTGGTAATAGATGGCGCCGCGCCAGTTCACGCCTCCGGTGTCGGTGAAGTGCCCGATGCCCTGACCGTGCCAGGTGACCGTCTCCCCGTCCTGGGTCATGAGGATCCCTTGGCCATCGCCGAAGAGCGTGCCGTCCGGGCGTACGAAGGACTCGTAGGTCCCCATGTCCTTGGCGGCTGTGTCCAGAAGCGTGCCCGCTGCCTGGAAGGAGACCTCCATCGCGGGGTGGCCGTCCTCGGCGGGCAGGACCCGCATTCCGGTGGTCTCTCCCCGTTCCTCGTTGAGCAGTTCGCCGAGCATGATCGGACTCCTTTCGCGGCCCTCCCCGAAATGTCTGACCAGTCCCTCCCCGGACTACGCCGGATGGCGGAAGTCGTCAACCCGACGCCGACGGCGTGGTTGGCAGCACCTGCGCAATCTGCCCTGGCCTGCGGAAATGGCTCAGGAATGGCTCAGGTAGGGAGTCGATGCCATGGGGTCAAAGATGGCGCACCTGACCGAGCGCCCCGGTTCTCCCACCGGACTGTTCTTCTAACGGAGGGGGCGGCGGGGGCGGCGGGGACGCCGGGACCAGCGGGCAGCGAAGAAGATCACGTCGGCCACCAGGACGATGATGCCGATGATCAGCAGATAGAACAGTCCCTCGGCTGCCACGCCGATCAGCCCCAGAACGACTGCGACCAGGATCAGGAATAGGAAGATCGCCATGTCAGGAACACCTACTCGGGCGGGCGTGCGGCCGGTCAGCGGCGCGCGAGCTTTCGTTCGCCGCCGGTGCCGGGATGGTAGGCCAAGCCGTAGTGCTGGAAGATCGCTTCCTCGCCTTCGGCGGGAAGGACGCCGTCCGTGCCGATGGACGGGGATGCCCGGACCTGCTTCTTGGCGTAGGCGACTTTGAGGTATCCGGGTCCGACGATCGCCTGGTCGAGCGGGACGAACACCAGGCGCTGGCGGGTGGGCAGTCCCGTCCGGACGGTGGCCATGGCCGGTTCGTCGGTGCTGGTGTTCACGTAGATCGTTTCGAGCGTGCCGACCTTGTGGCCCTTCGGGTCGACGACGTCGTGGTCGCGCCACTCACGGATGTCGGCCGACTGAATCATGGTCTCTGCTCCCTGCGGGTCATGGCACGGGGCGAGTCGCCCTCCGACCGGCGGAGCGCATGACTCGCACGACCACTCTGCTGTCCAGCCTGCCTCGGTGGGCCGCCGCGTGCCACACGGCGGGAGTCGGCGCCTCGGAGCACCGGTGTGGAAGAGGTACCGCTCGCGTTCTTCTTCGAGCGTGGCATTGGCGTCCGGGGTGGCCGTACGCTGCTGTATAACCGGGCCATGATTTATCACGTCCTGCCGCTCGACGAGTGGAGCGCCCGCCCCGACCAGCCGTACGCCCCCGCTTCCCTCGCGGAGGACGGCTTCGTCCACTGTTCCCCCGACGAAGCGACCACGCTCACCGTCGTCAACACGTTCTACCGCGACTCTCCCCGGCCGCTGCTGGCGTTGCTCATCGACGAGGACCGGCTCACCGCGAAGTGCGAATGGGAGGCGGCGGTGCCCGCCCCGCCGCCCGGGGTCGCCGAGGACGTCCTGTTCCCGCATGTCTTCGGGTCCCTCAACCGCGACGCCGTCGCGCGCGTCCTGGAGGTTCGGTGGGACGAGGAGGGCCGGGCCACGGGGCTTGAGTACGTCGGCTGACGCACAGACAGCCCGCACGCGGCCCCTGACCTGTGAATCAGGCTGCCGCACGCTGCTTCCCGGCGGTCCGGGGGCTCCACTGTTGACCGATGGTCACCCCCGTGACTGGCACGTAGTGGCACAGTCGTTGCCCGCGCTTGGCGGCGGCCCAGCAGGCGTCGGATCCCAGGACGCGTTTTCCGCTGGAGAGCCTGTGGCGGGTGTTGGTGCTCAAGCAACTCGGTGAGCGCACCGGCGACCCCGGCGGCGCTGAGGTAGACGGCCTGCTCGGTGAGCATCCCGGCCGACGGCTGCACCGTGTGCAGTATGAGCATCGCGGCGCAGGGGTCCCCACATCTGGTCTCGGGAACATCCCCAGACTCCCCCGGCAAGGGCTCCGCAGTCGTCGTGCGCCTGCGGACAATCACCGCTACCGCAGACGCAGTACCACGGTGAGCGCCACAGTCTCGACGCAGCCGTCGTCCGGCTCGGCATCGAAGGTCGTGGCACCGCTGGTGCGGACAACACGGGCCGAATCTAGAGTGAAGGCACGGAAAAGTCCTGACTTAGGGATGTGTGCACCATGGCTAAGCGAGGGAACAAGCGACGCGCCCGTAAGAAGAAGAATGCCAATCACGGCAAGCGTCCCAACGCCTGAGCCGACCGAGCACGCGGCCGGGGGATCCGTGTCTTCGCCGCCGGATTGAGGTAGCGGGCGGGGGTGGTTGCTCGCAGCCCCGTGCGATGTTCCGAAGGCACTTCGGGGAATGCGTTGGCCACGGTGTGAACGCTGCGGTTAAATCGTTTCAAGTCCGCTCCGGCTAATTGCGTCCAACTGTTGACCCCCTTCTGTGCAGGCCTCTAACCTCCTGGGCATCCGACTGAAACCTTTCACCCCGAGGTGCAGCATGCCCAGACGACTGTCGCGCCGAAGTGTCCTCCAGCTGGGGGGCGCCGTGGCCGCCTCCGTCGTCCTCACCGGGCCTCGGGCAGCAGCCGCCGCCCGAGCCGTCGGCGCGCCCGCCGGGAGGCCCCCCGCACCCACCGGGATGCTGACCGACCTGCTGCCGCAGGGCCTTGGGGCCACCGCCGGGCGGCAGCCGCGGTTCAGCTGGCAGGTCCCCGACTTCGGCGCCGGCACCGTCCAGCGCGCCTACCAGCTGCAGCTCGCCGCCACCCCGACCGGCTTCGAGGACGACCAGCTGCTCTGGGACAGCGGCAAGGTGGCCTCCGTCGCCTCCACCGCGGTGGCCCCCGACGGACCGGCGCTCCAGCCCCGTACCGCCTACTGGTGGCGGGTCGCCTGCTGGGCGGACAAGAACAAGCGGTCGTCCTGGTCGGAGCCGGTGCTGCTGGCCACCTCGGTGGAGAACGAGTGGGAGGCGGAGCCCATCTGGGCCCCGGCCGGGCCGACCATGACCGACGGCACCTTCGCCACCCGGCTGAAGATCAACACGGTGGCCGCCGGGGTGTGGTTCCGCGCCACCAACACGGCCAACAACTACATGTGGCAGCTGCGCGCCGGTGGCACCGCCGGCGTGCTGCGCAAGCATGTGTGCGTGGGCGGTACCTACAGCGTCCTCGGCGAGGTCACGCTGCCCTTCCCGGTCAGCACCGGACAGTGGGTGGACCTCTCGGTGACCATGACCGGCTCCACCTTCACCACCACCGTGAACGGCACCGTCGTCGACACCACCACCCACACCCGGTACACCTCGGGCAACGTCGGTCTGCGCAACGGTTCCGCCGAATCGCAGGTGTACGACAGCGTCCGCTTCACCGCCGCCGACGGCACCGTGCTGCTGGCGGACGACTTCGCCTCCGACAAGAGCACCTTCTCCGCCGGCACCGTCTCGGGCGGGGTGCTCACCTTCCCCACCGGGGCCTCCTCGCTCTCCTCCTACGGCGCCGACAACACCTGGGCGCTGCTGCGTCACGAGTACGACCTGGCCGGCGGCAAGGACATCGCCGCCGCCGTGCTCTATGTCGCCGCCACCTCCGCCACCCCCGCCCGCCAGTACGTTGCCAAGCTGTGGAGCAACGGCAACCTGGTCGGCTACGCCTCGGTGCGCTCCGGCACCGGAGTGGCGTACCAGGCCTTCGACATCGCCGGCACCCTGCGCTCCGGCCGGGCCAACGCCCTGGCCGCGCTGTGCCACACCACCTCGCAGCAGAAGTTCCTGGCGCAGCTGGAGATCACCTACGCCGACGGCAGCCGGGCCACCGTCGGCTCCGGCAGTGACTGGAAGGCCCGCCGCCAGGCCGGTCTGCTGCCCGCCAAGGGCAGCGCCGGCAGCAGCTACTTCACGGTCCCGCAGGAGTACTGGGACCTGCGCCACGAGCCCGTCGGCTGGACCGAACCGGGCTTCGACGACAGCGACTGGCACACGCCCGCCTCCCGCGATGCCATCGACGGCCTCGTCCCCGCGCGGATCGAACCCGTACGGCTGCACGACGTCACCCCGGCCTCGGTGACCAAGGTGGCCGACGGCCGCTGGCTGGTGGACCTGGGCCGGGAGATCGTCGGCGGACTGGCGCTGGCGATCACCGGAAGCGCGGGCGACACCGTCGAGGTGCGCCTCGGCGAGGAGCTGAACACCGACGGCACCGTCAAGCATGTGCTGCGCGCCACCAACACCTACCGCGAGGTGTGGACCCTGCGCGACGGGGCCCAGCGCTTCGAGCACTGGGGCTACCGCGGTTTCCGCTGGGCCGAGCTGCGGACCTCCGCCTCCCTGGATCTCTCCGCGGCAACCGTCACCGGCCGCGCCTGGAAGCTGGACTGGGACGACTCCCAGACCTCCTTCAGCAGCTCCGACCCCGGCCTCGACCGGGTCTGGGAACTCTGCCGCTACTCCATCGAGGCCACCCGCGGCGACCTCTACACGGACACTCCGACCCGCGAACGCGGCCCCTACGAGGGCGACGCTCTGATCAACCAACTGTCCGAGTACGGCGTACAGCGCTCCTACGCGCTCGCCCGGTGGTCGAACGACTACCTGGTACGCCAGGGCACCTGGCCCACCGAGTACCGGCTGATGTGCGCGATATCCGCCTGGGAGGACTACCTCGCCACCGGCGACGACAGGCAGCTCTCCAAGGACTACGACCTGCTCGCCGCCAAGAACCTCACCTCCTATCTGGGCTCCGACGGCCTGGTCCACAAGTCGCCGGGCTCCACCAGCCAGAACCTCGGCGACCTCGTCGACTGGCCCGCCGCCAGCCGCGACGGCTACGTCTTCACCAACGTCAACACCGTCATCAACGCCTTCCAGTACGCGGCCTTCGACGCGCTTGCCAAGTGCGCCGCCGTCCTCGGCAAGGCCGACGACTCCACGGCTCTGCGCGACCGGGCCGACACCCTGGCCGCCGGCATGCGCGACACCCTGCTCGACAGTTCGGCGGGCAGGTTCGTCGACGGCGCCGGCACCACCCACAGCGCCCAGCACGCCACCGCCTTCCCGGTGGCTCTCGGAGTCGCCGACGCCCTGGACGAGGACGTGCTGGTCAGGCTCGGCGCCACCCTGGCCGCGGGCGGCATGAAGGTGAGCGTGTACGGGGCGCAGTTCCTGCTCGACGCCCTGTTCCGGCTCGGCCGCGCCGACGCGGCTCTCGCGCTGCTCACCTCGAAGGCCACCAACTCCTGGCTGCACATGCTGGACGGCCTGAAGGCCACCATCGTCACCGAGGCCTGGGATCCGTCGCTGAAGCCCAACATGACGCTCTCTCACGCGTGGGCCTCCGCCCCCGCCAATGCCGTCGCCCGGCATGTACTGGGCGTACAGGTCACAGAGGCGGGCGCGGCCGGCTTCCTGATCCGGCCCAGGACCGGCGGTCTGAACGAGGCCGACGGTACGGTCCCGTCGCTGCGCGGCCCGGTCTCGGTCTCGGTACGCCGTACCGCCGAAACGCACTCGCTCAAGGTCACCCTGCCGACCAACACCCGAGCTGTGCTGGAGCTGGAGATCGGTGACGCCGACCCGACGGCGTACCGGGTGGCGGCGGCCACCTCGGGGAGCGACGGAAGCGCCAAGGTGTCGTCGTTCACCGACCTGACCGGAACGGTCCTGCGAGTCGGCCCGGTCGGTTCGGGCACCACGACGGTCACGTTGCGGGGGTAGCCCGCCCGCGGGCCCTCGGCTCGGGCGCTGTCGATGATCGACGAGAAACCAGACAGCGTGTGCGCGAGCTGCCCCGGCGGGCCACCCCGGACAGGTCGGCCACCGTCGGCCGTAGGCCCACCTCGCGGGCGCGCTCGGGGATGACGTCGGCATGACCGTTCCGGCCGCGGCTACCCGGCACGGACGTCGACGTTCTCGCGCAACCGGCGACTCTCCCGCCGCGACGTGGCCAACTCCACCACGGCCGAACGGTCAGAAGCCCTGATCTCACATGTCCGGCAAAGCGGATCGAGCGCAGTCCGCACTACGCGCCCTCCGGCGTACTGCGTTCTCAGTAGCGGGGATTGTCGGCAGGCGCACGACCGCGGAGCCCCTGCCGGGGGAGCCTGGGGATGTCCACGAGACCAGATGTGGTGAGCCCCACCAGGGCTGGCTCCCACAGGTTCACAGCCGACGGTGCGCAGGGCATCACGACCTCCATCGGCATGGGCGTCGTCGCCCTCGGCGCCGGCCTCGGTCTTCGCAAGGGCAGCGGGCAGCGACAGGGCCGGCGGACCTGACGGACCTGACGGACCTGCGTCAACCGCACCGGTCCGACGCGCAACGGTCTCCAGCGCGCCCGCCGGGTCGGGCTGGAGCCTGTTCTCGAGCGGGTGGATCGGTTGATCGTCACAGGCCGATGAGTGGACGCGGTCACTGCGCCGGCCGAGGAGGCAGGTCCGCGCCCCGAACCGGGGACGCTTACCTGTCAGGTCATCGACCCCGGCGCATCCGCCCTGCCATGATCGCCGGTGTACGGAGCCCGACCGACCGAAAGGACACCATGCCCGCCTACGTCATAGCAAACCTGCAAGAGGCCGCCCCGCATCCGGAGATCGCTGAGTACATCGAGCGCATCACCGCCACCTTCGAGCCATACGGCGGCCGCTTCCTCGTGCACGCCACGCAGCACGAGGTGAAGGAGGGCACCTGGCCCGGGAACGTCGTGATGATCGGTTTCCCCGGGATCGCCGAGGCGCAGAGCTGGTGGGACTCTCCCGCATACCAGGAGATCGCACCGCTACGCTCGCGGCACATCGAGGGCGACATCATCCTGCTCGAAGGCGTCCCCGAGGGCTACGACCCGACTTCCACCGCGAAGGCGATGCGGGAGGCCCTGCCCGCCGAGTAGCCCTCACGCTCGGGCCTGCCCCAGGAGCGCCAAGTCCTTTACGGACCGGCGACGAGACCGTCACCGACCTCAAGATCCTCACCGGCCGCCGCGTGGACCTGGCTGCGCAACCGCAAACCTTCTGTGGCAGTGCCCAACCTTCGCTGCGACAGACCAGACGAACCCGCCGCGGCGGACCGGCCCGCTGACCCGGTCCGGTCGCCGTTCAGCATCAGCCGACCCTCTCTTACGACAAGTCCGGTTTCGCGAAAGGGCCTTCGCCCGGAAGCGAAGGCCCTCACCGTGGGTCAGAAGGTGCCGTTCAGGCCCCACCAGTCCCCACTGTCCGCTGTGGCCGGGTCCAGCGCGCCGGTACCGCGACCGGGGTACAGGAGCAGGCAACCGACTCCCCGGCATTCGTCGCTGAGGTAACGGTAATTGGTGACGGTGGCGAGGTCGAAACGGCCGTCGCCAGTGAAGTCGCCGACGCCGAGGACGGAATCCATGACGTTCCAGCCACCGCTGCCGATCAGCACCCGGGATCCGAGGTAGCCGGCCATGCCCGGGTAGAGCCAGAGCTTGCCGGTGGAGGCCTCACGGGCGATCAGGTCGGCGCGGCCGTCGCCGTTCATGTCGCCCGCCCCGACCAGGGCGTTCATCCCGTTCCAGCCGCCGCTGCCGAGGAGCTTGCGCGCGCCGAGGCCGCCCGTCGTGGTGCCTGGGTACAGCCACAGCTTGCCGGTGGACTTCTCGACGGTGAGCAGGTCCGCGCGGCCGTCGCCGGACAGGTCTCCGAACGCGACGATCCGGCTCATGGCGTTCCAGCCGCCGCTGCCGATCAGCTGGCGCGCGCCGAGGCTGCCGGTCCCGGTGCCGCGGTAGAGCCAGAGCTTGCCGGTGGAGGCCTCCCGGGCGATCACGTCCTCTCGGCCGTCACTGCTGAAGTCACCGTGACGGCTGAGGGCGTTGAAGGCGTTCCAGCCGCCGCTGCCGACCAGCCGTCCGGTCTGGTCACCGGGCAGGAACCAGAGGCGACCCGCCGTGTCCCGGACGAGAACGTCCGCCCGCCGGTCGGCGTTCATGTCGCCGAAGCCCGCGGCCTGGGGTGCGGTCGCCGCGTACCAGTCCGGGTAGGCGGGCAAGACGCATTCCCGCGCCGTGGGGACGAGCTTCACCGAGCTGACGGAGGGACCCGGATTGCCCCACTCGGTACCTGCGGGGTCGGGGTCCCGCGTAGAGACGTTGCCCACGACGCCGTAGTTCGGGTCTTCGTGCAGGCAGGCGTACAGGGACGTGTGGTTGACGGCCGACCGGAACGTGTTGTCCCAGGTCCCCAGCGTCGCCTGGTTCGTGTTCGTCTTGAACATCGTGCCCGTGCCGTCGGCGGTCTTCCAGGCACAGAAGTAGCCAGCCGGGCAGTCGCTGATCGCGGCCTGCGCCGGCGCCGCGCCCGCGCCGAGGAGCCCGAGCGAGGTGAGCCCCAGTGCTGTGGCCGCCGTGGCCAGGCGCCGCAGCAATGATGTGCGCATTTTTTCCCTCCCTGATACGGCGCGGATACGTGATCGACGCGCCGAGAGAGGGACCGTATCTTGTGACGCGGTCACTCCATCGCACGGGTCACCCTTTCGTCCTGGGCCCTGAGCCGCCCCCGCCGGATCGGCCGACTGGAGCGGTCGGCCATCCCCCTCGCTGAGGTCGCGGTAGCTGTTCGCCCACCGTTGGTCCGTGGACTGAGAGACCCGGAAACGCTCGGCACGTCTTCGTGGTCAGGCGCAGGGAAAGCCGTCGAAGACGATCGCGTTGTGGATCACATCGCGGACCCGGTCGTTGCTGGTGAACGACACCTCGGCGACCTGCACCACGGTCAGGCCCCGACCCGGCAACCGGACGCACTCCAACCGCAGCCGTTCGTTACGCGACAGATCACGGATCTTCGGCATCACCACCACCCCGCCAAACGATCCCGGTGTAGGGATCGCTCAGTCGTCCTGGGGTTTGCCGAACTCTTCGATCAGCACGGGATACTGCTCCCCACCGTGTCCGGCGGCGATCGAGCGGTCGGCCATCGCCTTGAACAACTTCGGCAGTTCGGCGTTGACACCCACCGCCTCGCTCTCCTCGATCAGGTGCGCCATCGCCCGCGCGTCGGTCTCCAGGGCCGACACCTCGGCCGGGAAGGAGCCGCTGTCGATCTGCTCGGCATACCCGGGCAGCCATTCGGCCACACCGGCAGCCATCTGCCGCGCAAACGGCGCATACGTCGCGGCGTCGACACCGGCCGTCCTGAGGAGGGCAGTGCCCTGGAGCCAGGCGTTCAGGACGCTCCACATCATGGCCAGGCCGGCCACGTCGTACAGGGACGCCAGCCCATGGTCCGCACCAAGGTGGGTGACGGTGCCGAGCGCGTCGAGTGCTGACTTGTGTGCCTCGAAGTACGACTGCGGCCCGCTGTGCAGAATCATCGCCTCGGCGGTCCCGATCGCCGGCGGGATGGCCATGATGGCGCCGTCCAGGTAGTGGGCGCCGTGCTGCTCGGCCCATTGGGCGGCTTCCCGGGCCTGGGTCGAGTCGCCCGAGGTCAGATTGATCAACATCGTGCCGTCCAGCTCGATATCGCTCGCGCCGAGCAGCTCGTGCACGGCCTGGTAGTCGGTGACGCAGATGATCGTCAGGGAACTTGCCTTGAGTGCGCCGGCAACCGTTGGGGCCAGCCGTGCACCCTCGGCCACCAGTTGGTCGGCCTTGGAGGTCGTACGGTTCCACACGGTTGTGGGATGCCCGGCTTTCAGGAACGCGCCGGCGAGTGCCTGGCCCATCAGTCCGAGTCCGATGACTGTCACGGGTGTAGCGGTTTTGTTTTTCATGGCAGCATCGTCAACGTTGATACCGGTGTGAAGGTCAAGTGGGGTTTCGATGCTGATCGGGGAACTGAGTCGTCGGACGGGCGTCAACGCCCATCAGTTGCGCTACTACGAGGCCCAGGGCCTGCTGGAGGCAGACCGCGGCGCGAACGGTTACCGCGACTACGACGAGAACGCCGTGCTGCGGGTGAAGCAGATCCGGCATCTGCTTGGTGCCGGTTTGTCCTCCGAAGACATCGCGTACCTGCTGCCCTGTGCGGTCGGAGAGGCCCCTGAGCTGCTCGGGTGTCCCGAGTTGCTGGCCGCGATGCGGTCACGGCTGCGGCGACTGGACGACCAGATGGAAAGGCTCGCTCAATCCCGCGACGCTCTTGCCGGCTACGTTGATGCGGCCGAGCGAATGGGCAGCGAGAGCTATCCCCCCTTTGACGATGCTGCCCAGGAGCCCGTCCCCGCCTGAGCGGCCAAGGCGGCGTCAGGCACTGCCCACCTGTGCCGTGGCCGGGCGGGCCGCCTGGCTGGAAGCTGAACCTCGGTGGGGATCAAGGGGCGGGCGGTTCACCGTACCTCCCGGGCTTCAACAGGAGACCGGTCGTTGGTCTGACGCCGGTATCAACTGATCGGCGGATGCCGGTTCCCGCGAGATGGGCGATGCCCGCCGCGGGCACGGCGGGGATCCTCAGGATATGGCGATCATCGAAGTCGACGGGCTGCGGAAGTCCTACGGGGGGCGGACCGTTGTTGACGGGGTGTCCTTCACCGTCGAGGAAGGCGAGATCTTCGGGATCCTCGGCCCGAACGGCGCGGGTAAGACCACGATCGTGGAGTGCGTCGAAGGGCTGCGCAAGCCCGACGCGGGCCGCGTGCGGGTGGTCGGCCTGGATCCGGCCGCCGACCAGGAGCGGGTCACCGGGCTGCTGGGCGTACAACTTCAGGACAGCGCGCTCCAGGGCAAGTTGACCGTTCGCGAGCTGCTGGAGCTCTACAGCGCCTTCTACCCGCGCCCGGCGGATTGGCGCGGGTTGGCCGGGCGGCTCGACTTGGCGGATCGGCTCGACGCCCGCTTCGGGAACCTCTCCGGAGGGCAGAAGCAGCGCCTTTTCATCGCGCTCGCCCTCATCGGAGACCCGAAGGTGGTCGTACTCGACGAGCTGACCGCCGGGCTCGACCCGCGTGCCCGGCGTGACACCTGGGAACTGATCAGGAGCGTGCGGGACGATGGCGTGACCGTGCTCCTCGTGACCCACTTCATGGAGGAGGCGCAGCACCTGTGCGACCGCGTGGCCGTGCTCCGCTCGGGCAGGCTGGCCGCGCTGGACACTCCCGAGGGCCTCATCGGGAACGCCGAGAGTTCCACGGTCATCTCCTTCACCCCCTCGCGGCCGGCGAACGACGAGGCGCTGGCCGCGCTCCCCGCGGTCGGCGAGGTACGGCGTTCGGACAACGGCAGGCTGGTCGTCCACGGAACCGACGAGACAGTCGAAACCTGCGCGTGGAGAGCACCACCCTCGATGACGCCTACCTCGGCCTCACCGACAAGGAGTCCTGACATGTCTGCGTCCATCTCTGCATCCGTCGCGGCGTCCGTCGCTGTGCTGAGGGCCGAGGCGCGGCTGTTCCGCCGCGAGCCGGCCAGCCTGTTCTGGGTTGTCGCGTTTCCGCTCCTGCTGCTGGTACTGGTGGGACTCGTCCCGTCCAACCGAGCAGAGGGCTCCGCCCCTGAGGGCGCACGGATCATCGACCTCTACGTCCCGGTGATCGTGCTCCTCGGCCTGATCATGGCGGGCATCCAGTCCATGCCACCGGTCCTTACCAGCTACCGCGAACAGGGCATCCTGCGCCGCATGTCCACCACACCGGTCCGGCCGGTGTCGCTGCTGGCGTCCCAGGTGATCGTGCACGGCGTTGCGTCCCTGGCCGCGGGAATGCTCGCCATCGCCCTGGGCCGGCTCCTGTACGGGGTCGCCCTGCCCGCCAACATCCCCGGCTACACGGTGACGCTGGTCCTGGTGGCGCTTGGCGCGCTCGTCATGGGGGCCCTCATCGCAGCCCTGTCGCGCACAGCCAAGGCGTGTACCGCCGCTGCTACGATCATCTTCTTCCCGCTGATATTCACCGCGGGGGTGTATGTACCGGTCCAGGCCATGCCCGAGACCATGCGGCGCATCGTGGAGTTCACCCCGTTCGGCGCCGCTTCTCAGGCGCTCGACCAGGCTTCTTCCGGCGCGTGGCCGAGCCTGCCGCACCTGACGGTGGTGCTGGCGTGGACCGTGATACTGGCGGGCGCGTCCGCCCGCTGGTTCCGCTGGGAATGACCGGGACGGATGGCCGACGACATGCCGACTGACGCGACGGCCGACCGGACGAACTCGCCGCAACGCGGGACGACCGCGCCGGACGGCGAGCCGTGGCGGCTCGTGGTCTCACACGGCTGGCCGTACGCGCTGCTGGGGCTGGGAGCGGCGCTCTCGGTCATCAGCGCGCAGGCGCTGATGACCCCGGGGGAAAGGTACGCGGCGATCGCCCTGGCGGCGGCGGCGCTCGCGCTCCAGGTGTGGTGGAGCTCGGCCGGCAGACACCGGCCCCCGCGCGGCACGGCGAACCAGGCCTACTACGCCGTTCGGTGGCTGCTCGGCTTCGCGCTCATCTGGTGCAACCCGGTCTTCGCCACGTACGCGCTGCTCGGCTACTTCGACGCCGATGTGCTGCTGCCCCGCCATTTGGTGCGCCCCGCGCTGTTCGCCACCGCGGTCACCATGGCCGGCTCCAACGCCGGCGGCCTACCGCCCGCCGAGCGCATGTACTGGCTGGCGTTCGTCGCGCTGCTGGCGCTCCATTCCGGCATCGCCCTCGGCTTGGACCGCATCACCGTCAAGCAAGCCGAGCAGGCCGCGGCCAAGGCGGCGGCCATGGCGGAGCTGCGGCACACCAACGCCCGCCTGGAGCAGGCACTCCGGGAAAACGCCGGCCTGCACGCCCAGCTGCTCGTGCAGGCCAGGGAGGCGGGCGTCGCCGACGAGCGCGGAAGGCTGGCCGCCGAGATCCACGACACCATCGCACAGGGACTGACCGGGGTGGTCACCCAGCTCCAGGCGGCAGCCGATGGTGCCGACCCCGCGGCCATCCGCGACCACATCGAGCGCGCCTCGGCCCTCGCCCGGCAGAGCCTCGGGGAGGCCCGCCGTTCGGTTCAGGACCTCAGCCCCGGGCAACTGGAGCACGACCCCCTCCCCACCGCGCTGGAGAAGCTCGTCGTGGGCTGGTCGGCCGAGTCGGGCGTCAGGGCCGAGTTCACCGTCACCGGTGTCGCCGAGCTGCTGCACGACGAGGTCGAGGCCGCCCTGCTCCGCATCGCCCAGGAGGCGCTCGCCAACGTCGGGCGGCACGCCGTCGCCGGGCGGGCCGGGGCTACCTTCTCGTACATGGACGACGAGGTGAGCCTGGACGTCCGGGACGACGGCCGTGGCTTCGACCCGCGCCGTCTTCCCCCGCGCGGCGACACCGGCGGCTTCGGGCTCGGCGGCATGCGGGCCCGCGCCGAGCGGGTCGCCGGGACCGTCGTCATCGAGTCGGAGCCGGGCCTCGGCACCGCGGTCTCCGTCCGAGTGCCGTTGGTGCGTCATGACTGAGCCCTCAGCGTCAGCTGCGTCTTCTGTGCTCGCCATCACCCTCGTCATCGCCGACGACCACCCCGTCGTGCGGCACGGCCTGCGCGCCATCTTCGAGGCGTCGTCCGGCTTCACCGTGCTGGGCGAGGCCGCCGACGGGCGCGAGGCGGTCGAGCAGGTCACCCGCCTCGACCCCGACGTGGTCCTGATGGATCTGCGCATGCCGGGCGTCGGCGGCGTCGAGGCGATCAGCCGGCTGTCCCGCCGCGGCGCGCGGACCAAGGTGCTCGTGCTCACCACGTACGACTCCGACTCCGACACCATCCCGGCAATCGAGGCGGGCGCGACCGGTTACCTGCTCAAGGACTCGCCGCGCGATGAGCTGTTCGGCGCCGTGCGGGCCGCCGCCGAGGGCCGGACCGTGCTGTCCCCGGCGATCGCGACCCGGCTGGTCACCCGGGTGAGGACCCCTGGCAACGACAAGCTGAGCAGCCGCGAGCAAGACGTGCTGCGTCTCGTCGCCAAGGGAACCTCCAACCGCGAGATCGCCGCGATTCTGTTCATCAGCGAGGCGACCGTCAAGACGCACCTCACGCACGTCTACGGCAAGCTCCGCGCCAAGGACCGCGCTGCCGCCGTCGCCATCGCCTACGACCGGGGGATCCTCGGGCTGCCGTGAACTGTGGGCACCTGGCAGCAGTGGAACGGTTTGGTATCCGCCTGCGTCTTCCTTCTCCGGGGCACGGTGGCTGTGTCCCCGAGAGGGGAGACCGGGTGCATACGGGCGGCTTCGCCAAGTGGACAAGGCGGTTCGAGGACGAGTGCGAGCGCAGGCGCGCCCAGGGTGATCCGGACTGGGGGCAAAGCGCGACGCTGCATCCGGCGGTGTGGGCCAGCATCCAGCGCTTCCAGGTCGGCGAGGACGGTGACGGCGCCAACCTCGTCGGCAAAGCGGACCAGGCCGGTGACACCGACTACGGGCAGGCGGTCCGGCTCTTCGTCGCCGAGGAACAGAACCACGCCCGTCTACTTGCTCGGCTGCTGGCTGCGGGGGGCATGCCGACGCTGACCGGGCACTGGAGCGACGTGGTCTTCGTACGGCTGCGGCGTCTCATGGGCCTACGCATGGAACTGCTGGTGCTGATGATCGCGGAAGTGGTGGCGCTGCGTTATTACCGGGCCCTGCGCGATGGCACCGACGACTCGCTCACCGCGGATGTGGCGGGGCGGATCCTGTCCGACGAGCAGCGCCACGTCCCGTTCCACTGCGAGCGGCTGCACGCCTCCCTGGCGCAGTTGCCCCGCGCAATGCGCCGGCCGGTGATGGCCCTGTGGCGACTTCTTCTGCTCGCGGTCTCTCTCGTCGTCGTCGCCGACCACGGTCCGGCCCTGCGCCGACTCGACATCGGGCGCCTGCGATTCGTGGTCGATGTCATGACCTCGTCCCACACGGTGGTCTCCGCAGTGCTGGCGCCCCGTCCAGATGCATGGATGAGCGCGGGCTGACAACAGACAGCCCACCGCTTCCTGCAACCTCTTTGGGAGAATGCGGGAATGGGATCGGGGGTTATGTCCCAGTTTCTGAGCCTGGGTGCCGTGATCGGGTGCACGTACTTTTGTACGGGCGCCTGTTTCCTTGCTTTCTGTGTCCAGCCTGCGGGCGATGCGGATCGCGACAGTCGGCCCAAGCGAAGCTTGCGCCAAGCGCCGTGCCCAGGTCCGGGCGGTTGGCGGCGTTATCAATGCTCCGGCCTCGACCGCGTCCGCCGATGACAACCCGGGCCGGCGGCCGGTCGGGAATTCAGCCCGTGGTCTGGTCCGTGGTGACGAGCCAGCGGAGCTTCTCGGACATGGTGCGTGCGCAGTTGACGATGGCGCGTACGTGGTCGGAGTCGTCGCTCGCGCGCCACAGGACGGACCACGGGTAGTAGGACGCCGGTTCAATGAGCGGTCGCCAGATGGCCCCGGGGAGCGCGGAGATACAGGACGCGGGCACGCAGTACAGGCACCGTCCTTGGGCCACGAGGTCGACGGCGGCGCGGATGCTCTCCACGGTGCCTTCGTAGACGGTGGGCGTGAAGCCGGCGGCCCGGCACATCTCGACGGTGAACTGGTTGAACTCCGGTGCCTGCACTTCCTCGGCGAGCAGCAGTGGTTCCTCGGCCAGGACGGCGACCGGAATGCCGTCCATCGCCGCGAACCGGTGGCCGCTGGGGACCATGACGCCCAGCGGGTCGTGGCGGAACACCTGCGAGGCGACCTGTGGCGGAGCGAGTACCGCCCTGCCGATGCCCACGTCCAGTCGGCCGTCGATGAGTTGCTGATACTGCTCGGGCACACCGGCCTCGACTTGGTGGATCACCAGGTCGGGGTATCTGGCATGCACCTCGTGCAGGATCTGCGGCATCGAGTCGTAGCCGGCATCGATGATGCCGACCCGCAGGGCGGGCGCCGCGCCAACCGCTCTACGGGCGATCTCCGCGGCGCGTCCCACGTGGGCGAGGATCTGCCGCGCCTCGACCAGGAACACCGCCCCCGCAGCAGTCAGTGCGACATGGTGCGTGCTCCGCTCCACCAGGCGGACCCCGAGTTCACGCTCCAGCCGTTGCAGTTGCTGGCTGAGCGCCGATTGCACTATGTGCTGCCGGGCCGCCGCCCGGCCGAAGTGCAGTTCCTCGGACAAGGTGACGAAGTAGCTGAGCTGGCGCAGCTCCACTCCCTGCCACCCCCTTGCCGGCGGCACCGACTGTGCCGGTAAGACTACTGCCATGCCATGGCCCTGGAAGACGGGCAATCGGATTCGGTGATGGACCTTGCAGGGGTTGCTCGTTTCCGTCGCGGCCGCACCGGGATTGACTGACGGTCACCGGCCGGGGCGGTGCCGGTCGCTCCATGTGGGAGTGGATGACCCGCTTTCCAGGCTTCTGTTCCTGGTGGTGATCGGTTGTTGAGATGGGCTGTTCCGGGATCGCTTCTTTCCCGCCCGGTGCGGGTGGGCTTGGCTGTGGAGTGAACGAGTATGCCGTCGTGTCGGGGTACTCGTGCGTGGCTGGACATCTGCGTTGTCCAGCCCGGAAACCGGTCCGGTCCCTCGCAGACCTGGGTTCACCGCTTGTTTGGAGTAGGTCATGGGTGTCATCGCCTGGATAGTTCTCGGACTTGCGTCCGGAATGGTCGCCAAAATGCTGGTCCCCGGCAGGGACTCTCATGGACTGATCATCACCACCCTGATCGGCATCGGGGGAGCACTGCTCGGCGGGTTCCTGGCCACACAGTTGTTCCACATCGATAGCACCCAGGGGTTCTTCAACCTTTCCACGTGGGTCACCGCCATTGCCGGTGCGGCAATCGTGCTGTTTGCCTTCCATCAGTTCGAAGGCCGGAGCAAGGGCCGGAAGTCCCGCCGTTCTGGTCGCCGCCACGGCTACAGCCGCCGATGACAACTCGAGCGCGACCGGCGTCCCCGAAGCGGCGGCAGACGGGCGTGCGCGTCAGGACCGCGAAGAAATCCGGGAACCGGGTTCCCGGAAAACCTCGGCTGTCCGCACCCGTCCGGGTGCTGGCCATGCTGCTGGCCTTCGCGGGGATGGTGGCATTTGGGGTGGTGCTGGCCCGGCTGACTCTGGAGCCCTCGGCAGCATCTGTGGCGTTGACACACAGTAATTTGCGCCCTGGTGACTCCATCCGTGCTTATCTCGCGCAGCCCGATTTCCGTGACACAGTCAAGCAGCTCGGCGGCAATATCGTGCTGGGCATGCCGTTCGGTGTGCTGCTGCCGGTGTTGGTGCCCCAAACACGAGGGCTGGTCCGCGTAGCGGTGGTCACCGCTTTCGTCATGATGCTTGTCGAACTCGTCCAAGGCATGTTCATTACCGGGCGCGCCTTCGACATCGATGATGTCCTGCTCAACACCACGGGTGCTCTCCTGGGTTATCTGCTGGTCGGCCTCTGGCTGGGCCGCGCGGTGCATCCGCGGCGCCGCCACTGGTGGCACCGTTTCACTAAAGCCGGGTGACGGCTCCTGCTTCGGTTTGACGGACACATTGGTAGTGCGTCGGTCAGGCTGAGCGGACGGCCTCGTACGCGGACGGTCCCCCGCCATGAAGACCAGCCTGCGTGTCGTCCTCGACTCGCGCCTGAAGCGCCAGATTAGAGCGGTTTCCCCCGTTCCCATGTTCCGCGTCCCCCGCGGGGTCCGCGGGGGACGCGGCCGAGCGCTTTCGCGAGGCGACCTCCGGGGAATGGCCGCGGGCGGTGTCGTGTCCGTGCCTGATTCACAGCGGGCTGTGCGGGTGAGGGCGGACGGTCGTCACGGGGGAAGGCGGTGCGGCGGCCGGACGGAGCATCTGTCCGGCGGCCAGTTCGCGGTAGGTGGGGCTGCTGGTGAGCAGTTCCTCGTGACGTCCGCAGGCGGCAACGCGGCCGTTGTCCAGCACGACAATCTGGTCGGCGTGCTGGACGGTGGAGAGCCGGTGGGCGATCACCAGCACAGCGCATTCCTGGGCGATGTCCGTCATGACGGTGGTGAGGGCGGTTTCGTTGATGGTGTCGAGGTGGGAGGTGGGCTCGTCGAGCAGGAGGAGTCCGGGGCGGGCGAGCAGGGCGCGCGCCAAGGCCACACGCTGGCGCTCTCCCGCCGAGAGAGTGCCGCCGCGCTCGCCGAGCATTCCCCGCAAACCGCCCGGCAGCGACCGCACGACCCCTTCCAACTGCGCCAGCTCGACGACGCGTCGCACGTCGGACTCGGTCGCGCCGGGCGCGGCGTAGGTGATGTTGTCCCACAGCGTGCCGTGGACGACGTGGGTGTTCTGGTCGACGACGGCGATGCGTTCACGGCATGCGACGCGGCTCAGTGCGGTGGCGGGCGAGCCGTCGAACAGCAGGCTTCCGGAGTCCGGTTCGTAGAATCTGGCGATCAAGGCGAAGACCGTGCTCTTGCCGGCACCCGACCGGCCGACCAAGGCCGTCTGGCGTCGGCGGGGGACGGTGAAGGTGACGCCGCGCAGCACCGGCCGGTCCGGGTCGTAGCCGAAGCTGAGGTCCCGCAGGGCAAGCGCGGGCTCCTCGTACGAGACGGTCTGCCGGGCCTGTTGGCACGTACGTGCCCGGACAGTGGGCCTCGGGGCTGGTGGTGACGGCTCGGCGGGCAGGCAGAGCGCCTGCTCGATGCGCTGGTAGGCCCCCATGCCGCGCTGGATGAGGCCGACCGCGCGGAAGACCGACGACAGAGGCAGGACCAGGTAGGAGGCGTACAGCAGGAAGGCGACCAGGTCCCCGAGGGTGTTGGCCTGCCCGTTCACCCGAAGGCCGCCGATGACCAGGACGATCAGGAAGGAGCCCTGGACCGCGAGTTCGACCGCCGGGCTCATCACGGACGCGAGTTTCGCGGTCCGTACGCCCGCGCCGTACGCCGCTTCGACGCGCTCGCCGATACGCGCCGCTTCCCGTTCCTCCGCGCGGTGTACACGGACCATCGGCAGGGCGCCGAGTGCGCGTTCCAGGTCGGCGGCGATCGCGCCGACGGACGTTTGCATGCGTTCGGAGGCGGCCCGGATGCCCTTGAGCAGTGAGGCGACGACAACGGCGGCGCCGACCACGGTCAGGGCTACCAGGAGCAGCAGCAGCGGGTCGATCCACACCATGAGGACGATCGCGCCGACTGCGACGAGCGCCCCGGTCACGAGGTCGACCAGTGCCTGGGAGACGACTTCCCTCAGCAGGGTGGTGTCCGCGGTGACCCGGGAGATCAGATCACCGCTGCGGTGGCGGTCGTACTCCCTCATCTCCAGCCGGAGCAGCCGTGCCACCAGGCTGTGACGCAGCCCCCGTACGACGCCTTCACCCATGCGCTCCAGAACGAACCGGCCCACCGCGCCCGTCGCCGCTTCGGTGACGAACAGGACGGCCAGAACAAGCAGCAGGGGCCACAAAGTCTGTCCGCGCCCGCTCGCGTCCACGGTGTGTTTGGCGACGAGCGGCTGCGCCAGGCCGAGCGCGGAGCCGGCCAGCGTGAGGACGGAGGCGACGGCGACGGAGGCCCGGTGGCCGGTGGTCAGCCGGTACATGGTGGCGACCGCGGTCCGGGTGGAACGGTCACCCTCGGCTGCCGGCTGTGCCCGATCGGTGCCGGTCTTAGGTCCGGTCATAGGTCCGGTCGTCGGTCCGGTCGGCTCACAGGGGCAACCGTCATCAGCCGGGTGAAGTAGTCGTCGGGCACACCCTCGCCCATGGGGCGGCCGTCAGCCTCGATCCAGGCGTGCGCCGTGAACGGCGGCACCACACGTACTCCGGTGCACCAGGTCGGCCAGGTCCCCGCGAGACGGCACAGCAGCGCAGCCCCCAGGGAACGCGGCAGACAGCCCCTCGGCCCTGCGCACCGCAGGCTCACCGCGCACATGGCGTCCCGGGCGTTCTGGGCCTGCGCGGCGGTGGCTGCTGCGGCTCCGCGCCGTGCGAGGCCGAGTACGGCACGGATCCGGCGGGGCGGCAGGAGGGAGAGCACGAGCGCGGGGAGCAGGACAAGGCGGGCGGCCAGCCGCCGCCCGAAGGGCACTCCGGTGGGCCGTTCCAGTGCGCTGGGCGTCGTCATTCGGCCAGCCCCGACGTGCGCAGCTCCTGTACGAGGGCGTCGACGTCCCGCCTCGCCCGGTCGGGGTCGATGTCGAACTCGTCGGCGACCGCGGCGACCGCGTCCGCTTCGTCACCGCCCGCCATCAGCGTCTTGACCACCAGGGTGCCGGTGGGATTCAGCTCCCAGTACGCCCCGGCGCGTTCGTCCAGGAGAACCGTGCCGTAGTCGGTCTCGGCGGTGGAGACATCGGCGCCGAACTTCAATGCCATGCCTGTGACCTTTCTGTTGGGCGCGGTTGTCATGCGGAGGCGGGCGTCCTTGGCTCGGCGGCCCGGCCGAGGCCGCGCAGCCAGACTTCGGCGGCGATGGTCGAGTAGAGGACCGCGTCGCGCAGTTCGGGTGTGGCCGGGCGCTCGGCGAGTCGGCGCAGGGCGGCGCCGTCGACCAGGCCCAGCTGTTCCAGCCGTGAGTCGTCCCACAGCGCCAGCAGGTCCGCGCGGTGCTCGCGCAGTCCGTTGGCGGCGTCCATGGAGGCCGCGGCCTTGTTGGTGCGCCGCAGGCACGCGTCGGGCACGATTCCGCTCATGGCGGCGCTCAGGACGGGTTTGTACTGCCAGGGCGTGACGCGCTCGCTCGGGCGGACCGCGAGGCATGCCTCGATGACGCGGTCGTCGAGGAACGGCGAGGCCATCGGCACGCCTGCCCTCGCCGCCATCCGGTCCCACTGGCGGATGATGCGCGTACAGGCTCGGATTTGCTCCAGGTCGGCGTGCAGACCGCGGTCCGGGTGGTGCGGGACGGCGCTCGCGGCAGCCTCGCGCAGCGCCCGCCGCGCCGCCCGCTCGGCGTCGGGGGTGACCCAGTCGAAGAGGCGAGGGGGCATGCCCCAGCCGAGGCTGGTGCTGACGGTGGCGGACAGTGGGTCGCGCAGGCGACGGCTGGAGTCGGCCAGCCATTTCCCGTACGGCCGGGAGTCGGCCAGCGCGCGGACCGTGCCGCCCAGTGGCCACTGCCACAGGGCCCGGAAACCGCGCAGCTGTTGAAGGGCGAACGGCGGCCGGGTGCGCAGCAGCCGGTGGTAGTACGCCTCGGAGCACCAGGCGACATGGTCGCCGCCGATACCCGTCAGGTGCAGTCGGCTGCCGCGCTCGGCCATGCCGGGCAGGTGGTGCAGAACCCGTGAACGGTCCATGACGCCGATGGTCGGCTCGTCCAGCAGGTCGTCGATGGAGAGTAGATCGGTGTAGACGAGCGGGGAGGCGTCGGCGTCCCAGACGACGTGCTCGATCTCCGGCAGGGAGCGGGCGGCCTGTTCGGCCCAGTACAGATCGGTGTCCGCGGGATCGCGGCCCGGCCAGGTACTGGCCACCACCCGGGCCGGGGAGCGCGCGGCCAGAAAGCAGATGGACGTGGAATCCAGGCCGCCGGACAGATCGCAGCTGACCACACCACCCTGGCGGGTACGGGCATCGACCGCCGTGGCCAGGGCTTCGCGGACGAGCGGCGCGGAGTCGGCGAGCGTGCGTACCGGTTCGGGCGGTGTCCACCAGCGCGAGTGGCGTACGGTGCGTCCGTCCGGCGCGACGATCAGCGCGTCGTGCGGAGACACGGGCATGACGCCGCGCCACATCGGCGCCTCGGCGAGCGGATGGGGGACCGGCCACAGCAGCCGGACGGCCAGTTGCTCCTCGTCCGGGTCGTTGCCGAGCGCGGCGGCGAGTACGTCGGCGCGGGTGGCGGCGACCGTCACGCCCTCGATGCCGGCGTGGAAGACGAGCCGGAGCCCGGACGCGGTGCCCTGCACCCGGAGCCGTCCGTCGAGTGCGGCGACGAGATGGAAGCTGCCGGGAAGGGAGCGGGCCAGTGTGTCGAGTTCGGCGAGATCGCGTAGCCGCCCGGCACGGCGCTCCAGCTCCGCGGCGTCGATCGGGCAGCAGCCGACGACGGCGACGGCCGCGCGGCCGGCGCGGGCCGTGACGATGTCCCGGTCGTGCCACTGCCCCACCAGCCAGGGCCGGCCCGAGGCGTGCTTCAGGATTCGTGTGCCGTTGCGAGAGAAGGAGCGGGCCACGGCGGCCGCATCCTCCCGGTCGGTGAAGACCGCGAAGTGCGCGTCGCCGGGGCCCGCTCCCGCACTCTCGTGCAGTTCAGTCATGACGTCAGGTCAAGTACTGGTGGTCAGTTCTTGCTCAGGATGAGCCGGTCGTTACCGGACCTTTGCAGGAGCCCGGTCTTCTTCCGGAACGTCCCGAGCCGGACCAGCGTCGGCGCTTCGTAAGCCTTCTTCATGGCTACTCCTCAGTGCAGGTGTCACGCCGCCTCCGTGTCCGGCTGCGAATCGGGTACCGGTCCGCAGCCGTCCTGCCAAGCCCATCGGGAACCCGGAACGAGGAAGCGGGCGCACCGAATAGCTATCTGCATAAGCGGACGGCATGACAAGGCCGCGAGAGAAAGTCGGATTATAGGTGAGTTCAAAAAAGGTCAGGTGGCTACGCTGCTATTTGGTGGGTTCGGTAAAAGTAAAACATCAGGAACCTGCATGAATGCGAGTTCGAAAAAGCGTTTCTACCTGCGCAGCGAAAATCACCGGGCCGGCGTGGCGGACAGCGCGCGCCGGACGTGCGCGGACAGCGCCGCCGGGGCGCAAACGCGCCCCGTCGCGCTTCCTTCGGCTGGATGCCTCCACCGAAATCCGTGGCGGGAAGCGCACACAGCCGGCACCGCCCGCTGGACCCCGGTGCCTACTACAGCGGAGGACCCATGCCCCTGTGGAGCGCAAAGCCGTGGACGGAATGCGGGGGAGCCCTTGCCGGGCAGGCCCTCATGAGCGCCAAGACGGGAAGCGATGGTATCCGTGAGCTCCACCTCGGCGAACGGTCAATAAGCAAGTCCCTGGTCTCTGACCAGGGACTTCGTCACGGAGCGAGTGACGGGAATCGAACTCGCTCTCTGAGCTGGGGAAGCATCCGGCACTTCAGGGGTGATGTGGCCCCTGACCAGTGAAAAGGTGCTGCCGCACGCTGCTTTCCGGCGGTCCGGGACTCTCCTGTTGACCGCTGGTTACCCCCGTGACTGGCACGTAGTGGCACGGCCTGTGCATGCGACTGCTCGTGAGGACCTTGAAGCGCGGGTCCAGCCTCGTGGGCGTGTGTACAAAAGCAGCCCCTGAGTCGGGGTTCGCGGGAGCGATCCTCCTCGCGGAGAGGTTGTTGTGGTTGCGGGATCCACACTCGTGACGACGCCGAAGCAGCATCTGGTCCAGACTGCCGCCCGCAACAACGCCGAGTGGTGCGCGGCGATGAGCCGTTCGCACGACTTGACCAGCGAGTTCAGGGCACAGGCCTGGGCCGCCTCGGCCCGCACGCCGCTGTGTTACCCCGACGCGGTGACGCTGGTGCCGGGTGCCGACCCGGCCGCTCTGGCAGCCCGGATCGACATCACCGCGCCCGGCGCCTCCGTCAAGGACAGCTTCGCCGACCTCGACCTGACGGAGGCCGGTTTCCAGGTGCTGTTCGAGGCCCAGTGGATCCACCGACCGGCGAGTGCGCCCGCCATCGCCTCGGATCTTGCCTGGGACGTAGCGGGCGACCCGGACACGCTGCGCGCCTGGGCGCTCGCTTGGGACGACGGGAACGGCAACGCGGGCCTCTTCCGGCCCGAACTGCTCGACGACCCGGCCACCTTCGTGCTCGCCGGACAGTCCCCTGGCGGCCGGGTCATTGCCGGAGCGGTGGCGAGCCGCAGCGACCATGTGGTCGGAATCTCCAATGTCTTCGCACTGGACGGCGGCCCTGACACGGCCTGGCCGGTCGTACTGAACGCGGTTCACTGGCTGTTCCCCACCCTGCCGGTGGTCGGCTACGAGCACGGCGATGACCTGGCGGCCGCCGTCCGCCATGGCTTCGAGCCGGTCGGTCCGCTGCGGATCTGGTTGCATGGCTAGACCGTCTCCAGCGCCGCCCGAGCCGCCGTCCGCGACCACCATCCCGATGGGGAAAGGTGACCGCGTGGGCCCACCCACGGCGAGTACGTCTGCCAGCAGACGGCGGTGCAGGTCCGTGAGGTTCAGGGCAGCGGCCTGAGCGCTGTGAGCCGACTCGTCGAAGGAGCTCTCCCAGAACCACACGGACATCACGGCTGACCAGTGTGGGCAGTGTGGGCCACAGGCCGAGGAGCAGGTCGTGGTTGAGGTAGTTGCCAGCATGTCGCTGAAAACGGCAACCCACCCGTTTTGATTTGGATGGGAGTCATCGCTCAGCGCGCAGTCCGCTGCTTTCTCTTGGTGTGAACATGGAGCTGTGAATGCGCACTTTGCTTGCGGTGTCCATACCTCGTACGGTCCTCACATCGGAAGTCCGACTGGCTTCGTTGCCGAAAATAGCGCCGAAGCGATATGGGCACCTCTTGGATATCGCCGCATTCCTCTATGGGTGCTGCGTTTCGCCGGTGACGGAGGAGGATTCGTCCGCTGCTCCCCGGAGGGAATTACTCGGAGGGTTGACCAGTACTTCGCGGGCACGAAAACATGCGTAACAGGAAGTGGCTGATCGTTTCGTGGTAGAGTCTTAATGAATTCACAGGGCGCCACGATTAAAAGGGGAATGGCGTGAATATCGAGAAGGTTACGGCTCGACGTCTTACGGCCGAGGAGATTTCAGAGTTGGGCCTCCAGGACGGCATCTTCGTCTCGGCAGGGATGGATGGACTTCCTCTCGACTGCTACGCCCCGGCTTTCCTTACGGAGCCGGGTAAGAAGTTTGAGGGAGGGTCCTTCACTGCGAGGACGATCTTCGGTGAGGAAATTCAAGTCCTTCCGGACAATGCTGAAGAGGGCGGGATCTGGATTGCCGACAAGGCGGGGGAAGAAATCGAGGTTCTCCAGAGTGCCGGCGTCCTCCTGAACCTTGCTCTCTTCGTGCCCAACGGGAACAAGAAATCCCTGGAGTCGCTCTACTCTGCCGCGCGGGACGCGTTCGGTGCGGGGGTCGTTCAGCGCTGGAGCGAGGAAGTCGTCGCGGTGCCGGACGTCAAGGTCGACCTGTACGAGGAGCCGGCCCGGGGGCGGAAGAACACGAACAGCCAGAACCGCGACCGCCGCGCCCTGGACATCTATCCGACCCGAGTGCGGTTCTTGGAGCCCAGCGAGGGCTGGAGGTTCCTTATCGAACCGCACAAGGAGATGGTCGATGACACACCGACGATCTGACCTGATGGCAGCCTAGAGGCTACGCCGGCGGCACAAGCCCCCCTCGGGGTCAAGCGGATGTTGTCAGCAGCTTGATCAGACGCTCGGCTGGAGTCTCCCAGCCGAGCGTTCTGCGTGGGCGGGCGTTGAGTTCCGCGGCGACGGCGTCCAGGCGGTCGTGGCTGCGGAAGGGGATAGGCCTTGGGGCTGCTGAGGCATGCGGTTCGTGAAGCCCCCAACTGCCGGTGGCTTTGAATCGTGGACACCTCTGACCGTCGCGGCGAACTCTGGGAGGTTCAGACAACAACGAAGCCTCGGGCCGTTGGCCCGAGGCTTTCGTGCGGAGCGGGTGACGAGAATCGAACTCGCGCTCTGAGCTTGGGAAGCACCCAGCACTTCGCGGCTGATGTGACACCTGACCAGTGAAAAGGTGCTGCCGCACGCTGCTTCCCGGCGGTCCGGGGACTCTCCTGTTAACCGCTGGTTACCCCCGTGACTGGCACGTAGTGGCACGTAGTGGCACGGCCTGTGCATGCGACTGCTCGCGATGACTTTGAAGTGCGGTCCAGTCTCATGAGTGTGTGCACAAGAGCGATCCTCCTTGCGGCAAGGTTGTTGTGGTTGCGGTACAGCGCTGCCGTGCCGCCTTCACAGATCCAAATGAGACTCTGTCGTCGCCCCGTGCCGCAGGACCACATACGTCGGCCGAAACGGAAGTCCACGCAGTGCCGGCTCCATGACCTTGAAAAGGGCTTCGGAGTCCGGCCCGTACGCGTACACCACGGCCTTACCCCCACCGAACTCGTTCCCGTCCACCTCTCCGACTCCCGCGTTTTGGACTGCGGCCGCCATAGCGTGTTCCGCATCAAAGATCATTGCGCGCTCGCCGCGCGGGTGCGAACGGTCAGTCCTCCGAGGAGGCGGTGCTGATCTATCAATTACTCGAACTGGGAGCGTCAGAAGGAAGCCGCCGATGGCGTCGGCGCTCGCATGCGAACTGAGCGGACGAAGGTGGAATGCAAGCAGGCATCTGCCAGACAACAGGCCCTTCATAGACTGCGGTTGTCCGCTCTGTCTGGCACGGATCTGGCACAAGCGTGTGTCAGCGGTTCAGCCTCTTTCACCACGAGTGGCCCGCTTCACCGCCGCGTTACGGGCGTGGACCTCTCGTCATAGAGGGCGCTCGTAGTCGGCGATCTGTTGGCGCACGGGCAGGCTGATGGTCGTCCGGATCAGCCGCTCGTTCTCGCGGTCCACGAGGAAGGGTCCGTTGCCCCGAGACGGGGGCCTTGAGCGGTCGGCCGAAGGCCGACTGAGCGTCCTCTTCAGCCAGCATTGCTCGGTGGTGACACGGATGCGGAGCACCGCTTCAGGAGTGGGATCGAATCCTTGATCGGGGTCCGGTTCATGCCGGGTGGTGCTCCGCCATCCGCTCACGCGTGCGGGGCGTTCTTACCTGCGGCCGGGTGGGGCAGTAGCCAGGTGTGGTGGGCTCGCACTTGATCCGGCTACCTCTTTGTCCCGTACTACGGGTACGAAGTTCGCTGAGGTCTCCTGGTCTGGTTACGAGGCTGCTAGCCAGCGCTTGTGACGGTCGTCTGTGGTCGCTGTGCTTCTGTGCTGTACGGCGACGGATCCGGAGACCTTGGCTCGTTCGCTGTCTGCCCAGGTCACAGCCATGGGCTAGAGGCCGGTGCTACGATTTGATCACGAATAGGCCGAACCTCAGCAGGCGGGTATCGCGGGTCAATATCCTGAAGGGTTTATCTAGAAATATTTGCGTTAGAGAGCCGAGGAGGAGCCGGAGTCGGGAGGGGGACAGGAGGCGACCATGACCGTCCTTGCGATGTTTCTTCTCATCATCGGGACAATCTTGATTCTGCTTGGGACGCTCCTGGTCGTCGTCGGGGCAATCGTGATCCTCATGGGGGTTGCTCTGATTGCCATTGCGGCCTTCCTCCTGATCCGGAGAGCGCTGAGGCGTCGACAGTAGAAATGGCAAGGCCGAGGCGGGGTGTCTGTGCGTTCGGGCCAGGCGGTGGCCGCGGTGTGGCCTGCGCCGAGGGCGAGGCCGGAGAAGTGGGACCGGATCAGGCCCAGCACGTCGAGCTGCCGTTGACGTCTGGTTAGGCTGCGGTTTCTGTGACGAGGACGGCGGTGGTGACCGGGCCCGGGGTGTCACTGGTGGGTGCGCCGGCTACCGCTGCCCGGACGGCGCGGGCGACTTCCAGTGGATGGTGTCCGGAGGCGACCGCGAGCTGGACCTCGATGTGGAGGCCGGGTGGATCGTCATGTTGCTCCACCTTGACCGGGCGGCTTCCCAGCACGGTGGTGAGGCGGGCGACGCCCGGAACGGCCGCCGCGACGTCGGCCAGCTCCCCGTTGGACCCCCGCATGGGTCCTGTTCTGGGCGCTGGGGGCGAGCTTTGCATGGCTGCGGTTTCCGGCGGGGGTCTCACGGCGCTGTCCGAGGTCTGTGATCTGACGGCTGCCTCCGGGCCTTCGAGAAGGTCTGTGACGCGCAGATCAACTGTCACGATGGCCAGGCCGAGCTGTTCAGTGGCCGCGTTGAGCAGTGTGGTCCTCAACTGTTCGGCGGTCTGAGGCAGCGGTTGCCCCATGGACGCGGAGAAGGCGGCCTCGATCCTGAGTGGGCCAGGCGGTAGCGCGCTGGCCGGTGGACGGACGGTCGGCTCGGACACGGGCTCAAGTGGTGCCGTTCCGATGCGAAGGGTCTCGAGCCAAAGGCCGGGAATCTCAGCGGCCGTGCGCCTGAGAGCCCAGGCGGCCGCTTGCTCGGTGATCCACGTCCCGTCGTCGGGCCCGCCGAGCGGGAGTAGTCGGCCCAGGTAGAGCCGGCGCCGTATTGCCTGTGTTCGCACCTCAGTCACCGGCCTCTCACCCTCTTTTCCTCCATGGCCGCGGTTCTCTTCCTGCCGCACTGCGTCCGGAGTGTCCGAGAGGCTCCGGGCAGGGGCCCTCGTGCCACTCGTTTGACCACCCCGTCCCATGGTCCCACCCATCGAACAAAACGCCCTTAAACGAATATAATGCGCATAAAGAGTGCCAGGTGAGCTCCCTAAGGGAGGAACAGCCCGATGACTGAGAACACCGGCGTAAAGCACGGCGGTGCGCCCGGCTCTCGCGGCCGGACGACCGTTGCCGATGTGGTGGTGGAGAAGATCGCCGGGATGGCGGCGCGGGACGTGGTCGGCGTCTATGCCCTGGGCAGTGGGTTCGCGCGCTCGATGGGGTCCATGCGGGAGCGGATGCCCGGCGCCGGTAGTGACAAATCCGTCACGCGCGGGGTCAGTGTCGAGGTCGGAGAGGTGCAGGCGGCCATCGATCTGGAGATCGTTGTTGACTACGGCATCTCCATCACGGACGTGGCCAGTGCGGTGCGGGAGAACGTGATCTCCGCAGTGGAGCGGATGGCGGGGCGGGAAGTCGTGGAAGTCAACATCATGGTCAGTGATGTGAAGCTGCCCGACGAGGAGGGCGAAGGGGAAGAGCGGCCGCGGATCCAGTAGCCGGGGCGAGCCGGCGGCTGAGGGAAGGAGCGCGTGATGAGCAGGGCCGTGGTGGGCTTGATTGCCGGAATGGCGCTGGGTTTTGCCGCGCATTTCGGTGACTTCGGGGCCTTTCTGCTGGTGCTGGGGCTGGGCGTCGTCGGACTCGTGGTCGGGCGGCTTATGGAAGGTGATCTCGAACCGGGCGACTTCGTCCGCCGCCGAGACCGGCAGGAGCGGATCCGCGATGACGGGCGACGGGCACGGTGAGACTGGCGGCAGTGACCGGTGAAGCCGATCGGCGTCCGGGCATCCCCCGCGGGGAGCGCGGTGCGATCACCGTCGCCGACCGGGTCGTTGCGAAGATTGCTTCCCAGGTGGCTCGGGAGGTGCTGAGCCGGTTCACCGAGTCGGCGGGCCACGTACCGCCCGGCCGCCGGACGCCACGCGTGACGATGTCCGTGCGGCGGGCACCCGAGCGGAACGACGAAGGACGAGACGGCGATCCTGCCGAAAGCCGGTCGGCCGTGCTCGGCGAAGCACGGATGCGCATCACCGTCGAGCTCGGCTATCCGTCCGACATCGGGGCGCAGTGCGCCGCGGTGCGCCGAGAGGTCACCGAACGGCTCAGGACCTGGGCCGGCATGGACGTGTCCGACCTCGCAGTGTCGGTCGAGAGACTGCACTCGGTGCACTCGCGGCACACAGATCAGGAGAGGGTGAGATGAGCGCGAACACCCGGCGGCAGCCGACCAGCGACAGCAATCCTTCCTCCCGTACCGGACAGGCGGCTGCGTCCGTCGGCGACTCCCTGGGCAAGGGCTCGACGGCGACAACGGTCCAGGAATCGGGCCGGCCGACGCGCCGTTTCTGGTCAGCGCGGCGGATCCCTGCGGCCTTGGTGGCCCTGCTGTCCGCCGCGGCCATTGGATTGCTCCTGTACGACGTGATCTCGGTGCGGGCAGGCCGGCCTGCGATGCTCTGGCGACGGCGGCTCGCTGAGGAACTGGCAACACGGCCGCTGGATGACATCTGGATGATCGTCGGGGCCGCACTGGCGATGGCCCTCGGCGTGTGGCTTTTCCTGCTGGCGGTGACGCCGGGACTGCGTGGGCTGCTGCCCATGCGGCAGCCCACTGGCGTCTCCGGGACAGGGGAGGTCCGTGCCGGGCTCGACCGCCGTGCGGCCGCCCTGGTTCTGCGCGACCGGGCCATGCGGGTGTCCGGTGTTCAGTCGGCGCGGGTCGATGTCGGCCGCCGGAAGGTCAAAGCCCGGGCACGGGCACATTTCCGCGATCTCGACGAGGTCCGCGCGGACCTGAACGCGGCGCTGGGGGAAGTCGTGACGTTCTTGGGTCTCGCCCGGCAACCCACGCTGACCGTGCACGTCCAGCGCCCGAAGAAAGGCTGAGGTGATCCCGATGCTCAAGACAGTGAATCGGATGCTGCTGGGATTGGTCGGCCTTGGACTGTTTGCCCTGGGTGGCGGCGTGCTGCTGAGCGGGCTGGATCTGCAGCGCCGCTGGGGTTTCGGCATGCCGGGCTGGTGGCCCTTCCGTGGGCCGGACGATGTGGTGCTGGGCACCGAGGGACGTACCCGGTGGCGGGAAGAAGGCTGGTGGTGGCCGACCGTCATCGCGGTGCTCGCCGTGCTGCTGGCCCTGCTGCTGTGGTGGCTCCTTGCACAGCGCAGACACCGCCTGGGCCGGGTCCTCGTCGACAGCGAAGACGGCGCGGCGGACCGACTCAACGGCCGCACGCTGGAGGACGTGATCGAAGAAGAGGCGCAGGCCCTGGACGGGGTCTCGCGGGCACATGTACGGCTGACGGGCCGAAGTACTGCTCCCACCGCACACGTGCGGCTGTTGCTGGAGCCTCACGCGGACCCAGAGCGGACTCTCGGTCAACTGAGCAGAGAAACGCTCGCACACGCACGAGACTCGGCCGGCCTGGACCGCCTCCCGTCGAAGGTCCGACTCCGAGAAGTCAGCCACCGCGCCCAACGCGCCGCCTAAGATCCCCTGGGCCGAAGTCCCATGGGGGTTACCGGCTGCGAGGCGTCCCGGATTCCTGGAACCCGAGCGTTTTGGCATGCAGAGGATCGGACGAGCTGCACGTTGCCTGGCGCACTCCCTTCGCTATCGGCGAGCTCGAAGACACCGGCCACGCCGATGACGAGTGCGGCGAGCAGCGCCGAGCACGGCCCTGCGGCCGAGGGACGGCCGCGGGCCGTCATGTACCACTCCAAGGCCGACGCGACACCGAGCACAGTCACAGCGTGTCCCGCCGTACTCGAGAGGCCACGCAGAACCCGCGCGGTTCCTTCCCGGGAGGCATCCCGTCATGGTCCTCTTCCTGACCCTGTTCATCGCCGGAATCGCTCTGGTCGCCATCGGCGCGGCCGTCGACGGCATGCTCTATATGTTGTCCGTCGGCGTACTACTCCTTATCGCCGATCTGCTCTACCTGGCGGCCCGCTCCATGTGGCGCTCCCCTCGGCGCCCGGCCCGCTGAAAAGCCTGGCCACGGCGGCGGACCCAGGTGCCGCCGGAGCGTGCGGCCGTTCGGGGGTGCCACAGTGCTGGACATGAGTCCGACCAGTTCGTCGAAAGCTTCATGGTCGCGCGCGGGACAACAGGACGTCACTCTCATAGGGAGCGCGGAGCCAGTCGGGAGCGGCTTTTCGAGCTCGGCTCCTAAATGGCTCCCGAATGACCCGGACCAGTTCAGTAGCTGGCGACAGCCCCGCTCCGCGGCAACAGGCGGAGCCCGTACAGCGAGAGGGCCCGTTGCCCGGGCTTGGCGGACCAAGGCGAGGGCCTCGTTGAGCGGCTTGTCGCCGAAGAGCGCGTCACGATTTCCGAGCCCGACGAGGACGAGCTGACGGAGTGGCGACGCGTCATCGACTACGCGAAGCGGCACGGCCTGGCCCCCGCAGGGCAAGTACATCGAGAAAATACACATGTGGAACCGTGACCTGCAGATTTCCCTGGTTACGGGACCGCACGCCAATTCGCGGAGAGAGGCGCCCGAGGACGCGCTGCCGCCGGTCCGAGTTGCCCGCGCAGCTTCGTTCCCCACACCCGGTTGTGGCGGCTCTGCGGGATGATGAGGGGCGGCTGGCGATGCTGTCCGCGCTCCGGCGGTGGGCGCTACTGCTGTTCCAGGGTCTTGTCGCGGAAGCCGTACGGCGGGGACACGGGATCGAGGATCACCCGGTCGCCGATCACCATCGCAGCCTTCCGTACACCTACAACGGGCAGCATTTCCCCTCGCGCCACTCGCGGCGTGAAGGCGAGCTGGACGTGCTCGTCGGCGGCATCACCCACGCCGTCACGGTCCAGCAGGAGTTTCCGCAATTCCCTGATCCGGAGCGCTCCGGGAAGCTCGTGATCGAGCTCGGCTACAGCAGGTCCGGTCGGCAGTGTGCACTTGGGCTGATCGCAAGCGCTGGTTGCTGGAGGACATCCTCGGAGCGGTGCTCGATCATGGAAGGGGTGACGGGAATCGGCGGCGCCGTCCTGGGGCTCGCCGACCAGGTGGAATCGCGCCAGGTGTGGTGGCAGGCCCGACCTGCCGTGGTGGGGCCCGTCCGCCAGCCCGGTGATCCACGCGACGTGAGGCCTCCTGTGGATCTGCATGTGACAAATGTGTCTAATGCTGAATAATCGGATATAAGTGCGGCTCCTGTGGGCAGGGGTCGGGAGGTGGCAGGGCGAGATTCGGAACGCCTCGGGAAGACCTCGCACACATCACGTGGCCAGAGTCTGAAACGATCCGACGCGAGTGCGGGGTCTCCGGCAGTGCATCGATTCGATGCAGGAGGAGACAGACATCATGAAGAACGGCCAGGTAGGGCTAGCCGTCGCCAGCGCCTACTTCCTCGGACGCTCGCACAAGATGCGGTGGGCGTTGACGCTTGCCGGCGTGGCGGCGGGCAGTCGCCTCCGTCCTGGCGGCGGTGGGGTGGGGACAAAACTCCTGAAGTCCCCCGAGGTCGACAAGCTCACGCAGACCTTGCGCGACGAGTTGCTGTCGGCGGGCAAGACTGCCGCCGTGGCTGCGGCCGGCAGTCGTATCGACTCATTGAGCGACCGGATGCAACGACGAGCCTCGGCGCTTCGCGCCGGACCGGAGGCGGAGGAGCCCCGCGACGAGGAAGAAGAGCCGCGCGGCGAGGAAGAAGAGGAAGAAGAGGAAGAAGAGAAGGAAGAAGAGAAGGAAGAGCCGGCCGAGGAGGCCAAGCAGCGGGAGAGGGGGCGCTCTGCGCGGCCCCGGACGCCGGACACTCTTCCCGCTGCGGACAAGGAGAAGACCAGCGGGAGCGCCAGCAAGAGCCCGAGCCGCAAGACCGCCAGTAGTCGCAGGACCGCGAGTTCCGGGTCGTCCGGTAGTGGCTGGTCCGCACGGCGAGGCCGAGGGTGATGACGTATGACTGAACGATTGGGCGATCAGACTTCGGGCGGCCTGGGCACGTTGACCAAAGAACTGCCTACCGACCGCTTGCTGGCAGAAGCGCAGAACCTCCTCGCCGCCCTCGGAGAGCGAGCAGTCGCCAATATGACGGACAAGGTCCAGGATCTGGCTCACGGCGGGGGACTGGGTGGCGGTCTCAAAGCCAAATTGGCGCTCGCGGGAGGCAAGCACCTCCTGTCCCAGGGCGCCTCGCGGTTGAAGTCCGTCGTCGGCAGCGGCATTTCCCAGGCGAAGGAGAAGGTCAAGGAGGCGCTGGGCGGCGGTGACAAGAAGCACAAGAAGCTCAAGGTCGTCAACATCGTTGAACAGATCGATGTGGGCCTTCCCGTCTCCGACGCCTACAACCAGTGGACGCAGTTCGAGGACTTCCCCAACTTCATGAAGAAGGTGGAGGACGTCGGGCGGGAATCCGAGACGGAAACGAACTGGAAGGCGCAGATCTTCCTCTCTCACCGGAAGTGGAAGGCGACCGTCATCAAGCAGGTGCCGGACGAGCTGATCGTCTGGGAGTCGAAGGGTGACAAGGGCCATGTCGACGGGGCGGTGACCTTCCATGAGGTCGGGCCGCACCTCACCAGGATCCTGCTGGTTCTGCAGTACCACCCGCAGGGCATGTTCGAGCGGACCGGGAACCTCTGGCGTGCCCAGGGCCGCAGGGCACGGCTCGAACTGAAGCACTTCCGCCGGCACGCCATGAGCCAGGTACTTCTGCACCCCGAGGAGGTTGGGGGGTGGCGGGGCGAGGTGCGCGACGGCGAGGTGGTGCGCAGCGATGAGGAAGTGCGCGACGAGGAGGCCGCGGACGAGGAGGAGCAGGGCGAAGAGCAGCCCGAGGACGAATTCGAAGAGGCGGAGGAAGAGGAAGAGGAAGAGGAAGAGGAGCCGCGTGACGAGGAGGAAGAAGAGCCCGAGGTGGAGGAAGAGGAACGGGCTAGCCATCGGCGCCGGCAGTCCTCAGCGAAGGCCAGGTGAGCGTGATGACCGTAGCCAGCCAGCCAGCCGGCCAATGCAACCGCTACCTGGACCGGCCCTCCGCGGGCGGTCTGGTCGAGGTAATCGACCTGATTTTCGACAAGGGGGCTTGACTTGCGCCTCCGAATTCGGCGCGGTACTGAGTCCCTTATGGCACGCGAATGGCACGCGGCCTAAAAATGGTCTAGACGACAAAGAAGCCCCGGGCCGCTGACCTGGGGCTTTCGTATGGAGCGGGTGACGAGAATCGAACTCGCGCTCTGAGCCTGGGAATCAACGGCGATTCCGAGCAGCTCACTGCTCTGATCAGGGGTTTTCCAGCTTACGAGTTGCATCGGAGTCGGTTGGATTGACCGCTTCTGACCTTGGTGTACCGCCCTGGAGGGCTGGGAAGGGGCTGGCCTGTGACTGGGCGGCAATGAAGAGACTCAGATGGGCCAGGCCCGCTGCGACGAGGGGCGTCGGGTCCAAGGGCCACAGGGCGGTGTGCTCACGCGAAGGAAGAGGACTATCGGATCCCCCTCCGATCTACGGAGGGTAGAACCTCGCCGAATCCTTGACTGAGAGCGTTTGTTCCGGCCGGGCAGTGTTGCCGTTTCAGCCCAGCCCAGCCTGATGCTTGATCCTTCTCATGGCGACTGGTCTCCCCGCGTCCGCTACGCCTAGGAGTCCGCCGGCGACGAGGGGCGAAACCACGCGATCAGGGTGAGCACGTCACGCGCCCCCGGTCAGGATGTCCTGCTGCACCCGGGGCCAGTCGGCTCTTGTTCCGGGCATCAGCACGCTTTCCAAATGTTCGTCTGGCTATCTGGGTGCAGAAGGAGGTGTCCTGACCTGCGGCTAGCGTGTGGGACTCGAACCCACAACCAACGGATTAAAAGTCCCGGCAGGTTCCTGCCGGGACTTCCGCCGTATACCCCTCTCGTCCAGAACGGCCTGGTCAGAGGCGTGCGGCTCGGTATTCAATCCAGATCTGAGCGTGTCATCCAGCACGCCCGCTTACGCATCGCTCACGCATCCAGAGTTCCGCCACCACCTTTGCGGCCCAACACGCCTTCCAAGTCTGTTGGCGCTGGTCAGAGTACTGTCCGGGGCCGATCAGCTGTGTTGATGCGGAACCAGAGGGCCGTCGGAACTACGTGTCCGGCCATAACTGAACGCTGCCGAACGTCGGTGAATGAGACAGAAACTGAGACGGCCGAACGGCACTGCGCCAGTGGTGACACCTCGTCATCTGGACGCGACGTTGACCCAGCAGCAGGGTGACCGCGACGGCGGTGGCGAGCCGGCGGTGGTGCCGGATGGTGCGGTGCACGGTGGTGCGGGTTCTCATGCGATGTGGTTGAACCTGGAGCCCTCGCCCGCGTACAGCGACGTCGACTGACGGCTGAAGGGGGCGGTGGTGGAGCCCGTCGAGCGGTAGACATACGTGCCGCCCGCCCCGTACGCGATCAGGTCCGGGCGCCCGTCGTTGTCGACGTCACCGGCGCCGACGAGCTGGGTGAAGGCACCCCAGCCGCCGCCGATCCGCACGCGGGTGGAGAAGTTGCCGCGGCCGTTGCCCTGGTACAGCCAGAGGACGCCGTCCTTGTCGCGGGCGACCAGGTCTCCGGCGGCCGTACCGGCGATGTTCCCGACGGCGGTGAGCTGGTTGTAGACGCCCCAGCCGCCGCCGACTCGCACGCGGGTGGCGAAGGGGGCGGTGGCGGAGCCCGTGCCCTTGTAGAACCACAGCACGCCGGCGGTGTCCGTGGCGAGGAGGTCGGTGCGGCCGTCGCCGTCGAGGTCCGAGCCGCCCGTGAGCTTGTTGTAGGCTCCCCAGCCGCCGCCGACGCGGGCGCGGCTCGAGAAGGTGCCGTCGCCCTTGCCGAGGTAGTGCCAGAGCACGCCGGAGCCGTCGAGGGCGAGCAGGTCGCCGACATGGTTGCCCGCGATGTTGCCGACGGCCTCGATCTGCTTGTACGTCTGCCAGCCCGCGCCGACCCGGGTGCGCTGGGCGGGCTTGACCTGGCCGTTCACCGGCCGGTCCAGCAGATCGTCGCGCCACAGCACGCCGGAGGCGTCCCGGGCGAGGACGTCGGTGGAGCCGTTGTTGGTGTAGTCGTGCGGGTTGATCGTGCGGACGACCGTCATGAGCCAGCCCTGGTAGGCGGGCTCGCCGATGCCATTGAGCGGGGTCGCCTCGGCCTCCACCGCGTACGTGCCGTTCGGCGCGTCCACCCCGCCGATGATGCCGTCCCAGGTGTAGCTGAAGAGGGTGCCGCTGACCGGGGCGTTCACGCGCTTCCGGAACTCCTTGCCCGTGTCGACGTGCGTGAGCGTGAGGTCCAGGTAAGCCTCGGGGCGCGACAGCGTCCACCCCAGCGTCACCTGGCCGCCGGTCTTGTCGAGGTTCGCCACGTCGGGGACGTGGACCTGCTCGATCTCCAGCCCGACCGGCTGGCCCGCTTCCGCCACCTTGGTGACCGTCGGGGTGCCACCCTCCGCGGCCTCGATCCGGAACAGCCCGTCGCCGTCGGCGGCCCGGCTGCCCTTCACCACCGCGCTGCCGTCGCCCGCGGCCGCCGAGCCGGACGCGTGGTCGGCGAGGTCACGGGTCTCGCCGCTGGTCAGGGAGACGGCCCGGACGGGCGTCGAGGGGTTGCCGTGCACCAGCCAGCTGCCCACGAGCGCGGTGTACCACTCGTCGTCGCGGGGGCCCAGGACGGTCCGCTTCTCCTCGCGCGTCTTGCGGTCGACGGACGTGACGAACAGTCCGGTGCCGGTCTCCCACTCGAGCCAGGCCACGTGCGAACCGGAGAACATCAGGTTGCTGAAGCCGTACCCGGACTCGGCAGAGGAGTACGTCTCGGACACTGTCCCGTCCACCACGTCGATCACGGCCCGGCCGCCGGTCCGCGCGTCCGCCGGGCCCGTCTCGTACCCGACGAAGGCGACGCCGCCCTGAACCGCCGAGCTGAAGAAGTCGGTGGCGTCCGCGGGTAGCCCCGACACCTTGCGGCTGGTCGTCGTGGCGCCGTCCTTGCTCACGACGTGCAGCTCCGCCGTACCGTCGTCATTCGTCACCTGCGCAAGCACGCTCGTCGGGCTCAACACGGCCACGTAGTTCGCGCCGAGCGCGCCGAGGTCGATGTCCACGCCCGGGGCGGACGGGTCAGCCATGTTCCGCAGGGTGAGCGAACGCATCTCGGAGACCCAGTTGGCGTCGCCGAGGACGACCACGTCGCTTCCCAACATCGCCCACCCGCCGCCGTCGGGGCGCTGGAGCTGAGTCGGGGTCCCGCCCCCGTACGGCGTCCAGCGCAGGTCCAGGGTCCCGTCGTCGGCATAGGAGTGGGTGAGGAAGCCGGTGGCGCCCGCGCCCGTGACCTGGGCGTCCGCCGGGAAGACGGGAAGGGCGGCGGGATGATCGGCCGAGACGGAGCCCGAGACGGCGGCGAAGGCGGCCGGGGCGGTGGCCAGCGTGCCGGCGCCGAGTGCCGTGGCGGCGAGGACGGCCGTGGCGAGACGGGTACCGGTGGAGCGGAACTGCAAGGTGAACCCCCACGAGAAGATCGGAGACGGAAGTGCCGTACCCGATCAGACTCATGATCGGGTTGCGTGGTTGTACGGAACTTCGGTGAACCGTTCGACTTCGTCGGGGCGGGTGGCAGCGCCCGTCACCCCGTCCGCCCGCTCCACCACCCCAGCACGTACCTCGCCTGCCCCGCGTGCTGGTGAGCCCGGCAGACGGTTAAGCCCGAGGTACGAGCACGGCTGCGGCGAGACCTGCGAGAGGAAGCCCGGCTACTGCCCCTAAGGGAGGGCAGTCCGGGGCCAGGGGTGGCCTGGCGGCGAGGGAAGCTCGGCGGCTACTTCGGCGGGTTGAACTTGCGGAAGTACGTCCAGCTGGTCTCGTTCGGCTCGCTCCACTCCTCCGGGGCCTGGGCGAACTCCGGGTGGCGGTCGGCGATGTAGGCACGGGTCCGCTCGGGGACCTCGGCGTACGAGCCGAGCTTGCGGCCCCGGCAATGGAAGGCGAGGCCGCCGGGCCGCTGGCCACGGGCCATCCACGGGAGCCACGGGGACATCCGGGCCCACGACATGGTGGCTGGCACGCTGGGAGCCGAGCCTGCCAGGCCGGCGCGGTCGGCGAAGAACTGGAAAAGCTCCAGGGCCTTGTACGTGTCGCCGGCCGAGTGGACGGGGTACTGGGCGACCGGCAGCGGCGAGGGGTAGGCGAGCGGGATCTCCAGGCTGAAGCAGACCTGTCCGCCGAGCTCAGTCGTCGGGATCGGGAAAGGGCGCCACTTCTGGTTCGCCGGGTCGTTCCAGACGTGCACCACCGGCAGGCCCTGCCAGGTCTCAAGGATCTCGCGGGTGGCGGGGTCCAGGTAGAAGGCGGCCTCGCGGGTGAGTAGCTGGTAGGCGTCCGGGCCGGCTTCGGCGTCCTGGACCAAGCGGGCGACGTTGAGTCCTTCGAAGCCGAAGAGGCGCTGGTAGGGCTCGTCAGGGGCCCAGGAGTACACGTCTCCGGACCACCAGTACGTGACCTCCTCGCCGTCGAGCGAGGCGCGGGTGCGGGCGAAGGAGCGAAGCAGCTCTGCGGGTGTCGTCATACGGAGTACTCTGCGCGGCCGCTGCCCCGGCCCGGCGGGAAACACCCCGGCTGGGGGCGGAAGCGGCGGGAAAAGCCGCTCCCGGGCCGACAGGCCCGGCAAGATCCGAAAAAGACGGCCTAACCGCGTGTGCGACGCAGGGCTACTTGAATTCGATCTCGCGATGCGGGAGAGGGAGTGAGACCCCGTCCCCGGGCCATCGCACTCGCCATCGATGCAGATCGGAGGTGCTCCTATGGCACGCGAATGGCAAGCGCCGTAAATATGGGCTAGACAATAAGCAAGGCCCGGGTCGCTGACTTGGGCCTTCGTCGTGAAGCGGGTGACTGGATTCGAACTCGCGCTCCGAGCTTGGGAAGCACCCAGCACTTCAGGGCTGATGTGGCCTCTGACCAGTGAAAAGGTGCTGCCGCATGCTGCTTACCGGCGGTCTGGGGACTCTCCTGTTGACCGCTGGTTACCCCCGTGACTGGCACGTAGTGGCACGGGCGGTCCCTGCGCCTGCTCGTGAGGCCTTTGAGGTGCGGTCCAACGTCGTGGGCGTGTGCACAGGAGCGGCCCTTGGGTCGCGGTTCGCGGTTCGCGGTTCGCGGTTCGCGAGAGCCCAGTGCATCAGGTTTCTCTGTGTACGTGGTCCCGTCGTCAGCGAACGGGCCGGGACAGGGTGAGGTCGCGGACGAAGACGGGCTTGAGGTGCTTCTCGGGCAGCGCGTCGGGCAGTTGCTCCCAGTCGAGGACGTGGGAGACGACTCGTGCGGGGGCGACCTTCCCGGAGGAGGCGAGGTCGAGGGCGTCCGGGATGTTGTGGCGGACGTTGTCGCGGGCGATGCGCAGGGTGACGCCGGTGAGGTACATGTCGAGCAGGGGCAGTTCGCCGGGACGGAAGTGGTTGCCGGCCGACTCGCAGATGCCTTCCGGTGCAAGGGACTTGACGGCGAGGGCCAGCTGGTCGACGCGGCCGGTGGCCTCGACGGCCAGGTCGAAGCCGTGCCGGACCGGCTCGATCGCCTCCGCGGTGCGGGCGCCGTAGCTCTCGGCGAGCCGGCGGTGTTCGGGGTCGGGGTCGACGTAGAGGACGTCGGAGGCGCCGAGCGCGCGGGCGATGTCGCACACATACAGGCCGATGCTGCCGCGGGCGACGATCAGCACCCGGGCTCCGGGGCGGGCCTTGAGGTGCGGAGCGACCAGGCGCCAGGACAGGGACCAGTTGTCGCTGGCCGAGGCCATGGCGACCGGGTCGAGGCCGGCTGGCAGTGGGACCAGCATGGCGTCCGCGTACGGGACGTGGACGAGGTCGGAGAAGAGCCCGCCCCAGCTGCCGCCGATCGGCGCTCCGTACATGGCCATGTGCGGGACCGTGGTGCAGTGGGCGGTCAGTCCGGCGCGACAGTCGTCGCAGGTGCCGCAGTTGATGGACCAGGGCACCACGACCAGGTCGCCGGGGGTCACGGTCGTCACGGCGTCGCCGACGTCGGTGACGCGGGCCACGCATTCGTGACCGAGGGCGAACGGCGGGTCGAGGAAGCCGTGCCCGGCCAGGATCGCGGAGTCCACGTCGCAGGGGGTGGCGGCCACCGGCGCGACGATCGCTTCCCCGGCGGACCGCACCTTGGGATCGGGGGCCGCGCGCCACTCGACGGTCCGACGAGCGATGTAGGTGAGCTCACGCATCGGCCTGCTGCCCCTTCGCCATGGCCACGAGGTCGGCGTAGCGGACGACGGAGCCGCCCGCGCCCCAGGTGCCGTCCGGCTGTTCATGGATCAGCACCCAGACACGCAACGCGTCGTGCTGGGAGAGACCGGCGGCCTGCAGGACGGTCTTCGTCGCGTCCTCGAACAGCCCGGCTTTGCGGCGCTGGGACAGGGCGCCCTCGGGCACGGTGACGTCCACGAGGAAGCGCGGCTCGTGGTCCTCCGCGGTGGTCTGGGCACTCTCGGGCAGCTCGACCAGGTAGCTCCACGCCTGGGCACGGAAGAAGGCGGTGTCGGGTGCGCCCTCCCAGCGCAGCAGCACGGTGGCGAGGTCGCGCTGGATGGTGGTGCGGACCGGCTCGGTCAGGGAACCGGTGGGGGCGGTCAGCCGGATCATGGGCACGGCGACTCCTTGTCGCGTCGACGTCTCGTCGACGACGTCTTGTCGACGACGTCTTGTCGACGACGTCTCATTATGACGATCGTTATAGGTGTGGATCACGGTAGACTATGACGGCCGTTATAGCCAGAGGGGAAGTGTGCAGGTGCCCAAGAGCAGCACGCCGTCGCGCGAGCGGATCGTGGCCGGTGCCGCCGACATGATCAGTCGGCGCGGGCTGAACGCCACGAGCATTCGGGAGATGGCCAAGCACGCCAAGGCGCCGCTCGGCTCGACGTACCACTACTTCCCCGAGGGCAAGCAGCAGCTGGCCACGGAGGCCGTCCGGTTTACGGGCGAGTGGGTGGCGCGGAGCCTGCGCAAGGAGCTGGAGGCGGGCCCGGCCGCAGGGCTGCGGGCGTTCCTCGCGCTGTGGCGGACGATCGTCGTGGAGAGCGACTTCCACGCCGGCTGCCCCGTCCTGGCGGTGGCCATCGAGGAGCCTCCGGCCGACGGGATCCCACCCGCCCTGGCGGCCGCGGCCGAGGTCTTCGAGCAGTGGGAGGATCTGCTGGCCGCCTCGTTGCGAGAGCGCGGCGCCGGAGCCGAACAGGCCGCGCAGCTTGCGACGCTCATCGTCGCGGCCGTCGAGGGCACGGTGGCCATGTGCCGCGCCAAGCGCAGCACGCAGCCACTCGACCGCACCGCCGAGCAGCTCCAGGCGCTCATCACCGCAGCGATCAAGGACTGACGAGCTGGGGTGAAGCACGGGGCAGGCGACAGGCGGATTCCTTCGGGGTAACGGACTTCGTGCCATTGGTCAACTGGTCAACGGAATGCCGCGCCCGTACCCCCGAGTCGCTCGCGCAGAGCGCGTCAGCCCGCGCGTCCGCCCGGCTCGGCAAGGTCGGACGTACGCCGGGCCCGGGTCACGCACCCAGCGCGGTGCGGACGGCCTTGGCCTTCTCCTCGGTGAACACGCCGGTGTCGAGGAGGGAGAGGACGGACAGCACGCCGCCGCGCGAGCCCCAGCTTCCTTCGTCGATCACGCGGAAGTTGACCCACCAGGCCGGCGACGGTTCGGCGAGCCCGCAGGCGTCGGCCATCGCGGCCAGGACGCGCTCGATGACCTCGGCCCGGACGTTCTGCCGCCAGTCCCCGTCCATGACCGTCACGTCGATCATCATGACGTCGGCGTCCGGGACGGCGTCCGAGAGGAGCCGTCCGCCGATGGCCATCGTGTCGCTCTCGCGCTCGACGAAGTGCACCTGGAACCCGACCCGCGCAGCCGGGGCGAACTGCCCGACCTCGGGCACGAGCACCGCGTCCGTCAGCGTCTCGGCCAGCTTGCGGCGTTGCTCCAGGCTCAGGCGTCCCTTGGCCGTGTTCGCGGTAATGATCGTCACGGCATCCTCCTATGACGGTCGTTATGGTGAGCTTCAGGCTACACCTGCATATAACGACTGTCATAACCGAGAGGCGTGAAGACGCCACCTCAAAGATGGGCGGGCGGTGGGGCTGGAGAGCGCTCAGTCGGAGATGACAGCGGTGCGGTGGATCCACTCACTCCCGTGTGCCGCCTGGTGGATGAAGGCGGCGACGTCTGCCCGGCTGATCGTGGGGTTGCCCTTCATCGGCAGCCGGTCACCGGCGCGGTATGTGCCCTTGGCGGGGCCGTGGGTCAGCCGGGTCGGGTAGACCAGCGTCCAGTCGAGCCCGCTGGAGCGGATGCTCTCGTCGGAGATCTCTTTGTTCGCGTAGACCGACCGCAGGAGCGTGCGGTATATCAGCTTCTGCGGGCCGCTCGACCACTCGATGGTGTGGCCGACACCGAACGACGACAGCCACACCAGGCGGGAGACGCCCACTTCCTTGGCCGCGGCGATCACGGCCGCCGAGGAGTGGGTGAAGAGGTCGTCGGCAACCACCGACTTGCCTCTGCCGAGGGCGGCGACGACAGCGTCCTGCCAGGCTATGGCGGCGGAGACGTCGCGCTGGGAGGTCGCGTCCCCGGTGACCACAGTGACCTGATCCGCCAAGTCACCGAGAGCCGCAGGGTTACGGACGAAGACGGTGACCTGGTCACCTGATCGCAGGGCCAAGTCGATGACATGACGGCCGGTGGGGCCGGTCGCACCGAGAATCAACAGCTTCATGACAGCGGTGCCTTTCGTGTACGGGGTCAGGCGAGGTCGGCGAGGTCTTCCTCGGTGAGGGTGATCGCGGCGGCGGCCATGTTGTCCGCCAGGTGGGAGAGCGCCCCCGTGCCCGGGATGGCCAGGGTCACCGGGGAGGAGGCCAGCAGCCAGGCCAGGCCGATCTGGGGGACGGTGGCGCCGTGCCGGGCCGCCACCGTGGTCAGACGCTCGTCATCGAGATCTCGACCGCCACCAAGCGGGAAGAAGGGCACGAAGGCGATGCCGGACTCCTCGCAGGCGGCCAGAAGGTTCGCGTCGTCACGCTGGGCGGCGTGGAACTGGTTCTGCACGGCTGTGACGGGTGCGATGGCGCGGGCCTCAGCGAGATGCTCGCTGTCGACGTTGCTGATCCCGAGGTGACGGATCAGTCCCTCTTCACGCAGCGCCGCCAGTGCCTCGAAACGTTCGGCGAGCGACTCGCCGTGCGGGGGTGTCATGGACCCGATGCGCAGGTAGACCAGGTCGAGGCGGTCAAGGCCCAGGCTTTCCAGGTTGTCCTCGACCAGGCCGCGCATGTCGGCGGCAGTGCCGTGGGAGAAGCTGTCCTGCCGGACGATGGGGCCCACCTTGGTGGCGATCACCAGGTTGGACGGGTAGGGGTGCAGGGCCTCGCGGATCAGGGTGTTCGCACGCACCGCGCCGTCGTGGCTGAAGTAGAAGTCGGCGGTGTCGATGTGGTCGACGTCGAGTTCCACGGCGCGGCGTAGCACGGTACGGCCGGCCTCGGGATCGCGGGCGGGACCGCCCATGCCGTCCTTGGACGGCAGGCGCATGGCGCCGAAACCGAGCCGGTTGACGTCCAGGTCGCCGCCTATGCGGAATCTGTTGCTCATGGGCTCAGCCTGCAAGGCCCGGACTCCGCCGACGAGCCCGTGGCATTTTGCTGCCAAAGGCACAATGGATGTATGTCGCAGATCATGGTGCTCCGCAGTGATCTTGAGCTCTGGGCACGGCTCAAGCCCCTGACGGAGTCCGGGGGCGCGGAATGGATCAATGTCGCCCGCGACCTGGACACCTGGCCTCGCGCTCGTGAGGCCGCACGCCTGACGATGCGCCAGGACGGAGCGCGCCAGGCCCGCAAGCTGTACAGCCCAGCGGTGCTCGCCGACGAGCGCGACCGGGAAGCCCTGAGCGAGATGGCTGCCCATGGCATGCAGATTCGGATCGCAGCCACCCCGATCCCCCAGGGGACCTTCATCATCGACCGGCGAACCATGATCCTCACCGACCCGGTGCCCCCCGCACCGGCCGCTCACAGCCACCGCACGTACACCATGAGCGCCGCGCCGGCCCTGGTCGGCGGGGTCTACGCGCTGTTCGAAGCCGCTTGGGAGAGCGCCGTCGACCTCGCGGCCTTCTTGGGCTCGGAACGGCCCCGCATCGACGCCCAGACCAGCAGGGTCCTGCGCACCCTGGGCTCCGGCATCACCGACGAGGCAGCCGCACGGGAACTCGGCATGTCACTGCGCACCTACCGCCGCCGGGTCGCGGAACTGCTCGTCGCTCTCAACGCGGGCTCGCGTTTTCAGGCGGGAGTACGCGCGGGCGAATTGGGCCTGGCCCGCGGGTGACCGACGTGACGCTGGGCCAGATCCCGTGCACAGTTCAACAGCGCATAACCGAAGTTCGATGGCCACCGGATAGTCCCCTGGCGTGACGGAGGCTACATGCTGCGCTGCGCTGGCTGTCGGGACAGGTGCACGACGGGCCTGACCGGGAAGACCGGGTCGGGCCCGTCGTGCAACGCGCAGCCGGTGTCGTCAGCGGCGTGGTCGCTTACGGACCTTCGCCGGGATCAGCGGCCCGGTGCGCGTGCTGCCGAAGGCGCTGCGAGGTGCGGTGCCATGGCCTGGCGGTCGCCAACCTTCCCGCCTACGCCCCGCCCCCGGAACCCGCCCAGGCCAACCGCCTCACGGAGGTCTGGACAGCAAGGAAGCCCCGGGTCATTGACCTGGGGCTTTCATATGGAGCGGGTGACGAGAATCGAACTCGCGCTCTGAGCTTGGGAAGCACCGGCGCTTCCAAGCTCCGCAGGCCGTGTGAGCTGCGGATATGTGCTGGAAGAGGCATGGCCGGCCGTGCGTCTTGGCACCCTGATTGACCGCTCTGAAGGTCATGGATAGGGCACGGCTGTCATGCCGGGCCGACTGGCATGGCCAGCCCCTCCTGGGTGACCTTTGTGTGTGTTCTGTTAGGAGTACACTCCTTTGGGGTGTACTCCTAAGGAGCTCGCAAGTGCAACGTCATATGCGTCCGGGCAAGCCGTCTCATGTCTTCGACCGTGGTGCCGAGTGGGAGGGTCTCTCGGCCTTCGTGGACCGGCCTTTGCCGTATGCCAAGCTCGGCATCGTCAGTGGCAGGCGGCGCATGGGGAAGACGTATCTGCTGCGCGCTCTGGTCGAGCGGCATGGGGGCTTTTACTTCGGGGCCACGGCGGGGACGGAGGCGGAGTCGTTGCGTCAGTTCGCTGCGGCCCTCGCCGATCACGTGGGGTCCCCGGTTCCGTTCTCGTTCGCCACATGGGACGACGCGATCTCCTACCTGTTCGGGCTCGCCGCGCCCCGACATGGGGAAGCGCCGCTGCTCGTGGTCATCGACGAGTTTCCGTACCTGGCGAAGACCGCCCCTGAGCTGCCGTCCCTGATTCAGCGGGAGATCGACCGTTTCCAGGTCGAGGAGAGCCGGATGCGGCTGCTCCTGTGTGGATCGGCGATGTCCGTCATGGGTGGTCTACTCGCGAGCACTGCGCCCTTGCGGGGGCGAGCACAGCTGGAGCTTGTCGTGCGCCCCTTCGGATACCGGGCGGCCGCCGAGTTCTGGGGGGTCACCGACAGTCCGGCTCTTGCGGCTCGGCTCCATGCCGTGGTTGGTGGCACGCCGGCGTACCGGCGGCAGTTCCTGGCCGACGACGTTCCTGGCAGCCTGGAGGAGTTCGACGACTGGCTCTGCCGTACGGTCCTGTCTCCTTTCAGCCCTCTCTTCCGGGAGGCGAGGTATCTCCTTGCCGAGGAGGCGGACATCCGGGATACCGCGCTGTATCACTCGGTCCTTGCCGCAGTGGCTCAGGGCAACACCACGCGGGGTGGGATCGCGGGGTACATCGGCCGTAAGTCGGTGGACATCTCGCACCCCCTCAACGTGCTGGAGGACAGTCACCTGCTGGTGCGGGAAGCGGACATCTTCAGGGCCGGGAAATCGCAGTACCGCATCACTGAGCCACTGATCAATTTCTACGCGGCCGTGATGAGGCCCTCCTGGGCCCGCCTGGAGGCCGGCCAGGCGTCGGACGTATGGGCACAGTCGGCGGAGCGCTTCGCAGCCCAGGTCGCCGGGCCGCACTTCGAGGCGATGTGCCGGGAGTACGTCCTCGGGCCGGGGCGGTCCCTGCTCAGCTCCGCGTTGGGTCAGGTCGGCGGCGGCGTGGTGACCGACCAGGCCGCACGGCGGCAGATCCAAGTCGATGTCGCCGTGGTCGAACCCGGATCGGGCGGTAAGAAGCAGGCAGTGCACATGCTCGGCGAGGCGAAGTGGGGCACGGCCATGGGAATGAGCCACCTGGAGCGGCTCACCCGGGCGCGGGAACTCCTCGCCGGACGCGGCATGGACACCACCCAGTGCGCGCTCGCTTGCTTCAGCGCCGCAGGCTTCAGCGATGCGTTGCGTGCCGAAGCAGCACGTGGGGACGACGGTGTCCTGCTCGTCGGCTTCGACGAACTCTACGGCTGGGCGGTCCCTCCCCCGCCCCGCTGATAGACCAGTGTTCCAACGGCCCCGGGGGTGCCGCGCTGCCATGTCTCGATCACTCCGCGGGGAGAGACGTCACCACCGCCGGGCAGGTTCTGGTAGCCGGCTGCACTGCTCCGGAACCGGTGATGAGGTAGATCTGAGCGGCTGAGAGCGTTCCGTCCAGTGCGGTCAGGGCGTTGGCGGAGGTCTTGCAGTCTGTGGCGTTGCCCCACCGCCGCGTGAAGTAGTCGTTGAAGCGGCTCAGGCCGCCGCCGTTGTAGAGGGCCCTCATGGCATCGACAATGCTCGCGTCGCTTCGCACGGCTTGGGCGAGAAGGTACCCGTCGGCATCCTCGGCAGGCGTCCACCGGCCCAGACCGTGACGTCACTCCGTTCACGGCAGCCCGACCTCGCCAACGCTCTCAGTCGCAACACACGCATGTCAGCGCGCATCCGCCGGCTGGAGACGAAGCTCTCGAACCTCATGGGCCCACCGGGCATGGAGCCAGTCCGGCTGGAAGCGCCAGCGGATATCGACAACCTGCAACGCAGGATCGTGGAGCTGGAACAGACCATCGCCGACGCCCGTCAGTAGCTCGAAGAATGTACCGACGAGCTGGAGGCTGCCCGAGCCGCGCATCGCGAGCTCACTCGGCACTGAACCAGCCGACGGCATCTCCCCGCCAATGAACCCGTGGGGCGGTGAGGCTTCGGGCCGCTGCCCCACCTATCAGCGTGAGCCCGCCCGAGTGGACGTCACTTCCTCGACAAGTACGCCACCAAGACCTCCGTCGACTCGCGCTCGGCCGTGATACGCGCCGCCATCGGACTGCTGCGCGCCTCCCCGGAGGAGAACTGTGCGCCGGCGTGGCAGGACTGGGCGCAGCAAGAGGATGCGGCGGGCCTGGGTGACCACGACGACCGGTGCTCAGCGGGGCAGTGTCACCAGGCCCGTCTCGTAGGTGAGGATGACCAGTTGTACGCGGTCGCGGGCGTCGAGTTTGGAGAGCAGTCGCGTCACGTACGTCTTGACGGTGGCCATGCTGATGACCAGCTCGGCCGCGATCTCGGTGTTGGACAGGCCGCGTCCGATGAGGGTGAGGATCTCGCGTTCCCGGTCGGTGATGCCGCCGAGTCGCTGCGGCGCGGGAGCGGGAGCGGGGGCGGGGGCGGGAGCGGGGGCGGGCTCGCGCCGTCCGGCGAACTCGGCGATCAGTCGGCGGGTGACGCTCGGCGCGATCAAGGCGTCCCCGGCGGCGACCACCCGGATCGCGGCGAGGATGTCGTCCAGCGCCATGTCTTTGACGAGGAAGCCGGACGCACCCGCCCGCAGCGAGGCGTAGACGTAATCGTCGTCGTCGAAGGTAGTGAGCACCACGACCCGCGTCTGTCCAGGGCCCGCGGTGATCAGGCAGGTGGCCTCGATGCCGTCCATGCCGGGCATGCGGATGTCCATCACCACCACGTCGGGGTGCAGTTCCTCGGTCAGCCGGACCGCCTCGGCGCCGGTTCCCGCCTCTGCGACAACCTCGATGTCGGGCGTTTCGGAGATGATCATCTCCAGGGCGGCCCGCACCAGCGGTTGGTCGTCGGCCAGCACGACGCGGACGGTCATCGCGTTCCTCCTGCCACGGGCAGCCGGGCCGAGACGTGGAAGCCGCCGTGGGGCCGGGGTGCGGCGTGGAACTCGCCGTGCAGCAGGGCGACCCGCTCGCGCAGTCCCGCGAGGCCGTAGCCGCTGCCCGGGGTGCTGCTGTGGCCGCGGCCCCGGTCGGTGATCTCTATGGCCACCTCGTCCTCTTTCCGGCAGTCGATGGACACCTGGCAGGAGCGGGTGTCGGCATGGCGCACCACGTTGGTGACCGACTCCTGGATGATGCGGAAGGCCGCCAGGTCGATCTCCGGCAGCAGCGGGCGCCGCTCGCCGTGCCACCGGACGTCGACGCGCAAGCCCGCGGACGCCGTCGCGGCGGTCAGCCGGTCGAGGTCGGCCAGGCCCGGCAGACGGTGCGGCGGCGTCACCTCCGCGCCCGCGTCCTGATCGGCCTGGCGCATGGCGCCGAGCATGCGGCGCAGCCCCGCCAGCGTCTCCCGCCCGGCGGCCTCGATCTCGGTCAACGCGTCGCGCGCCCGGTCCGGCCGACTGTCGATGACCCGCCGCGCCGCGCCGGCCTGCAGGGCGACGATGCCGATGCTGTGTGCCACCGTGTCGTGCATCTCGCGCGCGATTCGCAGCCGTTCGGCGGTGACCGCCTGCGCGGCTGTCTGGGCACCCAATGTCTGGGCGTGCTCCCGGGACTGACGCATCGAGCGACCGGCCAGCCAGGCGATGAGGGCCACCAGGAGGCTTCCGTCCGAGACGCCGATGGTGGTGCCCGTGTGAAACAGGCCGCCGCCCATCTGGGGAGCCATGGCCAGATGGGCGAACAGAACGCCGACCACCATGGCCGCGGCGGCGCGCGATGTCCGGCGCGGGTAGGTGGCCGTGATCAGGCAGAGCGCGACATCGACCGCCAGGAGCGCGGCCGGTGGGAGCTGTACTCCGGATCGCCACGCGTTCGACACGGCGATCGAGGCGGTGATCAGCAGGACGAGGGCCACAAGCGGTCGACGGCGCAGCAGGGCGCTCGCGGCGAAGGCCATGACGGTGGCCAGGGAGATGAACGCCCAGTCCCGGTGCCCCGTTCCGCCACTCATGTAGGAGGGCTGGCCCGTCCTCCCGCCGAGCACGACGGAGGGGTACGCCACCGAAGCGCACCAGGCCAGGGCCGTCCACGCACCTGGTGACACGCGCTTCAGCAGGGGCAGGGCTGGCGTCATGGACATGCCGTGATCGTAACCAAGCGCACTCCTGCGGGCATCGGACCACGGGTGTACAACCAGGGTCGACGGGTGCGGCGAACGAGTGTCAGTGCTGGTCCGATGCCCTGCCGGGCCCGCCGCGGCACCGTGGACTTTGTGATCGAAGTCGACGAACTGACGAAGCGCTACGGCCGCACCACCGCCGTCAACCACCTCACCTTCACCGTGCGCCCCGGACACGTCACCGGGTTCCTCGGCCCGAACGGCGCCGGTAAGAGCACCACCCTGCGCATGGTCCTGGGCCTCAACGACCCCACCAGCGGCACCACCACCGTCGACGGCCGCCCGTTCCGGGACCGCCCGCGCGGCCTGCGCCATGTCGGCGCGCTGCTCGACGCGAGCGACGTCCACGGCGGGCGCAGCGGCCGCGCCCACCTACGCGCTCTGGCCCGCAGTAACGCCATCCCGCGCAGCCGGGTGGAGGAGGTGCTGCGCGAGGTCGGGCTGGCCGGTGCGGCGAACCGCCGGATCGCCGGATACTCGCTCGGTATGAAGCAGCGGCTCGGCATCGCGGCGGCGCTGCTCGGTGATCCGCCGGTGCTGCTGTTCGACGAGCCGCTCAACGGGCTGGACCCGGAGGGTGTGCTGTGGGTGCGCGGCCTTTTCCGCCGCCTCGCGGCCGAGGGGCGGACGGTGTTCCTCTCCAGTCACCTGATGAGCGAGATGGAGAACACCGCGGACCAGCTGATCGTCATCGGTCGCGGCGAACTGATCGCCGCCAAGAGCGTGGCGGAGTTCGCCGCCCGCGCCACCCGGCTGGCCGTGACCGTCCGTACGTCCGAACCCACCACGCTGACGGGCGTGTTGACCGCCGCAGGCGCCGCGGTACAGGCCGGCGACGATGGCACGCTCACCGTGACCGGTCTCGACGCGACCCGGATCGGTCAACTCGCCCTCGAACACCGGCTCCTGCTGCAGGAGCTGACCGCCCGTACCGCCTCCCTGGAGGAGGCGTTCATGGAACTCACCGCAGACAGCGTCGAATACCTCGCAGGAGAGCACCGATGACCACCCTGACTCCTGCCGCGGACGCACCCCGGACCGTCACCGAACCCCGGGGCCGGTTCCGCGATCTGCTCGCCGCCGAGTGGATCAAACTCTGGTCACTGCGCTCGATGCCCTGGGTGCTCGGCCTCAGCGCCCTGGTCATCATCGGCGCCAACCTCAAGTCCGCGACGTACACCTACGACCACTTCGCCGTCGGCGACACCGCGTCCATGTACGTGCAGACAGCGCTGAACGACTCGTTCAACATGATCGCCGCCGACATCCTCATGATTGCCGCGGGCAGTATCGGCGCCATCGTGATCGTCAGCGAGTACGCCACCGGGATGATCCGCACCACCCTGGCGGCCGTCCCCGACCGCCGCGCGGCGCTGCTGGCCAAGGCGTGCGTGCTGACAGCGGTCATGCTCGGCTACGGCACCCTCGTCGCCGGGACGTCGTTCGGCCTGACCCAGGCAATCCTGTCCGGACGGCACATCGGCCTGTCGATCACCCACCCCGGCGCCCTGCGGTTCGTCGCGGCCGCCGCACTGTTCGCCCCCGTCTGCGCCCTCATCGGCATGGGCCTGGGCGTCCTGATCCGGCACACCGCGGCCACCGTGGTCGCCACGCTGCTGGTGCTCTTCCTCCTGCCCGCGTCCTTCAACGACACCTACCGGTGGTCGGCCGCCGTCTCGCACGCCATGCCGTTCACCGCCTGGCGACGCCTCGCCCAAGTCGACATGACTGACGTCCTTGTCTCGCCATACCCAGCGACGGTCGCCGGAGCCTGGCTCACCTTCGCAGCCTGGCCTCTCATCTCGGCCGCGATCGCAACGATCGTCGTCCACCGCCGAGACCTGTGAGACCCGCGCCCATGACGCCCAGGTCGGGCCCGCGTCAGCGGCCGCTGATGCGGGCCTTCTCAGCGGCGAGTCGGTCGGGCGTCACTCTCGACGCCTCCTCACACTTGCCGCCCGGCGGGAGGACGCCTGCCGGCATTCGGTCCATCGCAGCCCCGACGTGGTCTGGTTGGGCCTCTTGGTGTCTTCGCTGATGCGGGCCATCGTCAGTCCTGCCCGTGTCCGGTGCCTGCGATGTTGCTCCGCCAGACCGCCAGACCGCCAGACCGCCAGACCGTCGGACCGTCGGATGGCAGGGCGATGGATCGCCTGCGGGCAGCTGGCCGAATCAGCACATCCCGGCCAGAGGCCGTTGATCTTCTTGCCCACGTCGTAACCGCAGGAGTCCTTGCCGACGGTTTCGGCGGCCTTCACGCTCTGGGAGGTCAGCACGGTGGCCACCGTCCTGGGACCTTGCCCATCTCGCAGAGGATCCGGTCGGCGAGATGGTCGCGGATCTATCCGACAACTCCGGCGGCCGTCCAGCGGGCCATGAAGCAGCCTCTCACCAGGCCAACGGGGGCAGGACTGGTCGACCGTGTCGGAGCTGCCCCGCTGTGCTTTACCGGAGTCCGTTTTACAGTCGCAATCCCCTTGGGCTGGGCGCTGAAGTTCGCTGAATCGTGCCTCGCGCCAGCAGATAGGGCTGGTGGAGGGCTGGGTGAACCAAAAATGGTCTAGACAACAAGGAAGCCCCGGGTCATTGACCTGGGGCTTTCGTATGGAGCGGGTGACGAGAATCGAACTCGCGCTCTGAGCTTGGGAAGCACCCAGTACGTCAGGGGCGATGTGGCCTCTGACCAGCGAAAAGGTGCTGACGTACGCTGCTTGCCGATGGTCTGGTGACTCCTCTGTTGACCGCTGGTTACCCCTGTGACTGGCACGTAGTGGCACGGGCGGTTCCTGCGCCTGCTCATGAGGCCCTTGAAGCGCGGTCCAACGTCGTGGGCGTATGCACAGGAGCGGTGCTTGGGTTGTGGTTCCCGGGAGGGATCAGCGCTTGCCGGGTGTGCGACATTCCGTGGTGCGCCACGAGGCGCTATGTGCATTCCGCCCCCGAGGCCGTCCGGCTGCTCTGCGACCGGCACCGCGGAGTCGGCGCCGACGGACTGCTCTTCGGACCGCTGGATGCGCCCCGGGGCGAGCCCGGCCGGCGCTTGTCGGATTCGGCGGTGGCCCGCAGAAGGCGACAACTTTCAGGATGGCACTCCGTAGCAGGTGACGATCGCGGCGGCGCGGTTGCGCAGGGAGTTGCGCAACCACTGCGGGGCCAGGGCCTCCGCGCTCATGGCGAGCTGCCACAGCGCCCATTCGGTGTGCCTCGAATACAGCCACACCGCCACCGTCCCCGCAGGTACGGAACTGGTGCTTATCGCGGGTCAGTACGGATCAGGCCCAGACGGCGCGGTTGTCTCGACCGACTTCACCGAGCAGGTGAAGCAGACGTTCCGCGACATCGGCGTCGCTCTTGCGGCGGTTCACTAACGCGGTGGCGTAGCAATGCGAACGGGCGCCATCGGACACGAAGGTCCGGGCAACACGTCGCTCTGGTGAGGGACCGCCTCGTAGGCAAGCGCACGCGGCTCGCCTACGAGGCGTCGACGGAGGCGTGCGCGACCTTCGGCCGGGCGATGGACCACATGGAAGGTGTCCCCTCCACCCGCACCCACAAGGCCGTGCGGAACATGCGCCGCGACCTGCGGGCACCCAGCATCGCGGTGCCGCCCTTCATCCGGTGCCAGGATGGGCTCACTGCCCGCTCCCTTCAAGTTTGCAATGTGCCTTATTCGTCGTGACGTGGGTGGTCAGGGCGGTTGTTGTGCGGAGTCCGGTTCGAGGATTGAGCGGGCGGCGTTCGCGCAGCGGATGGCGGATCCTGCCGCTGCCTCCCCTTTTGGTGAAGCGCGGCGGCGGTCCGGCGTACCGCCGCGCATGCCCGCCGCGGCGGCGGGTACGACCCCTCTCGTACGGGGGCGTCACGGAAGCGGCTGAAGAGCGAGGGGTGTCGGAAGTGATTCGAAAGCTGCAGGCGGTCGCGCTGGACTGCGCCGATCCGGTACGGCTCGCGGAGTTCTACGCGGATCTGCTCGGCGGGCGGGTGGTCGCGGATCAGGAGGATCCCGACTGGGTCGAGGTGCACGGGTTCGAGGGGACGCCGCTGGCCTGTCAGCGGGTGGACGGCTATCGAGCGCCCGAATGGCCCGGACAGGAGCGCCCGCAGCAGCTCCACCTGGACTTCGACGTGGACGACCTCGACGGCGAGGAGAAGCGGGCGCTCGCCCTCGGCGCGACCGTGCTGGAGCGGACGGACCAGCTCCGCCCGGAGGCCAACTGGCGGATTTACGCGGACCCGGCCGGCCATCCGTTCTGCCTCTGCCTCCACTGAGTCCACCGGGCCCATCGCAGTCACTGAGGCGCGGCGTCAGGATCGGCTGTCGGGCGGGGCTTCGGCCCCGACCTCGCCGGCGCCCTCATCTGCTACCGCCGCTACACCAACTGAGGTGATCTTTTATTGGTTTGTCGCCGGTCAGCCCGGTCGGATAGGGAGCTTGCATGCTAAAGGGCAGCAAGGTCGGGCTCAGGGCCCGGCGCGAGGACGACATCCCGATCCTGCAGGCCGAGCTCTACGACGACGTGGTCAACTCCTCGCGGGCCGAAGGCGGGCCGTGGCGGCCGATCACGCCCGGCTCGAAGGACTCGCGGCTCGTGGCGGACGACAAGGAGCAGGGCACGTTCCGTTCTCTGTAGTGGAGCTGGAGGGAGGCACCCTGGTCGGCACCGCGTCTCTGTGGAGCATCGACAACCACAACCGGTCCGCGCACATCGGCCTGGGGCTGCTGCCGTCCTCTCGCGCCAAGGGCTACCGCACCGCCGCGCGGGTGATCCGGCTGGGCCTGCCTGTGCTTGCCCCGATCGACCCGACCCGACCCGACCAGCTCCGGCTTCGACCCCAGGATCCGGTGGACCTGGGGGTGGCCCGCTCGGTGGTCGGGCCCACACGGGCGCTGGGTGGCTGACGGGGGCACGGTACGGGCCCGCCCGGGGGATCCGGACGGGCCCGTACGCGGCGGGCTTGCGGACGGACCGTCAGCAGTTGACCGTGCGCTTGTAGTTCCCGAAGATCCCCTTGTATATGTACAGGGCGTTGGTGCCGGCCGACAGCACGTAACACGAACTGTCCGGGGCGAGCGAGACCTCGACCTTCGCCGAACGGGTGTAGCCGCACCTGTTGGTGATAAGGACATCGAAACCGTTGGTCGTCTCCGTGACCATGCGGCCGATGCAGGACGGGGCGGTCGTCGCCGCGGCCGCCGGCGTCGCCGAGACGATCATGGAACCGCCGAGAGCCGCCGCGGTTACCGCGGCCTGTGCCGCCCTCCGGGACATACGCATCAAGGACTCCTTGCAGAGAGAGGGTTGTTCGCGAGAGGCAGAACACTAGGCTGACCAGCGCACAATCCGCGCACAGTGCGCGCACAACCAGACGTTCGGCGGCTCGCGTTGCGGGCCTCGCACCTGCGACATGGGTGGTATCAGTGCGTTTCGCTCTTCTCGGTCCCCTGGAGGTCTCCCGCGGCGGCGACCATGTCGACCTGGGCTCGGCCAAACAGCGCCTGTTGCTGGCGGCCCTTCTCAGCCGCCCGTCCGAGACCGTGCCGACCGCCGTCCTGGCGGCGGCACTGTGGGGCGAGGATCCCCCGGCCTCCGCCGCGGCGAACCTCCGGACCTATGTGCGCGGCCTGCGGAGCGCTCTGGGCGGCGGCGGCCCCTGGGACGGGATGCCGCGCACCCCGGGCGGCTATCTGCTCCGGGTCGAGCCGGGCCGGCGGGACGTCGACCTCTTCGACAAGGCGGCCGCCCGCGGCCGCCGGGCCCTGACGCTCGGCGATCCCGCCCGGGCATGCGAGGAGCTGGCCGAGGCGCTGGGGCTGTGGCGTGGGACCGTCCTCGAAGGGCTGCCGCTGCCGGACGCACTGGCCCGCTGGGCGCGTCGGCTGGAGGAGCGCCGGTGCCACGCTGAGGAGGACTACGGAGAGGCCCTGCTCGCGGAGGACCGCTGCCCGGAGGCGGTCCGCAGCATGCGGAGCCTGGTCGAGCGCCATCCACTGCGGCAGCGGGCCTGGGGCCATCTGATGCTGGGCCTGTACCGGGCCGGCGACGTGGCGGGCGCTCTGGAGGCGTACGCCCGGGTGCGCGAGGTGCTGGTCCAGGAGACCGGCCTCGATCCCGGACCCGAACTGAGCCGCCTGCACGAGGACATACTCAGGCAGCGCCCGGTGCCGACGCAGGCCACGTCAGCTCCACTCCCGGCCAGCCCTCGGCAACTCCCCCTCGTCACTGCCGACTTCGTCGGACGCGATGCCTCGCTCGCGGTGCTCGACTCCTGTCTCGACCGCCGGGCCGGCCATCCGGAGACCGCCGTGATCACCGCGGTCTCCGGAATGGCCGGCGTCGGCAAGACCGCTCTCGTGCTGCACTGGTCCCATCGGGTCGCCCCCCGTTTCCCCGACGGGCAGCTCCATGTGAACCTGCGGGGGTACGACGAGGACGGCGCACTGCCCGCCGCCGACGCCCTCCAGGGATTCATCGAGGCGCTGGGCGTACCGCAGTCCCGGATACCGCCCGGCGCAGAGGCCCGCACGGGGCTCTTCCGCAGCCTGCTGGCCTCCCGCCGCGTACTCGTCGTCCTGGACAACGCACGGGACTCCGCACACGTACGGCCACTGCTGCCCGGCACCGGGGACAGCGTGGTGGTCGTCACCAGCCGGGAGCGGCTCCACGGGCTGGTGACGACCGAGGGGGCGCGGCCGCTCACCCTCGACGTGCTGACCGAGCAGGAGTCGATCGGCCTGCTGGTCCGCCGCCTGGGCGCGCGGGTCGAGGCCGAACCGGCGGCGGCAGCGGAGATCGTGGCAATGACCGGGCGGCTGCCCCTCGCCCTCGCCGTCGTCGCCGCACGGGTGGCGGACCATCCGTCCTTCCCCCTGCACACCTTCGCGGCCGAACTCCGCCCCGCCGGGGCGCTGCTGGACGCGCTGGAGGACGGCGACGCTCGGCGGGTCCTGTCCTGGTCCTGTCTCGCCCTCACCGAGGGGGCGGCCCGCCTGTTCCGGCTGCTCTCGCTGCATCCCGGCCCCGATCTGCCCCTTGACGCGGCGGCGGCGCTGGCCGGGGCCCCGGAGCGCTCCGTCCGGCCCCTGCTCCGGGAGCTGACCCGGCTGCACCTGCTGACCGAGCACTCCCCCGGGCGGTACCTCTTCCACGATCTGCTGCGGACGTACGCGGCCGAACTCGTCCGGACCGTAGAGCCGTTCGCGGAACGCAGGGCGGCCCGCGAACGGCTCTACGACCACTGCCTGCACCGCGCTCACGCCGCAGCCGTGCTCGTGCAACCGCAGTGGCTGGCCGTCACGCCCGTGCCGCCGTTGCCGTCCAACAGCGGCGGGCACGCCCGGGACGCCGACGCGGGCCTCGCCTGGTTCGCCGCAGAGCACCGGGTGTTGCTGCGGACGGTGGCGCAGGCCGCGGAGTACGGCTTCGAGACGTACAGCTGGCAGCTCGCCTGGGCACTCACCGCCTATCTGGCGCCCCACGGCCTGTGGCAGGACCAGCTCACGGTCCAGGAGACCGCGCTCGCCGCCGCCGGAAGGGCCGGCGATCCGGCAGGCCAGGCGATGGCCTGCCGCCTGCTTGCCCGTGCCAACTCCCGGCTCGGAAACCTCGATGCCGCGGAGGACCAGCTCCGCCGCGCCCTTGAGCTGTACGCCCGCCTGGGCGACACCACCGGGCAGGCCCAGACCCTGCACAACTACATCGAGATCTGTTACATGGGCGGCCGACTGGCGGAGGCGCTGCGCCACGGCAACGAGGCGCTGCGCCTGCACCGGCTGTCCGGCAACCAGGACGGTGAGGCCCGTACCCTGAACGCGATCGGATGGCTCCATGCCGCGGAGGGCGACTACGAACAGGCCATCGAGAACTGCACCCAGGCCCTCGACCGGCAGCGGCGCGCCGGTGACCGCAACGGCCAGGCCGCCACCCTGGACAGCCTCGGCTTCGCCTACCACCATCTGGCCCGGTACGACCGCGCCGTCGCCAGCTACGACGAGGCCGTCGCCCTGTTCCGGGCCTCGGCCGACCGCTATCACGAGGCGGAGACCCTGGTCCGGCTCGGTGAGACGCTCGCGGCGACGGGCGGCACCGGGAGGGCCGAAGACGTCTGGCACCGTGCCGCCGCGATCTTCGACGCGTTGCAGGACCCGGAGGCCGACGCCGTACGGGAGCGCCTCGTCCGGCTCCGAGAGGCGTGACCCGTCAGACCGGTTCGGCGTCTACCAGGGCGCGCAGCCGCGGAGCGACCTCCTCGCCGACCCTGTCGGCTGGGGAACCTGGCTCGTGGGGGTGTCGCTGCCCTGGCCCAGGTTGGCGTGGTCGGGGTCATCGGACCAGCGCTCGCGGATACGCGGCAGAGACAGGTCGGGGGCCAGAATGGAGCCCGCATAGAAGATCGGTTCGCCGTCCTTGTCGCGGTCCTGGGGCAGTGCGACCTTGTGGCCGAGCAGGTCGCCGGAGGGCGCGACGCGCTGCCGGATCAGGAGACCGGCCGCGGACAGGCGGTCGAAGAACTCTGCCTCACTGGTGGCACCGGCCACCGCGCGGCGGACGGCTTCGCGCAGCTCCTCGCGTCGTCGCCGTCGGGCGCGATGCCGGTGGCATCCGCCACCTCACGTCATCCACGACGAATCAGACGGCCCCAGCCTGCCTCGACAACGCGCACATCACACCTGACCTGCGGAAACACACACATCAGATCCGGAAAAGCAACGGCTTCTTAGCGCTTCTGCGCGCAGCGGAGCAAAGCCGCAAGAGTGGCTACGTGGTCCGGTCGGCCAGCAGTAGGGCGAGGGGCCCGGTCGGCAGGAGGAAGCGGCCCTCGGCGGCGGCGTTGATGGCGTCCCGCATGAGCAACCAGGTGAGCCTGAAGTCCGCTTCGGTCGGGGTGAGCTGCTGTGGCCCCAGGGTCAGACCGCGGGCCTCGTAGAGGTGAACACGCGCCGTCGAGTCCAGTGTCATCACGTACGCACCCAGGGGCCGCAACTGTTCGGCGGTGATGCCTGCCTCTTCTTGGAGTTCGCGCCGTGCACATTCTTCAGGTGTCTCGCCCTTCTCTCGCCGGCCGCCCGGCAGGAACAGGTACTCGCCGCCGTGCCGGGGGAACCGGGCGCTCAGGAGGGCCACCAGGCCATCTTTGTCGCGGGCCACCACCACGGAGGCATCATGGATCGGGCCGCTGCGAACGTCGCTCATGCCCGGCGAGCTTAGTGGCGGCTATCAGCGCACCATGGCCGCGAATGGCACGTTCATTACAACGGGGTTGGGCGATACCCCGGCCGTGGAATCCGTCGTCGCCGAACGCGTCGCCATGGTCGGCGCACAGGATGATCGACCATCGCCGTTTCGCTGTCAGGTGGTGATCAGGCGTCCGAGGTGTTCGTGGGCGTACGCGAGTGCGGCGCGTTGGGGCCGCACAGTTGTCCCGCTGGCCGAGGTTGTCGTCGTCCCCCGCCACTCGTCAGGGGGCGCACAAGCCGGCCTCCACGAAAGAAGTTCGCCGTCGGCGCAGCGACTGCGCCGACGGCGAACTCCCCTCACTTCAGCGTCAGAACAGGCCCTTGAACCCGTTCCAGCCGCCGGTGCCGATCAGTACCCGGCCGCCATACGTGCCGGCCCCCGTGGAGGCGTACTGCCACAGCTTCCCGGCGGTGTCCCGCGCCAGCAGATCGGCGCGTCCGTCACCGGACAGGTCACCGGTCCCCACGAGAGCGGAGTAAACGCCCCACCCGCCGCCGACCTGCGCCCGCGTGCTCACGCCACCGGTGGAAGTCCCGTAGTACCGCCACAGCACATCACCCACGCCCGCCACCTGGAGTCGTTTCCTTTGGCTTGGTGGTTCGTTGCGCTGGGCCTGGCGGCGGGTCGGCGGGTTATCCGCCGAGGGCCGTCGCCATGCGGTCGAGGTCGGCGAGGAGGGCGGCCAGGCGCCGCTGTCCTATTGGCTCGGCTTGTCCAACGCCTACCGGCTGGTGGCCCGCCGCGGCACTCACCGGAGGGCGGGGCCGCGCACGATCACGGCCGTGCCCCGATCCGGTGGCCCGGCCCGGTTACCGTCTCGGTCCCGCGAAGGCGTAGGCCGTGGTGCCGGCGACCGTGAGGACCAGGGCTGTCCAGGTGCCCGCCGCCGTGCCGGGTGGCAGCAGCATCCAGGTCGCCACCTGCATCGGCACACTCGTGGCGGGCGGGGCGAAGAACGAGAACGACAGCCAGGCAAACGGCAGTGTCCACCCGAACTGCCCGCCCGAGAGCGCCGCGCCCAGGGCGACCAGCCCCATCAGGCCCGCGCTGTCCCGGACGACGAACGCGGTCGTGGCCATGTCCTCGCCCATCGCCTGCACGGTCAGCAGCACGGCGCCGATGACCGCGCCGCCGAGCAGCACGTGCGCTGCCCTGCGGGGCACCCAGCGGATCGCGGCCGTCCGGTCCAGCGCGAGGTCCTGCCCGCTGAGCCCGATCGAGACCGCCATCGCCGCCGTAGCGAGGACGAGCACGGCCGGCCGCGGATCACCGGGCCCCCCGCTGCCGTCCCGGGCGAGTGCCCACAACGCCACCGCGCTGATCACCACTGCGGCGAGCGACGCGGGCACCTGCCGCGAGCGCGCATACAGCGTCAGCCATCTCACCGGGACGCACCGCCCTTCAGCGCGTCGAACGCGTCACCCTTGCAGGAGAACGCGGCGGCGCGCATCGCCTTGATCCGCGAGAGCTGCTCGGCCCGCGGAAGCGCCTTGAGTTCCTTCCACACCGGGCCGGTCTCGGCATCGCCGCGCGCACTTCCCGGCTCTGTGCCGGGAAGCGACCTGAGGTCCCCGAGGACCCAGCCCACCGCGACGGTCTGCGCCCATACATCTCCCCCCGTGCCGTGCCAGCCGACGGGGGAGCACCCCGGCACCATGCCTTTGGCGATCAGGGCCCAGGCCAGCTCCTCGCCCTTCGCGGCGGCGATGATGTCGTCGTCGAAGTCGAAGAGCACGGTCTCGCGGGACCACCGCGGCGTGGAGCCTTCCGGCAGTACGGCGGTGTTCTCCCGGACCGAGACCGGCGCTTGGCCGCCCAGGGCGCCGTGCAGCAGGCGCAGCGCCTCCTTACCGGGACCAGCCAGGTCGGTGAGTCGTGCCTGGTGCGTCTTCGTCACGCACACCGGGCCGTCGCACGCCAGTTCCGCGGCGGCCTCGTCGACGACGTACATCCGGTGCGGGTCGGAGGGCAGGACGAGCAGGGCGATCGCCGCGCCCGCCAGGACGGGCGTCAGGGCGATCAGCCGGGCGCGCGGGGTCGCGGCGACCAGCAGCGCGAAACCGGTCGCGGCCATACCGAGCAGCCAGATCGTCTGCCCGACGTGCACGGAGGCGGAGAGCGTGACGAGCACATCACGCACCTCCTGCACCGCCGGTGACAGCAGGGAGACCCGGTTCGGCTCCGTGCTCGTGATCCCCGTCGCCGTGGTCGTCTCCGTCCGGCCCAACGACATGTGCATGAGGGCCGTGAACACGAAGGCGCCCATGGCCAGCGCGGGCGGGGTGAGCGCGGACGGCAGGGCCCGCCCGGCCCCCATGCCCAGCACGGCCCCCGCGACGAGGAAGAGCGCCCCCACCAGTGAGATCGGCAGCCACCCGAGGTGCGTGTACTCGGTGTTGGCGAGCACCTGGACCCCACCCACGAGGACAAGGAGAGCAAAAGCCGAGGCCAGCGTGATCGCCGTCGTGCCCGCCCCCGTGGCCGCGCGGTGCCAGGCGGGCCTCGGTGTGCTCGTCAGCAGCTCGGACATCTTCGAGCGGTGGTCGCGCAGGCCCTGCAGCGCCCCGAGCCCCACGGCCAGCGGCCACATGTAGAACAGCAGAGAGCGGGTCCACAGGGCCATGGACGTCCACTGCGCCGTCCACGCCGTGGTGCCCCTCCACCACCCGGCGTTCCCCAGGTACAGGAACGCCAGCGCCGTCGTCAGGACCACGGCGCCGGCCCACGGGGCGATGGAGCGCTTCAGTTCGATGCGCAGGACTCGGATGTTCACCAAGTGCCCCTTTCTTGCTCGGGGCCCTGCAGCAGCGCGGAGTAGCCGCGCTCCAGCGGGCTGTCGCCCACGTGCTCGGGGTTACCCGCCGCTGCCAGGTCGTCCGGGGTGCCCTGGAAGACCAGTCGCCCCTCGGCGAAGAGCACCACGTCGGTGCAGGCGGCGGCGACGTCCTCCACCAGATGGGTCGATACGAGCACGCAGGTGTCCTTACCCAACTCCTGCAGCAGCTCGCGGAACCGCAGCCGCTGCGCGGGGTCCAGGCCGACCGTCGGCTCGTCCAGCAGCAGGATCGACGGGTCGTTGACGATGGCCTGGGCGATGCCGACCCGCCGCACCATGCCGCCCGACAGGGCCTTCATCCGCTCGTCGGCCCGGTCAGCCAGACCCACCCGCTCCACGGCGCGCTGGACAGCCCCGGGGATGTCCGCCTTGGGCACCTCCTTCAGCCACGCCATGTACTCGACGAACTCGCGCACCGTGAAGCGCTTGTAGTAGCCGAATTCCTGCGGCAGGTAACCGATCCGGCGGCGCAGCGCACGGTGCTCGCCCATGCCGCCCACGGACTCGCCGAGCAGCTCCAGGCTGCCCTCGGCGGGGCGCAGCACGGTGGCCAGCGCCCGGATGAAGGTGGTCTTGCCCGCCCCGTTGGGGCCGAGGAGTCCGTGTACGCCGGTGCCCAGCGACAGGTCGAGCCCGTCGACGGCCATCCGTTTCCTGCCGACCCTGACCTTCAGCCCGGTGGCCTGGATCTCCCAGGCGTAGGCCGTCGGCACGATGTCAGCCGCGCTCAAGGCGGACGTCATGTGATGGTCCTTTCCGATGGTCATTGATGGGCTCCCAGCACGGAGTACGCGCCCCTGCGGGCGATCAGGACACCGATGCCGAGCGCGAGGATCAGCTCCCACACAGGCAGACCGTCCGTCTGCAGGGCGAAGGTCGTACGGCTGGCGGCCAGGGTCGGCGCCACGACTACGGCGGCCCACACCGCCACCAGCGCAACGGCCGCACGGGTCACGCCGACGACACCGCCGAGCGCCAGGGTCGTGGAGGTGAAGGCCAGACAGGGCAGCAGCCACTGCGCGGCCGTCACCCCTGTCACGTATCCGCCCACCAGCAGCGCGGGGACGACCACGGCGAGCACGGACGCGGTGCGCCGCAGCACCAGATAGAGCCCGGCCCTGGGCACCGAGGCCGTCAGTTCGTACGCCGGGTCCAGGCCGCGCGACCAGGACGCCGCGACGCCGAGCACGGGCAGCACCGGGGCGAGCAGCAGTACCAGCGACACGTCACCGGAGCCCGAGCCGGAGCCGACCACGTCCAGCAGCAGCGCGATCAGCGTCACGCCCACGGCCATGGCCAGCCACGGCACCATCGTGGGCGTCATCCACGCCGACAGCCGCGCCGACCAGCGCCGCCGTGGCGGCATTGGGACGGCCGTGGCCAGCTGGGGTTCCAGGCCGGACCACACGGTGTCGACCAGCGACGCGACGGCGGGCGCTTCGGCCGTGACGGCGGCCGACAGCCGGTCGCGGCACAGTCCGCACGCCTCCAGGTGGGCCTCCAGGGCCCACATCTCGTCGGCGGCGAGGTCCGTGTCGCCGCGCGCGTACCCGTCGATGATCCGCATCGACGCGTGTTCCACACTCATACCAGTGCCTCCCGCATGGCGATCCGGGCCCGGCGGGCACGGGTCTTGACCGTGCCCTCGGGCAGTCTGAGCAGGACCGCGGTCTCCCGGACGGACAGCCCGTCGAGCACCATGGCCTGCAGTACCTGTCTCAGTTCCGGCGCGAGGCGCCGCAGCGCGTCCCCGACGTCACCGCCGACGGTCTCCGCGAGCGCCTCCTCCTCGGCGGCGGGCGCCACGGGCCGCGAGGCGGCCGCGGGCGGCGGCTCGGCGTGGTGAGCCCTGCGCCGGAACGCGTCGACCAGGCGGCGCGCCGCAATCGTCCACAGCCAGCCGACGGCCGTCCCTCCGGCCGCGGCCCCGGCGAACGCACCCGCCGCGCGCCACACCGCCAGATACGTCTCCTGCATGACCTCGGCGACGATTTGCTCGTCCGCGCAGCGGCGGCGCAGCCGCACCGCCATCCACGGCGACGTACGCCGGTACAGCTCCTCGAATGCCACGCGGTCGCCCCTGGCCACCAGCTGGACGAGACGCTCCTCGTCCAGCTCGGCCGGTGCCTTCCTGACTGATCTCACACCCGTTAGACGCCCGGCCTGGTCAGCAGGTTTTCGCCCCGGCGTGATCCCTGTCACATGCTGGGGCCCCGGAAGCCCCGGCCCGACGGCAGGGGTCCCACCATCCCCGTCGGCTCGGGACTGCTCGGAGTGGCGGTCACCCTCGACGGAAACGCCCCTACGTCACTGACTACGTTCAGGCCGGCGTCGCCACGGCGATCGACACCGCCGCCAACACGCTCACCTTTGGGATCCACGCCCGCAACTCCTCGGCCTCGGAGGGCGCGTCCGCACGACGGCGGCCGAACGGACCGGCTTCCGCGGCGGCAGCGTCGTACCCACCGCGGGAGTGGTGGCTTCCGGCACCGCTGTACCCACTCCGGCAGGCTTTGTTTCTGGCACCCCTTCAGCCCCCCAGTCGTCCCGTCAGCCAAGGTGTCGCCCTCCGGGACCACAACGTCGGCACGGGGGGACAGCGCAATGCGACGGCGAGGGCCGCTCGGGTAGTGCTCCCGTTTTGACATCCCTGCGACGCCTCCACCATCCTTGTATTAATTCATTAATGGAAGCACGCTGGAACTATGGAAGGTGACGTGGTCGAATACCGGATCGACCGTGGCAGCGGCGTACCGGCCTACGTGCAGATCGTCGAGCAGACCGAACGGGCGCTCCGGATGGGCACGTTGAAGGTCGGGGACAAGTTGCCCACGGCGAGGGAGGTGGTGGCGGCGACCGCCATCAACCCCAACACCGTGCTGCGGGCCTACCGCGATATGGAGCAGGCCGGCCTGGTCGAACTCCGCCGTGGGCTGGGGACCTTCGTGACGCGGTCGCTCGCGCGGCCCGGCTCGGAGGACGATTCGCCCCTGCGTACGGACCTCACCGACTGGACGGCACGCGCGCGGGCGGCGGGATTGGAACGGGCCGACATCCTCGCCCTGGTCAACGCCACCCTGGACGCCTACGACAGCGAGCAGACATGAGTGTCATGAACACCCCGAGCACCACGAGCACACCCCGGGCGACCGGGAGCGGAAAGAGGAGGACGCATGACCGGGCCTGACGCGCCGGCCGCGCTGCGCGCCACGGGACTCGGATTCCGGTACCGGGCGCGGGGTGGCTGGACCCTGCGGGACTGCGAGTTCACCGTGCCCAGCGGTCGCATCACCGCCCTCGCCGGACGCAATGGCGCCGGCAAGAGCACCCTGCTGCACCTGGCCGGCGGCCTGCTGCGCGCCGACTCCGGGGAGATACGCGTACTGGACGCCGCAGGCACGCCCCAAGCCCGCGCCCGTGTCGCTCTGCTGACCCAGGACAAACCGCTCTACCTCCGCTTCACCGTGGCGGACACGCTGCGGATGGGCGAGAAGCTGAACTCCTCGTGGGACCAGGCGGCCGCCGAGCGGACCGTCCGCGAGGGCGGCATCCCGCTCACTGCCCGCGTCGGCGAGCTGTCCCCCGGGCAGCGCACCCGCGTCGCACTCGCCCTGGCGCTCGGCAAGCGGCCCGAACTGCTGCTGCTCGACGAGCCGTTGGCCGACCTCGATCCCGTGGCGCGAGGCGAGATCATGGCGGCGCTGATGGCCGAGTCCGCCGAGCGCGGCACGAGCATCGTGCTGTCCTCGCACGTCCTGCCCGAACTGGAGCAGACCTGCGACTGGGTACTGCTCCTGCGGGACGGCCGCATCGAGCTGAGCGAGGACACCGAGGTGCTGCGCGAGAGCCATGCCGTGCTGACCGGCCACACCGACCAGGCCGACACCCTGGCCGGACGACACGCCGTCGTACACCGCCGGACCAGTGGCAGACAGATGACCGCCCTCGTACGGCAGCACGGACCGCTGCGCGGCGACTGGCGGGCCTCGTCCTCGCCCTGGGCCTCTGGGGGATCACCCGCCAGGACAGTATGTGGCGCGACGAGGCCGCCACCTGGCAGGTCGCCCACCGCAGCCTGCCCGAGATCTGGCATCTACTCGGGCACGCGGACGTCGTCCACGGCCTGTACTACGCCCTCATGCACATGGTGTTCGAGGTCTTCGGCGACAGCCTCCTGACGCTGCGGATACCCTCCGTCCTCGCCATGGCCGCGGCGGCCTCACTCGCCGCCGACCTCGGTGCCCGGCTCGCGGGCCGATGGAGCGGGCTCGGCGCGGGGCTCGCCTTCGCACTGCTGCCCACCCTCCAGACGTACGCGCAAGAAGGCCGCCCGTACGCGATGGTGACCGCCACTGTCGCGCTCGCCTCCTGGCTGCTGGTGGCCGCCATGCACCGCCCGTGCGCCCGCACCTGGAGCGCATACGCGCTCGTCGTCCTGCTCGGAGCGCTGCTCAACTGGTTTTCACTGCTCGCGCTGCTCGCCCACGCCGCCACGCTCGCCCTCGCCCGGCCCCACCGCGCCATCTGGGCGCGCTGGCTCCTCGCCGCAAGCACCGCCGTACTCGGCGCCCTGCCCCTCGTCCTGGCCAGCCAGGGCCAATCCGGGCAGGTCTCCTGGATACAGCCCACCGCCCCCGGCACGATGTACGCCGTCGCAGCAACCATCCTTGCAGCCGGCGGCTGCGCACTCCTGCGCCGCGCACGCAAACCCGCCGGTCCGACTCCGGCTGCGGCGGGGAAACTGAGCCTGTCCGCTGTGGCCGTCCCGCTGTGCGCCGTCCCGCAGCTCATGCTCCTCGCCGTCTCGCTCACCTGGCAGCCCCTCTACGTCGACCGCTACGTACTGTTCGCCCACATCGGCCTTGCCCTCCTCCTCGGGGCATTGATCGCCACACGCGCCACGAGCCTGCCCACCCACCCCAGAGTTCTGCTCGCCGCCGTCACGGCACTCGCGTTCCTCGCTCTGCTCCCCGTGGCACAGCACGTACGCAGCGCACACAGTCGCGTCGACGACGTACTGGCTGCGGCCACCCTGGTGGACGCAGCGCGTGGACAGGGCGGCGCGGTTGTTTTCATTCCCTCAGCCCGACGCGACACCGCCCCGGTCACCCAGGCGCGTTCCATGGACTGCGCGACATCGCGCTCGCCCAGAGCCCCGTTGAGTCCGGCACTTGCACGGCATCGAAACAAACCCGGAAACCACAGCCCGCGCAATGCTGCGCGAACGGCACATCATCCTCATCAGCGACGCGGAGACCCGCCCCGCCCACAACGCCCGCGACCGCGCCAAACAACGCCTCCTGCACGAACACTTCGCCAAACGCACCACCACGATCCAACGCGGCCGCAGTATCACCCTCTACGAACGAATCCATCACCCGCATCACGACCAGCCTGCCGCCAACAGGTTGTAAGTCGACCACCATGCAGATGGCCTGCCTGACCGACTGCTTCAGTCTGACTTGCCGCTGCACCCGTCCGCTGCCAACTCGCGGCGCGTCCCCCGCACCTCATTCATCAGACGCCCGACCCTTGCCCTTGCGCGTTCGGGAGACGGCAACCGCGCTCGGCTGCGGTGTTGCCCCTCGCCTCGCCGGCACTGGCCGGGGCGCTGGTCGTCACGTTGGTCAGCGGTGAGGACAGCTCCGCCCCGGCGTCCGGAGTCGCCAGGGCCAACAGCGTGTCCGCCACGCTCGACCGTATCGCCGCCGCGGCGAGGGCAACCGACGGCGTGAACGCGTTTGTACTTCTGGGGGTCCCAGCGGATCAGCGCGGCGCCGCCTTGTTCGACGGCCGACAGGCGGACATGGCGCGCTGGGTAGAGGACTACCGCACCCGCCACGGCCACGGCCGAGCTGGCGAATCCTCTGTTCTTCGCGCTGTTGAAGGCACCGGGGGACGGGGGAGCGCTTTCATCTCGCCCTCCGCAACGCGTACCTGGAAGCCATCGGCCCCGAGGTGGTCACCAATCCCATCCTGCTGATGTTCATCGGGTCGTTTGGGCGCCTGACCCTTGCCGAGTGCGTTGAGTGCATCGACCGGATTCGAACTCGTGAAGGGTTGCCCCCAACACGCTTTCCACATCTTTGTCCGGCTGTCCGGATCTTTGTCCGGCTGTCCGGGCGTGTTCGGGAGCGTCCTGACCTGCGGTGTATCGCGAGAGGAGAGGGGCCGAGAACGTCCTTGGACGGGGGTGAATGCAACCAGAACTGCAACCACGGCGCACTGCGCGTGCTGTCCGTTCCGGTCCGGATTCGCTCCGGAGGCGGCGTATCGCTGTTCGTTGCGTTCAAGATCGTTAGTTTGTCGATGTGGGCGTTCCCGCCGACCAATGAGGGTCCGAGCACCAGCTGGGCGTGTCTCCCGCGCCGACGCGGACGGCCCCGAACCCGGCCAGACATGGTCTTGGCCCGCAAGGCGTACTCGTCGTGTGCCTCTGGGAGCACCTGCGTAAGCGCGGTATCTACGCGGTGATCCCTGTTCCCGCAGATCAGCAGGGCCACCGACTGCGCTGGGCAGCCGTGGTGGCAGGCCGCCCACCTTCGACCGTGGACCGCGACCATCTACCGGGCCGGGCTCCACATCGCGGGCATCTTCTCCTCGTCCGCCCGTTGATCCAATGCCCGCCGCAGGCCCTTCCGGCGAGTGCCACGTCCGTGGGCGCGAGGCAGAGTGAGTGCGGGAGCCCTGTCAGCGGACGACGTCGAAGACGTTCTTCTGCAGGCCGTTGGCGTAGACCTCGTGCTCGACAAGCTTCAGCTTCTGGGTGTCCTTGTCCGTTTCGCTGAACAGACGCTTGCCCGCACCCAGCAGGAGCGGGAAGACGAGCAGGTGGTAACGGTCGATCAGGCCGGCATCCGAAAGGGCCTGGTTCAGGGCGGCGCTGCCGTGGATGATGATCGGGCCGCCCTCGGTCTCCTTCAGCGCGGCGACCTCGTCGAGCGAGCGCAGGATGGTCATCTCGCCCCAGTTCGACACCAGGTCGTCCTCGGTGAGGGTGGTGGAGACGACGTACTTCGGCATCACCTTGTAGTCGGCGAAGTCCTCCATGTCGGGCCACACCAGGCTGAACGCCTCGTAGCTGGTCCGGCCCATCAGTATCGCGGTGGCTTCCTCCTGCTCCCGGCCTTTGATGTCGAATGCCTCGGGGAGGAACTCGACATCCTTGAAGGTCCAGCCCGAGTTCCGGTAACCGGGCTCGCCACCCGGGGAGTCCACGACGCCGTCGAGGGAGATGAAGGCGGTGCTGATCAGAGTGCGCATCTAAGGTTCCTCGGTGTCTCGTGTCTGGCTCTCAGCAGGTTCGGTCGGTGCGCGATTGGACCACGCTTGTGGCTGCGGCGCACCAACCATGATCTCTGACTGCGGATCACGGAGAAACTCATCGGTCGTCGCCCGCCCCTTCCGGTGGCCTGGAGGTTGCCGTACGGGAGGCGGGCCGGGTCTATGCGGTGAGTTCGAGGAAGTCGGATACGGCGTGGGCCTGCCGGTGGGTAGCGAGCTGTCCTCGCGGGTCGGTGAGGGTGGTGGTGCCGCGGGCGGAGTCGGCTCCGCCCAGGTGCTCCACGGCCTGATGGGCGGCTCGGACGGCGGCGTCGAGGTCGCCGAGGGCGAGGTGCGCTTCGGCCCGGCGGGCGGCGTAGATCCCCGCGCCGCGCGTCTCGGTGGTGGTGTCGTAGGGGTCCTCGTGGTGCGGGGCGGCGTCGAAGTGTTCCAGGGCCCGCTGTGGCTCGCTGAGGGAGAGCGCGCAGCTGGCGGCGACTTCGTGGCATTCGCCGTGGCTCATCCAGTACATGGAGGGCAGGTCGTGCTCGGCGGGCCCGGCGTGGTCGTAGGCGGTGAACGCCGCGTCGATCGCGCGGTAGGCGGGGGTGAGCTCGCCGGCCTTGGAGTGGGCGCGCGCCGCTCGGGCATGCAGCATCGCCAGTACCCGGCCGGAGGTGATCTTGTGTCGGTTGTCCAGGGCCCGTTCGATGAGGCCGAGGGCCCCGTATGGGTCGCCCGAGCTGTAGCGCAGGTTGGCCCAGAAGGCGAGGGCACTGGCGCCTGTGGTGGCGTCCTGGCCGGTGGCGGAGGCCCGTAGGGCGGCGGCCGACGTGGGTGGGTGAGGTGGTGGCCCTTTCCACCGGTTCTGTCCCCTCACCACGAAGCCAGTCGACCGCGAGGCCCTGACCAGGGAGGACTAAATTCGTTGAGACGGTCGGCTCACTGAGCGGTCCGCTCGCTCCCGTCCGCTGGCCTGCGTCGACTCGATGCGGTGAGACGGGACGTTCCCCGAGGGAACGCGCTGTCTGTTCCCCGAAGGAACGCGCTGTTTGTTCCCCGAGGGACACCGTGGTCCTGGTCGTCTCGGAGCTCGTCACCAACGCTCTACGCCACGGCGGCGGCACCTGCACCCTGGACCCTGACCGCGCACCCGGACAGCATCGAGGTGGCCGTGCATGACCGCAGCCCGCAGGCGCCGCACATGCGTACCCCCGACCTGAACGGTGGCACCGGAGGCTTCGGCTGGCCCATGGTCATCCGCCTCGCCCGCGCCACCGCGGTGGCCCGCCGGATGCCCGGCGGCAAGACCGTAAGCGCCCTTCTCGCCCGGTAGCGCCAAGGCGCCGGTGTAGGTTCTCGCGGTTCGTGTCCTGTTCAGAGGCTGTGAGCTGCGGCTGGCCCCGGTGTCCCACGCCGTGTCCAAGCCGGCCAGTCTCACCGTTGCGTCCGAATCCCCGGACCGGCCACGAGTAGCAGGCGGCTGGCCCGCAGGAGGCCACCCACAGGACATCGCCCCTCTCCCTGGAATCTGACGTCCGCACGCCTGGGCAAAGCCGGTGGAACGAGAACGCGACCCCGTTCACCTGGACCGAAACAGCCGAAGAGATCTTCGACTCCCTCGCCCGCTCCTGCCAACGGATCTCCGGCGCAGGAGACCAGTAGGACCCTGTCAGGTCGCTCCGGCTCTTGAGTTTTGGATGGTGGTGGGCGGTGACGCTATGGGGCAGCCCCGTGCGGCCGTAGTCGCACGGGGCTGCCCGGGCGCTTCAGCTGAGTTGTGCCTCAGCGAAAAGCGGCGATGTTATGGGCGACCCAGTCGTTGAAACGGCGCGGAGCGCGACCGAGGACTCGTTCCACGTCCGAGCTGATCCGCAGTTCGGCGGGGCTCGGGGCGGAGATGATGTCCAGGGTGTCGTCGGCGAGCTCCGGCGGCACGAACCGGGTCATCGCGGCCTTGGCCTCCTCACGGGTGAGTTCGTGGAACCGCACCGGCGAGCCGAGCGCGGCGGCGATGGCCTCCGCCTGCTGACGGGGCGTGATCACCTCGGGCCCGGTCAGCTCGAAGATTCCACCGGTGTGCCGGTCGTCCAGCAGGCAGGCCGCCGCGACCTCGGCGATGTCCGCCGGGTCGACGATCGGAACCCCGACATCGCCGAAGGGTGCGGCGACCGTCCCTTGCGTGCGGACGGACTCCGCCCACGCCAAGGCGTTGGAGGCGAAGCCGCCCGGTCGTAGCACGGCCCAGTCCAGGCCGGACTCTCTCAACGCGTCCTCCACCGCGCGCATCGCGATCCGCGACGAGCCGAGCGGCCTGGTCGCCACGCCCTGTGAAGACAGCAGGACGACTCGGCGGACCCCGCTGGCAGCGGCCAGGTCGATAATGTCGGTCGGCCTGGCTTCGGGGGCGTGCAGGTCGCCGGACAGCAGGAGGAACAGCGCCTTCGCCCCGTCCAAAGCGGGGGTGAGGCCCTGCGGCTCGGCCAAGTCAGCCGGCACGTGCCGGACCCCGTCCGGCATTGCCGCCGCGTGCCGTGACACCGCCGTCACCTGCTCGCCCGCGTTGGCCAGGGCCTGCGTCAAAGGCCGGCCCACATTCCCGGTAGCTCCGGTCACCACGATCATGTTCAGCTCCTGGTCCGTTGTGCACTGCGGAAATTGACGCTAGGAGGCAGGCTTACTTTTCGTAAGAACATACCCAGAGGTAAGCTCCGGATATGAGGGAAGGTGCGCAGGTGACGCAGGCCGAGGCGGGCAGTCCGTATGAGGTGTTTCACACCGACTGCCCTGCGCGCGACGTGGTCGACCACGTGACCAGCAGGTGGGGTATCTGGGTGCTGATCTCCTTGCGGAGCACCGACCTTCGGTTTTACGAGCTGCGCGACAGCATCCAGGGCATCAGCGAGAAGATGCTCGCTCAGACACTGCGCGCACTGGTCCAGGACGACCTGGTCTGGCGGAAGGTCGAGCCGACGACGCCACCCCAAGTCACCTACGGGCTGACTGAGTTCGGCCAGGACGTCGGTGCGCCACTGACGGACTTGTTCGACCGGATCACACAGCGGCTCGCAACCGGCGGGGCGTCCACCACGGAGCGGCCGAGCGCAACAGGTCAAGCGAAGCAGCTGACCACCCCAGGCCCTCAACAGCTGCGTCATCTCGACGACGAACACTGACCGTGACAGCAAGAAAGGTTCATGCGTACCCCCAGCACGGACCAGTGGCAGAAAGGCCGCGCCACCAAGACACTGTCCATGGAGGACCTGTCCCACGTGTGGCTCACTCCAACGAGTGAACAGGCTGCCCAGCCAGTCTCAGTTCCGTGGCCGATCGGCCACGCAATGGCCACCGGCCGTGAGATTCGGCCGGCCGATCTGAGATCCCACAGCCGGTGTAGGGTCTTGCCGCTCGTGTCCTACGGCAGCGCTGTGACCTCGGGCTTCTCGCGGTGTCTCGCGCCGTGTCCGGCCGCTCAGTCTCACGGCCGTGTCCGAATCCTTGGAGACGGACAGTGCGTGAACGGCGCTGACCTGCGCAGTCTCAGGACTGGCCGCCGATATGACATCGGCCGTGAGATTAGGACACGGTTCGTGAGATCCCACAGCCGGCCCCGACGGACAGATTCGCTGGGGGCAGACGGGAAAGATCCCGGAAGGGCTGGTGTACGCCTGCTGAGGCATGTCAACGTAGACGACTGCCCGGAGAGCCCCAGTTCAGCCTGGGGCTGCTGTCCGGCTCGCCTGGCAGGAGCCGACCGTGGCGCCCCCGCGCCGCCGAAGCCGCACGGTCCGAGCGAGCAACGGCGGCCAGTAACCACCCCGAGCCTACGGAGGCATCCCTGCACCCGCACCACCCCGTCGATCCCTCCCTTCCCGACTCTCCGGACCAGGTGTACTGGGTCACCCCGCGTCACCTGGCCGGTGACGACGGCGCTCTCGCCGACCGGATCGGCGACACCCTCACCGGCATGGCCTGGCGCATGTGGCCAACCGCCCGCAACACCCTGCTGTACGTGAGCCCGGACGAACTGCGCGGCGCCGAGTGGATACTCGCGGCCTATCCGTTCGAACTCGGCGGACTGCCCGTGGCCTGGCAGATCTCCGCCCGCCCGCTCCCCTCCAGCGCCATGACGGAGTGGAACGCGTACTTCACCACCGGCGTACCACCCGAGGCGCTCGCGGACTTCCTCCCATCGGATTTCTGAAGGCGTCGGCGGCCTCGTTCGATGCAGGCTTTGAAGCCGAAGCGAAGCGCCTTGCTGTGACAATTCGCGTCCTCCTTCACAACACCACAAACAGCCATTCACTACTTGACCAGATTGGTGTGAAAGAGCAGATGGCATACGTGGATACGGCACTTCGAATTAACCCCCTAAACCTGTTGCCAGTTGGGCCGGGGCTGGTTCTTATGAGGATGACTCAAGGTGTCGGAGCTGATTACTTCGCCCCACTCGACGTCGTTCCGCTGTCACCGTCACGCATCCACCTGCCTGCGCCCTTCTCCTCCTGGTGGACGGAAGAGCACACCCGAGACGCTGACGGCGCACTTTGGTCGCGCAAGAAGTTCGTGTTGGTCATGGCTAATAAGGAAGGTGGGGCACATGTCGACCCGAACTTGAACTCGGCCTATGAAAACCTAGCCAAGCAGAACGGATTGGGGTACATCTCCAACGTCACCGGAGATTTTCTTCCACTCGACGGGAACGTTGCGGCGATTTCAGTGCGTCAGATTACTCATGAACTCGTTAAGACCCTTGAGGCCCACGGGGACATGCTCAATTAGGGCAGGCATACATCCTCTCAGCCCACCACTGTACGCGAACGGCGGCCCTCCCATCCCGGAGTCTGAGTGCCCCCGCCGGAGGCATGCGTTTGGGCCCGCGGATCGGTCTCGACTCATGCCCTTCGGCCTATCCACTGCGGGCGCGTGTCGGCGGCGGCAGCGCCGAGCGGGCCGGAGGCAGGAGCGCGGGGGCAGCCAGAGCCGGGTGCCTTGACGAAGTAGGGAAGGTTCTACCGTGTGGGAAACAGGTGCTTGCCGTCGTGGCTCCGTACGGTCGACCGCGTCGAGGGCGTCCAGCAGGCGGATTGGATAGACCTCGGACATACGCTCGTGATCAGTTCCGGGGCCGACTACCGTCGATTCTGCGGACGTGCGCTCGGTGCCTCCGGAAGACTTGCACTGAAGACGCTGGCGACGACGCCCCTGGCTGTGTTCTTGTAGACGCCCGTGAGGTGGTCGACCTCAACGTGGATGCCGGTCTCTTCCCAGACCTCGCGGTTGACTCCCTACTTGGGGACTCCTCCAACTCCAGCACTCCGCCGGGCATCTCCCGTGTCCCCTTGTCCACGCGGAGGATCGCTAAGAGCCGTTCGCCCTCGCGCATGATCGACCAGGCCACGGACACACCCTCACGACCCATCCCGGAGCCACGCTGAAGGACACGATGGTGCGGGCCGGGCAGTCGACCGAGCGGGGCGCGCTGATCTATCAGCACTCGGACCTCGATCGGCAGCGTGGGTGGCGGTCGGCCTCAGCAGCCACCGTTTCGCCGCATTGGACGCAGAACCACTCGTATCTGTTGGTGCGTGCTGGGCTGGTCATGCGCCTCACCTCGATCATGATCTGCCACGTCAGCAGGCCAGAGCCCGCACCGCACCGTATGAGCAATGGGCCCGGAGATTCTCCCGTTGACCGGCTCGCGCCAGAGCGTAGGACTGCAGGCCGGCCTTCTTGGGTCCATGCGTGAGGTCACGGGCCGAGGCGGCGGAGGAACTCGTCCTCGTCCATGATCTCGATGTCCTTCCCGGCAGCGAGCAGGGCCTGTGCCTGCTTGCTCTTGCCGCTCAGGACGTCGCCGGGCTTGAGCTGCGTCTGTTCCGCCGAGACTAGTACGGCAGCCGCCATTCGTGATCATGGTTGAAGTTCGAGGGTGAGGCGGCGGGCGTAATGGGCTCGTTTGGCTCGGGCTTGGTGTTGCCGGCGCCATCCTGACCAGTGCAAACGGTAGCTGGTGCTGCGTGCGGGCTGGTCGCGGAAGACGTTGATCAGGCGGCGGATCTCGTTGACGGTCAGCCGGATCATGTCCTGGTCTTCGGTCTGCTCGGTGCTGGTGGCTTCGGCGGCGCAGATCGCGAGGATGGCCAGGGCGGCCAGAGCGAGGGTGGTGAACCGGTGCCAGGAGTTCCAGCGGCGGACCTGGTGCTTGTCTGGATGGGTGGTCTCCACCCCGGAGATCATGCCTACCGCCCGCTCGCCGTGATAGGTGAAGAGCAGATGGTGGCCGGGCTGCGCGAGGAACTGCGCGGTCGGGACCGCCAGCGGCGGCCCGTCGAACAGATCGGCCGCGAGGTGTACGGCTGCGGCGTCCACGACTCGCTCGATGCGCATGGCGCCACCCTAGGCTGGTGCGGCCCCGGCAGAACGGTGGAGGCGGCCTTGTCCTCCTCGATGCCGGTGGAGGCGCTCAGCCGGTCGGTCGCTGGGCCGGGGTGAGGTGATCGCCACCGGCAAGATCGGGTCGGGAAAGATTCAATAGCTGGGAACTTGTTCGCCCGAGCGGACAGGAAGAGGCATGACACACACCCTTCGCGCCCGCCTCCGAGCCGGCGATCCCGCGGCGTTCGGGCAGGTCTTCGACGAGCACGCCGGCCAGGTCCATCGGCATGTCGTCCGTGCAACCGGATCTTGGGCTACGGCCGAGGACGTGGTGTCGCTGACGTTCTTCGAGGCGTGGCGGCTGCGGGAGAGCGTCCGTCCGGACGGCGACAGCGTCCTGCCGTGGCTCCTCGGCATCGCCACCAACGTGCTGCGCAACACGCGCCGCGCCGCCCGGCGGCACAGTGCCGCGCTGAGCCGCCTGCGGATCGAGACGGTGCCGGACCTCGCCGACGAGGTGACCGACCGGATGCGCGACGCCGACAGGCTGACCGCGGCGGTCGCGGCGCTGAAGCGGCTGCGTCCGGCCGACCGGGAGGTGTTCATGCTCTGCGTGTGGTCCGGATTGGAATACGCCCAGGCCGCGGAGGCGCTCGGCGTGCCGATCGGCACGATCCGGTCCCGGCTCAGCCGGGCCCGGGCACGGTTGCGCGATCTGACCGAGATGGAACTCGCGCCGCGGCGCGGACAGGTACAGGGTGGCCGCATCAAAGCGGCCCGGTCGCATCAGGAGGAGACCCGATGAACGAGATGCCCGGACGAGAGCCATTGCCGGCGCCAACGGTTTCCGACCTGTCCGCCGACCGCCACCGCGAGTTGAAGGACGTTTTCATGCAGACGATCACTGAGGCACCGCAGCGCACCGCCGCCCGCCGCCGGTGGGCGCTGATCATCGCGCCGGCCACCGCCGTCGCCGTCGCCGCGGTCGCGATCGGCGCCGTGACCCTGACCGGGCCGAAGGCAAACGATGCTTCGAATGCCACCGCGCCCACGGTGGCCAGCGATTCCGGTGACGACGCCGGCCCGCTGCTCGAACGGATCGCGTTCACCGCGGCCGCCCAGCCGGGCACCACGGTCGGCGCCGACAAGTTCGTCTACGTACACAGCAAGGTGGCTTTCGCGGGCCAGCCGAAGGGGCGGGGCTCCGCGAGGCTCGATGCGGTGCACGATCGGGAGATCTGGCTGCCGCAGTCGAAAGGCGTCACCGCCCAGTTCCGCGAAAACGGCAAGATGGTCCGCATCCCCGACGTGACGCCCAACAGCGCATACGCGAACCTGCCGACGGATCCGGACGCGCTGCTGAAGCGGGTCTACAAGGAGGGGAAGGTCTTCAGCAAGAACGGCGCGGGCCAGGACGCCAACGCGTTCCAGTACATCGGCGGCGCGGTGAGCGAAAGCCTCCTGTCGCCCGAGGTGACCGCGGCGCTGTACCGCGTGGCCGCCAAGATTCCCGGCGTGCAGCGGGTGAAGGATTCGGTCGACGCGGCCGGCCGGCACGGGGTGGCGGTCGGCCGCACCGACCAGAAGGGCGAGCGGCATGTGTGGATCTTCGATGCCCGCACGTTCGCCTTCCTCGGCGAGCGGTCCTACCTGGTGAAGGACATGGAGTGGGGCAAGGCCGGCATGTTGACCGGCACGACGGCCGTGCTGAAGCGCGGCGTCGTGGACAAGGTCGGCCAGCTGCCTCGCTAGTCAGTGTGAGCCCAGCCTCGCCGGCGGCACGACTGCGCCGGCGAGGCTGGGACAGGGCCTTTTGGTGGAGCCCTCGGTCGGAATCGAACCGACGACATCCTGTTACCGAACGTGACGAATCTTGGCCTGTCATCACTTGTTGCAGTCGGTCGTTGACCTGCACAGACATGACCTTCGACTGATCATCTCTTGTCACTGAAAGTCGACCCTTGGCAGAGGTTTTCGGGGGGTAAACGTGGGCACCGTTGACTGTCCTCGGTACGTCCCCCCGCCCCACCAGGTGCCCTTATCCGGGTATCCTTGTCGCCCGGCTACGCCGCGCCTGCCTCGCAGATTCAGATCTTGGGAGCTGGCCTCGCCATCGTGTCGCTGGACGCGGCTCAGTACGCGCTTCAGCCGTCCGCGACGGGACTGCCGCTGGCCCGGCGCGCCAAGCTGCCACCCGGCTGAGTGACCATGAGCGCGCGTGGGGCCGTCAGAGTGGTTGTACGGCAGCCGCCATTCGTGATCATGGTTGAAGTTCGAGGGTGAGGCGGCGGGCGTAATGGGCTCGTTTGGCTCGGGCTTGGTGTTGCCGGCGCCATCCTGACCAGTGCAAACGGTAGCTGGTGCTGCGTGCGGGCTGGTCGCGGAAGACGTTGATCAGGCGGCGGATCTCGTTGACGGTCAGCCGGATCATGTCCTGGTCTTCGGTCTGCTCGGTGCTGGTGGTTTCGGCGGCGCAGATCGCGAGGATGGCCAGGGCGGCCAGAGCGAGGGTGGTGAACCGGTGCCAGGAGTTCCAGCGGCGGACCTGGTGCTGGTCGAGACCGACCTGCCCCTTGCCGGCTTGGAAGCTCTCCTCCACCGTCCATCGAATACCAGCGATGCGCACGAGTTGGGCCAGGGTGACCGGGCCGGGTGCCCAGCACCGGTAGAACGCCAGCTCACCGGTCGTGTTGTTGCGGCGGATCAGCACGCTGTGCCGACCGTCGTCGTCCGGGTCACCGTCAGCGCCGACGTCGGCGAGCCAGGCCCAGTCGTAGTAGCGGGGCCCTTTCGACCCGGGCCCGGCGCTGCGCCGGGTCCACGCCCAGGCGGGCAGGTCGACGGTGATCAGGTCGGCGCGGCGGCGGGTCTTACCGCCGTCCAGTGGCAGCAGGTGGTCGCGGGAGACGGCCAGCACGTAGCCCAGACGTAGTTTGCGCAGCTCGCCGCGTAGCCGGGTGTTGTTGCCGTAGGCCTCGTCCGCAGCCGCCCACCGGGCCGGGATGTGCGCGGCGACCGCTGCGGTGATCATGTCCTCGGCCAGCTGCGAACGGGTGGCGAACGCGATGTCGTCCGGGACGCCGGCCTGCTCGCACCGCTCGCGGTCGCTCGTCCAGGACTCGGGCAGGTACACCCGACGGTCGATCAGGGTGTGCCCCCGCCGGCTCGCGTAGGTCAGGAACACCCCGACCTGGGCGTTCTCGATCCGGCCCGCGGTCCCGGTGTACTGGCGCTGGACCCCGACGGTGTGCTTTCCCTTCTTCAGGTCACCGGTCTCGTCGACCACGAGGACCCCGTCGGGGTCACCGAGTGAGTCCACGACGACCTGCCGCACGTCGTCCCGTACGGCGTCGGCGTCCCATTTCGCCCGATAGAGCAGCCGTTGCATCTTGTCCGGCCGTGAATGCCCGGCCTGCTCGGCCAACTGCCAGCTCGTCTTGATCTCCAGGCCCGCGAGCAGCCCGGTGACGAACACGGCCGCAGCCCGCCGCGGTTCCACCCGGGCGAACCGGCCCGCGAACGCTGCGATCACCTGGTCACTGACCTGCTGCCACCGCGCCGGGTCTACGCTGTGGCCTGCGGCCACCGCAAGATCTGAAGTTTTGTCCACAACAGACTCAAGATCACGCGGTGGCCGCCCTGTTCCCGGCCGCCTCGGCCATGATCACGAAGTACGGCTGCCGTACTAGGACGTCGGTCTTCTTGGTCATGCTCTTCGTCGGCTGGGCGCCGGCGTCGGCGAGGCGGGCGAATGCCTCCTCCCGCTTCATCGACGCGAGTGTGCCGGTGAGGCAGACCGTCAATCCGTACAGCGCGCCTTCGGGGTCGGCATCGGGGTTGGCCCCGGGGACCGGCTTGCGTTCTCGTCCGTCTGCCCCCAGGTACTGGCTGCCCTGCCACTGTCCGTCGGGAGTCATGGAGCCCCATCGGATCCGGTGCTTGGTGAGCAGGTCGTCGAGGGAGGACACACCCGCCTCCTGCATCGCCGCCTGCATGACCTGGGCTGCTGCGCGGGAATCGGCTTCGGCGTTGTGGTGGTCGGTGAAATCGAGCCCGGCGGCGTCCATACAGTGCGGAAGGCCGTAGGAAAGTAGCTTCCAGGTGCGTCGAGCGACGACCTGAGAGCAGGAGTACCGAAGCTCCGGCCAGGTGATTCCCTCGGCGTCGCAGGCGGCCCGGATGACGCTCAGATCGAAGCCTGCGTTGTGGGCAACCAGTGGACGCCCGTCCGCGAACGAGAGGATGTCGGCCAATGCCGCCTTCCACCTTGGCGCGGTGGCGACATCGTCCGCCGTGATGCCGTGGACCCGCACGTTGTACGGGTTGAAATGGCCGAGCACTGTCGGCGGCTGGATGAGCGTGCTCCACGAGCGCACGACGCGACCCTGTTCGACCACTGCCATACCGACGGAGCACGGGCTGCCGCGGTGCTCGTTCGCCGTCTCGAAGTCAATTGCCACCCATGAGGTCATGAACACAGTGTCATGGCGACCGCCCTGCGCGACCAGGGCCGAAAGCCCCTATCACTCTTCGGAGTTGCTGCATCTCGGCAAACCGTGGCCAAAGCGCGCCCTTACCGACGGGCGGTGAGCTACCCACAATTGCGGGAAGGGCCGGGGGGAGGCCGGTGCGGTCCTTGGGTGTAGTTCGCGGGAGCGATCAGCGCATTGCCGGGTTGGGGGTAGCCGCGGCGCAGGCTTTGACGTCGGCGCGGACCGGGGGCTGGGTGTCGACCAGGCTGCGAAGGGGACAGTCCCTTTATCTTATCGCGGCTGCGGCTGTGACTGCGGTGATGGGATCGGCGTAGTAGGTGATAGGTGTGCCCCCGGGGAGGGGAGGGCAGTCCCGGGGGCACACGCGAGGCGGCAGGGTCAGATGATGCCTTGCTCGGCGAGGTCGCTGAGCACTTGGTTGACCCGTGCCTGACTCATCCGCTTCTTCTCGGCCTCGTTCCGCGACTCCTTTGCGGCGCCGTACTGCCACCATGCCTTGCCTGTGTCCCGGTCGCTGACCAGGAATCCGTCCTTGAGCGCAGGGCCGCGCACGATGAGGGTGACGGTGTGGGGCTCGGCGACGGCCGCATGGATCATCCGGTGGTGCAGCGTGTAGGAGTCGCCGGCCGTCTCGGTGCGGACCATGTACGGCTGGAGCGCGGCCACCTCCATGCCTTCGTCCAAGATGTCGTCCAGGCCGTAGAGAGTGTGCTGGTAGCTGCCGCGCAGGATTCGCGAGGAGTATGTCCAGCGGTGGTTGTGGGGGCGGTCGAAGTGGCCGGGAAGGAAGACGTGCAGGCGGAGGCGCCATCCGGCCGGGTCGTCGTGCAGGACAAGCTTGTCGAGGATGTCGTAGTGCTCGGACAGGCGGCTGAGGTGCTCGTCCTGGGGCACCAGGTGGGCCAGGCGCCGGAGGAGGTCTCCGTCGTCCGCGAGGGTGGCAAGGACGTTGCTGGTCGCGGCCTCGACTGCGGGTGTGTCGTCCCAGTTGAGGTTGTGCAGGGGCTTGGTGAGCTCACCGATCACGATGCGGTCCTCTCCCGAATGATGGTGTCGGTACCGGGGACGGTGGTGCAGTGGGCCGTGCCCGCCTTGCATGCGAAGTGCAGGGCGGCGGGCAGGTCGTGGCCTTCGAGGTGGGCGGCGGCGAGTCCGGCGGAGAACGCTGCCCCGGCGCCGTGCGTGTGAACGACGTCGACCTTCTGAGCGGGTATGCGGTGTGTGCTGGTGTGGGTGACGGCAACGGCGCCCAGCGCCCCCACGGTGACCACCGCCGCGTGTGCGCCCAGTTCCGTCAGAAGGCTGCGCGCGGTCTGCTGTGCGTCCCGTGCCTGGACCTCGGGCATGCTGGTCTGCACCGCGAACAGATGGGCTTGTTGGGCGGCCTGCTGGAGTTTGGGGTGGATCCGGTCACTGCCGAGGTTCAGCAGCACCGGCACACCCGCGGTCGCCGCGGCCTGCAGTGCGTCGGCCGCCGCGTCGGCGATGACCGTGTAACCGTCGATGTAGGCCAGCCGTGCCTGCCCGAGGGGACTGGTGTCGGCCTGGTGGAGACTGGCGTAAGCGTCGGTGAGGTCAGCGAACCAGGTACGCGTGCCCGCATCGTCGGTGATCACGGTCAGATGTGGCGTGTGCCGTGGTGCCGAGCCGGAACCGGCACGGTGCACCCCGGCGGCGTCGAGGCTCTGCCGGGCGTGCCGCCCGGTGGGCTCGTGTCCGACCTGGTTGGCGACCAGCGCCGTGCGTAAACCGCGCGCCGCACAGGCTTGAGCCACGATCGGCCCGTCCCCGGCCAGCGAGGAGAACGTCCAAACCACCTCGGCGCCCTGGTTGGCAGCCGGGTAGCGGCTGACATGGGAGACCTGGGCATGCGCCAGATAGCTGAAGCACGCAAGGTCCCACTGCGGCTGACGAGGGGTCATCGTCGTTCCCAGCCCCGCTCGGAGTCCAAGACGCCCTTGCTGATGTGCTCCAGCGCCTCGGCGGCGTACGGGATCATCTTGGGCAGGGCGTCGGGGGCAAACCACTGCCATCCGGCGCACTTGTCCTTCTCGCGGTTGGTGATCTCGCCGTTCCAGCGGGTGGCCTGGTAGAAGAGCGCCATGCGGCCGCTGTTGGTGTAGTGGTGCATGACGTGGACGAGCTTGTGGTCCTCGGGGACGATGCCGGCCTCTTCCAATGCCTCGCGGATCACGCCCCGGCTGGCCGGCTCGCCTTCCTCCAGGTGGCCGGCGATGAAGTGGAATGCGCCGTCCATGTAGCCGGTGTTCTTCCGTTCACCCAGCAGGACGCGGCCCTGGTCGTCCCGCAGGACGAGGTGCAGGTCGACGCAGGACATGTAGCGCTCGGTGGTGGACACGGTGGGTTCTCCTTCGTTTGGGGTCGCTCGTGCAACGAAACCGGGAAAGCAGAGGTTGCGAGGGCTAGTTGGCCGGGACCGACTTCCACAGTCGGCACACCGGGACGATGTCGTCGTAGGCGGCGCAGGAGGAACGGCCGTCGACGATCTGCTCTGCGGGGCAGCCGCCCATGCACGAGCGCGGCGCCTTGCAGCTTCCGCAGCCGGGCGCGGTCAGGGCGCCGGTGAACAGGTCGAACTCGTTGTCGCCCTTGTTCAGCTCGATCCGGCCGTCGCGCATCTCGGCGAAGTGCAGGTCGGTGTCGAACAGGAACGAGCACACATACGCCCGCCCGTCCGGGAAGATCGAGATGCGGTCCAGGGTGCGGCCGACGCAGCCCCGGTAGCCCTCGGCCTCGAACCGCGGCATCTCGGAGCGGCGGGCGAAGGTCGGCTGATACCAGACCCGAGTCTGGTAGCCCTGGGCCGCCGCGTGCAGGCGATCGCAGAACTCCAGCCACTCCGGAGGCTCCATGCCGTCCTCCGGACTGCCGTGCCCGCGTCCGATCACCGACAGCACGTGATACTTCACCAGGCTGACACCGATCTCGTCAGCGAGGTCGAGCAGCTGGAGACAGTCGCGTTCGTTGCGCTTGCTGACCGTGCAGATGATGCGGGTATCGAAACCCCGCTCGCACAACTCCTTCACGGTCACGAGGGTCTCGTCGAACTTGCCCTCGCCGCGTACCGCGTCGTGCGTCTCGGCGCTGCCGCCGTCCACGCTGATCTGCACATACGCGAAGTCGGCGGGCGGGAGGCGCCGGAACTTGCGGTTTGCGGAGGCGAGACCGTTGCTGGTAGTGATCACGTGCTCGTAGCCCAGGGCGCCGGCGAGCTTGATGGTGTCTTCGTAGCGGGGGTGCAGGGTCGGCTCGCCGCCAAGGATGGTCAGCTTGGAGCCGCCCAACTGCCGCCACCGGGTGAGCGTCGCCTCGATCTGCTCGAACGGCATCTTCAGCGCCCGCTCCAGGCGTTCGCCCATGTAGCAGCCGGAGCAGCGCAGTTGGCAGGCTTCAGTGATGTAGACGTACACGTTCCGGAACCGGCCGTACTCGATGCGGTCGATCTTCTCCGGTGCAGGGGCGGAGCCAGGGGCCGGCATGCGGGCATGTCCGTACGTGTCCGATGGAGGGCCGACGCTGGGCATCGGTAAGGAAACAGCCATGGGCAGGCATGTCCTTTCATGAAGGTGGGGTGGAGGGGACTCCTACGAGCGAGCGAAATGCGGAGAGCGCTGCGGCGATGACGAGCAGCTCGTCCTGGTCGGCGTCGACAGTGCGCCAGACGAGCCCGCCGCTCTCCCATGAAGCACGGGTCTGGGAGGCGTAATGCTGGTAGCGGGCTATCCTCCGGGCAGCCACATGGAGCGCGTCATTTGGGCGCCGCTCCAGGTCTGCGCCGCACGAGAGGCAGTTGCCTGGCTGCTCGGGGTGGGGCTGGGCAGGGCGCCGTCGTTGCGAATCGCAGACCGGGCAGACGAGCCGACGCTGGATCCTTTGCAGCAGGACCGGCTCGGGAGCGGTCAGTTCGATAACCCCGCCCCCACATCCGAGTCGCTTCAAATCCTCCAGCAGGGACAGGGCTTGGATTGGGATTCCGGGGTAGCTCTCCATCAGCAGCACGCCACCGTGGCACACGTGACCCTCCAGGGCGCGCCGAGCGAGCCCGGTAGCCAAGCCGTCGGGGAGCCATCCCAAGGGGTCCCAGCTATTGACCAACGCCATAGCCACAGCGCGGTCTGTGCGGGCCTGTTGGTGCGCGAACTCCCGCAGTCGGAACACACGCACGTCACCACGGGCGGTATTGAGGGCCGCGGTCATGGTGCTCTTCCCGGAGCCAGGGGGCCCGAGCAGCGCTACGACGTCCAAGAGAGATCTCCTGACTCGACTTCGGGCGGGACAGGTGCACTTACGGTCGCGGGGCCCGTCCGGCCGACAGGGAGACATCCCTCCAGCCGGACGGGGGACTCAGTGAGCGGTGGTGACGCTCGGAGCTACGTGCCCTCGTTCGGGCGGGGCAGCCTGCTCGCAAGACCTTCCGCGACGTCTCCCATGACTTCGCGCACTTCGTCAGGGAGGGCTTCGCTTTTGCTGGCGTTGATTGCGGAACCCACACCGCTGACCAGGTCGAACAGCTCGTTGTCATCTTCTTGGGCTGACAATGCGGCCCCTTCTCTTGATTGTTTGAAGCGCCCGCCCCTGCTGCGACCTGTCCTTGAGGCCGGGGGGACCTCCAGTAACAGCAGGGGCGGGCTCTGACACCCCGCCACGGTCACCTCAGAGCCCTCCCCGCCGGGTGGCGGGGCTTCCTGTGGCTCCGGTGATCAGGCAGGGGGCTTGAGGGGCCCGCCGTTGAGACGGCGGGCGTGCGTGCCTCACGGACGGGTACGTTCCTGGGCCACGCTTTCGGCGATGCGGCGACGCGGCCTCTCTGCGAACTCCTGGGTGTCCCACTCGGGAGGATGCTGTGCGCGGAAGGCTCTGCTCATGGTGTCGAGTTGCCGGTGCAGCTCCCGCTGGGTCACGTGTCGACACCACCACTCCTCCGCGTCGTAGCAGGCCGAGCGCAGCCGATCGAGCAGCGTTGGGCGCGGAGGGTTGAGGAGTCGCTGTATGTTGCGCTCGCGGTTGGACAGCGGGGGCGCCGGTGTGCGCCTTCTGATCAGCGCTACCACCCGGCTCACCTGCCCCACAGGCTCAGGATGGCGAGGGCCAAGGCGAGCAGCATCGCCATTGCTGTGAAGTACGTGTAGACGACGTGGGCCGCTGCGGGGTGCTCCCGGCGGATGACGTTGAGCGCGGCCAGCCCCGTCTTCCCTTCGGCCTCGGCTCGCAACCCGAACAGAGAGATGCGGACGGTAACGCGGTCCACGGGGCGATCCGTGTCGCAGTGCAGCTCGGCGAACGCGTCGTACCGCTCCAACTGGCGATCAAGCGCGATGAACGAGCGAATGCGCCTCAGATTCCAGAATGCGTCCACGGCCTAGCTGTCCTTTGCTTGAGATGAGACCCGGCCCCCCTCTCCCCAGAGCGTTACGAGAGAGGGGCCGGGAGCTTCAGGGGTGATGCAGCCGCCGGTGCTCACGGCATGTCGACGACCGTGACTTTGCACAGCTCGCGGATGAGCTGGGAGGCCAGCACGGCGTCCAGACTTTCGTCTCCGTACTTGATCCAGGGAATCGAGGCATCGGCTTGCCAGCCGTCCTTGGTCAACCGGTAGTGAACTCCGGACACACCCCAGAGGCGAGGCAGCTTGACGCGGAGCGGGACGAAGCGGTCAGAGTGCGGGCACTGCTCCACCGCCACCCGCGCATCCTTCTCGCACAGCGGAGGCATGTTGGTGAGCGAACCCTCCGGCCACGTCGGCGGGTCCAGCGGCATCAGCCAGTCCAGGAAGAGCCAGCCGTATGCGTTTCGGCTCGCGGGCTCCCCACACACCTGGCACAGCAGGTCGTACATGCACTCGCGCTGGCGCTCGGAGTTCATCGCGTCGTAGATCGGCTTTCCCCTGCGGGAAGTGCGCTCGACGCGCGCCCAGAGCACTCCGCCTCGGTCACGGTCGCCGGGCTGCGGCACCCTGTACGCGAGTCGTGGCGTCGGAGTGAACTGGATCGTCAGGTCCTCCTCGGGCCCGGCCCGCTCGTCGTCCAAGGCAACGACGAAGGGTGTCACGGTCGGTCTGGAGATCATCTTCCTAGGCACTGGCCGGTTCCTTCGGTTCTGTGGGGTCGGCACTCCAGCCCTCGGGGGTCAGCAGGGCCAGGAGGTCACGTGCCGTCAGAGCGGCGTGCCTGGCGTCCTTCAGGCACGGTTGGCACTCCTCGTTGGCTACGGCTCGCGCTCGGCTGACCATTTCGCGGACCACAACGCGCCCCGTGTCCAACTGCGCCTCAGCTTCCTGCGCGAGGGCTGAGAGGTGCCCCTGAAGCGTGAGGATTGTGGCGTCGAGGTCGCTGTCCTGCGCCGCGTCCAAGTGGCCGCTGAGTACGTAGTCCGCCGTCTGCCGGATTGCCTCGGCCGTGATGGGCATTGGCCCTTCGCGGCACTCCTCGACCTGCTGACGCCGCATCGCGTCAAGGAACCGCCGAAGGAGCACGGTGTCCGGCTGGACCTCCTCCGACACGGCGAAGCCGCGTTCGAGAAGGCTGTACTCCCAGGCGGAGCCAGGCTTCCGGTGGTAGTGGACTCGCGCAGCGCGAGTCCGCGGGGAACGATGGAGAAGGACATCCGCCGCTTGGCGTGTCTGGCCATCAGCCGCTCCTCTCGGCGTAACCGAAAGGCTTCCGGTCCTCGAACCGGTGGACAGCGCGGGGCATTAGGCACCCCCCTTGTCCTGATCAACTACGTCGGCTTCCACCTGCTTCGGGGCGGCCAGGAAAGCCGCCACGATCTTCCCGTCCGGAAGCTCCTGTACGGCGTAGGTCGTGGCGAATTGATCAACCGCGAGGATGCCGCGACCGCTTTCGTTGTCCTGGTTTACCGCGCCCCCCATGGGCAGGTCTCTGGAGTAGTCCCGAATGAGGATGTGTACGCCGAGCTGGCTCGTGTGGACAGCAAAGTGGCAATGGCCATCCGTGTGCTTCCACACGTTCGTCACGAGCTCCGACACCACGAACAGCACGTCGTCGGTGATCGGCTCCAGACCAGCGGTCTCCAGCAGTAAGCGCAGTAGCCGACGCAGTTCGGAGGGGGTTCGCTCCGTCACGCGCAGGCAGCGTGTGTATCGCTGCGAGGCTCGGGTTCCGGTGTCCGCACTCGTGGCATTGGGCTCGGACGTTGGTGTACACACGGGGATCACCCCAGTACTTCGAAGGTCACGACACGTCCCCTTTACGGCCGCCGAGTAGCAGGTGAGCAGTCCCGGCCGGGTGACTTGGTACGACAAGGCAACACCTGGCGTGGGGAGTTGGGTACCGTGTAGAGGGGTGTCGAAAGGTGTCGCTTTCGGCCCGCGTTAACCGGAGGGCCTTGAGATGAAGAGGCCTAACGAGCAACTCGCGAACCATCTCACCCGTGCTGGCATGAGCCGGGGGGAGCTGGCGCGTCGCATCAAATCCAAGGCACGAGAGTGGAACGAGCCGAATGTTTCACCGAACGTAACGCGGATTCGGTTTTGGATGGAAGGCGAGAAGCCGAGGACTCCTCTGCCGGACATCATCGCCGACGTGTTCTCGGACCACTTCGGCTACCGCGTCACCACATATGACCTCGGCTTCGGCGACGGAACAAGGGCAGACGCCGCACTCGTCTACGACACCTCGTACACGGCTACCGTGAGAGCAGTTGCCGAACTGGGGAGAGCTGACGTGGACCGACGCAAGCTGCTAGCTGCCGCGCCCTTTGCTGCGGTCGCCGGGGTTGGACCCTCGCGCGACTGGCTGATGAACACCCTCGACCAGGAGCCGACTACCGGGCCTCGCGTGCGCCTCGAAGACGTGACGGCCGTCAAGTCGATGTTCGAGACGTTCCAGAGGATGGACATCTTCCAGGGCGGAGGCTCGGGGCGGCTGGTGCTGGCCGAGTACATGAGCCAACACGTCTATCCGCTCCTTCGCCGGACGCACACCGAAGAGGTCCGCCGCGCCCTGTGCGAGGCCGCCGCCGAGCAGACCTACCTTCTCGGCTGGATGGCTTACGACTCCGGACAGCATGGCATCGCACAGCGCTACCTCATTCAGTCACTGCGCTTGGCCGAGGAATCCAAGAATGCCGCGCTCGGGGCGCACGTCCTTGCCGGTATGGCCGATCAAGCGACGCTCCTCGGTGACCCCCAAGAGGGGCGGCGTCTCGCTCAGGCCGGTCGACACGGGCTGTCGAAGGCCACCTCGCCTGCGTGTCTCGCCGACCTGTGGTGCCTCGAAGCGCGGGCCTTGGCGAAGCTCGGCGACGCGACCGCCGCAAGCCGTGCCGTCGCCCAATCGGAGAAGGCGTACGAGCGGGTCCGGCCCGAGGAGGAACAGGCATGGGCCGAGTTCATCGACCCCGCATACCTGCATGGCGAGCATGCAATGACCTTCCGGGACCTCGAAGACTCCAGCGCGGCCGAGACTCATGCCGTGAGGTCGATCGAGCACGCCCATGCGCAGAAGCGCGCCCGGCGAGGCGCGATGTCTCAGGCCGCCCTCGCGGTCACCCACCTTCAGCGCCATGACCTCGACTCGGCGCACGCGGCTGGCCTGCGGACGCTGACCCTGGCGGGACAGGTCAAGAGCACGCGGGCCATCGAGGCAGTGCAAGACCTGCGGCGGCGCATGCAGCCCTTCGGTAAGAACCGCCTCGTCGCCGACTTCAACGAGCGGGCTCACGCCCTCGTTCAGGCCGCGTAGAGGACACGCGAAGACACGGCTGCCGGTCCTCTCCTCGTCGGTGAGCGCTGCGTCGACTCGATGCGGTGAGACGGGACGTTCCCCGAGGGAACGGGCTGTCTGTTCCCCGAGGGAGCGCGCTGTCTGTTCCTTGGAGGAACGACCAAGGCCGCGAAGTTAGGCGGTGTTGGGTGGCCCACCCCGTCGTGTAGGCGGGGTAGTCGTCGTCATCGAGGCGGCCGAACGAGTCATCTGCTGTTGCACCTCTCTGTGGAACGCGTGGAGGGGCCCTGGCGCCATTGGCGCCAGGGCCCCGAAGGAACTGCTACACCATCTGCCGACCCTGATACTGCGCCGGCCTTCTGTGTCCGCAGACCCGACCAAGATGCTGTCGGGTGTGCTGGGATCGCGGTTGCTTGACCGGAGACCACCTCACTATCGATGTCCTGCGGTACCCGGACTCAAGACTTCCGCCCGGGCGATCCTGATGGCGCGGGGCTCCTCCGTTCTTCCCTCGGTGATCAACTGCTTACCAAGCGGGGGACTGCGTACTGCTGGTGATGCGAACTGCTCAGTGGCCTGCGACAGCGCCACTCTTCGGCAGCCAGCCCCGTCGCCCGTCCTGCGTCTGCCCTGGCTTAGAACCCCACTGCCGAACTTCCCGGTGCGCGCGTCCGCAGCCGACGCCTTCACCGAGGTGCTGCTCACTGACTTCACTGCTGGGTACTGCGAACTGCACTTACAGGTACTGCCACTGCGGTACTGCTCACGGCAGCCCCTGATCACTGCGGGCCACCCGGTCCGGTCGTCAGTCCCGTCGCCGTCCTGCAACACCCTGGCTTCGGAACTCCACCACCGCACCGTCCTGCGCACTGCAACTGCGTGTACTGCTGCCCGGCAGTTCGTCTCTGCCAGGCCCCGTTGATCTTGGCGACGAGAGAAACCATAACCACGCCACCACCCGATGTCTACTCCGGCCAGCATAGATTTCCGCGCATTCGGCGGTGAGGTAATCGACCTCAAACAGCGACGGGGGCAGGTGCGAAGCCGTCACGGCCCGGTTAACGGGCTCCTGCCGGGGCACAAGCACCGCGCAGACGGGACCGGGAATGGACGATCCAGAGACCAGGGTGACCTGATGGACACGATGAGTGTCAACGCCGCAACCGTCCGCTCCGCGACGTCCGTCGCCGGCGCACGCGAGAGCGCCCGGGATTTCATCGAAGGTCTCGACCATCCGATCGCAGCCGAGGAGGCCGACACCGTGGTCCTGGTCGTCTCGGAGCTCGTCACCAACGCTCTGCGCCACGGCGGCGGCACCTGCACCCTGGACCTGACCGCGCACCCGGACAGCATCGAGGTGGCCGTGCATGACCGCAGCCCGCAGGCGCCGCGCATGCGTACCCCCGACCTGAACGGTGGCACCGGGGGCTTCGGCTGGCCCATGGTCAACCGCCTCGCCCGCGCCACCGCGGTGGCCCGCCGGATGCCCGGCGGCAAGACCGTAAGCGCCCTTCTCGCCCGGTAGCGCCAAGGCGCCGGCCCCGACGGACAGATTCGCTGGGGGCAGACGGGAAAGATCCCGGAAGGGCTGGTGTACGCCTGCTGAGGCATGTCAACGTAGACGACTGCCCGGAGAGCCCCAGTTCAGCCTGGGGCTGCCGTCCGGCTCACCTGGCAGGAGCCGACCGTGGGTGCCCCCGCGCCGCCGACGCACGACGGTCCGAGCGAGCAACAGCGGCCAGTAACCACCCCCGAGCCTACGGAGGCATCCCTGCACCCGCACCACCCCGACGCCCCCTCCTCTCCCGCCTCTCTGGACCCGGTGTACTGGGTCACCCCGCGTCACCTGGCCGGCGACGACGGCGCTCTCGCCGACCGGATCGGCGACACCCTCACCGGCATGGCCAGGCGCATGTGGCCAACCGCCCGCAACACCCTGCTGTACGTGAGCCCGGACGAACTGCGCGGCGCCGAGTGGATCCTCGCGGCCTATCCGTTCGAACTCGGCGGCCTGCCCGTGGCCTGGCAGATCTCCGCCCGCCCGCTCCCCTCCAGCGCCATGACGGAGTGGAACGCGTACTTCACCACCGGCGTACCGCACGAGGCGCTCGCGGACTTCCTCCTCGCGCTGGACGCCCGCGATGAGCCCGCCGCAGGTTCTGGCGGCCCCGCGACGGTGCTTACCGCGCTCAGTGCCCAGGGCTGGATCCGTGACGTGGACCGCCCGCACACCACCGCCACAGACCCCGGCTTCTCCTCCAGCGTGTCGCTGGAGACGCTGCCACCGCTCATCCACGACGCCGACCCACGCCCTGACCTGATGGGCTGGCAAGCATGGGCGGAACCGGTCCTCGGTGCCCCGTATCTGTGGTGCGCCAGCTTCAGCGCGAGCGTCCCGCACGACATGGTCGCCGCCTTCGCCTACTCGCTCGCCTCCCCGTATCCGGTGCCGCGGCACACGCTGCCTGGGAGCGCGGAGGGTCGGCTCACCGTCATCCGCCGCGGCTGACTCCTCGCGACCGGCTGCCCCGTATCCCGTACAACGATGCCTCTGCCGCCGTCCCTTGGGACGGCGGCAGAGGCATCTTCTTTGCGGCTAGTACGCGGGCTGCTGGCTGCTGCCTGGTCCGCGCGTTGAAAGCGCGGATCGTCCTGCCGGGTAAGGACTATCGGGCCGGACGCCCTCGACTTCCGTAAATCATCTGGCCTTGCGGGGCTGGCCGGTGCGGCTTGTGGAGGGTCCGGCGGTGAGCCCGGCCGACGGCGGCGTGGGGTTGCTGTTGGGCTGGGGCATCGCCGTGGCGTCGGCGGGCAGATCGGCCATGCGCCGCAGCTGCCACACCAGTACGTCGCTGACCGACTCTGCCGTATCCAGCTCCCGCCCCTCCGCTGCCTCGGCGAGCAGAGTGGTGGGTTCGTGGCCGGCGCTCTCGACGTCGGCGAGGGTCGCCGCCAATGCGTACCAGCCGGGCTCGGCCAGGATCTGCTCGGCCAGCTCCGGCACCGCCTGGCGCAGATGGGCCACCTGCTTGCGCTGGAGTGGCTGGGACAGGTGGCGGCCCCGCTGGTGCAGCGCGGCCATGGGCTGGGCGGCGGCTGACTGGTAGGCGGTGCGCAGGTGTTCGGCGGCCTGGTGGGCGGCGGCGGCCTGCTGGGCGTGCTGCTTCTTGCCGTGCCAGTGCGCGGTAGCGGTGACGAGGAAGAACGCCATGTCGATCAGCATCGCGGTGGTCGCCCCGTCTTCCCCGCGGCCCAGGGCGGGGCCACTGTAGACGAGTTCGCGGGCGGCCTGGCGCAGGGCGCGGTCGTGTCCGCGCTCGGCCCGGATGTGGGAGCGGGAGGCCCGCTCGAACGCGGAGGCGGCTTCGCGCAGTTCACGCCGGGTGTGGGCGGCGGAGGTTTTGGCGAGTGCGTCGAGGACCTCGCCGGCCGCGGCGATGTGCGCTGCGGCCTGGGCGTCGTCGCCGTGGTCGATGACCAGCACCGCCTGCCACGCTGCTGTGGTTGCGCGTCGGCGTGCCGCAGCCGGCCCTGTTGGCTGGGGGACCTGGCTCGTGGGGGTGTCGATGCCCTGGTCCGGTTCGGCGCCGTTGCCGCCCCAGCGCTCGCGGATACGCGGCAGCGACAGGTCGGGGGCCAGGGTGGAGCCGGCATAGAAGATCGGTTCGCGGTCCTGGTTGCGGTCCTGGGGCAGTGCGACCTTGTAGCCGAGCAGGTCGCCGGAGGGCGCGATGCGCTGCCGGATCAGGAGACCGGCCGCGGACAGGCGGTCGAAGAACTCCTCCTGCCCGGTGGCTCCGGCCACCGCCCGGCGGACGGCTTCGCGCAGCTCCTCGCGCGGGGTGCGTTCCTTGCCCTGGCGTTCGGCCTTGTGGCGTTCCGCGCTGGTTGGGCGCCGGGCGGCAGTGCCGTCGCCGGCGTTGAGGCGCCTGAGCCCATAATCGACCTCGATCTTCCGTGCTTCTTCCTGGGAGCGCTTGCCGTCCTGGCGGATACGCGCCTGGCGGCCGTCCTCCCGTACGACGGTGGCGATGATGTGGATGTGGTCATCCGCGTGCCGCACGGCGGCCCAGCGGCACGTGGCGTCGTCGCCGTCGGGGGCGATGCCGGTGGCGGCGACCATGCGCCGGGCGATGTCCGCCCACTGTCCGTCTGTGAGGACGGGATCTTCGGGGGCGGCGCGTACGGACAGGTGCCACACATGCTCGGCTGGCCTTCGGCTCTTGGGCAGCGCCTGGACGGGCTGGTCGAGCAGGCGCTGGAGATCCCTATAGGTGACATCGGGGTCGCGGCCGGGGTCCGGTGCGAGGCTGTCCCACGCGGCGACGAGGTGGGGGTCAATGTGCTCCTCGTGTGTGCCCGGTCCGTACAGGTAGTTGATCAGGCCGATGGTGCGCGTACCGCGCTTGTGGACTCGGGGGATCATCCGAGGCGGGTCTGGGTTTCGAGGTGTTGCTGGGTGAAGGCGTCCACGCGCTGTGCGGCACGGTGGACGGCGTCGAGCACGGCCTCGGCGTGGGGGACATCCGCGCCGGAGTTGGTGGCCTTGGCCACCTGGTTGAGGTTGTTGCCGATCTGGCCGAGGCGGCGCCGCAGGGCGAACAGTTCGGCTATCACTTCGCGTTCGCCGGCGACCTCGGCGGAGGTGCGGGTCAGATCGCGGGCAGCGCTGAGGGCGGCGTGGGCGAGGAAGCCTGACGGGGTCAGGGAACACGCGGCAGCCGCAGCGAGCAGGTCTTGTTTCTCGGCGTCGTTGAAGCGGCTGGCGATCAGGTACTTGCGCTTGCTGGAGCTCGTCTTGCGCAGGCGGTTACGCGCGGGCGGCTGCGTCGGCGTGCTGTGCGCGCACTGCGGGCTGTGGCACGGGTGAGTCGTCTCCCCCTCGGGATGCGGGCCGCCCTCGGTCGCATCCCGCCGGTCCAGTGCCCCCCGGCGCTGGTCCGCTCCCGCCACCCCCGGGGCGGGAGACGCGAGAGTAGTACTCCCAACGGGAGTACTACTCTCGCACCAACTTGCTGCGCTGGTAGCGGTGGTGCTCATCTCTGGCTGGTCGATGGGGGGTTCGTGGTGCGGGTCGTGCATGAGGTGATTCTCCGTGGGGTGTTGGGTGATGTCTCGTACCACTCGTCGCATGCCTGGTCAGGGCAGGTGCGGGTGGGGTGGTGATGTCGGGTTGACTCGTTGCGGGCCTTTCACTCGTCCCCGCGCTGACCTGCGCGGGGACGAGTGGCGACGGGTCAAGCCGCAGGTGGGATGGGTGCGGCGGCGGAGTTCAGCGCGCGCCGACGGGGGCCTTGTCGAGTTCGGCCTGCAGGGCGAGCCTGGCCTCGTCCAGGCGATTCCTGCCGACGGAGTAGCCCTGGGCCCGGACTGCGGCTTCGACGTTGCGGCGTGAGATGCGACCGTCGCGCCCTCGGGCTGCGGTACGGCCGATGGACAGGAGCTGGTCCATGGTGGCGCTGGGCTGCCGCCCCTTGGCCTTGGTGGACGTGTCCGGGGCATCCGGCACGTCGTGGGCGACTTCCGCCACATCAGCGGCGCTATCCGCCACATCGGCGGCCGGGCTTTTGGGCGCGCTCTCCTGGCGGCTGGGTTCGCCTGCTGGGTGAGCGAGCCGCTGGCGGCGGACCATGTCATCGCCACCAGGAGGGGTATCGATGTGGCGGTGTGCCGTGGCGTCCTCCGGGGGGTGGAGATTGCGGGGTGTGGGGTGGCGGCGGATGACGAGGTAGAGGTGGACGGCTCCGGCGAGGGCGAGGGGGGCGATGGCGGAGAGCGCGCCGACGGTGAGGTCGTCCAGGTGCAGCCCGGTGTGGCGGGTCTGCTGGTTGAGGCGGATGGCGTGCAGGGCGTTGGCCCAGATACTCGTGGCGGTGGCCAGTCCGACGAGCGCCCACACGTAGAGGCGGGAAGGCAGCGGGGCGGTGCGCAGGATGAGCAGGGCGCCGACGCCGATGGCGATGAACCCGTCGATCACGAGAGGGAAGGCGTAGGTGAGCAGTCCGCGGATGTGGATGGCGACGGCCATCTGACGCAGCGCGTCGTAGGACAGGGCGAAACCGATGGCCCCGAGCAGGGCGATGCCGAGGCGGATCGCGGCGGTTCCCGTTATGGCAGCCGGGGCGGTAGCGGTGGGGTGAGGCAAGCGGAGGCACTCCAGGGGGAAGGGCGGCGGTCGCGGATGCGCGAGCGGGGCGGGCCGCTGTGATGTGCGGACACTCGTCCCCACTCGTCGCATCGCTGGTCAGAGCAGGTACAAGTGGGGTGGTGATGTCGAGTCGACTCGTTGCGGTTCTGTCTCCCGTCCCCGTGCTGACCTGCACGGGGACGGGAGGGGACGAGTGGAGGCGGGTCAGGCTCCGCTGGCGTCGTCGGACTCGGTGCCCGGCTGTTCGGGCTCCGGCTGGGGGCCGGGGGTGGGGCAGTAGCGTGCCCAGGCGTCGAGAAATTGGGTGCGGGCGAAGCCCTTGGCCTGGGCACCTTGCGGGAATCGGCGGTTGGCTGAGCTGATGCCGTAGTCCTTCAGCAGCAGCTGCAGGCCGCGCGGGGTCAGCCCGTTCGGGCTGTATTCGGCCCAGGGGGCTTCGGCGTCGGCGTTGAGCTGCTCAAGAAGGCGGCTCGTGCGCAGGGCGGCGGGATCCCCTTCGCCGGAGAATGCCCGGCGGATGTCCGTGAGGATGCGGACCTTCAGCCCGCCGTCCTCGTCCTGGCCCGCCTCGAAGTCGGTCATCGCCCGGCAGGCGATACGGGCGAGGGTCGGCCATTCACCGCCCGCGAGGTCGGCGACGGCGACCAGGGGTTCCCAGGTGTCGGCTGCGCGGTCCTCGACCGGCATGGCCGGTTCCATGTCCATCGCCTGCGCGTGCAGGGGGCCGAGCCATGCGGCGAGGCGGTCGCGCAAGGCGTGCAGGGCGGGGGTGTCGCGGCCGGTGCGGAAGCTGGAGACCCACTCGCCCTCTGCTCGGCGGCGCATCCGGATGACGACCGAGCGGTCCATGATCGTGTCGGGCAGGTCGCCGATGCCGACGAGGGCTGCCATGGCGAAGGTGGGGAACGCCATCGGCTCGTGCTCGGGTCCGGTCACGCGCAGCGTGGGCCGGTTGCGCTGATGTCCGGCGTTGAGCAGGCCGCGCAGCTCCTCGTTGCGCTCGGCGGCCTTGGCGGTGCCGAACAGCGTGTCCGCCTCGTCGACCAGGAGGGTCGGCGGGTTGTCGGTGATGGACCGGAAGATCGCCGCTGGGCTGGCGTTGACGGTTATCAGCGGCTTGTGGACGCTCTCGGTCACCACGTCCAGAAGCCGTGACTTGCCGCACCGCTTTGCCGGAGCGACCACGGCCAGGCGCGGCGCGTGCTGCCACGCGGTCTGCAGATGTGTGGCGGCTATCCACAGCGTGATGGCCGTGAGCGCCTCGTCGTTCGGAAGCACGATGTACCGCTTGATCTGCACCTGCAGGTCCGCCAGCACCTCCGCGCCTTCGGACGCGGGTGCCGGTGCGACGTCTGTCTGGGCACCGCTGGCATCTGCTGAGGCACCCGCCGCAGCCTGGCGAGCGTCCGCCTCCTGCGGGTGCGGGGGCGCTTCGCCTCCGGTGGGCAGGTCCCCGGCCCTGCTTGCCGCATCGTCCTCATCTTGGACGCGGGCTCCTTGGCCGGGAATGGCGGGCGTCGGCCACAGCACCGGCTCGTTCACGGGGCGGGGGAAGGCGTCGGCGGCAGGTATGCCGCCGCTCGTCTCGGTGAGGGATGGCGTGTTGGGGCGGGCATCGTCCATACTGGGCATCGAGCTCCTCGTCTTGCGGGCCATATGGGACGGCAATCCCGGCCTCGCAGGTTGATCGCTAGGGATGGCGGTTGAGAGGTTTGCGCTTGGGCCCCCGGCTGTGCCGGGGGCTTTTCCTGTGCGCGTGAGGTCGTGCGGACTCCTTCGGTGTGCTGCGGTTGGTAGTACCACTATGCCACATGAATTGCAGATTGCAGAAGTGTTTTGCATCTCGCAGAACGCATGTTACTGTTTACCTGTCGCTGCAATCCGCAGAGATTCGCTACGAATGGAAGGAGGTGGTCATGGTCGGTGACGACTCCCCGCAGGGGATCCTGCTCAGTGGTGAGGAGAACGTCGCGGTGCGGATCAAGCTGGAACGCGAGGCGCGCGGCTGGAGCACCACCAACCTCTCGGACCGGCTCAACGAGGCCGGCTTCGAGATGAACCCGTCCGCTGTCTGGCGCATCGAAAACCGCAAGCGCCGCATCAACCTCGACGAGGCCATCGGCTTCGCCGAGGTCTTCGGCGTCGAGCTGCGCAATCTTGTCGGGCCACCGCAGCTCGCCGCCAAGGCCCGCGCCATGGAACTCATCGACGCTGTGGTCGACGCATTCCGCCAGACCCAGCGCTCCAACGCCGCCTACACCAAGGCGCGCGATGCCTTCGACGCCTACCTCGCCGAGCACCCCGACATCCGCGAGGAAGCCGAGGTCATGGTCTCCAACGCCATCGCCGAGGCCAGCGTCAGCCACCTGATGCAGACCTACGGGCCACCGCCAGGCGAACATGACGCCGGACACGGCTCCGCCGAGGCGTAGCCCCCGGCTCCCCAAGCAACCGCCATCCCACACGATCGACCCGGCAGGCCGGCATTGCCGTGCCATACGCCTGCCGCGAAAGGACCCACCTCCTTGCGCCGACCGGCGATACCCCGCGCCTCCACGCAGACCCCGTCCACTGCGAGGGAGGTGACACACACCGCTGACCGCCTCCTCACCGTGGAGGAGGCCGCCGAACACCTCGGCACCGGCGTCCGCTTCATCCGGCGCCTCATCCAGGAACGCCGCATCCGCTACGTCAAGCTCGGCAAGCACGTCCGCATCCCGGACGGCGCGCTGACCGCGTACGTAGAGGAGCGCACCGTCGAACCTGTACGTAGCAGCCGCTCCCGGTACGGGAAGGCGGCCTGATGGCGCGCGCACCGAAGAGGGCGCCGCGCCGCAGGTTCGGTGCGGTCCGCAAGCTGCCTTCCGGGCGGTACCAGGCCCGCTATCCCGGGTCGGACGGTGTGCTGCGCTCGGCCCCCGAGGTATACGAGACGAAGCGCGACGCCGAGGTCTTCCTCGCGCAGGTGCAGGCCGACCAGACGCGCGGCGACTGGATCGATCCGACCGCCGGCGAGGTGCTGTTCGGCGAGTACGCCACGCGCTGGATCGACGAGCGGGGCGTCGCGCCCACCACGGATGAGCTGTACCGCAGGCTGCTGCGGCTGCACCTGGAGCCGACGTTCGGACAGCTCTACGTGAACGCGATCAGCCCCGCCCGGGTCAGGGCTTGGCGCGCGGAGCGGTTGAAGGAGACCGGGGCTACCACGGTCGCCAAGTCCTACCGGCTGCTGAAGGCGGTCATGGAGACTGCGGTCGAGGACGACATGATCCGCAAGAACCCCTGCCGCATCCGAGGCGCGGGCCGCGAGGAGGCGGACGAGCGTCCCGTCGCCACGGTCGGCCAGGTCTTCGCCCTGGCCGACGTGATCGGGCTGCGCTGGCGGCTGATGGTCCTGCTCGGTGCGTTCGCCTCCATGCGTCCGGAGGAACTGGCGGAGCTGCGCCGGGGTGACGTCGACCTGGATGCCGGGTCGGTGTGGGTACGCCGTGCCGCGCCAGAGCTGAACACCGGCCGCCGAGTGGTCGGCGATCCCAAGTCCCGCGCGGGTAGGCGCGAGATCGTGCTGCCGGCCTTCGTGCACGTCGATGTGCGCAGGCACCTGGAATGGTTCGCTCAGCCGGGTGCCGAGGGCTTGGTGTTCGTCGGCGAGAAGGGGGCGGTCCTGCGCGGCACAACCTTCGGCCGCAAGTGGCGCAAGGCCCGTGACAAGGTCGGCCTGCCCGAGGACTTCCGCTTCTACGACCTGCGGCACACCGGCAATACCCTTGCCGCCGACACCGGCGCCAAGCTGAAGGACCTCATGGTCCGCGCCGGCCAGTCCTCCGAGAAGGCGCAGCTGATCTATCAGCACTCCACCAAGGAGCACCAGCGCAAGCTCGCCGCCGACATCGACACCGACGTACGCCGCCAGCAAGCGAAGGCGGCAACGAGCGACGTTGAGGGCGCGACCGTCCACGCTCTCGTACCACGCCCACCCGATGCCCACGGAGCGGCCGTGCGGAGGATGTGACCACCTTGACCCGCGCCGGACCGGCAGCCCCGCCGGTCCGGCGCTTTGCGTCCGCACACATCCACACACTCGACCACCGTGTGGCGCAGGTCACTCAAAATGGATCTCGCAATGTGAGACGACGGGGCATCAAGTCATCGCCCGGGGGGTTGCGCCTCCGAATTCGGCGCGGTAGTGAGTCCCTTATGGCACGCGAATGGCACGCGGCCTAAAAATGGTCTAGACAACAAAGAAGCCCCAGGCCGCTGACCTGGGGCTTTCGTATGGAGCGGGTGACGAGAATCGAACTCGCGCTCTGAGCTTGGGAAGCTCATGTTCTACCATTAAACTACACCCGCGAAGCGGGCCCTCAAGCGGCTACCGCAGCGTCACACACTCTACCCCATCGCCTGGCCACCGACGTATTTCGCCGCACCTCCTCGCGCCGCCCGAGCGGCCCGGACGGTGGTGCCGGGCCCGGGAGTTGAGGCGTACCGTAAGCGCTCGGAGTGCCGCGTGCAGGCGCATCCCGCGCATCCCCTAATGTGGTGGTTCGTCCGCATTGTGTTGGGGAAGGGGCCCGATGGACCCGATGGAGCGCACCGTCGTCCGCTGTGCCGAGGGGCACGTCTTCAGTACCGCTTCGTTCCCGTTGCAGCAGCTCGGCCCCGATCGGATCGGGCCCGGGCGGCTCATTCGGTGTCCCGGTTGTGTACGGCTTCGCAATGTCGTGCCTGTGGAGTCGGCTTCCAGGTCCGAGCCGGAGTCGGAGCCCGTCAGGCGGTAGGCGAGCGGTGCCGAGGTGGGCGCACGGGTCCTCCGATTGGGGTGGGCCCGTGCCGTCTGCGTATCCTCGGGGCGTGCTTCTCTCTGACAAGGACATCCGGGCCCAGATCGATGCCGGACGCGTCCGCATCGACCCGTACGACGAATCCATGGTGCAGCCGTCCAGCATTGACGTGCGGCTCGACCGCTACTTCCGGGTGTTCGAGAATCACCGCTATCCGCACATCGACCCCGCCGTCGAGCAGTCCGATCTGACCAGGCAGGTCGAGCCCGAAGGCGACGAGCCCTTCATCCTCCATCCCGGAGAGTTCGTCCTGGCCTCGACCTACGAAGTCATCTCGCTGCCCGACGACCTCGCCTCCCGCCTGGAGGGCAAGTCCAGCCTCGGGCGCCTCGGGCTCGTCACACACTCGACCGCCGGCTTCATCGACCCCGGGTTCTCCGGTCACGTCACCCTTGAGCTGTCGAATCTCGCGACCCTGCCCATCAAGCTCTGGCCCGGGATGAAGATCGGCCAGCTGTGCCTGTTCCAGCTGAGTTCGCCCGCCGAGTTCCCCTACGGGAGTGAGCGGTACGGCTCCCGCTACCAGGGGCAGCGCGGGCCCACCGCATCGCGGTCGTACATGAACTTCCACCGGACGCAGGTGTGAGCCCGCATGAGTGATGCGCGGGAGAGCCTGCCGGAGAGCCCGCGGGAGAACCTCACCTACGAGACGTTCGGCGTCGCCATCCGCGAGCTCGCGCAGGCCGTCGCCGACGACGGCTACGAGCCCGACATCGTCCTCAGCATCGCCCGGGGCGGGGTCTTCGTCGCCGGAGGTCTCGCGTACGCGCTCGACTGCAAGAACATCCACCTCGTGAATGTGGAGTTCTATACGGGCGTCGGGACCACCCTCGACATGCCCGTCATGCTCGCGCCGGTGCCCAACGCCATCGACTTCTCCGACAAGAAGATCCTCATCGCCGACGACGTCGCCGACACCGGCAAGACGCTGAAGCTGGTGCACGACTTCTGCGTCGACCACGTCGCCGAAGTGCGCAGTGCCGTGATCTACGAGAAGCCGCACTCGCTGGTCACCTGCGAGTACGTCTGGAAACGCACCGACCAGTGGATCGACTTTCCCTGGAGCGTCGACCAGCCCGTCGTACGACGAAAAAGCCGGGTCGGCTGAGCCCCACCGCCGCAGCGGTGGGGCTCACGCACGTCAGATCGTGCCCAGCTTGATGATCGACAGCAGCGCGATCAGCTGAATCGCCGACGCCCCCAGCGCCTTCGGCCACGGCAGATCGTGCGACTTGCGCACCATCAGCGTGAACAACGCTCCCGCCGCCAGCCACGTCGCCCACCCAAGACCCTGCACCAGCGAGTTCTCCCCGCCCAGGAACAGCGCGAAGACCAGGCGCGGGGCGTCCGTGATCGACATGATCAGCATTGAGAGGCCGACCGTCGGCTGCCACGCGCCGTCGCCGCCCAGCTGGCGGGCCAGCGTGTGTGTCACCGCGCCCAGGATCAGGCCGCCGATGACGAACGCCACCGCCGTGGTCAGTACGTACGGGATCGCCGTGGAGATCGTCGCGTTGATCGTCTCCTCGCGCGCCTTGTCGAAGCCGAAGAGCGCGAGCAGGCCGTACAGGAACGTGACGATCAGCGCCGGGATCCACACCGCGTAGTCGCGCATCTGCCAGAACGTCTCGTTCGGGCGCAGCACAATGCCGCTCAGCAGCTGCTTCCACGGCAGGCGCGGGCCGCTCGGCGGCGCCGGGGTCGCGCCCGCGTGGTAGGTCGCGCCGTCGTTGTACGGGTCCTCGTTGATGCTGAACGCCTGGGTGTGGCCAGGGCTGTTGGCATACGGGTCACCCGGCGGCGGTTGCTGATACGGGTCGCCGAAGTACTCCGGCTCGCCGTACGGGCCCGGAGGCTGCTGGGGGCCGCCGCCTGCCTGGGGCGCCTGGGGCCACTGCGGCGGTCGCTGTTGCTGTTGCTGGGCATACGGCGGTGGCGCCTGACCTCCTCCGCCCCGGTAGGGCGGCGGTGCCTGCCGCGGTTGTTGTTGCTGCTGCGTGCGGTTGTCCCGGCCGCGTCCGATCCTGAATCCAGCCACGCGTTTGAACGTACCCGGTCCTGCCCGGCGGGGCGTCAGCGGAGTGGGAACACACCGGCCTTTGCGGCCGACCTGTGACATCCCCTAAGGGGACCCTGGGGGGTCTGCCCCAGTAACCCAGTAACCCAGCAACCAGGAACAAGGAAGCGGCCGGTGGCGCTCAGGCCCGGCCGCTTCCCCCGCGTACGTACGCGTGTTGTCGGGCTACCTCACCGGCTCGGGCTCCGGCGCGCCCTCCTGCTCCTCCGCGGGCTCCGGGTCCGCCGGAGGCGTCCGCACCGAGTCGAGCAGCAGTTGTGCCACGTCCACGACCTGGAGGGATTCCTTGGCCTTGCCCTCGTTCTTCTTGCCGTTCAGCGAGTCCGTGAGCATGACCAGGCAGAACGGGCAGGCCGTGGAGACGATGTCCGGGTTGAGCGAGAGAGCCTCGTCCATCCGCTCGTTGTTGACCCGCTTGCCGATCCGCTCTTCCATCCACATACGCGCGCCACCCGCGCCGCAGCAGAAGCCCCGCTCCTTGTGGCGGTGCATCTCCTGCTGGCGCAGGCCCGGGACCTTGTCCATGATCTCGCGCGGCGGCGTGTAGATCTTGTTGTGACGGCCCAGATAGCAGGGGTCGTGGTACGTGATCAGACCCTCGACCGGCGTCACCGGGATCAGCTTGCCCTCGTCGATGAGGTGCTGGAGCAGCTGCGTGTGGTGGATGACCTCGAACTCGCCGCCCAGCTGCGGGTACTCGTTCGCGATCGTGTTGAAGCAGTGCGGGCAGGTCGCGACGATCTTCTTCGACGCCTTGGGCTTCCGGGTCCCCGGATCGTCGTCATCCTCGCCGTACGCCATGTTCAGCATCGCCACGTTCTCCTGGCCGAGCTGCTGGAACAGCGGCTCATTGCCCAGGCGCCGGGCCGAGTCGCCCGTGCACTTCTCGTCGCCGCCCATGATCGCGAACTTCACGCCCGCGATGTGCAGCAGCTCCGCGAAGGCCTTCGTGGTCTTCTTCGCCCGGTCCTCAAGGGCGCCCGCGCAGCCGACCCAGTACAGGTAGTCGACCTCCGACAGATCCTCGATGTCCTGGCCGACGATCGGGACCTCGAAGTCGACCTCCTTGGTCCACGCCACGCGCTGCTTCTTGGCGAGCCCCCAGGGGTTGCCCTTCTTCTCCAGGTTCTTGAGCATCGTGCCCGCCTCGGACGGGAACGCGGACTCGATCATCACCTGGTAGCGGCGCATGTCGAGGATGTGGTCGATGTGCTCGATGTCGACCGGGCACTGCTCCACGCACGCACCGCAGGTGGTGCAGGACCACAGCACGTCCGGGTCGATGACGCCGTTCTCTTCGAGCGTCCCGATCAGCGGGCGCTCGGCCTCCGCCAGCGCCGACGCCGGTACGTCCTTGAGCTGCTCCGCGGAGGCCTTCTCCTCGCCCTCCATGGTCTTGCCGCCGCCCGCCAGCAGATACGGGGCCTTGGCGTGCGCGTGGTCGCGCAGCGACATGATCAGGAGCTTCGGCGACAGCGGCTTCCCGGTGTTCCAGGCGGGGCACTGCGACTGGCAGCGGCCGCACTCCGTACACGTCGAGAAGTCGAGGATGCCCTTCCAGGAGAACTGCTCGACCTGGCTGACGCCGAAGACGTCGTCGTCGGCCGGGTCCTCGAAGTCGATCTCCTTGCCGCCGGACGTCATGGGCTGGAGTGCACCGAGCGCCGACGAGCCATCTGCGTTTCGCTTGAACCAGATGTTCGGGAAGGCGAGGAAGCGGTGCCAGGCGACACCCATGTCGGTGTTGATCCCGACCATGATCATCCAGATCATCGAGATGCTGACCTTGATCATCGCGGTGAAGTAGATCAGCGTCTGGAGGGTGGGGAGGCTGATCCCGTCGAAGGCCAGGACCAGCGGATACGAGACGAAGTACGCCCCCTCGTAGCCGTCGACGTGGTGGATCGCGCCCTCAAGACCGCGCAGGACGAGGATCGTGAGGCCGATGGTGAGGATGATGTACTCGACGAAGAACGCCTGCCAGGCGATGGAGCCCGCGAAGCGCGACTTGCGCCCGGCCCGGGAGGGCAGGTTCAGCAGCCGGATCGCCATCAGTACGAGGATGCCGACGACCGTCATCAGGCCGATGAACTCGGTGTACATCTCGAACGGCAGGAAGCCGCCGACGATCGGCAGCGTCCAGTCCGCCGCGAAGAGCATTCCGTACGCCTGCACCAGTATCGGGATGAGGGTGAGGAAGCCGATCGCGACGAACCAGTGGGCGAAGCCCACGATGCCCCACCGGTTCATCCGGGTGTGGCCGAGGAACTCCTTGGCCAGGGTGATCGTGCGCTGTTGCGGGTTGTCGGCACGGCTTCCCGCGGGCACTGGCTGGCCCAGCTGGACGAACCGGTAGATCTGCGCGACGGCTCGTGAGAAGAGCGCGACGCCGACCACGGTCAGGACCAGCGACACGACGATCGCGGCGAGTTGCATTTCGGGGCTCCTCGGGCCTGCGAGGTGGGAATCAGTAATTCTACTAAGCGGTAACTTAATCAGTCCGTGGAGAGAGTACCGATTTATGTCGACGCACTGTAGCCGCGTACGTGGTGATGTATGTCGCTCAGGTCAGCCTCACCGGAGGGCGCCCGGCGATGACGGCGCGCAGCGTGCGCGCGAGAATCAGCAGGTCCAGTCCCAGCCAGTGTTGCTCGACATAGTGCAGATCGAGAACGGCCATCTCCTCCCAGGGGAGCTCGGAGCGGCCGCTGACTTGCCAGAGCCCCGTGATTCCGGGGCGTACGAAGAGCCGGGCGCGATCCGCCCCGCCCAGCGGTCCGGCGGCGTCGGCGGCGCCGGCGGTCTCCCGCGGCGGCAGCGCGCGCGGGCCCACCAGCGACATCTCGCCGCGCACCACATTGAACAGCTGCGGCAGGTCGTCGATGAAATGGCGGCGCAGCAGCTGTCCCACGGGGGTGCGGCACGGCTGTTCGTCCGGCCAGGTGCTGAGCATGAGCGTACGGAAGGTCAGCAGCGCGAAGGTCTTGCCGCCGAGGCCGGTGCGGTCCCGGCGGATCAGTACCGGGCCCGGCGAGGTCAGCGCGACCGCGGTCGCCGCGGCGAGCAGCAGAGGGCTCAGGAGCAGGAGGAGGGTCAGGCTGCCCGCCAGATCGACGGCCCGCTTTGCGGGCATGTGCAGGTGCATGGAGATGTATGTGCGGCTCTCGTTACGTCATCATGATTGGCGGCTATTACGCTGCTTTTGGCGGCTATGACTCTTCCAGACGGATGCCTTGCCCGTCGCTGCGCCCCGCGCGCGTGCCCGTAGTCGCGCGTGGCGCAGCGACGGGCAAGAGTGCAGGTAAGTGCGGGATAAAAGTTGAGTGGGCTCGACTCAGGTCTGTTGACTCGATACGCTCGGTCATGCATCCTTGAGCGAGATCCACTCAAGTCAGCTTCACTGGAGGAACCGAAATGGCACGTGCGGTCGGCATCGACCTGGGCACGACTAACTCCGTCGTCAGCGTTCTGGAGGGCGGCGAGCCCACCGTCATCACCAACGCCGAGGGTGCCAGGACCACGCCGTCCGTCGTCGCCTTCGCTAAAAACGGTGAAGTGCTGGTCGGCGAGGTAGCGAAGCGTCAGGCAGTTACCAACGTCGACAGGACCATCCGGTCGGTCAAGCGCCACATGGGCACCGACTGGAAGATCGAGCTCGACGGGAAGCACTTCAACCCGCAGCAGATGAGCGCCTTCATCCTGCAGAAGCTGAAGCGCGACGCGGAGTCCTACCTGGGCGAGAAGGTCACCGACGCGGTGATCACCGTCCCGGCGTACTTCAACGACTCCGAGCGCCAGGCGACCAAGGAAGCCGGTGAGATCGCGGGCCTGAACGTCCTGCGTATCGTCAACGAGCCGACCGCCGCCGCGCTCGCCTACGGCCTCGACAAGGACGACCAGACCATCCTGGTCTTCGACCTCGGTGGCGGCACCTTCGACGTGTCGCTGCTGGAGATCGGCGACGGCGTGGTCGAGGTGAAGGCCACCAACGGCGACAACCACCTCGGTGGTGACGACTGGGACCAGCGCGTCGTCGACTACCTGGTGAAGCAGTTCGCCAACGGCCACGGCGTGGACCTGTCCAAGGACAAGATGGCTCTCCAGCGTCTCCGCGAGGCCGCGGAGAAGGCGAAGATCGAGCTCTCGTCCTCGACCGAGACCGGCATCAACCTCCCGTACATCACGGCGTCGGCCGAGGGCCCGCTGCACCTGGACGAGAAGCTCACGCGCGCCCAGTTCCAGCAGCTCACCTCGGACCTGCTGGACCGCTGCAAGACCCCGTTCCACAACGTCATCAAGGACGCCGGCATCCAGCTGTCCGAGATCGACCACGTGGTTCTGGTCGGTGGCTCCACCCGTATGCCCGCCGTCGCCGAGCTCGTCAAGGAGCTCACCGGCGGCCAGGACGCCAACAAGGGTGTGAACCCGGACGAGGTCGTCGCCATCGGTGCCGCGCTCCAGGCCGGTGTTCTCAAGGGTGAGGTCAAGGACGTACTGCTCCTCGACGTGACCCCGCTGTCCCTCGGTATTGAGACCAAGGGCGGCATCATGACCAAGCTCATCGAGCGCAACACCACGATCCCGACCAAGCGGTCCGAGATCTTCACGACGGCCGAGGACAACCAGCCGTCCGTGCAGATCCAGGTCTACCAGGGCGAGCGCGAGATCGCGGCGTACAACAAGAAGCTCGGCATGTTCGAGCTGACCGGTCTGCCGCCCGCCCCGCGCGGCGTGCCGCAGATCGAGGTCGCCTTCGACATCGACGCCAACGGCATCATGCACGTGACCGCGAAGGACCTCGGCACCGGCAAGGAGCAGAAGATGACCGTCACCGGCGGCTCCTCGCTGCCGCGGGACGAGGTCGACCGCATGCGCCAGGAGGCCGAGCAGTACGCGGACGAGGACCACCGCCGCAAGGAGGCGGCCGAGTCCCGCAACCAGGGCGAGCAGCTTCTCTACCAGACGGAGAAGTTCCTCAAGGACAACGACGACAAGGTCCCCGGCGATGTGAAGACCGAGGTCGAGACCGCGCTCGTCGAGCTGAAGGAAAAGCTCAAGGGCGAGGACACGGCCGAGATCCGCACCGCGACCGAGAAGGTCGCCGCAGTCAGCCAGAAGCTCGGTCAGGCGATGTACGCCAACGCCTCGGCAGAGGGCGCTGCGCCCGGCGCAGAGGGCGCGGCCCCCGGCGGCGAGCACGCCAAGGCTGATGACGATGTCGTCGACGCCGAGATCGTGGACGACGAGAAGGACGCAAAGGGTGGTGCCGCGTGACGGAGGAGACCCCGGGCTTCGAAGAGAAGCCCGACGTCCCTTCTGGCGCCAAGCCTGACGCCGCCGCTGAGTCCGCCGAGTCCTCCGAGAAGGAGGCCCCGGCGGCCCCGGCAGGGGACGCAGCGAAGATCGCCGGTCTGACGGCGCAGCTGGACCAGGTCCGTACGGCGCTCAACGAGCGCACGGCAGACCTCCAGCGGCTTCAGGCCGAGTACCAGAACTACCGTCGCCGTGTGGAGCGCGACAGGATCACGGTCAAGGAGATCGCCACGGCGAGTCTGCTGACCGAGCTCCTGCCGATGCTCGACGACATCGGGCGCGCCCGGGAACACGGGGAGCTGGTGGGCGGGTTCAAGTCGGTTGCCGAATCTCTGGAGACGGCCGCCGCGAAGATGGGCCTGCAGCAGTTCGGCAAGGAGGGCGAGCCCTTCGACCCGACGATCCACGAGGCTCTGATGCATTCGTACGCACCGGATGTCACAGAGACCACATGCGTCGCGGTGCTCCAGCCGGGGTATCGCATCGGCGAGCGGACCATCCGCCCGGCGCGGGTCGCGGTGGCCGAGCCCCAGCCGGGCGCGGCCGCCCCCGCCGGTGCGCAGGACGAGACGGTGGCGAACGACGAGGAGAGCGGTGGCCCGGAAGAGGGCTGACGCAATGATCGTCCGAGAGGAGGGACGTCGATGAGTACGAAGGACTTTGTCGAGAAGGACTACTACAAGGTTCTCGGCGTCCCCAAGGACGCCACCGAGGCCGAGATCAAGAAGGCGTACCGGAAGCTCGCCCGCGAGTACCACCCGGACGCCAACAAGGGTGACGCCAAGGCGGAGGAGCGCTTCAAGGAGATCTCCGAGGCCAACGACATCCTCGGCGACACCAAGCGGCGCAAGGAGTACGACGAGGCGCGCTCGCTCTTCGGCAACGGCGGCTTCCGCCCTGCCGGAGCGGGCGGGCCCGGTGGCTCCTTCAACTTCGACCTGGGCGACCTCTTCGGAGGCACCCCGGGCGGCGGCGGTCAGCCGGGCGGCGCCGGAGGCTTCGGTGGCGGCGGCGGGCTCGGCGATGTGTTCGGCGGCCTGTTCAACCGCGGCGCCGGGACCGGCACCCGTACGCACCCGCGCCGCGGCCAGGACATCGAGTCCGAGGTGACGCTGAGCTTCACCGAGGCGGTCGACGGGGCCACGGTCCCGCTGCGGATGTCCAGCCAGGCGCCCTGCAAGGCCTGTTCGGGCACCGGCGACAAGAACGGCACGCCCCGCGTGTGCCCCACCTGCGTCGGCACCGGCCAGGTCTCGCGCGGCGGCAGCGGCTCCTTCTCGCTCACCGACCCGTGCCTGGACTGCAAGGGCCGCGGGCTGATCGCGCAGGACCCCTGCGAGGTCTGCAAAGGCAGCGGGCGCGCCCGCTCCTCGCGCACCATGCAGGTCCGTATCCCCGCGGGCGTCTCCGACGGCCAGCGGATCCGGCTGCGCGGCAAGGGAGCTCCCGGCGAGCGGGGCGGCCCGGCGGGCGATCTGTATGTCGTCGTGCACGTCGGCTCGCACCCGGTCTTCGGCCGCAAGGGCGACAACCTCACCATCACCGTGCCCATCACCTACGTGGAGGCGGTGCTCGGCGGCGAGGTGAAGGTGCCGACGCTGGGCGGTCCTCCGGTCACGCTGAAACTGCCCGCCGGGACCCCCAACGGCCGTACGATGCGGGCGCGCGGCAAGGGAGCGGTCCGCAAGGACGGCACCCGCGGAGACCTGCTGGTCACCGTCGAGGTCGCGGTGCCCGGCGAGTTGAGCGACAAGGCGAGGGAAGCGCTGGTGGCCTATCGCACGGCCACGGCGGAGGAGGACCCGCGGGCCGAGCTGTTCCAGGCCGCGAAGGGAGCATGAGATGGACGGACGTCGCCGACAGTACTCAGCAGTCAGCAGGGCATACGAACTCACTGAAGAGTCGCCTGTATATGTGATCTCGGTGGCGGCCCAGCTCTCCGGTCTGCATCCGCAGACCCTCCGGCAGTACGACCGGCTGGGGCTTGTCTCCCCCGACCGTACGGCCGGGCGGGGCCGGCGATACTCGGCGCGCGACATCGAACTGCTGCGCACCGTCCAGCAGTTGTCGCAGGACGAGGGCATCAACCTCGCCGGGATCAAGCGCATCATCGAGCTGGAGAACCAGGTCGCGGCGCTCCAGCAGCGGATCGCCGAGCTGTCGGCGGCCGTGGACGGCGCGGCGGCGGCGATGCGGCAGCGCGAGGCCCAGGTGCATGCCTCGTACCGGCGCGATCTGGTGCCGTACCAGGATGTGCAGCAGGCGAGCGCGCTGGTGGTGTGGCGGCCGAAGCGGTCGTCCGAGTAGACCGACCGCGGGCCGCCCCCACCTGAGCCCCCTACGCCGGAACGTCCGGCGGGCGGGCCGGGTCCGGGGCCGGTACGAAGAGCAACGGGCCCTCGGGGAGTGCGTCTTCGGGCGGTCGCCCGGTCGGCGGCTTCCCGGCTGCGGGGCCCTTGTCGGGGCTCCGCCCCGAACCCCGCGCCTCAATCGCCGGCGAGGCTGGAATTGTCGGGTCCTCGTCGGGGGCGCTGCCCCCGAGCCCCCGCGCCTCAATCGCCGGCGAGGCTGAAGTTGTCGGCGAGGCTGAATGTGCGGGGCCCTTGTCGGGGCTCCGCCCCGAACCCCGCGCCTCAAACGCCGGCGAGGCTGGAAGTTCCGGCGAGGCTGAAGACTGGTGCGTCCATGCGCCCTGGACCGTCGCCCGGATCGAGCCCTGGCCCTCCGTGCGGCGGCCGACCACCACCACATCGACCTCCGCCAGCTGCTCGGGCGGCAACTCGAACGGCCCGAGCGTGAACCAGCCCACCCGGTGGCCCACCTCCTGCGCCTCGCCCATCAGCCGGTCGTCCAGCCGCAGCCGCACCTCACCCGTCGCGCCCTCGGTGTCCATGGCCGCCCGCACCAGCAAGGTGATCTTCGGCTGCTGCCGGTAGATCCTGCCGGTCCACAGCTCCTCGTACTCGTTCGACTCACTGCGCGGCCAGCTCTCCCACCCGCCCTGGTACGCGGGCCCCATGGGCACCGGCAGATACGGCAGCGCCAGCCCGCCGCCCTTCAGGTCCTCCGCGAAGAACAGCTGGTCGCGCGCGTCCCAGACCCGTACCGCCTGGGGCTCGTCGCTCTGATCGGTCCACAGCGCCAGCGCCGTCGTACCGTCCTCGCGCCGCAGTACGAAGGCCTGCTGCGGGCTTCCGTCCGCGTGGCCCGGCGGCAGGGCTCCGATGTGGGCGAGGCCCGTGCCGTCGGGGGAGCGCACCGACATGGTGCCGGTGTCGCTGATGGTGACCTGGCCGTCGGAGATCTGGTTCAGCGCGGGCCGGGTGTTGGCGCTCGCCATCAGGGCGCGTACCTGCCGCTCCAACGCCCGTATACGGTCCAGCAGATCCGTCGGAATCGCTGCCATTCTCGTTCCCGCCTTCTGGTTGCTACGCCTCTTCGAGGTAGAGCTTGGCGCTCTCCGCCTGGCCACGGGCCGGCGGTGTGACCGCGAGACCGACCACCCGGTACCGGGCGTCCAGGCCGTCCGGATGCCACAGATCGCGGATGCGCAGCCGGATCGAGCTGCCGAGCAGTGCCGGGCGGATCCGGCCGTCGTCCATCAGCACGGTGATCTCCGGGATGACCTGCGGACGGCGCGCCCTGGCCAGCGCGGCCCGCGCCTCCCGCTCCAGTACGGCCGTGTCCGTGACCGACGAGTGGTCCGACGAGCCTTCGAGCCGCGGCCACCCCGCCGTCAGGTCCTCCTCGGAGACGACCGGACCCGCGGTGCGCGGCACCGACTCGGCGGCCTGGTTGGTGTTGTCCGCCTCGCCGCGCGCCACCCACACATTGGCCTGCACGGTCGAGTCACCCGGCAGGCTGTAGGCGGTGACAGGCCCCGGCCGGTCGAGCACGATGTCCGCCGCGCCCGTCTGGATCACCGGGTGGCCGACCTGGAGGCGCTTGACGCGCCGCCCGCTCCCGGTGTCCCGGTAGGCGGCGATACGCCACTCGAAGCCGTTCTCGGTGGCGGCGAGGGCTTCGAGGATCTCCCGTACGCGCGCGAGATCCGTGAGCAGATACGTATGACTGCGTACGACGCCCGAGGCCTCCCGCCCGTACTCGATGCCGATGTCGCCACCCGGCTGTGCCTGCAGATGGTCGATCAGGGCGCGCGCGATGTCGAGCTGGTCCTCGCCTGTGAAGGTCAGCGTCTGGGACAGATAGCGGTGGTCGAGATACGAGTCGAAGCCGCCGGCCTGGATTTGCACCTGGAGCCTGCCGCGCTCGTCCCCGGCGGGTGTGCACGTCCACAGGACGCCGCCCCACCAGATCTCGGCGTCCCGCTCCAGCCAGACGGCGGTGCGACCCGGTGTGAGGGCGGTGCGGGCGCGGGCGGCGACGGCGGCGTTCGGCAGGGGCACGGTCGCCGAGAGCGAGCCGGGCTTGCCGATGAAGTCGTCGAACTGCGTCTCCAGCAGCGGCAGTACGTCGATCACCTGGTCGGTGAGCAGATCGCAGAAGAGCGCGCGGTACGCAGCGGTCACGGTGCGGCCTGTGCCGCTTCGTAGGTGCCCAGGCCCAGGATCGTGTCGCCGACCCCCCAGGTCCACGGGGAGAGGCGGTCCACGGAGCCGGCGTCGGCGGGTTCTCCATTCACCTTGCCCGAGCTGATGTCCAGGGAGAAGCGGGTGGAGCCAGTGCCGCGGACCCGCGCGACGACCCGGTTGCTGGTGGAGGCGGCCAGTTCGAAGAAGCCGAGCGTGGGGCCCGAGCCCCCGTAGGTGACGGGGAGGGAGAACGTCCAGTTGTTGCCGGTGTCGCCAGTGCCGAACTTCGTGGTGGTGCCGAAGGTGACGGAGAAGCGGAAGTTCACGATCCGGCCGGTGTGCAGATAGCGGCAGGCGATGACCGCGTTGCCGTACGTGGGGACGCCGACGTTGGTCGATGTGGACCAGGCAGGCGTCCACGACTGCCAGGTGGGGACGGGCGGATAGGCCGTCCAGGTGGTGCCGTCCCACCGTTCGAGACCCTTGCCGTTGTCGCGGTACTGGCCGGGGTACGCGCCGTTGAAGGCCAGGCTCCCCGTGTACGGCAGGATGCCGCCCGCCGCCACCGTCGCCCGGCGGCGGTCGCTGACCGCCGTCGCCCAGCTGATGCCGCCGGTCCCCGCTGAGGCTCCGGCCTGGACCCGTACGTGGTGGAGCGCTATCGCGCCGGTCGGGGTCGCGGGCGCGACGGGGGTCGCCTGGGGCTCACCCGCGATGACCTCCAGGGTGGCGAGCGTACGGCCCGAGGAGTCGAAGAGCTGGTCGTAGACGCGCAGGGCGACCAGGTCGATGCGCGGGTTGGCCGGATTGCCGTCGGTGAAGGTCACGGTCTCGTGGGCGGGCAGCACCACCGGGTACGCCCCGGCGGGCTCGGTGCCCTGGACGACGGCCCGGCCGGGCGCGACCTTCGCGGCCATCGGCCCGTCCGCGATGAGCGCGAGTCCGGCGATGACGGTCTTGCCGTCGGCGGAGCCGGGGATGATGCCGTCGCGGGTGGCCAGCGGGCCCGTGGGGGTCATGGTGCCGGTCGGGGCGAGCCGGGTGTCGACGCGGGACTGGCCCCCGTCCGGGTCGGTGCGGTTGAGCAGCCAGGCGCTGCGTACAGGCATGACGTCCTCCGTGCGTGGATGGATCTACGAGACGAGTGGGGGCGCGGCTGCCGTGGCTACCAATGGGCGCTGCGCCAGACGACGGTCGCCGAGGCGAGCGGATCACTGGAGTCGGGTGCCGCGCGGAACGCCAGCGAGGTGGTGCCGGGCGGCAGCTGGAAGAGCTGCTCGGGGACGGAGCCGGGGGTCGCGGTGTGCAGCCGCGAGCTGGCGCCGTTCAGGAGCACGGTGCCCGCTTCCGTGTCGACGGTGAGGACGTCGGACTCGGCGAGGGTGATCCCGTACTCGATGCGGATCCCGTCGGACAGCCGGGTGAGGGACGGGTTCCGCACGGGCCCGCGGAACTCGACGATCAGTCCGGTCGGCGCGTCGCCCTCGTTGTACGCGGTGATGTCGCCGGTCGAACCCGCCGTGCCCCAGTCGAGGCCCGGCGCCCAGTCCAGGCCCGCTCGGGCCTCGGGCGCGGCCGGGTCGGTCCAGAGCAGTCCTTCCTCACCGGCGGGGAGCCCCGCCTGCGCCGACTCCTGAAGCGCTCCGTAGCGGCGCGGGTCGGTGCAGATCCACTGGACGGTGGCCTTGGCGACGCCCTGGGTCGCGTACGTACGGTCGGTGGGGACGACGCGCTGGCTGACGCGTGCGCGGGCGAGGAGGGTCTCGCCGTGCAGGCGCACCGCGAGCCACCGCTCCTCGTCCACGATCCCGGTGGCGGCCCTGAACTGCCGCATGACGTCGATCGTCCGGTCGCGGTCCGCGGGCAGCAGCCAGACGGTGCCGGTGATGGTGCGTGGCTGCGCCCACTGCGCGCCGGGCCAGGCTCCGTGGGCGGCGGGCTGCAGTACGTCGGCGGTGTCCAGGGCGGGGAGGTCTCCCCAGCCGGCGAGTCCTTCGGCGGCGATGCCGTACGGGGTGCCGGGGCCGAGGAGCAGGCCGCCCCACTGGATCTGCCCGTCGCGGGTGATCAGCGTGTCGCTCTCTTGTACGGGCATGAGCAGGTCGACCCTCACCTTCGAGACTGGTTCACGTGTGCGTGGCCGAGAGGAAGCGCAGGTCTTCGGCGGTGCCGTGCGCTCCGCGGCCGGGGCGCTCATGGAAGTGGGCGAGGGATCGGGGTGGGGACCGGTACCGGGATCGGCCGAGCATCCGGTCGAGGCGTTCCAGTGGAATGACCGCAGGGTGTTCGCGGCCCGGAACGACGATCCCGCCGTCGGCGAGCGTCGGGATCTTGTCCAGGTCGACCCCGAACTTCTTGCCGAGGATGTTGAAGCTGAGGCTGTTGAGACCGTCGATGACCCAGTTGGCGAAGGCGATCACGGCGTTGACGGGCCCCTGGATGACGCCCAGCACGGTCTGGAAGGCGCTGCGGAGCAGATCCCCGATGCCGGTGAGCGTTCCCCGCATGGCGTCCCGCACCTTGTCGAAGGCCTTGGGGAGGGCCGTACGCACCCAGCCGACCGGGTCCTTGAGGATGTTCCCGAGCGTGGTGAAGACGGTGACGACAACGGTCAGATACGCCGTGACGATCGGCAGGACGATCTTTGCGGCGAGTTCGAAATACATGCTGACCAGGCCGAAGACGACGTTGATGACCTTCTGGCCCGCCTTGGAGTTCATGGCCATCTCGATGATCTGCGCGGCGATGGGCGCGAGCAGTCCGACGATGAGTCCGATGGGGCTCGCCTTCATGGCGACATTGATCACCTTCATCACGGTGGCCCCGGACTTGGCCCCGCCGCCGAGCAGCCCGCTGAACCGGCCGATGAGGGTCGACCCCTTGGCGTTCGTGGACGCCGAGCGCGCGGCCGAGTCCGCCTCGCGCTTGATGGCGCGCAGCTCGCGGGTCCCGTCCTTGGCCCCGGTCCGCAGCCGCCCGATGGGACCCGCCGCACCGGACGCGCCACGGCGCAGGGCGGCGACGCCCTGTCCGCCGCCGCTGAGCCCGGCCTTGAGCCGCCCGACCTCCCGGGCGCTCTGGTCGGTGTCGCGACCGGCGGCGGTGACGCCCTTGGCGGCGCGGTCCACGGCGGTGGCCGTGGAGCGTACGGCGGTCGTGCTCTGCCCGAGCCCGGCGGAGAAGTTACGTAACCCGCCCGTCACTCCGGTCAGGTTGAGGGTGGCCATGCGGTCACCCCCGCGCCTTGTCGAGCAGCATCAGGGCGGCGGCCGTATCGCGCGGGTTGCTGCGCTCGACGGCGTGGTAGTTCTCGATGTGGAACCCGCCGGGGCGGGCGCCGCCGCCGTACGCGGTGGCCATGCGTCCCCGCTCGCCGAAGAGGCGGTCCAGTTTGGACAGCGGGATGACGACTTCCGGCTCCCCGGCTTCGGCGAGGATGGCGGGGACGCCGCCGGTGCGGGGCATGAGGACACCGCCCTCGGCGAGTTTCGGGATGGTGGGCAGACTGATCCCGAAGGTCTTCCCGCCGACCATCGGCACCCAGCCCGGAATGCTGATTTTTATCCCGTTCAGCTTTCCGATCGCCGAGTTGATGAGGCCGATGACGGCGTTGATGGGTGTCTTGACGGCGTTCTTTATGCCGTCGAAGGCTTTTCCGGCGATTCCGGAGAGGCCGTCCCAGGCCTTTTTGAGCGCGTCCTTCACGGAGTTGAAGACCTTGGGGATCGCGCTGCCGATCCATTTCACGACGGGCGAGATCGCATTCTTGATCCCGTTGAAGATGGAGGAGATGAGCTTTCCGGTGGCCTTCATGATCGGGCCGATGGCCTTCATGACGGTCCCGATGACCTTGCCGATGACGTCGAAGGCGATCTTCATGATCTTCTGCATGGTCTTGGACTGCATGGCCATGTCGACGACTTTGGCGATAAGGGGCGCGAGCAGGCCGAGGAGCAGGCCGATGACGTTGCCCTTCATGGCCCCGTTGAGGTTCTTGAATCCGCTGGTGGCGCCGGAGAGACCGCCTTTCATCCGCCCGGCTGCGGTGCCGGATTTCCCGGCTTCCTTGCCGACCTTGGCGACGGACTTGGCGGCGCTGTCGGCGCCGGTCTTGAGGCTGCGGACTTCGCGGGTGGCGTCTTTGGCCCCGCCTTTGACCTTGCCGAGGCCGGTCCCGGCGGAGGTGGCGCTGCGGCCGAGGGAGGTGGCGGCGCGGCCGGTGGTGTCGAGGGTGGACTTGAAACTCCGGACGGAGCCGGTGGCCTTCTGGAGAGACCTCACCAGTGACATGTCAGTAACCCCCTATCCGCCCAGTTCCTCGCGCAGTTTCCGCAGGCCGTTGTTCACCGAACTGATCTGCTTCTCCACCTGGACGAGATCCGTCTTGAGCTTGTCCACGTCGGGTTGGCCGGCCTTGCCGCCGGTCTGGGTCTTCAGCTGGCTGATCCTTCTGGCGGTCTTCCTCTCCAGCTGCTGGATGGCCGCGACACGGTCCTTCTTCTTGTCGAATTCTCTGAGCGATCTGCGGAGTTCATGGACGGCTTTCGTCCTCTCCGTCTTCGTGTCGTAGTTCTTCAGCTTCTTGAGGAAGGCGTCGACGGCCTCGTTCCTGGCCGTTTTCGTGTCGAACTTCTGGACTTCCTTCTTCGTGGCGAACTTCCGCCAGAATTTCCCACCGCCTTCTTCGGCCCACGGCCAGGTTCGGAAGGTCTTCCCGAACAGGCTTATGCCTTTCTCGTCCACCTTGAACAAGGTGAAGTCAATCTTGACCGCGGTGATGCCGAGGGCGACCCCAGCCAGCCCGATCTTTATGTAGTCCACGGTGAAGTTCAGGTCATTGACCTTCTTCACCAGGGTTGCGTGCTGGGTCTTCTCAACGAAGAGCTGTTTGAAGGCACCCACGTCGAACCCGTAGCCTCCGGCCATCGTTCATCACCTCGCAGAGCGACTCACAAAGGGACAGGTCAGCCGAAAAAGCGGGCCAGTTCGGCCCGGGTAGGCCCCTCGGCGGGCACCGGTAGCGGCTCCTCGGGCGGCGGGCCATCCGCCCCCGGCCTGGTCACCGGCTCGGGATATGGCTCCGGTGTCGCGTCCTCGTCCTGGTGGACCGTCGCGAACATCCAGTTCGCCACCGCCAGTTGGTCCACCACCGCCGCCAGCAAGTGGTCCGTCACGCCCCACTCCGCCGCCTCACCCACCTGCGCCCGGTGCACCGCGCTCTCCCGCGGCAGGTGTTTGACCAGCACCGTCAGCCGGCGCGCCGAGAGCCGGCCGCGGTGCCAGTCCAGCAGGTCGACCCCGTAGAAGCGCAGCAGGTCCGCCTCCAGCGCCTCGGCGTGTTCGTCCACGAACCCGTCGAGGCTCAGCCTTCCCCCAGGCCGAGCCCGGTCTCCTTGCCGTACGCCTCCAGGATCGCCTGGACGTCCTGCATGGTGACCTCGTGCTCGTTGAAGCGGGCGAACTGCTTCTCGCCCATGAGCAGTTCGAGCAGCCCGTCCACATCGTCGTCGTCCAGCGCGCGCAGCGCCCGCGCCGTCTGGCGGGACAGCTCCGTCGGGAGCTCGAACAGCTCGCCGTCGAGCTCGAAGGACCACGCCCGGCCCAGGGCTTCCAGCCGCTGGGCACGCGCGGCGTTGACGTTGAAGGTGGCCATGTTGTCTCCGATCGGGGTGTGAGGCGGCTCAGCCCGCCGCGTATGCCGGGTCCTTCATGATCCAGATCGCCAGCGGGTCCGCGTCCGTCTCCGCCAGCGCCGTGAACGTGACCCCCAGCTTCAGCGCCGCCGTCCTGCTCAGGCCCAGTTCCTCGGTCTCCGTGACCTGCCCGCGCGGCATGATGAAGCGGTACGTGATCCGGTCGCCGTCCGAGAACTCGATGCCCAGCGCCCGCTCGTCCACCTTCGGCGCGCTGGCGATCTCGTACGTGAACGTCTCGCCCGTCCCGGTCACCGCCCCGCCGCCCATGAAGAACGGCAGCGTCGCGTCGTTGAACTGCAGCAGCTGGAACTTCACCGTCAGATCCCGGTCCGAGTAGATGAACCGCGCCGGGCTCACCGACTGCCAGGTGTCCACCGGGTCGATCTTGTCCTTCTTGTTGAACTTGATGCCGTCCGTGGTGGTGTAGCCGAGGTCGACCCACTCGGTGCTCCACGGGTCGGTGGCGTTGCCCGGCGCTGCCGTGCCCACCGGGGCGACCAGCACCTTGCCGGTGCCGGCGACGCGGATCTCGGAGGATTTGTTGCCTGCCATCTGCGCTCCTTGAGGTGGATCGTTCGGTTACGGGGTCGTCGCGGGTCGGATCGAGAGCCGTACGGTCGAGAAGTAGCGGTTCGCCGCCTGCCGGTTCCAGTCCGGCAGCCACCGCGGCCCGTCCGCCTCCGCGAAGTCGGTGACCCGCGCCCCGCCGAAGACGGTCTCCACGACGTCGAGCAGGGCGGTCCTGGCGGCCAGCGCGACCGCGTGTGCGGCGGTCTTGTCGGGGCCGTACGCCTCCAGGTCGACCAGCGGCCGGTCCAGATGCAGGTCGTCGACCCACGCACCGCCGGACCGCGAGACCAGGACGACCTTCTGTGTGCCGTCGAAGCCCGGCGGCGGGATGTTGTCGACGGTGATCCCGGTCAGTTCGGGGCGGTTCTTCAGGAACTCCACGACGAGCCGCTCCACGTCGGGGAAGGAGATGGTGCTCACCTGGACGCGCTCCCATCAACGCCGTACGGGCAAAGGGAAACGGCGGGCTGTAGGCCCCTGGGGGCACAGCTCCGCCGCTGCGTCCAAGTGTGATGGAGAGGTTTCTGGTTCACAAGTGCCGTACGTGAAACGAGAGGTGAGGTTCCGGTACCCGCTCCGTCGGCCGACGGAGCGGGACCTCAGACGAGTTCAGCCAAGTACGTTCATCGCCGCCGCGCGACGCGCTCCGCCGCGAAGACCTCGCTCAACCGGAACGTCTGCGAACGCCCCCGCCGCCCCGCCGGCCGCAGATGGCCGAGCTGGACCCACTTGCGGATGGTGGCCGGGGCGACCCCCGCCTCGTGGGCGGCCGATTCCGTGGTCAGCAGCGGGTCGTTCATACGGGCACCCCGAGGTGTGAGCGGCACGCCGGGTTGATGCACAGCACCATGTCGCCGTCCCGGTCCGGGAGCGCCCGCAGGGATACGGAGTCGCAGTCGCGGCAGCGCCCGTGGACCCGGACGATCCGTTCCGGCTCGCCGAGTTCGCGGGCGCACAACCGGGCCAGCCGCCGCGTCTCTTCGGCGACATGGACGCGCAGCAGCGGATCCCGGTCGATCGGCCCGGCCAGTGCCGCGATCCGCCGGAGCCGGGGTACGGGGGGCAGCGGCGCCGCGGCCGGCAGGCCGAGCCTGTCCCGTACGGCGTCCTCCAGCTCCACGATGTCGGCGGTGACACCCGCGAGGGTGTCCGCCACCGAGATCCGCAGTGGCGCGGCGGGTCCGGCGGCCGACCGGCGCACCGGCTGCCCGGGGCCCCGGCCGCCCGACGAGGCGAGCTGCAGGGTGAGTTCAGGTATGAGCCGGACAAGGGAGTCGATCCAAAGGGCGGCATTCGCGGTACTCAATCGCGTCTCCTCTGCGTGACGATTCGCTCTCGCCGCAGGGGGTGTTTTTCGGCGTGACCGTGCGGGGTCAGCGGCGGTGGGCGTCCGTACGGGCGGATCTGGACTGCGCACGTGCAACAGGGGCCTGTGGGCCCGGTGGGGTAGCGATGCTGACACTACGTACGGGGGTGTGCATAGGGTTCCCTGTGCCCCGGCGTGTCGGCGGCGGACGCCGGGGCGGGACACCGCTCAGTCCTCGTGCTCCAGGATTCCCGACTGCGCGATGAGATAGCCGAGCTGGGCCCGGCTGCCGCTGCCGAGCGCGGAGCCCAGCTTGGCGATGTGCGCGCGACAGGTACGGACGTTCATGCCGAGGCGGCGGGCGATCGCCTCGTCCACATGCCCCTCGACCAGCAGCTTGGCGATCGAGCGCTGCACGCCCGTGATGCCGTCCGGCTGGGGCCGGTAGGAGATCTGCTCCTCCCACGCGATGCCGTGCAGCCAGAACTGCTCGAAGACGCCGACGAGATACTCGACAATGCCCTTGTGACGCAGTTCGAGGGCGGACAGCCGGTCGCCGCTGCTCGCCGGGATGAAGGCCACCTTCCGGTCCACGATGATCAGCCGGTCGATGATCTCTTCGAGCGTGCGCACCTCGACGCCGGACGGGCCGACCTGCTCCATATAGGAGAGAGTGGCCGGGTGGTGACGGGCCGTGTGCTGGTAGAGCGTCCGCATCCGTACGCCCCGGGAGATCAGCGGTTCCACGCGGCGCAACGCCTGTTCCAGGAACTGTGGTTGTCGCCCGCTGCCGGGCTGCACCGTGAGAAGCTCCTCCGAGCATGCTGCGGTGGCTTGGTCGAGGCTTGTGTTGATTCGGTTGAGGCCCTCCAGGACGGTGATCCCCTGTGGCACGGTGGAGTTCTGATCGGTGAACGCCAGGAATGGCTCAAGGGCGCCGGTGAGTGCGACGGTCCGTCGTCGCCGCTCCTGGATCTCGCGCTCAATGGGGTGTATCAGCTGTGCCAGCGCAGTGGTGGGTGGGACCGGTCGGAGCCACTGGGCGTCGTCGGGGTCCGGGTGCAACAAGGCAAGATCGAAGAGGCAAGGCGTGTGTTCCGCTTCTGACCGGGCTATTCGCCCGGTCCGAAGAGCGGTGATGTAGAGCAGCTTCCCCGCTTCACACAGCTCGCTGTCGGCATGAGGGTGTCCCGTTTCGCCCCCTGTTGATGGCATCTGTACCCCCTCAGGCTCCTGCATTACAGGAACATGATGCCTGCCCTCGCTGGTGCAAGCGTTCGGAGTGAGACATCGTCTTATGCGCGGGGGAGGAGGAATGATCAAAAGAGGTGGAGATCACCCATGTCTAGGACGCTTCGTGCTCTTTGTGCTCTTGCCATAGCGGCGGCGGCCACGCTTGGTGCGGTGGCTTCCGGTGGGCCCTCTGGAGGTGGTTCTCCTGTCGTTGCGACGATGGCGAGCCCCTTGGAGCCTTCGTGGGGTCCCGGCAGTCCTGTGGACCTTGTGGAGGCGCCGACAGGTGAGCTCTCCGGAGACGCTGCTGCTACCCGCACAAGCGCATGACCGTTCCACCGGACGACCGGGTCTTCCGGCGTGAGATGGCTACGGCATACCGATCGGGGTGGCATTTCATCGACCTCGTCACGGCGATCCCCCACCGTGGCGATTCGTTGATGGTCACTCTCTTCGGCGAGCCGATTGTCGTGGCACGCGAGGAGGACGAGGACGTCCGTGCGTATCGGTGCCTTCGCCGGCCCCGTGGCGCTCCACAGCCCGTCGGCTGTGCCATTCGGTACGGCATGATTTTCGTCAATCTCGACCAGCGGGATCAACAGCTGGCCGAGCCCGAGACCACCACCGCCACCCCCCGCAGTGCTTGAGCGGTTCCCCCGTCGTTACAGATCGCTCAAGCACTTCCCCCACACAGCGGCGCCATCGTGGACCTGAAACACGATGGCGCCGCTGTGCATTTCCCGTACGCGTGTCCCGTACGCGTGTCGATTCCGTACGCGTGCCGGTCAGCCGCGCCCGAGCGCCCGGTCGAGGGTGATCTCGATGAGCACCCGGTCCGGGTTGGGCCCCGGCGTGCGCTCGTAGCGCTCCGCGTAACGCCGTACCGCGTCCGCGATGAGGCCAGGTTCCGTCCGTACGGTCGCGCGGCCCTCCAGGGTCGCCCAGCGCCCCCTGTGGACCTGACACACGGCCACGCGCGCCCCGCCCGACTCGCCTCGCGGGTCCGCCGCCAGGATGTTGGCGACCTTCCTGCTGCCCTTGTTGGTGATGATGCGGGCGAGCCCGGCCTCAGGGTCGTACGTCACACCTACCGGTACGACGTGCGGACTGCCGTCCGGGCGCTGTGTAGTGAGCGTGCACAGATGGTATTCACGCCAGAACGCGAGGTATTCGGGGCTGGGATTGCGTACATCGATGGCCATGTTCCGTAGGGTAGCGTGGCCCTTGAGTGGAGTAGACTCAACTTTGTGCAGTCAATGCAGTGAATCAGTCCAGTGAATTCAGTGCAGCAAGGAGGAGAGACCGCACCGTGGACGCCGAGCTGACGAACAAGAGCCGGGATGCGCTCAACGCCGCCACCAGCCGGGCGGTGTCCCAGGGGCATCCCGATCTGACCCCCGCACACCTGCTGCTCGCGCTGCTCGCCGGCGCGGAGAACGAGAACATCACCGACTTGCTGGCCGCCGTGGACGCGGACCAGGCCACCGTACGGTCCGGGGCGGAGCGGCTGCTCGCCGCGCAGCCCAGCGTGACCGGGTCCACGGTCGCGCCGCCGCAGCCCAACCGGGAGCTGCTCGCCGTCATCGCCGACGCCGGGCAGCGGGCCAAGGAGCTCGGGGACGACTATCTCTCCACCGAGCATCTGCTCATCGGCATCGCCGCCAAGGGCGGGCGGAGCGGTGAGGTGCTGGCCGAGCACGGGGCCACGGCGAAGAAACTGCTGGACGCGTTCGAGAAGACAAGGGGAGGGCGCCGGGTGACCACCCCCGACCCTGAGGGGCAGTACAAAGCACTGGAGAAGTTCGGCACGGACTTCACCGCCGCGGCCCGCGAGGGCAGGCTCGACCCGGTCATCGGCCGGGACCAGGAGATCCGGCGGGTGGTGCAGGTCCTGTCCCGTCGTACGAAGAACAACCCCGTGCTCATCGGGGAGCCGGGCGTCGGCAAGACCGCGGTCGTCGAAGGGCTCGCGCAGCGCATCGTGAAGGGGGACGTGCCCGAGTCGCTGAAGAACAAGCGGCTGGTGTCACTGGACCTCGGGGCGATGGTCGCGGGCGCGAAGTACCGCGGTGAGTTCGAGGAGCGGCTCAAGACCGTACTGTCCGAGATCAAGTCCAGCGACGGCCAGATCATCACGTTCATCGACGAGCTGCACACCGTCGTGGGCGCGGGCGCGGGCGGCGACTCGTCCATGGACGCGGGCAACATGCTCAAGCCGATGCTGGCGCGCGGCGAGCTGCGCATGGTCGGCGCGACGACGCTGGACGAGTACCGGGAGCGGATCGAGAAGGACGCGGCGCTGGAGCGGCGCTTCCAGCAGGTGCTGGTCGCCGAGCCCAATGTCGAGGACACGATCGCGATCCTGCGCGGGCTCAAGGGCCGCTACGAGGCGCACCACAAGGTGCAGATCGCGGACGCGGCGCTGGTGGCCGCGGCGACGCTCTCCGACCGGTACATCACCTCGCGCTTCCTGCCCGACAAGGCGATCGACCTGGTGGACGAGGCCGCGTCCCGGCTCCGGATGGAGATCGACTCCTCGCCGCTGGAGATCGACGAGCTGCAGCGCGCCGTCGACCGGCTGCGGATGGAGGAGCTCGCTCTCAAGAACGAGTCCGACCCCGCGTCCAAGCAGCGCCTGGAGAAGCTGCGCCGCGACCTCGCCGACAAGGAGGAGGAGCTGCGCGGCCTCACCGCCCGCTGGGAGAAGGAGAAGCAGGGCCTCAACCGCGTGGGCGAGCTGAAGGAGAAGCTGGACGAACTGCGCGGCCAGGCGGAGCGGGCGCAGCGCGACGGCGACTTCGACACCGCCTCCAAGCTGCTGTACGGGGAGATCCCCGGTCTTGAGCGGGAGCTGGAGGAGGCGGCGGAGGCCGAGCAGGAGGCCGCGAAGGACACCATGGTCAAGGAGGAGGTCGGCCCCGACGACATCGCGGAGGTCGTCGGCTCCTGGACCGGCATCCCGACGGGACGGCTGCTCGAAGGGGAGACGCAGAAGCTGCTGCGCATGGAGGACGGGATCGGCCGGCGGCTGATCGGCCAGAGTGAGGCGGTACGGGCGGTCTCCGACGCGGTACGGCGCTCCCGCGCGGGCATTTCGGACCCGGACCGGCCCACCGGCTCGTTCCTCTTCCTCGGCCCGACGGGCGTCGGCAAGACGGAGCTGGCCAAGGCGCTCGCGGACTTCCTGTTCGACGACGAGCGGGCGATGGTCCGCATCGACATGAGCGAGTACGGCGAGAAGTACTCCGTCGCGCGGCTGATCGGCGCGCCGCCCGGTTACGTCGGGTACGAGGAGGGCGGCCAGCTGACGGAGGCGGTGCGGCGGCGGCCGTACAGCGTGATCCTCCTGGACGAGGTGGAGAAGGCGCATCCCGAGGTCTTCGACGTGCTGCTCCAGGTCCTGGACGACGGGCGCCTGACGGACGGCCAGGGCCGGACGGTGGACTTCCGCAACACGATTCTGGTGCTGACCTCGAACCTGGGCAGCCAGTATCTGGTGGAGCCGCTCACCTCGGAAGAGGTCAAGAGGCAGCAGGTCCTGGAGCTCGTACGGAAGTCGTTCAAGCCGGAGTTCCTCAACCGGCTGGACGATGTGGTGGTCTTCTCGCCGCTGGACAAGGACGAACTGGCGCGCATCGCGAAGCTCCAGATCGAGCGCCTGGCGAAGCGGCTCGCGGAGCGCCGGCTGACGCTCGAGGTGACGCCCGAGGCGCTGCACTGGCTGGCGGAAGAGGGCAACGACCCGGCGTACGGGGCACGTCCGCTGCGGCGCCTGGTGCAGACGGCGATCGGCGACCGCCTGGCCAAGGAAATCCTGGCGGGCGAGATCAACGACGGCGACACGGTGAGGGTGGACAAGCTGGACACGGGGGGCCTGATGGTGGGCCGCGCGTAGGGCGCGCTTGCGCCTCGGGCGCGGTGGGGGCGCGGGTCCTGCTGTGCGGGTCCTGGCCGCCCGGGCCGGGGTGGGGGAACAACCCCCGATCACCCCGCAACGCCCCGCACCGTCACGGCGACGCGGCGTGAAGCCGCACGGAGGGAGCCGCGGGTTGCCCCCTTACGAACCTCCCGCCAGGGGGTCTGGGGGCGCAGCCCCCAGTTACGGGAAAGGGCGGGGTGGGGGAAAACCAACTCCCGCCACCCGACGCGCCGCCCCCCGCCCCTTCCGCTCGCAGCGGATCCCGCGGATCCGCCCCGCCCGGGTTGCCACCCCCCGCCGCCCATGGGAGAGGATGGCCGCAACCCGTACGAAGGGAAATACACGGTGACCATCGATCCGTCCTCGATTCCGAATTTCGGGGGCCAGCCACAGCCTCAGGCCGCAGGACCGGCGGGCCCCGTCGTTCCCGACCAGGACCTGGTCAAGCAGCTCCTCGACCAGATGGAGCTGAAGTACGTCGTTGACGACGAGGGTGACCTCGCCGCCCCGTGGGAGGAATTCCGCACGTACTTCATGTTCCGCGGCGAAGAGGACCAGCGCGTCTTCTCGGTACGGACCTTCTATGACCGTCCGCACGCCGTCGAAGACAAGCAGAAGATCCTCGACGCGATCGACGACTGGAACCGCCGCACCCTGTGGCCCAAGGTCTACACGCACATGCACGACGAAGAGGACGGCCCCACCACGGTCCGCCTCATCGGCGAGGCGCAGATGCTCATCGGCACGGGCGTCAACCTGGAGCACTTCGTGTCCTCCACGGTCAGCTGGGTCCGCGCCTCGATCGAGTTCGACAAGTGGCTGGTGGAGCAGTTCGGCCTGGAGCCGTCGGAAACGGACGCGGAGGCGGACGAGAAGCCCGCCGACGACGAGGCCTGAGCCACCGACTGCAACGCCACCGACTACAACGCCATCGGCGACACCGTCAGCAGATACGTCCCGTAGGCGAACGACAGCCCGGCCAGGGCGACGGTCACCGCGACCGCCGCCCCCGGCCGGGCTTTTGTCAGCACCCGGGCCAACGGCACCAGCAACGGAAACGCAGGCAGCAGAAACCGCGGCTTGGACTCGAAGAAGCCCGAGCCCCCGATCGTGATCAGCACCAGCACCGCCGTGTAGACGAGCAGCGCCACCGGCGGCCTCCCCAGCGCGAACAGCGCGAACAGCAGCACCCCCGCCGCCACGATCAGCAGCGCCATCGTCAGCACGAACAGCGTCGGCCGCGTCAGCATGTCCCGCACCGCCCGCAGCGCCCCCACCCCGAAGTCGAACCGCGAGGTCCAGCCGCGCTGTACCGCGAAGTACCCGCCCAGCGGATCGCCCATGCGGAAGCCGACGTACAGGACGTAGCCCGACCAGCCCAGCGGGGCCAGCGCCGCGCCCGTCCACAGTCGCCACCCCGGGCGCGCGGACCGCCGGTACGCCGCGACGACCTCGTACGCCGTCACCGCCAGCACCGCCGCCGCCACCGCGATCCCGTTCGGCCGGGAGAGCCCGGCCAGCGCGGCCAGCGCGCCCGCCCACACCCAGCGCCGGGTGAGTACCGCGTACAGCGACCAGGCCGCGAAGGCCGTGAGCAGCGGCTCGGTGTACGCCATCGACAGCACGATCGAGTGCGGCAGCAGGCCCCACAGCAGGACCACCAGGGTCGCGGTACGCCGCCCGTGCAGCCGTTCCACGACCGCGTAGATCCCCCACGCGGCCATGCCCGCCGCCGCCCACGACAGCAGCAGCCCCGCCGTGCCGGCGGTCACCGGCACCGCGGCCGTCGCCGCCCGCACCAGCCCCGGGTAGAGCGGGAAGAACGCCAGATCGTTCTGGACGATGCCGTCGGGCCAGCGCAGCACGCGGCCGTAGCCGTGCGCGGCGATCAGCATGTACCAGTCGGAGTCCCAGGCGCGGGCCAGGAGCATCCGCGGCGAGCGTCCGATGTGCCAGGCCCAGCCCGCCATCATCAGCAGCCCGGTCAGCCGCGCCACCGCGAACAGGCCCAGTGCGGGGGCGGCCCTCAGCAGCATGGCGCGCCAGCGGGGCACGGGCCGGGAATCCGCCGCCGTTGCGCTGGGACAAGTCTCGGCGGTCAGGGTGCACCTCCGGGCGCGCAGGGGGTCGGTCCATCCGACCATGAGCGGCCCGGGCCGCCCGCGCGAGCGTTGTACGGCCGATCAGGTCGATATTTGCCCCGGTCGGCCGAAGCGAGGCGATGGGCTCCCCTCAGCCCACGAGCCTCTTGAGTCCCTTGAGCTCCTTGAGCCGGGCCACCGCCTCCAGCAACACGGACTCGCGCTTGCAGAACGCGAACCGCACGAACGGCGCCCCCTCCTCGCGCCGGTCGTAGAAGACCGCGTTCGGGATGGCCACGACCCCGCACCGCTCGGGCAGCGCCCGGCAGAACGCGAAGCCGTCGTTCTCCCCGACGGAACGGATGTCGGTCGTGACGAAGTACGTGCCCGCCGGCCGGTAGACCTCGAACCCCGCGTCCGCCAGCCCCCCGCACAGCAGATCCCGCTTGGCCCGCAGATCGTCGCGCACCCCGTCGTAGTACGCGTCCGGCAGCCGCAGCGCCTCGGCGATCGCGTACTGGAACGGTCCCGCCGACACGAACGTCAGGAACTGCTTGGCCGTACGGACCGCCGCGACCAGCTCCGGGTTCGCCGTCACCCAGGCCACGCCTTGTTCGTACACTCATTCGCGTGTCGCGTAACAAGCCCACCACGGGTATCTCCAGCACCGCCGGTGAGCCGGCCGCCATCTACTGCCGCATATCCCAGGCGGACGACGACGACCAGACCGGCGTCGACCGCCAGGAGCGCATCTGCCGCGAGATCGCCGACCGGCGTGGCCTCGTCATCGATCCCGCCCATGTCTTCGTGGACAACAGCCGCTCGGCCTGGAGCCGCAAGCGGAAGCGGCCGGGGTGGGACCGCCTGCTTGAGGACGCCCGGAACTGTGGATTCCGGCACATCCTCGCCTACCACCCTGACCGGCTCATGCGGCAGCCCCGGGATTTGGAGGAACTGCTCCAGGTCTCCGACGACCACGCCATCACGCTCCACGGCGAGGCGAACCGGCGAGACCTCTCCGACCCCGACGACCGCTTCATCCTCCGCATCGAGGTCGCGCACGCCTGCCGCTCCTCGGACGACACCTCACGGCGGCTGAAGTCCGCGATGCAGGACCGGGCGCGGGAAGGCAAGCCGCAGGGCGGCGTGAGGCGGTTCGGCTACACCAAGGACGGGATGACGATCGTCGAGGAGGAGGCCGAAATCGTCCGGGAGGTCTTCGACCGCTACCTCAAAGGCGCGGGGGCGGCACCCATCGCGAAGGACCTGCACAGCCGGGGCATCCGCACGGCCGGCGGCAAGGCATGGAACAGCGGCACCGTCCGTGCGCTGCTCGACTCCCGGCACGTCGCCGGAATCCGCATGCATCAGGGCGAGGAGGTCGGCCCCGGCACCTGGCCCGCGATCATCGACGCAGGCGTGTGGGCGGAGGTGCGGACGCGGCGCGAGTACCGGTCGGCGGTGCACCGGGAGGCGCTCAGCACGCCCGCGCAGCGCTACTACCTGCTGCGCGGCCTGGTGATGTGCGGGCGGTGCGGGACGCTGATGTCCGGTACGGCCAAGGGCACCGGGCCGGTCTACCAGTGCAATCGCCGGGGCCGGAACGACGAGAAGAAGTGCACCCGGTCGATCATGGCTCAGACGCTGGAGGGCTTCGTCGGCGACGCCGCGGTCGAACTGCTCGGCAAGCTGCGGGTGGATGGCCGACTCTCCAGCAGCAACCTCTCCGAGAGCGTGAGCGAGGAGCTGGAGGACGACCAGCGGCAGCTCGGCGAACTGAATCAGATGTGGACCGCGAAGGAGATCTCCACGGCGGAGTACCGCAAGATGCGCAAGGAGATCACCGACCGGATCGCCAAGGCACAGCGCAAGGTCGTCGTCCGGCCGATGGTGCTTCTCGACGGCCTTACGGGCGCGGGCGCGCGGGCCGCCTGGGAGGCCGAGGACATGACGGATGAGCGGCGCAACGCGGTGCTGCGGTTCCTCTTCTCCGGGATCGTCATCGACGAGCCGAAGAAGTACGGCCGGTACATGGACTGGGACAGGATCAGCGTCGAGCAGAACCCGCTGTAGCGGGTCGGGGCCACTGGAATCCGATCTGCCGGCCGAGGCGATGCGCGGCGCAACATAGCCGACGATCGCCGGTTACCCAAACCGGCGATTCTCCGGACCATTGACGTTCCCAGCCGACCCGTCGGCCCTCGCCATACGCAGGCGGGCCGCCGACCGGAAGCCGCCCCGAGGACGTCCATGCTCCAATGCCAGACAGAACCCGCCGTCATTCAGCCCGTCATCGCCCCCGAGGGAGCCCGCGCCGTTCGCCGGAGGGTGGACTCGGCGCGGGACGCCGCTCTCCAGCGCGTGTGCGCGGGGTTCACGACGACGATCAGCCCACAGAGCGCCGCGCGGCTCGCGGACCTGCTCTCCACCGCGACCTATGCCCAGGCAGCCTGACCAGAACCGGAGTAACCGCCCCGTCCCGCCAGCGGGTTTGAGGGCGTCCGGCACATGGCCGACATCAGCTCGCGGGGCAGCCTGGCAGTCGCCCTCAGCCGGCATCAGCGCGCCGGCCTACGGCTTCGAAACGGCACCCAGGACGCGTTCGCCGTGAGCTGTGTGGTTTCGACGGCCGAACACTGGATCTTCGCGCGTGGGTGTGGCTGTGTTGGTGCTGCGCCCGGAGTACCGGCCCGGGGGACAGAACCGCACGCCAGGACTGAGGAGTCCCCTGCGACCGGGCCCCGTCGAACCCGCGCCCTCGCGACCCTGAACGACACGTCCGGCACCGGGGACCGCGCGCCCCACTTCCATCCAGTGCACTGCCCGACGAGGGCGTGCCCGCCCCCGCCTGCCCTGATCAAGGAGCCGCCACCCGATGAGCTACGACGCCCGCGAGTGGGTGTGGGACCACAGCAGTAGCAAGGGCACCGCCCGCATGGTCCTCGCCCTGATCGCCGACCGGTGCCGTGATCGCAACTGCATCGCGTACGCCTCCGTGCCCGCCCTCATGAAGCGCGCGAACGCCTCCCGTACGGCCGTGCGCGACGCCCTCACGAAGCTGATCGCCAGCGGGGAGCTGGTACAGCTCGTGGGTCGCAAGGGACCGCGCGGAGAGACGTACTACCACCTCCCGATCGCCGTCTCCTTCCTCGCCGACCAAGCCGCCAAGGGGGATCGGATTCCGACCCTCGGCGGGCCGGAATCCGACCCTGCCGACACCTTCGAAGGGAGGCCGGATAACGACCCCGGGGGGCGGATTCCGACCCCTGAGGGGACCGGATTGCGGCCTTCCGAGGGCACGGATTCCGACCCCCAGAACCATAGAGAACCGAAGGTGAACGGTAAGAGCAGCAGCTCTGCCTTCCCCATCACCGCAGTCGAGTGGGAGATCGACGACGCCACCCGAACCTGGCTGGGGCACCACGGGCACCTCGCCCGACTCGGTGAGCACGGCCTGCGGGCGGCTGACGAGAAGTGGCGCACCTACCGGGCGACGTGGGCGCCTCGCCCCGCCACCGCGTGGGGCGCCGACTGGCGCACATGGATCGCCCGGGAACGCACTACCGCCCCGGAGCGGCCGAACCTGTACGCCCTGCCCGGCGGTGCCGGCCCACTCGCAGGAGGCATGACCCGCGCCGAGGCACACACCGCCGCCCTCCTCGCAGCCCTCGACGAACCGACAGGAATGGAGTAACCCACCCCCTTGGAACGCCGCGAAGTCGCCGCCGTCCTCGCCTACACCGGCCGCCTGGACCCCCGCACGATCCGTACCGCCCCAGGTGAGGCCCGCGACCAGCTCGCCCAATGGCACGAACTGCTCCACGACGTACCCTTCGTCACGGACCACGGCTGGGACGTCCGCGAGGCGATACGGGCACACGTCCTCGACTCGCCCTACCCGATCCTCCCCGTGGACGTCGCGCGCGCGTGGCGCAGGTGCCGCCGGGATCGCCTCGATCGGCACACCGACCCCACGCCAACCGCGGACCCGGACGACCTGGTCGCGTGGCGAGCCGAGTTGCTCGGTACCCGGCAGGCCGTGGCCACGGGAATGGTCGCGCCCTCGACGCACCGACAGATCACCAGCAGTGAACCGCACTCCGATGTGGAGGCCCGCCTGCGCGCCATCGGGTCGTGTATCCCACCGGCAGTGCGCGCCGACTTGGTCGGCTACCGGCCGGCCCGCGCCGCCCGCGAAGCTTCCATCGCGGAAGGACGCCCTGACGCCCTCAGCGTCCCGTGCCAGTGGTGTCACGCCGACAGGGGCGAACCCTGCCGCAGCCGACGCGTGGGCCCCGACAGCCGTGCCCGGGGCAGCACGCCCCGCGCCACGCCCCACCCGTCGCGCCTTGACCTCGCCGCCGCGGAACTCACCCGACAGGGAGCCGCATGACCTTCCCCGACTTCCTGCCGCTCTCCGCTTCCTCCCTCGAACCTTCGCCCCTGCTCGCGATCGCCACGGTCTTGCTCGCCGTCACCACGATGCTGGCCGGAGGGCTCATTTGGCGAAGCCGCGCACGTACCGGTGGCAGGCGGCAGGGCACTCCCGCGGTCAAGGTCGCGGCCCTGGCCGCAGTCGGCTGCACCGCCTACAGCGCGGACACGAGCTGGCGCTTCGCCGCCGACTACCTGGACATGGGCAGCATCGTCGAGCGCGCCTTCATGTTCGCCACCGCCGAGCTGGCCCTGTTCGCCACTGCGCTGATGGCACGCCAGAACCTCAACGGGCCCGCACGCGCGCCGGGCGTGCCTGGTGCCCTGGTGTGGGTGATCACCGGGGTGCAGATCATCCCCGCCTACGCCGAGTTCGGTCTTGTCGGCGGCACCGTGCGTGCCTTCATCGGCCCGGTCATGGCAGCGATGTTGTGGCACCTGGCCATGGGCATCGAACTGCGCCACCGCACGCCTCAGGCCGCCTCGCATGGTCTGGCCGCCGTCCTCGTCCGGCAGGCGCGCGAACGGCTGCTGGCCCGGCTGGGCATAGCCGACCAGGACGCGGACGCCGCTCGGCTCATCCGTGAGCGCGCCCTGAGTGAAGCCGTCACCCTGATCATCCGTGCCGAAGCGATGACCGACCGGCAGCGCGGCAAGCTGCGAGGCCGACGCATGTCCCATCGCCTGCACGAGGCGCTGGAGCGGGCCGATGTCGACGGGGACCCGCTCCAGGACGAGCTGCTGCTGCGCAAGCTCGCCACCCGCAAGCAAGCTCTCGACCTCGCCGCCATCACGCTCCCCCCGCGCTGGCACGCCCCGGCCTCGAACGGCTCCGGCAGTTCCGGGCAGACACGTGCGCGATCCAGCTCTGGGAAGCGGGCAAAGGCGCCGGGCGCCCTGTCCGCCGTGGCTTCGGGCGACGACGACGTTCACCGGGCAGCTCGCCCGGAACCCGCCCACCCTGAACTCGGCAACCGTCCCCGCCCGAGTACGGAGCGCCCGCAACGACCCAGCCCCACATCCGTCAGCCCGGAATCGGTAGCGGGCGGTGGAGCCGGAGCTGATCCGGGCGAAGCCACGAAGCCGAAGCAGCCAGGACGAAAGCCCGAATTGCCGTGGGACGTCCTCGTCACATACGCCCATCGCGTCCAGCAGGAGACCGGGCGCCTGTCACGCGACCGCCTGGAGGACGCGGTACGTGCTGACGGCCACAGCATCGCCAGCGACCGCGCCGCCGAGGTCACCCGCGCTGTCAAGGCGGAGCTGAAGACCGCTCGCGCCGAGCATCCCAACTGACAGAGACCGTGGCGGCTGTTTACGCCTCCGCACTTCGAGAAAGGTCCTGATGCACGAGCACCTCACCTCCGCGCCCACCGACCGGCAGCAGGAACGCCCCACCCCAGCCAACAGCGGAGCAAGTTGGAGGTTCGGACACTCCCCAGGGGGAGCGTCCGAACCCGACCCCGCCCCAGGGGTGGCGGGGGCCGACCAGCGCCAGGGGGCGCCGGGCGGAAGGGCTGCGACCGAGGGCGGATCGCAGCCAAGTACGGCCGTCCGCAAGCGACGGTCCAAGGGGAAATCGCGTCCGCGTGACAAGAAGCAGCGCCCCGCCCAGAGCGTCCGCCTCAGCGAACGCGAACACACCGTCATCCAGGCCGGCGCCGACGCCGTCGGCATGAGCGTCGCCGGGTTCCTCGCCCACTCCGCCATGGCTGCCGCCCGCGACCAGACCCGCACCGCCGCAACCATCGCCGCCGACCACGACGTCCTCACCGAGCTGTTTGCCACCGGCCGAAAACTCGGCTGGGCCGGCAGCAACCTCAACCAGATGACCAAGACCCTCAACTCCGGTGGCGATATCGCCCGCATCGAGGAAGCCCTCACCGACGTCCGCCGCGCGGCCGCCGCCACCAGGGCGGCCGTCGAGCGGATCAACAACCGCTAGAAAGAACGAGACCGCTTGATCCCCCGTATCCACAAGCAAGGCAGCAGCACCCGCGGGCTGCTCAACTACCTCTACGGCAAGGGCACCCGCGAGGAGCACGTCGACCCGCACCTGGTCGCCTCCTTCGACTACATGGCACCCGACCCCGGCCGCGACCCCTCCGCGACGAAGGAAGATCTTCAGCGGCTTCTCGATCAGCCACTGCACCTCCTCGACGAAGACCAGCGGCCCGACCAGCACGTGTGGCACTGCTCCGTACGCGCCGCGGGCAGCGACCGCATCCTGAGCGACGAGGAGTGGGGCGACATCGCCCGTCGCATCGTGGCCGCCACCGGCATAGACCCCGGCGGTGCAGACAGCGCCGGGTGCCGGTGGGCCGCCGTCCGCCACGCCGACGACCACATCCACATCATCGCCACCCTCGTACGCGAGGACGGCCGCCGCCCCGACCACCACCGCTCCGGCCAACGCGCACAGGCCGCAGCCCGCCTCATCGAAGCCGACTACGACCTGCACCGCGTCACCCCTGGCGACGGCACCGCGGCCAAACGCCCCACCAGCGCCGAGCGCCACAAAGCCGAACGGCAAGGGCGGGAGCGTACGGCGCGGGAGACGCTGCGCGAGACTGTGCGCGGCGCGTCGGCCGGCGCTGCCTCCACGGATGAGTTCTTCGACCGTCTGGCCGCCGACGGTCTGCTGATCCGCAAGCGGATCGCACCCTCAGGTGACCTGCTCGGCTACAAGGTCGCGCTGCCTGGCGACCGCAACAAGGACGACGAGCCGGTCTTCTATGCCGGCTCCACACTCGCCCCCGACCTGTCCCTGCCCCGCATCCGCAAACGCTGGTCCCTCCAGGCAACGGCGGCCACCGAGGGCGGCTCCGAGACGGCCCAGCCCACCCTGCCGCCGGTCACCCATCCCGCGTTCGCTCGGCGCCGGGCTGCCGCCGCTACCTGGCAGGCTCTGTTGATCATTGATCACGGCGACGACGGCATGGCAGCAGCCCAGATCGCCGCAGCAGGGGAGGTCCTGGACGCGCTCGCCAAGACCTCTGCTGCCCACACCCGCGCTGAACTCCGGCAGGCGGCCTTCGTGTTCGAGCGGGCCAGCCGCTCCCACGTGCGTGCCGTACGCGGGCATGACCGCGCCCTGCGGCAGGCTGCCCACGATCTCGTCCACAGCGGACCCGCCCTCGGCCGCGGCGAAGACGGGGCCACCACGGCGATGGTCATCGACATGGCCATCTTCCTTGCCATCACCGCGGCGAACTGGCACGCCAAAAGGCACCACAGCCAGCAGGCAGTCGCAGCCGAGCAAGCCGCCGAGCATCTGCGCGCCGCCTACCAGGCCGCCGCAGCCCACCCCCTCGCGGTCCTCCGCCAGCGATGCCAGCGTCTGGCACCGCGGATCCGGCAGCGGCAAGCCGATCTCCTGCACCAGGCGCTGCCGGAGCTCGCCGAACGAATCCAGGCGGAGCCCGGCTGGCCCGCCCTGGCCGCCACCCTCGCCGACGCCCAGCAGGCAGGCCACGACCCGGCCGCACTGATCGCCGAAGCCACCCGACGTCGCGAGCTCGACACCGCCGCCTCCATCAGCGACGTCCTCGTCTGGCGCCTGCGCCGCAGCGCCCACCTGCCGGCCGCACCCGAAAACCCCCAGGTCACATCCGCCCGAGACGGTCGGCGCACCCCGACCCCATCCCCCGCCACACCACCGGCAGCCAGGGCAGCGAACCACTCCAGCCGTCGGCCCTGACCAGGAAAGCGGGCGCAACATAGCCGACGATCGCCGGTTAGCCCAACCGGCGATTCTCCAGACCATTGATGTACCCCAACCGATTCCGCGAGGAGCACCACGCCCATATGGCCAATCCCGACATCAACCCCTACGTTTTCGCCCTTCTCTACGACTCGGACTTCAAACGCCGAGACGATACCGGCACGTGGTCCCACCTCGACGGACGCCCGTTCAGTAAGGAGGAACAGGCTCTCGCTTTCAGGGCAACCCTCGCCGAATTCGAGGAGCTGAGTGCGCAGTTCACGCGGTATCGGAATTACACGCAGGGGCTCACGAGCAAGGACGAACAGGCCGAGTTCGATCGCCCGTTCGCCCTCGCTGACGAACGGGTGCGTCCCTTCACCGCCAACACCTTCTGACGAAGGGCCGCGTCACTTATTGACCAAGGCGAAGAGATGGCCTGACCGGAGTGCTTCCCGGCCGCGGCGATCGGTGCCAAAAAAGATCAAATGAGCACCATCTCTCAGCGGTGCCCCCGAGCTGGACACAGCATCCAGCACTGACACGGGCCCCCGCCCCGGTAACCGCCCGCCACACACAGAAGCTGTCTGAGCAGCGCGAAGCCGGGCCTCCCGAACGGGAGGCCCGGCTTCATAGCGCGGGAGTACTGCTCAGCTGGCAGGGGCGCCCAGGAGCCGGTCCCGAGTGCTCTCCGGCAGCACCCGGCGTAGAACCGGTGCGGTGGAGCTGAGCGAGGAAGCGAACGCGGCAACAAGGCCGTGCGGCACGCTGGCACTGAACGACGCGGCCCACAAGTACGAGGAACCCATGCCGAGTTCAGCCCACGCCTGCCAGCCCGTCGCACCTGGCTCTTCCGCCCTGGCAGTCAGAGCGCGGGGATCGGAGTCCTGAATGAGGGGTGGGACCTCACCGAAGCTGAGATGGGAGGTGAAGGTGGGGTGCATCGCCACCGAGTCGGGCTGGTCGACGTCGCGGATCCAGCCATGCTCCGCGACAACGTCCATAACGAGCTCGGGAGCCATGAGCGCCGTGGAGGGTTGGTCGCGGGCGTCGAGCGCGAGGAGAAAGTCGCAGAGGACCTCACCCGGGATGCCGGGGGTGAAGTAGGCCGACCACCGCGCAAGCGGGCTGTCTGGGTGCTCGCGGGCGGAAATCTGCCAGGCGATCGGCAGATCGCCCAGGTGGAACGGCTCATCCGGCAGGACCCATTGGGCCCACCGGAGGGTGTCGGGGCTGATGTGGAGGACGGTGCTGCGCACGACCTGCCGGTCCTCCAGTGCCTCGTTGGGCTCCTGCCGTCCGCGGACGATCACGAGGCTCGTCCAGCCGAGGCCGGCGAGCGTGTCAGCGACGGCATCGTAGAGACGTCCGTCATCACCGGCCAAGTGCCGCGGACCGACCCAGTACGCAGGCAGGGCACCCCGGTTCGGGGTCGACGGGTCGAGCAGAGGGTCGGGATACAGGAGCGCCTCCAAGGGCTGGGTGCGGATCTACTTGCCGCCGGCAACGCGGCGAGGGCGGCGCGGCGGCGCTTGGATGGGAGCCTGCCGGTTCAATGCGACGGCCGCCTCGGGCGGCAGGGACCCGGCCGACGACCTGTGTCGCGAGGTGGGCCATGTGAAACAGGTTCATCAACAGCCGCAGGGGTGCAGCACGGTCGCATACGGCTAGGCAGTCAACGATGTCACCGACGGTCATTCCCGAGGACTCTGGGGAATCGTCATTGCTCCGGGCAGCGGCTGACGGACGCAAAGTACCGCCCAGTTCGGTGAGCGAGGGGGTTGTCAGCACCGAGTCAGACGACACCGGCTGGCGTACTCATCGAGGACGGGTGGCTTCCAGCACGCGCGCCACAGCGGCGGCGACGATATCGGCCGGCGTCTCGGTGCCGAAGGAAATGCTGTACCCAGGCACCGTCGCGGTACCGGTGACGGCGATCTTCCACCCTTCGCTGTCGGTCCCCGGACGGCCGAGCGGAGACCAGCCCAAGTAGAAGCGGCCGTCCTTCGAATTGACGTGCACGTCGGCGCGGTCGTCCACAACCATGTGGAAATCCTCGGCGGAGAACTGATCCATCACGAGCGTGGGCTGGCCTGGGCCAAGCTGCCAGTCGCGCACTTTCAGGGCCTTGACGGTGGTGGAGAAACCGGGGCTCATGGATGCCACGGTCACGGCGATCACCTCTCTGACCTGGGGTTCCGGAAGGTCGTCTACGTTGGCATCCCTCTGCACCCGCTGGCCAGTCTTTCGCGACTCTTTCCTGTCTGCCCCCGGCGAACTGGGGCACGGGCTAGTTTCGGTGCCTGCAGGTCGTGGGCGCGGAACAGGACGGCGTGCTCGACGCCCATGGCCTTGCCGCTCATCGCGGTGAACTTCGGGATGAAGTCCTCGGGGGCAGGGTGGTCCGGGAGCACGGCCAGGTACCCGGGTGGGACTCCGGCCGAAGGATGGCGGGGCATTCGCCGGGGGCGGGGACCTGGGAGCTGCTCACGGGCTGTCGGACTGCGAGACGCTGTCCGCGAGCTGGCCCACGACGTTGACGACTCCCTGGCCAAAGCTGGTTGGGGCGATCAGCACGCCGAACACCAGCACAATGAGCACAGTCAACCTCTCGTCCACCCGACTTCGGGCCTGCGTACGTCGACGCAGTCGCACGATGATGATGAGGGCCAGCAGAACTGCCACATTGATTGTCAGAATCACCCGGCTACTCCTCCCAGCAGACAAAACTCCACGGCGTTACCGGTAGTTGGCGACAGAGCGTTCCTGCGAGGCTGGCTCTGTCGAGCGCGCGAGACTGGTGGCCCAACCAGGGCCCCGTCCTGCCCACTCGTGTGGCGCACGGGTCAGGACAGGGCCTTCGGTCGACGTGGAGGAGGGATGCGGTCCAGCAGGTCCCACAGAGGTCGTGATCCTGCGGCCCACTCGCCGAGTACGCGGCGGTCGACGAGGTGGATGCGCTGTTCTCTGCCCCAGGGGATGGCCTTGGAGGAGAAACGGCCGTTGGTGAGGACAACCGCGACGTCCGCTCCATGGACCTGCCGGGCAGTGCCGTTGACCTGCTGCAGCACGCCGACGCCGACGGCCGAGCCGCGGTCCCCGTCGCGGCGGTGCTTGCACTGGATCGCCCAGACCCGGCCGGCCGGATCGGTGGCCCGTACGTCGCAGGCGTCGTCGCCGGCACCGCCGATCCGCTCAGCAGTACAGCCGTCCCGGCGCATCAAGTCCCGTATGGCGAACTCGAATGCGCGGTGGTCCAGGGCGTCTATCTCGGCGATTCTCAGCCGCAGGGCCTGGGCACGGACGCGCTGCCACTCGACCCGCTGTCGGACCTGCTGGATCCAGAAGCCACCCGCGACCGATGCGATCACGGCCGCGAGGGCGAGGAGCCACCAGTGGACGAGCAGCCACTGCACGGCGGCGGCCACCAGTCCAACAGCGACGAATCCGCCAACCAGCAGGGCAACCTGCTCGTCCTGCTTCTTGGAACGGCGGACCGGACGGCGGACCGGACGGCGCCGGACGGGCCGTCGCCGCGCCGGGTGACGGCGGCTCACAGGGCCACATCCGACTGATCCCTGGCGGTGGGAGCGGGCCGGCACAGTGGCGGGGCCTTTGCTTCACCGCCGAACGCGCTGTCGTCCTTCGAGGCTCCCCGTATGTGCGTCGGCACCTGTATCACCATGAAAGAACGCCCCCTCAGTCCAAGTCCATTCGCCTATCCCTGCACAGGTCGTATGAGAGCACGCGCCACTGACATAACGTCACCGAACGATCACTGAAGGCGATGGGTTTTCGGTCAGTGGCCCCTCACACCGAGGCGCCCGTGGGCAAGCGGCCTGCACGTTTAGTGGCTCGACCGACCAGCTTTCAGCCGTTTCCACCCCCTGGGGACGGTGCCGCGATCTACGGCCGAGCGGCCTCCCTTCCGTGCGTGCGTTCGCGCTCCAGACTCGAGTTGCGCGGATGGGCAGGATTGAGGAACCACCTCCGGGCCGAGGCGAACCACCAAGTGCCGCAGAACGCGACGACGACGCCAACCGCGACCGGTGCGTAGTTGAAGGTCTTTGCGGTGATCGGCGAGGTCTGCGGCAACATGAACAGCACCGTGATCACCATGACCCACGCGACGGCGATTGTGCCGACGACGGTGGACCATGAGCCGAGGTGCCAAGGTCCGCGCTCGAACTGGTCCCCCTGGCGCAGCCGGAGGAACGTGGGGATCGCGTAGGCGATGTAGAGGCCAATAGTCGCAATTGAGGTGACAGCCGCGTAGGCAGTGCTGTTCCACAGGTAGGGCAGGCCGAGGACGAAGGCCCCGCCAGTGGCGAGCCAGACGGCGTTGGTGGGGGTGCGGGTGGCGGAGTTGAGCTTGTGCCACGTGGTCGAGAAGGGCAGTGCGCCGTCGCGGGAAAAGGCATAGATCATGCGGGAGTTGGCAGTCACAGACGCCATCCCGCAGAAGAGCTGGGCAACGATGACAACGAGGAGGAGCCACTTGCCGGCAGCCGCGCCGAGCGCGTCCATGAGGATCTGCGCCGGCGGTACCCCAGTGTCGGTGTCGAGGGCGCCCGCGTAGGACTGGATGGCGTAGGTGAAGCCGAAGAGGAGGACGAATCCGGCCGCGAGGGAGACGAGGATCGAGCGGACGATTCCCTTGGGGCCGGCCGTGGAGGCGTCGATGATCTCCTCGGTCATGTGGGCCGAGGCGTCGTAGCCGGTGAAGGTGTACTGCGCCATCAGGAGGCCCAGGAGCACCACGTAGATGCTCGACGAGAAGCCGGTGTTGTTGACGAACTCGCCGAACACGAAGTGGGTCGACTGATGGTGGCCGGGGACGAGCACCAGGGCGCCGCAGATGACGATGACGCCGAGGATGTGCCACCAGATGGACACCTCGTTGAGCAGGGCGACGATGCGCACGCCGAAGGTGTTCAGGACGCCGTGCAGGACCAGGATGATCCCGAACAGCGTGATGGTGTGGCCGGGCGTGGCGGCGTAGCGGAATTGGAGATCGAGAAGGGCGTTGAGGAAGGTGGCGGCACCGAAGTCGATGCCCGCGGTGACCGCTATCTGGCCGAGGGTGTTGAACCAGCCGGTGAACCACGCCCACGCCGCTGCCGTGCGCTTGGGAGCCATGCGGTGCGCCCAGAAGTACAGGCCCGCGCTGGTGGGGTAGGAGGAGCAGACCTCGGCCATCGACAGCCCGACGAAGAGCGTCATGACGCCGACGAGCAGCCAGCCCCACATGATCACCGCAGGCCCACCGGTGTTCATGCCGTAGCCGTAGAGCGTCATGCAGCCGGACAGGATGGAGATGATCGTGAAGCTGACGCCGAAGTTCGCTCGGCCGGACATTGAGCGGGAGAGCGTCTGCTGGTAGCCGAGTTGTTTCAGGCGCTCCTCATCGGAGACACGGGAGACATCGAGAGGCACAGGATTTCCGTCCTTCACAGGTGAGAGGGGTGGTGCGGGATTTCAATGGCGTCGGTGCCGTGGCGGGCTGTAGGCCCAGGCGCGGTGCCGGAGAAACAGTTCGTGGTGCTGTCCGCAGTAGGACCAGGGGACATGCGTGGCGTAGGGGCCGATCGCGTCGAAGACCTCCAGGGCCTTGCTGTGGCGGTTCGCGAACGACAGGGCATGGGCCAGGTAGTTGGCGTCGTCGGCGAAGCAGGCGTGGGGGCTCGGTGCGCGGTAGCGCCACCAGCGCTCCAGCACCTGGCCGATCTGCGGACATTCGACCCAGGGGTGGATTGTCAGTCCGTATGCATGCCGGTCCTGCTCTTGGCGGGACCGGTGCGCCTCGGCAAGGACGACAAGAGGCAGGACCGCGATGGGCAAACCTCTGGGGGCGATGGATGCCTGCTCCTCGGCCCACCAGGCAGCCTCGCCTTGCGCGCCGTGGCAGCGGGGCAGCAAGTACGTGGCGACCTCGTGGTGCGCCTCGCGGTTCCAGGGGTCGCGTTGCTTGATCTCCTCCCACACGCGGCCAAGGGTGTTTCGGTTGGGAGCGTGGGTGCGCAGCAGCGCGAGCATGACGACGAGAGGGGCAACGTCCTGCGGCCACACGTCCAGCGTGGTGCGGCAGGTGGCCCAGGCGTCCTCCATCAGTGCCCGGCCTGGGTCGCGTCCGGCGATCATGGCGCGCAGCGCCTGGACGTTCGCGAGGAGGGCGAGGGCGTGCGGTGAGCGTGGCTCAGCCTCAGCCCAGGTATCGGCGAACCTGAGCCGTGCTCCGGCTTCGGCGAGGACCTGAAGCCGAAAGATCCGGCGGTCCCAGTCCGGGCCGGTAGAGGTCAGCAGGTCGCGTGGGCCTTCCCACCGCCCCATGGAGGCGTCCTCCAGGACCTGCCGCAGCGCCCTGTCATCCCGCGCCGGATGCGTGTCGAGGGGTTGTCTGGTTCTCATCACCCCTCGCCCCTGGCCATGCCCGATAGCCATGGCTGTCGACCCGCCGGGCCTTGCGCTTGCGCCCCACAGCCCCGGCACCCCACACGCTGGCGGCCAGGCTGATTCCCGACTCCTAAGCTCTCGATCAGGGCCACCGTGTGGCGTTTCTTGATTGCGGGGGCGTCCGCGGTGTCCGTATCCTTCGGGCAACGCGTCGATGGAGACGAGTAGCCAGGGATCACGTGAGTTGAGAGAGCCGCCGGTAGCTGGAAAGGCGGTCTCGCGCCCCGAGGCGAAGACCCTCCTGAGCGCGGGGAGGAACGACCCCGCCTGGTGGTCCAATGCCCCGCCGGTCGGCCCCCGTCATCGGGCCCGAATGAGGCCGTCACCTGGTGGCGGCGAAAGTGCGGTGGTACCGCGAGTTGCCCTTCTCGCCCGCACTCCCAAGGGATCATGACGACGTCCTACGGAGGACCGAAATGATCCACAGCCGCGTACACGTCTCCGACCTGCGAGAGCACGTCGGCCGTACCGTCTCCGTCTGCGGATGGGTGAACACCCTCCGCCTGCAGAGCAAGATGCAGTTCGTCATCGTGCGCGACAGGACCGGCATGGTGCAGGTCACCCATAAGCGCGACGATGGGCCCCTGGAAGCCCAGCTCGAAGCCCTCACCACTGAGTCCGCCGTCCGCGTCACCGGCCGGGTCGTCGACGCCGCCCAGGTGAAGCTCGGTGGCCTGGAGATCGTCCCCGAGAGGGTCGAGGTCTTGAACGTGGCCGCCACACCGCTGCCGATCGACGAGCACACCGGCCTGGAACAGCGACTGGACTGGCGATTCCTGGACGTACGCCGCCGTCCCGCCACCCAGCTGATGTTCGCTGTGCAGACCACCCTGGAGCAGGGGATGCGCGAGTACGCCTACGCGCAGGGCGCCACCGAGATGCACACCCCCAAGCTCATGGGCACCGCCTCGGAGTCCGGCGCGGAGGTCTTCAAGCTCGGATACTTCGACCGCAGCGCCTATCTGGCGCAGTCGCCGCAGTTCTACAAGCAGATGGCGATCTCGGCCGGCATCGACAAGGTCTTCGAGATCGGGCCGGTCTTCCGTGCCGAGCCGTCGTTCACCTCCCGGCACGCCACCGAGTTCACCGGCGTCGACGTGGAGCTTGCCTGGATCGACGGGGTCGAGGACGTGATGGCGTTCGAGGAGCAGATGCTCGTCCACGCGATCGCCAAGGTTGCTGACGCGCACGGTGAGGCGATCGCCGAGCACTTCGGCGTCGAGGTCACCGTTCCCACCATGCCCTTCCCCCGCGTCACCATGGCCGAGGCGCACGAGATCCTGCGCAAGGGCGGCTGGGACCCGGAGGGAGTCAAGGAGGACCTGGACCCGGAGGGCGAGCGGAGCATCTCGGCTCACATCAAGGAGGCCACCGGGCACGAGTTCGTGTTCATCACGCACTACCCGGTGAGTATCCGGCCCTTCTACCACATGCGGCCGGCCGACGACCCGAGCGTGACCTTGAGCTTTGACCTGCTGTGGAAGGGGCTGGAGGTCACCACAGGCGCCCAGCGTGAGCACCGGTACGACGTGCTGCTGAAGCAGGCCGCCGAGAAGGGCATGAGTCCCGAGCCGCTGCAGGACTACCTGAACGCTTTCCGGTACGGGTGCCCGCCGCACGGGGGACTCGGCATGGGACTGGGGCGTGTGCTGATGGTGATGCTCGGTCTGGACTCGATTCGCGAGGCGACCTTCCTCTTCCGCGGACCGAACCGGCTCACCCCGTAACTGGCCGTGGGTTGCGTCCCACGACACGGGCGAGTGCCTCGTGTCGTGGGACGCAGTCTCAGTAGCGGACATTGCGCAGATCATGCGTCCATGCCTCGCCAGGGTTCTTGTCCCAGTAGGCCCGCAGCGCCAGCTCCCGCTCGGAGAACCGGCCCTGATGGCAGAGGCCGCCGTGGGAGAGCGTGACACTCATGGCGAGCGGCGACTCGGTGGTGACCCAGTGGGGTGTCAGCGCGTGGCTCCAGAGCTGGTCTCCCGGTCGCATGGTGACGGACTGGCGGTCGGCCGCATCATGCGCGGGTGGGTCCTCGCCTGTGGTCTCGCCGATGACCGCCGCGTCAGCCGGCAGGTGCTTGTCGGGATCCAGGTAGCTGTGGAAGGTTTTGACGCCGTGAACCTGCCAGACCATGCCGTGCGAGTTGTCGTTGTGGTATGTCGAGGCGGCGCCCCCCGTGGACAGGAACAGGATGGGCGCCAGGCGCTGCCAGGTGAAACCTTGGGCAGCGAGCTGAGTGCGCCAGGGGATCACGACCTCCTCCTGGAAGCCTTGCAGCACGTCGTCGTAGAAGCGGCTGAGGTTGAAGTGCACCAGCCGGAACGGCCAGGCGACGATCTCCTCGATCGGCGCGGTGCGGAAGGCAGCGGTGCGATCCATGCGCACCTGCCAGTTGTCGTCCCCGAGGAGCGTGAACCGGACCTCCTCATCCCTACGCAGGTGATCGAGGACGTCGATGGCGGGCAGGAACGTGTAGTCGAAGGGGACCTCCAGCGGGAAGTTCGGCGTCTGCCGCCACCGATGGATAAAGTCGTCGGGCGTCGTGATCGTCATAGATCTGTCCATGGAGTCGTGTGCGTTGGGCCGCTTCATGCCGGCGCGGCGCACGAAGCACTGCGGTCGTCGGACCCGGTGGCGGGGCGGCAAATGGCAGCGCAGTCCGGGGTTACCCGGTCCTGTGCCGGGGCGGTCAGGAAATGTCTGATCGCGGCCCGGGGAGCGTGGACGCTGACCGACGCCTGGCCGTAGGGACAGCGCCGTATGGAGCCGTCTGCGGATACGTACGCGGTCGCCGAACGGCATGGCCACCGCTCTCCCCCATCTGGGGGGAACTGCAGGTCCTTAACCTCGCCGAGGTAGGCGCGGTATCGGTCGGACAGGTTGAAGTACCGGTCCAGCCGATCGGCGTCGAGGTGGTGCTGCACCAGGTAGTCCTGGACCGACTTGCCCTCGCGACGCAGGGCGCGCTCGTCGAGGACGACGGGGCTGAACTGAACTTCCACCCCGGCCTCGGACACGAGGCCGGCCAGTTCCTGACACTCGCCGTCGCGCAGGTCCCAGCAGGTGACGTGAAGGATCTCCGTCTCTGCGCTGATGGCGCGCAGCGTGTCGAGGCCCGAGGTGGCGGTGCGGGTGGTGCGGCCCAGCAGCATCGCGCCTTGCGAGTCGGCAGAGACGGTCACGTTGGCCAGCAGATGCGCCACCTCGGAGAGGGTGACGACCTCTCCGACGGTGCGGGCCGAGGTCACCATCGACACCGAAATGCCGAACTGGTGGGCCAGCCGTATGAGTTGCCGGAGCCGCGGGTGGTGGGTCGGTTCGCCGCCAGTCAGGCACACCCCCTCCACCCCCGCCTCCTTCAGCCGCGACAGGAGGCGGGCGTAGGTCGCGGTGTCCAGGAAGCCGTGAGCGCGGTCGGCCCGGAAGCAGAATCCGCAGGCCACCTTGCAGTGCCCGGCCGTGGACACCAGCGCGGTACGGACATGGGCGTTCATTGCACCCCCGTGTTGTCCCACACCGCGATCTCCACGGTGCTCGTGTAGAACGCGCACATCTCGGGATCTGGAGTGTTGCCGCCGATGAGGGCCTGCTCGTTGCGGGACGGCCCACCGCAGATGGCGAGCGCAGGGCAGTTCCCGCACTCGGGGATCGGGGCGACCTTCTTCGCCACCCCGGCCAGAAGGCCCGGATCGGCGCGCAGCTCGTCGAGGGTGTGCAGGAACGATGGCTCGGTGAAGTTGATGTCGCACAGGCTGACCCGGCCGCCGGGCAGCAGAGCGGCGTTCAGACTGCGGTCGCCCTGCATGTGGTCGAACAGCATCGGCCGGCGGGTGTCGAGGGCTTGGAAGGCGCGATCCAGGACGGAGAACAGCATCCCGCCCCGCCCCAGTGCGGCCACGCGGGCCTCATACAGCTCGCAGGCCAGGTCGGCGCCGTTGACCTGCCACCGGCCCGCGGTCGGGATGGGCGTGTTGACGTAGATGAACTTCAGCCCGAGGTCGTCGATGATCCACCGAACGGCCTCGGCGAGACGGCCGATATTCGCCGCCGTCGGGGTGAGGTTGCAGCCCACATGCAGCCCATCCGACTCGACGAGCCTGGCGACGTTACGGCGAATCCGGTCGTCCGCGGGCTGTCCGCCGAGCAGTAGCCGGTTCGCCGAGTTGACGCCCGGAGGACCGTCGATGGAGATGCCGACTCCGTACTCGTACGCGACGAAGTGATCGAGAGCCTCGTCGGTCAGGCGAGCACCATTGGTGACAACCGTGCGCCTTACCCTGGCCACGTCGTAGCGGTCGGCGAGGGTGTCGGCGAGCTGATCGCCGTATCGCATGAGGTCGAAGCGGATGGTGGGCTCGCCACCGAACCACTGGATGGACACCTCTTCCTGCCCGGCGTTCTGCTCGAACAGGAACTCCAGCCCCTCCGAGAGTTCCTCCTTTGTCATGTCCGGCTTGCCGGAGTTCGTATCGACGAAGCAGTACGTGCAGGCCATGTTGCAGCGGTCTGTAAGGACCACACGCAGACCGCTGATGCGGCCGGGCGCGGCGTCCAGGCCAAGAAATTGAAGACGGTCATGGAGCGCTTCGCGCCGGTCGGTCATGGGGCCGCCGGGGGTGAAGCCGAGCCCAGAGAGGGCTTCATGAGTCGCGGTCGGGGGGACCCCGGCGAGGTCGTGGACCTCGCCGGAGTCGATGAACACACTGCCCAGCGCGACTGGATCGAGGAGAACCGCTTCCCCATCCCGTTCGTACTGGAAGTATTTCCCCCACAGCATCCGGGGGACGGCCACGGTCGTCAGGCCGTCGCTTCTTCTTCGGCGATCCCGAGCTCGCCCATGACCGCGCGGACCTTCTCCTCAGTGGCGGCCTGGAGCTTCGCGGAAGTGGCCGGCGAACCACCGTCAGCGAGGACGATCACACCGGGCAGCGTCGGGTTCGGCGCGATGACCGTGACGCCGGCCGGATCGGTGCTGATGACCATCATCGCTCCCTTCAGCTCGACCCAATCGGTCTGCTCCTTGAGCGCCTCGATGATGCGGCCCTGCTTCTCCTGGAAGGAGGCGCGCTCGCCCATCCACACGCCGGCCTTGGACTTGGAGTCCACGACGTCCGCGTAGATCAAGTGGTCCTTCTTCTCTCGCCTGGCTTGAGGCATGGCTGATCCTCTCTGCATGCTGGATGTGCTGGGACAACCCTTCACGTCCACCGGAGTTCGCCGGATGCTGCCCCACCCGTGGAGTTGGGGCGGGGCGGCGCTTCGCGGTTCGATGGCCAAGCACTGCGACCGGGACATCTCTCCGTAGTGACGTGGTGACATCATGCTGACCCCGCAGGTCCTATTCGAGGACTCTGACAGGTCATCAAGAGGACTTAGACAGGGCCTACTTGATGCCCAGTGGATGATTTCTCGCCGCTACGAGGACATCGCATGGCACTCTCTGAAGAGAGCCCGCTCCGGAGGAGATCCATGTCCCGTCCCGCAGGCAACACCAGACTCAAAGCCGCCCGGCTGGCAGCTGGATACAACTCCCAGCAAGCCCTGGCCGACGCCATCACAAAGGCAGCACCAAAACTGGGAATCAGAAGTCTGGCCGTCGGCGTCCGGCAGGTCCGACGCTGGGAGTCCGCTACACCTCCTTGGCCGCAACCCGATGTTCACCGCGTCCTGACCCACCTCTTGGGGCAGAGCATGGAAGACCTCGGATTCACACCGCCATGGGGGAACGCACGGGCGCAGCCCAGTACACCGAGCCTCAACACCCCACGTGTCTCTCTGTCCGGAGCACGGCTGGCGCCCGTCCCCGCCCAAGGGGAAGCCATAACCCAACCGGCGACTATCGGCAGGGACTTCGGGGCTATCACACGCTCGCATCGGCGCTTGTACTGGTCTGTCGCCCCTGCCGTGCTGCACCCAGCGGTCCTGGAGCACGCTCGTCTCGGCTGCGCCCTCCTCCCCGAGACGGCGAACCCAGCCCGTCAGACCCTCGCGGCCGCACTGGCCGAGTCCTATCTGCTGGCTGGCCGGATCGAGTTCTTCGACCTGCGACGGCCGGAGCAGGCATCGGAGACCCTCCTGCGGGCTCTGCAAGCGGCAAGCGAAGCGGACGATCCACTGTTCGGAGCGGCCATCCTCGCGCACATGGCCTTCATCCCGGGCTGGGCAGACGACCGAGAGGCAGCGGTCGAGCGCATGATGGCCGCCCGTACCTACGCCCGCCGAGGAGAGGCGTCAGCCGAGTTCTGGGCGTGGCTGGATGCGGTCGAGGCGGAATGCGAGACCCGCTGCGGAGATCCTCACGCAGCGCTGCGCTTGATCCGTCGCGCCGAGGACACGCTCTCCACAGGCTCCGAGCACGCCACTCCTGAGTGGCTGGACTGGTTCAGCCCCATCCGCCTGGCCGCGTTCAAAGGCAACACGCAGCTGAAGGCCGGCCACCTGCCTCAAGCCCGGCAGACACTCCATGATGTACTCGACGGCCTGCCGCCCGAGTCGGACAAGCAGCGCACCGTCGTCCTTGGCGACCTCGCTGCGGTCGAAGCCGCCGACGGAAGGCCGCAGGGGGCGTGCCACTACGCCATCCAAGCTCTCGACCAGCTGGCGATCACTTGGTACGCCACAGGGATGGACCGCGTCCGCGAGGTCCGCCGCACGCTCGCCCCCTGGCAGAACGAGCAGTGCGTGCGAGACCTCGATGACCGTCTCTACGACTGGGGTGCGACGGTCAGCGCCCTTCAGCGTTGAACTTGGCGATCTTCTCCGGCAGCTCTGCCAGCGAGTCGATGCGCATCGTCGTGATCGCATCGGCGTCCGGGTCGCGCTGCTGGATCGTGCCCCAGGGGCCGCGTCGGATCAGGGCAGTCAGAAGCCCTGCATGCACGGCTGGGCGAATGTCATTGTCGAGCCGGTCACCGACGTAAAGGATCTCGTTCGGCTCGGCCGGTGTTGCCTCGATGACTCGCTGGAAGAACGCGACGTCCGGCTTCGACGCCCCCCAGTCATCGCTGGTTGCGATCAGATCGGAGGGCAGGTCCAGCCCACGCAGCAGACCGCCGGCCCGTACCGTCTGATTCCCCGCGATGCCCACCCAGAGGCCAGACTCTCGCAGCGTCGCCAATGTCGGCCGCACATCCGGGTAGAGGTCGTCCTCGCCGAACCACTCAGGTTTCCCGGCCGCCGCGCGCTTCTCCCGCTCCTCGGCCAGGTCAAACCCGGGCCGGAACTCCTGGAACGTCTCGCGGTAGTCGCGCCCCTGCGCGATGACCGCGCCGAACATTGCCGCGAAAGTGTGCCTTGGCACCCCCAGCCAGTCCGCCCACGTCCCGTACTCCCGGGTTTCGTCAATAAGACACTCACCGACATCGAACACCACCGCACGAATCATGCTCCGCAGGTTAGACGGTTCAGCGCGACGGCGAAGCAGCTCTTTCGGTCTGCGATCAGCCGCTACGCGCCGCGACAACTTGAGCAAATCCGGTCAGTTGTCTCTCCTGATCAGTCACTTCCAAGCGTGCGGAGACCGGGGACGGTCAAGGCGACTGGCCTGCGCACCTCTGGGCGTTCCCCCTGATCGTGGACACCCTGATCATTGGATCGTGAGGATCCGAAGAACAGGAGTTCCCCTTGGGGACGTCGAAGTACTCGCTTGAGTTCCGGGCGGACGCCGTCGCGCTGTACCACGCCAGTCCGGGTGGGACGTATGCGTCGGTGGCCAAGGACCTGGGTGTCAACCACGAGACGCTCCGCACGTGGGTGCGGGACGCCGAGCAGGCGGCCCGGCCCAGGGCGGGCGAGGCCACCGCAATGGAGAAGGAGAACCGGCAGCTGCGGGCGCGGGTGAAGGAACTCGAGCTCGAGCGGGAAATCCTGCGGAGGGCCGCGAAGTATTTTGCGGCCGAGACCAGCTGGTGAGCCGTTGTGTCCAGGATGTGCGCCTGCTCCTCGTCCTCCAGACCGTGCCGAGCGACAAACTCGGCGGCCCAGTCGGCGATCGTTCCCCATCGGTCCACGAGGGTGTTGTCGAGGTCGAAGAGAACGAGGAGACGCTGCATATCGCGCACCCTAATTGGGCCCTCACGCTCCGAGGCACTGCGGGACACCATCCGAGCCTTCTGCGTCAGCACCTGGTTTCCCAGCAGCGGGCGGGGAGAGAATGACATCTGTTGCCCACCATCGTGTACACCGTTGTGAGAGGTGTTGCTTGGTTTCGTCGCGCCGCAAGGCAGGCTCCAGCTCGCAGAACGCCCAGCAGGCCGAAGACGCAATCAACCGCACCCTGGCCAAGGCACCCACTGAGCAGAGACGGCTTGCGGACGGACGTGAGACGAAGACCGTCCTGATCGGCATGGTCCGCGAGTGGGAGGAGATCCGCGGCGGCATTTTCGAGTGCCACCCCACCGGCAGTCGGTGGGCTCATCTCACCGACGACTCATGGGCGATCGGCGACGTCCGCCCCTTCGGACTGAGTACGGATCTCTGCGCCGTCAGTGACCACGCCATGGCGCGTACCTTCGCCTCCGGCTACCGAGAATCGGTCGTCGGCAACGCACCGCCGGTGTCCTACTGGTGCACCGTCAGCATGCTGGAAGACGCCATTCCCGTCATGTTGGCGGTTCTCGATCGCGAGCTGACCGGTGCGGTCGGGTGCCTCGACTGGTACCTGCGGATTCCGTGCTGGTCGGCTCTCTGTCAGCAGCACCCAGACGACGGCGATACGCCCTTCTGCGGCTCGCCAAGCTGCGCCTTGGCCACCCCTGAAACGCCGTGCGACTGCGTCTGTGGCGGCGTGAACCACGGGATGGGGGTGGAGGCTCTCCAGGCTCTACGTCCAGACCCTCCCGACTGGCCCTCCGCGCCAGCGCCTGTATGGCGTCCGGGCGCCGGCACCGTGGAAGTCGACCGTGCGGATGGGCGAGTCGCTGGGCGGGACCCCTTTGGTCGGCATGGCGCTCGCGTACGACCTCCGTCATCGGCGTGGACCTCGCCCGCCGCCGGCGCTACGCCCAACCGCTGAGGCAGGAAAGAGCCACCTGCGACGCACGAACTGGTTGGCTCCCCCCTCTGGACACGTCCTCCATCCACGTCACGCAAGCCGCAGAGGCCGCCTGTAGGAGGGCACCACGCTTCGGTAACCCCTCCGTTCACAAAGGTCGGGCCTGAGATGAACCGTCACAGTGCCGGGCCGCAGACCCACACGTGCACCCCCTGTACCCGGTGACGGGACGGGATCCAGGGGGCTTTGGCAGACGAGGCAGGGACAGCGCGGCCTGGACTCAGGCGGGCCGTCTCTCTGGTTGACGGGCGACGTTCTCCCCTGTCACGCAGCCAGCGGCAGTGCCTCCTCTGTCTGAGCGGGGGGCGCGAGGAGGGAGAAGGCGCAGTCTTCAGGGCGCCGACCCATGCGTTGCACAGTCACTGCCGCGAGCAGTGCCACACCCGGGCCGCTCACCGGCGAGCGCTCCATCCCCACGTAGAAGATCCCTTCCTCGTCGGGTTCGATGTCCGCGCGGTCGAAGCTGACGGACAGAGCAACGCAGTACCCCCACAGGTCCGCTCGCAGCCCGCTGGGGATGTCCGTGCGGACCCAGACCATGGGGTGCGGTGCTCCCTGGTCGTCGTAGCCGATCGTGACTGCGGCCCCCACGCCGTCGGGAAGCGGGTAGACCTCCTCCGGTATGTCCTCGGCTGTGCCGGAGAGCGCATCGGTGATCAGCGTGCGCAGTGCCGCGATCACCTCCTCGTCGCTGCGCCAGCCATGCAGCGGCGCGTAGGTGGAGCCTTCGTAGAGGTCGCGTACGTCCTTACTCTGTTTCGTGCGCACGTCGGGTGGACCGTCTGTCGGGCCGTCGGCCGGGTCGACTTCCTCCAGGAAGGTCTCGGCGAAGGTCACCCCTTCCTCCGAGTTCACTGTGATGGCGGCCCAGCCGTGACTGATGTGCTCGGAAAAGAGCCGCCGGATGCGGTGCTTCTTCGCCTCCTCGGACAGTCCGGGGACCGTGATGACCATGATCCTGCCGCGAAGGGCGACGAGCCACGCCTGGTGGTCGTCGATCAGCTCCTTCTCGGAGAATGTCGCGCCCAGGGCGTCCTTCAGGACCTCGACCGGCAGAGCCCATGCGTCATGCGCCCGCAGCGGGAACACTGCCTGCGCTGACGTCGGGGCCAACGGGTGCGGCGCACTGGTACCGGACTGGTTCTCGCAGACTCGGGCGCTGTTCGTGACCGTGCGATCTGATTTGAGTGCCACGGTGCTTCCTTTCGCCGGGAAATTGAACAAAGCCAGTCTTTGGGGGTAAGGCGCACAGTGCCGCATATAGTTGGAAAAGCTCTTCTCGTGTGATCTGCACCTGCCAGGCTGAGTCCCCCAGCGTCGGGAGGGTCGTGGCTTCGTCGACTGGACATACTCTTTTGCATCAGGAGCCGACGGCTGCAGCCCAACCGGCTGAGGAGGTGCGCGTGAAGAGCACCAGTTCTCCGCTGACGAGCACTGCCGCCCGTCGCCGTCGAACGCTTGCGCACCTGTCGCCGATATTCGACGTGCATCTGAACCGGGCGAGGAACTCGTCGAGCGTGCAATGGGAGGCGTACGATTTCGTCGCCTTGATCCAGTCGTGCGTGGACACAATCGCACTGTCCTCCGGACTGGAGGGAAATCTCGGCGCCCCTCGTGACGAGGTGCTCGCCGACATGTCCCGCGTCGCCGGGAGCATGGCTCCGCACCGCCCGGCTGAGGAACACGCATACGTCGCCCGGCATCTCCTCGACCATCTCCTGCGCCACGACGAGCCGACCCCGTACTTCACCGTCGAGTACGCGGATCCCGACTCCGGCTGGCAGCCGGTGCCCCTGCAGGTACGCGTCCTGTACGAGACCCTGGCCGCCGACGGTCACACGCTGCATGTCAACGCCGACAACACCGCCGTAACCCTGCTTCTCATCGCGACCAACCGGTCGTTGGAGGACGAGCACGAGGCGGTGATCGCGGTCATGAGGGCACAGGCCGAGAGCGGGCGTCTGGACGCCGCGATCGACTCGGCGGAGGACGCCCTGACGCTGTCGCGAACCTACGCGGCGAACGTCCGGCGCATGATCGCCGAGGCCGAGCGTGACGTGACCCGCGTGGACTATCTACGGGTCCTGCGGCCCGAGATCGTGGCGGCTGCCGCGCATCTGGAGCGGCGTATCAACGTCGACGGCACATTGCTGCGGCACCTGGAGAATCTGCGGGCGGACGCGTCCGACGAGCAGGACTCGGTGGCGGTCCGGCAGTTGTCCGTGGCTGCGTCGCGGCTCGGTGACGCAGTGGAAACCCTGGCCGTGCTGCAGACCGACGTGATCGGGGCCGCTCCGCGCTGGCGTGAGGCCCAGGCCGCGCAGGCGTTCAGCGCTGTGCCGGCGAGTGAGATCCACCCGACAACCGACGTGCTGACGGCACTGCTGAGCGGCGTGCCATTACCTCGCGGCGCCGAGTTGTCTCCACCTGCTCCAGGGGTGCTGTTGGACGTCGCGACGCTCGCGGACAGGCTTGCTATGCCGCCGAAGCAGGTGCCGGAACCGGAGGCGGCGCCCATCGCGGAGGAGCCACTCGAAGACGCTGGGGGAGTGTACGAGCAGTTCCCGGAGCAGTTCCACGACGTGGCCCACGTGCTGCGGACCTATCGGATCATGCCTGGCGCCAAGGCGCGGCTGACCGACTTGCTGGCCGATGCCGACAGGCTGTTCGCCGCTGATGGGGCGTCCGCTGTCGTCGACGGGCTCGTCGCCGTCGTAGGAGGTTCACGTGACACCGCCCGCCGCAGGCTACGACTCCTGCTCGCCCTCGACGCAATGATGCTCTGGCGCCCCGACGGTCGCCCCGATGCCACCGACGACTGGTGGGCGGTGGACGACGGCGTACGTGGAGCCCTCGCCGACCTGGACGTTCCCGATCTGCTCGTATGCCGGAAAGGGGACGAAGATGACGGCTCGTGACGACGCACGGGATGTCGGCCTTCTTCTCAGGTACGGCCTCGACCCCACCATGTCCCCGGCCCGCCATGACGTGTACAGCCGACTACTGGACCGCTTCCATACCGACCCGGATCTGCGCACCGCATTCGACGCGACGGCCGACGGCCTTGGTCTGCGCGTGCTGACCGCCGATCGCTCAGCCGGGCTCGTACTGATCGCTGAACCCACCTCGCCGCTGGCGGTAACGGATACCAGCCAGTGGCTACGTATCCGGGGTACGGCTGATCGGCTGGTGTACGGGCTGGCCCTCAGTGGTGCGACGGCCTGGTGTTATCCGACCGCTCGTGCGGTGCGGGAGCCAGGAACGCGACGGGTCACCGCTCTGGATGTGGACCGCCTAGTACGCGAACACGCTGCGGCTATCGAGGCGGAAGAGATCACGCTCGATGGCGGGCTCGGAGACGCATGGCGCGAGTACGCCACCAACCGCAAGCAGGTCGCCCTGACGTCAAGCGGCCGTCTCAAGCGGGACTGCACAGTCCGGATGTGCGAGGACGTGCTGCTGATGCTCGCTTCTTTCGGGCTGGTCGGGGTCGACAGGACGGTTCCTCCTCCGCGTGCTGAGCTGAGGGTGTGGCGCTCCACGGACCGCTTCCGCGCCCACGTCGCGACCGCGGGAGGCCCCCTCGTGTGGCAGACGATCATCGGTTCCGCGGTGTCGGAAGGACACCGGCAGGACGGCCGTAGTCAGTCTGCCCACACCAGAGACGGCGAGTCCTCCGAGGAGAGTGGCGAGTGATGCAGACGGGCTGGCGCCTGGAGCGCACCTACCTGGCCGGCGCGGGCTTCCCCGAATCACGGCTGGAGGGGCTCAGCATCAACTGGTCCGATCCCTTCGAGCCGACCGGGCATGCCGCGCTGTGGGCCGACAACGGCACGGGAAAGACGACCATCACGGCCCTGCGATTCGGGCTCTACCTGCCGCACACGCGGGACTTCATCCGCGGTGACTCCGACCGGTCCCTGGCGAAGCTGGTGCGCTCGGGCGATGTCTGTCACGTGGTCGAGCAGGCCACCCGAGTAGTGGACGGCGAACTCCAGCGCATTGTCATGGGGATGGTCGCCGACTGGACAGACGGCGGTACTCAGGACCTCGACAACCCACGCAGACTTCAGCGAGATTTCTACGGATGGGTGACGTACGGCTCGGGTCCAACCATCGAGGACCTGCCGTTCCGTACCAACGTCGGCCGACGTGCAACTCACGCGCAGTTCGTGGAGGCGGTGCGTGAGTTGCTGCCCAAGGGCGGTGCGCTCCCGCCGCATCGCCCGTCGGACCACCAACGGGCCTGGGGCGATTGGCTGGCCGCCGCCGGAATCGATGTGGAGCAGTTGCGGTTCCAGGCCGAGATGAACGCCTCCGAAGGTGGCGTCGACCACGTGATGCGGTTTCCTGACTCAGACGCCTGCGTACGGTGGCTCATCGGCGCGACCACGCCGACCACGACCGTCGAGCAGATCGGGAAAAGTATCGAAGTCCTGCGGTCGAATGCCGCCTCCCGTCCCCAATGGTCCGACGAACTTGCCCTGTGGGAAAGCCTCACCGAACCGTTGCTGCGCCTCGCGATCGTCCATGATCAGGTTGCCGCGCACCGGCGAGCGGCTGCTACCGCCGAGGCGAACGCCGCAGCTGTGGTGGCCGACTCCGAGGCGACCCTGGCGGCGCTGGCCTCCGAGGAGGCCAGCGCCGACGAGAAGCACGAGGAGCACGAACGCCTGCGCCGGGAGGCGGGCGCAACAGCGCGCAGGGCACAGGCACACCGGTTGCGCATGCGGCTGAGGGCAGCCGAACTCAGGGCCAACGCCGCCGCAACCCTCGCCGACGAGCGGCGCGCGGACCGTGACCAGGCAGTCCACGAACTGGCTGCCTGGCGGCTCGTCCAGGACGTACTCGACGCCAACACGGCCAGAACTCAGCTGGTCGGGTTTACGGCCCGCCTTGAGGCTGCCGAGAAGCACAACGCGGATCTACGGAAGGAGGAACAGCAGCATCAGCACGCCCTCGCCCGCCTCCTCACCGACCACCGCGACTGCGCCGCCGCTGACCTCCGTGCTGCCGAGGAACAACGGGGACGGGCCACCTCTGCCCTTGCGACGGCCCAGGACGAACAGCGCAAGGCCGTGGCGGCACAGGCGACAGCCGCCGAGCAGGTCCGGCACGTCGGTGAACAGATCACCGATTCCGAACGAATCCTCTCCGAGGCAGTCACCACCGATCTGATCCGCGAAGGTACCGATCCGGCATTGGTGGAAGCCGAGTGGGCGGAGAAAGCCGCTTCAGCACTGAGGAGCCGCGAGGCGGCTGACGAAGCGCTCAAAGCCGTCGACAGGCAGGCTGATACCCAGCGGAAGGCCAAGTCGAAGGCCCAGAACGCGGTCGTTGCCGCTCGGCACGACGTGGAGAGCGGAGAGCGTCACCTACGGCAGGTGAACGACAGGGTCCGCGCTCTGGAGGGTGACGAACGCGTCCGGGACGCCGTCGGTGACAGCATCGAGCTGTGGACCGCCCGCGCCGGACTCACGGACGCGCTGAGCCAACGCGCCGAGGCAGCCGACAGAGACGCCGCCGAGGCACGAGTTGCGGCCGATGAGGCTCGGCGCACCCTCGACGCGGTCGGTGCCGACGGTCTGCTTCCGGCCTCTGCCCTGGTCGAGGAGGCCGTCCGGCGCTGCCAGGACGCCGACGTGCCGGCCTGGCCGGGATGGCGCTGGCTGGCGGACACGATGACCTCTCAAGCCTCCGTGTCCTTCGCGACGGCGCGTCCCGACATCGCGTCCGGCGTGGTGGTCTCCCACCCTGACCACTTCGATCGCGCCCTCGACGCCATCGGTGATCTCGACACCGACACGGCAGTCTGGGTCGGTGCCGTCCTTGACCCCGAGGCGGCCGTATCACCGAGTACGGCCGACCACGATGACGGAACACTCGCGCGAGTCCTGCTCCCGCACCCGGGTACCTACGACCGGGCGGCGGCGCGTGACATGCTCGCCGCCGCCGAGAACGCGCTGACCACAGCGACTCTGCGCCTTCAGGAAGCCGGTCAGCGTGCCACCGACGCCCGCAGCGCCCTCGCGGCCCTGACTCAGTTCTGGAAGGACCTCCCCGAGGACCCACGTACCGCTGTCCAGGAGCAGATCAGGTCAGCTCAGGAACGGATGGAAGCAGCCCGAAGCGATGAACAGGCCACGGCGGACGTCCTCCAGGACCTTGCCCAGTTCAAGCAGGAGCACCAGGCCGCACGAGGTGCCGCGCAAGAACACATCGACCGCGCGACCGAGATGCGGCGACTCCTCATCCCGGTGATCAGTGCTGCCGACGCCCTCTCCAGTGCCCGTGGGAAGCTGCCGGGCCTGCGCACGGCCGAAGGCGAGCACCGCCGCCGCGTCGGCCAACTCGGCGAGGAGATACCGGACCTGGCCATCGACGTCGAACGGGCACGTGACCTTGTACGCGCCCACGCACGCCGCCGCGACGACGCGGCCGACGAACTACGCAGAGCAGGACTGTCTGCCACCACCGACGGCCTTGTCCCCACGGATGACGCGCCCACCATCCGAGCGCGCCTGAAGAGCGTCACGTCAGCCCTGGAAGACACAGCGGTCGACCCGGAACTGCGCCAGCGGATCACCGACACCAGGCAACACCTCGCGGACCTGGACGCGAAACTGGACGCCGACATCGAATTGCGGCGTCTGGCCAAGCGGCTCGCTGGCACCGATGGCGCGCGGCATCCTGTTGCGCTCGGCACGGCGACCCGCCAGGCCGAGGATCGCGAGGCGGAAGCACGCGAGGAGTACGCGAAGGCATGGCAGGCCGCAGAAACGGCCAAGCGGGAACACCTGCGTCAGGCCGAGGACCGGGCAGACCGGTCTTCCCCGGACATCGAGGGGTTCCCGTCGGCCGACCTGGTCGCCGAGGCCGACGAAGCCAATGGGTTCGCCGACCAACTCGACGAACTGGCGGCCCAGTCGCTGCTCACTCAGCGCTCCGAGGAACAGCTCGCCCGGAATGTGGAGACCACCGCGACGGCCGCCCGACAGTCAGCACAGCTGGTCGAGGCAAGCGTGAGCGCGCTGCGCTACCTCGCCGACCCGGCGCTGACCGGCCGCCGTGCAGATGACATCGCCGCACTCACCACCCGGATCGCAGGCGTTTCCGAACGCGTCCGCGAGTCACGGAAGCACCTCGCGGACAGCGAGCAGACCCGGCAGAGGGAGGCCGGCACAGTCCGCGCGCACGCCAACAGCCCGCAGGCACGCAAGGTCGAAGCTGCGGAGGATTCCCGCGTCACCGACTTGATCTCACGGCTGCGCGGCGACGAGCAGCTACCCGCGGAGGCCGAACGCATCGCGGGAGAACTGGAACAACGAGCTGTTTCACTGCGGGACGACCTCGACCGCCACGACAGCGACGTCCACACCAGCGCCATCATGCTGCACGTACAGGCATCGCGGGCGCTCAACCGGCTCCGCGCCTACCAGAACCAATCTCGACTGCCGGACGGCTTGGGCGAGTGGTCCCAGCGGCGTTTCGTCGTCATCGAGCACGAAAAGGTACCGGCCGACGAATCCGTAGCCATCGACCGGGTCGCCCGCGTCGTCCACTCCCTCCTGACACCCGGCGCCGGCCGGTCGGACGCGCAGTCCCTGCTGTTCGCCGCCGCCCGGGCTCTGGTTGACGCGCCTTTCAGGATGCGCCTGCTCAAACCGCACATCGACCTATCCCTCGACCGTGTCGACGTCGCCGAACTCAAGAACTTCTCCGGTGGGCAGCGGGTGACCGCAGGAGTCCTCCTGTACGCAACGATGACGAGAGTCCGCGCCCTCTCAGACACCACCTCGGTCGGCTGGCTGTGGCTGGACAACCCGTTCGGCCAGGCATCTGCGGACCAGTTCGTCCGGACGATGCGACGCGCCGCCGACCAGCTCGGCCTGCAACTGCTGTTCACCGCCGCGCCCAAAGACAAAGGGGCACTGTCGATGTTCGACCGCACCATCATGCTCGGCCGGCGCTCACGCCCGTCCTCGGGCGAGAAGGTCGTGGTTGTGGACGACGGCTCCCGCGAATTGATCGACCTGCTCCTCGTCCAGCACGACGTCAGGGCGGTGCTCGGAGAATGAGCTCTGTTGACTTGTCCGTGTTGGTCGCCGCCCTTGACCCTGACGGGCGCGGTGGCCGCCGCCACGCCGACGACATCGCCGCCGTGATCGGCGCGCAGAACCCTGGGATCGAGGCGTCCGCGCTGCCGGAAGTCGTCCACGACACGATCAAACGCGGGGAGCAGGAAGGGCTGTGGTCAGCGAGCCGGACCACGACCGTACGCCGGGGACGAACGGTCCTACCCAAAGCCATAACCCTGCTGGGGACAGCCCGACCCGCCGACAAGCTGCAGCCCGTCGGCGTACCCCTCCGCAGCGAACTTGCTGGCTGGGCAGCCACGCTCCCTCTCTCCACGACACAGCGACAGCTCCTCCTGGCCGTCAACGACTGGCTCCGGCGTACCGACGGCGGGCAGGTTCCGGTCGTCTCCGTCGCCGAACGCGCCTACGAACTCCTCCGTGCCGAGAAGGCATTCGACGCCAACCCTCCTCGTGGGGGAAGCACCCTATGGGCGCCCGGCCGGCTGACGTTCGAGCTGCTGCGCTGCGAACGGCTGCCGACCCCTCTCGTCTGGGAACCGGTCACCTCGGAGATCGGCCAACCCGGCGCCGTCGTCTGCGTCGAGAACCACGCCACCTTCCGCACGCTCCTCCGCGTCCTGCGTGCCTGCGCTGTCCCACCCTGGGCCGCCGTTGCCTGGGTTCAGGGCCACAACACCGCGCCCCTGGAGTCTCTTGCGACGTTGCCCTTCCCTGTCATACGTCTGGATTACCTCGGCGACCTGGACGCCGCAGGTCTCCAGATCGCCGCTACGGCCTGCGCCACGGCGGAGCGTGCAGGTATTCCGGCAGGGCCGGCCGAACGGCTCTGGACCCTGCTCGTCAGCCAACCCCCGCGCCCAGCTCGTCCCACCTCAGAGACCAAGGCCCGGGAGCTGGTCGAATGGCTCCCTGTGTCTGTTCGCGATCAGGTACGCGACCTGCTGGTTACCGGCCAGGCGGTTCCGCAGGAGGCCCTTCGCTTCGACGTACTAAGTGACGTGCCGCTTGCATAGCCCTTTACTCACCGCAGCCGCCTGCGGCCAGACCCTGGCGCGTGCCGACGCCGAGGGCGGCGAGGTTGCCGGTTTCACCCAGGTCCTGATCGCCCGACAGGAGCGTGCCAGCCCGGTCACCCTCTGCGGGTTCCTGCTCGACGTCTACTGCCTCGGCGTCAAGGACCCCGTCGGCCCACAGGTGATGGGCGAAGGATCACTGGACGCCTACGTACGCGACTACTGCCGGGCGTTCGGCCACCCGCTGCTGCGGATCGGCCTGGAGCAGGCGCAGAGCATCGTGCACGGTGGTGTGGCCTACACCCACTCCCTCGGCTTCGAGCCCGCGCCGGACTTTGCGCAGGTCTCCGTACACCTCGGCGAGCTCTGCCCGGCCGCCCTGCGGATCGACTTCGGCCGCCAGAGGAAGCCGTTCTACGCTCGCAGAGATCACCAAGAAGCTCGGAGGAACCGGGAAAAGCCAGCACAGCTGAACCATTTTTTCGGTTGCCGACAACCCGAACCAAACGCGCCGCGAACCTGCCTGGGGATATCCCGAGCCCGCTGAGCCCAAGACATACAGGTCGGCCGGCGCGCTGAGACCGCCGACGTGCCTAAGCAGTTTTGCTGTCTTCTCCCCTGTGATGCACCGGGGAGAAGACAGCAAGCCTCAGCGAGCTACGGTGATGCGAGGCAGCGCCTTGTTGCGTTCCGGCCCTGTAGCCAGACCGACGCGGCCCTCGATTCGACGGACGTCCCGGAGCGGAGTGTCGTCCTTGAGCGGAATGACGTACGCGGTGGTCCAGTCGAGCGTCTTCCTCACATCCTTGGCATGCCGGGCAAACCGCGTGGCGATGCCAATAGTGGTGGAGCCGACGTAGAGAACTCGGCCCGACCAACCGCAGACAACGTAAACAGCCTTACCTGCTGTGACAGCGGCCTTCGGGTCGAATGGGATGGGCCCGGAAGGCCCACCGCTGCCAAGCCAATCACCGGCGTACGTCGCAAGTGACGCTAGCTTCCCAGGGGTCACGAAACAGCCTCAGCAGTTTCTTCGTCTTCCCACGCCTCGACCGCCTCATCGGGATTGTCGAGATACTCGGTGTCCCACTTGTCGTCCCGCCGAGCCGTCACACGGCGCCCCCTTCGATTACGCCGCTCCCAAATTCGGCCCCAGAAATCAAGGTCTGCGCCTGCGGTGTCGAGGGTGCCCTTCCATTCGTTCACGTGGCTGAGGTCGATGCCGACGGTCTCGACGTGGTCTGTTCCGTCCGCTGCCTTGATACCCCGCAGGGCAGTCATAGCCTCTTCAAGCTGACGCACAGCGGCTCCGAGAACAGCAGCAGCGTCTCGTAGTGCATCGTCGGGAGTGTCCATGGAGGCGGGCCTGCTCGGTGAGCCGGCTTTCGGGAACGTCGAGCGCAGGTACACGTCGCTGAGGGTTTGGTCCTGAGCCCGGTCCTCGGTGAGACGGATGCTGCCGTCATCGTCCACGGCGCGGAGTGCGGAACGACCATCGTTGTGGTCGACGACGGCCTGGTGCAACTGATGAATTCCCAGGCGCGACGCGAGCATTGTGTCGATGACCTCGCCCGGACGGCGTCGGTCATCGACATTGGGGTTGTTGCTGGTTCCGCGGTCGGCCCACAACGACAGCGTGGCGATGAGGGGGTACGTAGCTCGAGCGGCAAGTTCGAGACGGGCCTGCCCCGGCGCTCCCGCCGGATCGTCGTCGAACTCGTCGAGGGCATCAGCAAGTACGGCATCGGCGTCGCGGTGCGTGGGATTGAAGTGGTTGTCGCGCACCGCGACAAATCCGTGCTGCATATAACGGCGCACCCGGTCAGGACTGGCCCCTTCGCCCCCCACAGACCTTACGATCAAGGCCACCGCAAGCTTCACTCGGACATTCTTCGTAACACGCTTGCGGGTCGACTGACGGGTCACAGCGTCACGGATCGCGTCACGAACAGCCTGGTCGTTGCTTGTGAACAAGGCGATGATCTCGGCTGCTCGGATAGCCGGGTCCGTCGGCAAATGCGCGATCTTTGCTTGAGAACGGCTGATGGCACCGGCCAGCCACCGACGACGCTGAGAGGTGAGGATCCGCCGGTCCTCCATCACGGTCAGTGCCTCGTCCGCGAGTGACTCGAGCTCAGGTCCCTCGCCCCACTCCTTCGGGGCGTCGACGTGCCGGAGCGCTACTAGTGACTTGACCGCAGAGGAGAACCGGTCAGGTCCCCCTGGCAGAGGCCGATAGCCGACAAGGATGAGCGCCGGCATGGTCTCGCAGCGCAGCGCTTCGGACTGCTTGACCGTGGGACCTTGCTCAAATGCCGTGTTCAGCTCCTTGATGCGGCTCCTCATGAAGGTGTCGGACTCGGCCTTCACAGCGACGTCAACGCTGTTGCCATCTCCGAGGAGGTCGTGGGCGGCAGTGGTACGGGACGATCCCTCGGCAGTGGTCATTGCCCAGAGGTCGGGGCACTCTTCAGCAGTGTGGCTGTAGCGGTTGGCAACGAGCCACACCTCAGTCAGAACACCCTGATTGCGGATCGAATATCGCCAGTCGTTCGCATCGAGCACTGCACGGGCAGCGAGGGCCGAGGCCCACGCCATGTGCTCGGTCGATTCGACCTCGACTTCGAGGTGTGGCGTGGTGCCGTTGCTGGTGGGGTCGTCGACCGGCGCGAACCGGGACTCTTCGTCCGTCCCAGGTTCGATCGCAATGGGATGCCGGCGGGCGTCACCGATGCGGGGGTTGCGGATGTCAGGCAGCGTGCGGCGAGTCCAGACCCGCGCACGCACAGCGAGAAGGGCGCCTCCCGTGATGGCCAGCGTCGTGGGCGTCGCGATTGACCTTCGGAGTTCGGCCGGGTCCACTACCGCGTTGGCGACGCACTCGGCCGCATCTGGCGTGAGGTCAAACGTGTCGACGAGCTTCTCAGCCGCCTTGCGGCGGGCGGCGATGGGAGCAAGCTCCGGAAGCTTGTCGACCGGTCGCGGAGGTACGTGGTCGTGCGGGGCAGCCGTCTCTTCAAACAGAGTTGTCATGTTCCGTTGCCCTCCTGGGGCAGTTGGGCACGCCAACGGAGCACGGGACAGTTGATTCACTGATCGTCGCGCTCACTCCCGGAGTGCCACACGAATGTGGTCCGTGCCCGGGAGGTCGGACGACTGAAGCCGTCAGGCGTATCCCCTCCGACGCTTCTGGAGTAAGCCCCAGCGTGGTCTTCGGCGGCAGCGCGGCACTCGGCACGGTCTGCGGCGTGAGGAAGCATGCCTCCACGTTGCCTACCCCAGGGGATCCCTGAAGCGACCATACTCCGCTCCACGCGTCGCAGGCGAAAGCGACATTAGCACGTGGAAGTCAACTCCCAATGCGCGCACCAAATTTGACCGGCTCCCTGCGCCACGGAAGCGCCTCAGCCGATGGTTCAGCGCAGGGGCGTTGCAGTCCCCGAGCGGACCGACAGCTCGCGCCACCCGTCACGGCAGACAGACGCCAGCCTCAGTGCCCCGTGGTTGCAGTTCTGGTTGCATTCACCCCCGTCCGGCACCGTTCAGGCGCCATGGCCGGAACTGTTTCACCACGGGTCAGGACGTTCTCGAACCCCCCGGAACACCCAGACGAACATTTGGAAAGCGTGCTGGGGCAACCTCTCGTCCTCAAAGACCCCAGCATTGCGTCGACCTCATCGAAGGCGCCCTCAGCTGCGGCCTCGGCCACGTCGACGGCCAAACCGAGGCCCTCCTCCACATCAACACACAGAAATTTGTGGACACCATCGCTGGCGCCCTACACCACTACCTCCCGGAGGGCCCCAGGTCTCCATTGATGGGTAGGGCTGAGGATCAACAGGCTCTGGCTGCGTATGCCGACGACCTCCGAGCAGGCTCACCGGCATTCGCGCAGCCACTTGGGGATGGTGGGATGTGCGCGAGGCATCGTTGGCGGCTTGCGAACGCCTCGAACTCAAGGCCGAGTGCTCTTCGCCAGCTGGGCTGCCAGTTCTCCATTGGTGCCGCGTCCGAGGTTGCCGGTGGGGGTGCACCAGCGGCAGCCGGTGTCCTGGCGGGGGTCTTGGAGATGTCGTTCGCGGCTGCGAGGGAGGTGGATTACCGCTCCAAGGTCGTTGTCGTCCTGGTGCAGGCCGGCGGATGCAAGGAGGAAGTGGGTCAGGGCCTCGCTGACGGCGAGGGTGTTGAGGGGCATCACGCTCGGTGCCGGGATCCCGGGGATGTAGCGGGCCAGTTCGCGTTCTGAGTCCGGGTGCATCTCGATGGCGAGTTCGGTGCGGTCGATGAGCCGGTTGCACCAAAGGCAGCCAACACCGGGTGCGATGAGGCGGCTGGCGGTGTGGATCTGACCGATCTCGCCGTCGACGGTCACGGGGATCTTCACGCCGACCTGCGTCGCGGGGATGAGGTACTCGTGGACAGCCGCGTTGACCCAGTGCCTGGCGGCGTGGCTGTCCGCAGCGAGGAAGATCCAATCGCACTGCACCAGCTCGCGCAGGGCTTCGGGATGCTCCACCCGTCGCGGGACCGTGATCAGGCGGATTTGTGAGTTTGCCCGGATGGCGTTCCGGGCGGCGAGTTCGGTCTTGGGCTTGCCGACGTCGCCGAGCTCGGCTGCGATGAGGCGGGGGAGGTTGGTCGCGTCGACGGTCTCGCTGTCGATGAGGACCAGTTCTCCGACGCCCAGCCGGGCGAGTTCTTCGACGAGGATGCTGCCGACGCCGCCCAGACCGACGACCGCGACCCGCAGCCGGGTGAGGGTTTCCTGTCCGCGGTCACCCAGCAGCCGCGCCTGCCGGTCCCACAAGGGGTCGGAGGCCATCGGCTGCGCGGGGCTCGGCCTCAGCCGAAGGAGGTTCCCGGCCGGGATGACGGTCTCGGCCAATGGGGCCCGGCCGCCGTCGGGCAACCACAGGTCACCGGCAGCAGCGTGCGGAGTGAGGACGAGCCCTCCGACGATCTGGCCGCTGATCTGCCGCAGGGTGGGGTAACCGCGCTCGTGACTAGCCAGGTCAACGCGGGAGAACTGGACGTTGTCGAGGCCGAAGTGGCAGTGGACAGCGAGGTAGGAAAGCTGTTCGTCGCGGGCGCGGACGATTGCGTCACGTACGAACGTCGGGGACAGGGCTCGGTAGCCGGTCTCGCCGGGGACGTAGTCCTCCCCGTCCCGGGCGATGAGAAGCTCGAGGCCCAGAAGTCTCGGGCCGCGCGGGCCGTCGGCCTGACCCGCGAGGAGAACGGCACCGTGTTCGTCGCCGTCGGCGCGGAAGAGGTGCCGAGACAGATCGGCCCAGAGCCGGGGCGGGAGAGTGAGGCTCCAGCCGTCGGCGGGCGGGTTTACTGGTCGGCGAGCCACCGTCGGATCCTTTCCGCCTTGAGCGCGACGTTGTCCACGGCGGCATCCCGGCGATTGGACCGTCGGGAGATCTGCATCGCGGGGCGGTTCTGCCACTGGACCTGCTGGATGGCCGGTCCGTGCGGCTGACCGTCGGCGCGGGCGAGGAGCCCGGTGTAGTGGGGGTAGATATCGGCGTCCGGGTAGGCGGCGCTGACCTGGAAGCCGAGCCAGGTCGCCGACGAGGTGTAGGCGGGGCCGACCGGCACCTCCCCAACGATGACGAATACCCCGCCGGCGCCGTCCGCGACGACCTCAACCGGGTGACCGGCGAAGTGCGCACGAACGGCCTCGACGGCTTCGGCGACTGCCGGAGCGAAGGTGATCACGAGTTGTCGTCCGGCGGGACAGCCAGGAATTCCTGGTGCGCGTGAACGCGGATGGTCTCGTTGTCGTCCACGACTTCGTAGCGGCCGTTGCCCCGCTGGACGGAGAGCTGGAAGCCCTCGTCGATCGGTAGGCCCTCCGCGATCGCGGCCCTCTTGATCTCCAAGCCCGTGGCCTCGCGGTCCGGGAGGACCACCGGGCGGCCGTTGACCGTCACGGTGACGGTGTGCGGCCGGGGCGGAGCCGCCTCTGCGGCCGCCTCGTTGGAACTGGTCATTGACATGCCTCTTTTCCTCGGGCGAGCCGGGGCCGCGACCGCCGAGCGTCGCGAGACCGTCGCAGTGTTTCGAATGTCGAACACGCGATCAAGGTAACACGGCCGCGTTCTGGATGTCGAACGCCGATTGAAAGTAGACTGAGCACCCGATCCCGAGGAGGAAAGGCGATGGCCCGGACCCGAGTGAACGTGTCCGCCCTATATGCGGCCCTCGACGCCGCGAGGACCAAGAAGGAGCTCTCGTGGCGGCAATTGGCCGCCGCGGTGGGTGTCAGTCCTTCGACCATGACGCGCATGGCCAATGGGAACCGGCCGGACGTGGACGCCTTCGCGGCGCTCGTGCGGTGGCTCGGCATGCCTGCCGAGACCTTCATGGTGGACCCAGAGGATGAGCAGCAGGAAACCCGGGCTGAGGAGCCCGAGTTGATGGCACAGTTGGCACCGTTGCTGAGAGCTCGCAGCGATCTGGGTGCCGCAGATGTGAAGTACTTGGAAGAGGTGATCGGTGCCGCGATGCGCCGGTTCGCCTCCGATCGGGAAGCCCGTTCGAGGTGACGCATGGGTCAGCGGTGGACCAAGAAGGCTCTCCAGGATCTCGCGCTTGACGTCCGCCGGGAGATAGATACCGGGCCGCACAGCCCACTCGATCTCATGCGACTGACCGGCGAGTACGGGATCCCGGTGTATGCGATGAACGATCTCGGCGATAGTGGATGTTCGTCCGAGGCGCTGGACCACTTCACCCTGCGGCGGCCCGAGGCATGGTCAGCTGCCCTGGTGCCATCAGGAACCGCGCGGTTCATCGTGGAAAACTGCGTGCACACACTCCAGCGACGCCGGTCCAACGTGGCGCACGAGATGTCGCATCTCATCCTGGAGCACGAGTTCGAGGGCATCCTCTTTGCCGACGGCGGCTGCCGCGAGCTGGGTCCCGAGATGGCAGCGAAGGAACGGCAGGCCAGTGACCTCTCCGGAGAGCTCCTCATCCCGATGTCGGCGGCGATCACGGCGGCCCTGTCGAAAAGGTCCGACGAAGAGGTAGCGGAGCAGTTCGACGTGAGCGTGCGCTTCGCAGCATGGCGCATGAATGCTTCAGGGGCTCGGAAAATCGCTCACCGGACGCTGCAGAAGCGGGCAGCGGGAAGCCGCGGTTAGAAACTCGGTTCCGCTTTCGTCGACACATCCAGCTGACCGGAAAGCAAAGGTTACGCGGGCAGCGGTCGACGAGAGGGGCCACCCAGGGGCACAGATCCATCTGCTGACCGGAAGAACAGAGTCGGCCCTGGTCTCATTTTTGGTCTCATTCACCCCTGTCTGGATCCGTCCGCGCGTCCACAGGAAGACCACTCCGTCCCTGGTTAGGACGCACCCGGCCACCCCCGAACCCCCGGACGAACATTTGGAAAGCGTGTTGGGGGGACCCCTCACGAGTTCGAATCTCGTATCCCCCGTCACGGCTGACCAGCCGAAGCAAAGACTTCGTCCGGATCTCGGTCGAAGCTCCGTCGTGCCGTGGTTGCAGCTGCCGCAAGTACTCCAGCCTGACTTCGTGATCTCGTGGTGGACCTGGCATGCCCATCTCGGGGTGATGGGCGAACGTGATGTCCGTTTTAGGGCGGGGCGCGGAGCCGAGGTTGGGCAGGATCCCGGACGGAACGACCGCCATGGCGCGTGCCTGGCCAAGGGGTTCGACCGTGTGGCTCAGGTGGGCAGTGTGCTGGAGCGGGAAGAAGATCAACGAGCGGGGGACGTCTGGCCATTGCTGGCCGCGCCGTTTTTTTGTCCTAGGGGAGGGATATCGTTGGCGAGTCGCCCGCACAGGGATTACGACGCCCCGCGTGGGTTCACCCAGCATGGCGCCCGGCGTGTACAAGCCGAGCGCGCCCGGAAATTGGGTGACCAGCAGGAACACCACGGCCTTCGGGTCATCGCCCTTTGACCAGCAAGGACACCCCCGACTGATGGCAGTGACCCAGCAGGAGATCGAGAGCCGGTTGTGGGACGCCGCCGACGAGCTGCGCGTGGCGATGCCCGAAGCGCAATACTCCTCGGTCGTCTTCCCGCTGATGTTCTGGAAGTACCTGTCGGACACCTGGGAGCACCAGCACCAGGAGTTCCTGGCCGACAACGAGGGCCTGGACTACTCCGCCGAGGAAGCCCGCGAGATTGAGTACCGCGACTACCAGTCGTTTGAGATCCCGTTCATCCACCCCGGCACCGTCCAGGAGCGTCGCGCCTCTTGGTCGTCCATCCTCGCCACCATCACTCAGTCCGGCCTCGGCCAGCGGGTCCGCGCGTCCCTGCAGGCCATCGAGACGGCCAACCCTGACAAGTTCTCCCGCCTGTTCGGGTCCATGAGCTGGACCTCCGAAGAGGTGCTGTCGGCAGAGGTGTTGGCAGCGGTCATGCAGGCGATGGACCGCACCCCGAAGATGCACGAAGGCAACATGTCCCACGACGTGCTCGGTGGGGCGTACGAGTACCTGCTGAAGCGGTTCTCCGACGGGTCCGGCACCCGCGCTGGCCAGTTTTTCACCCCGCGCGAGGTCGTCGAGCTGATCGTCGAGGTCCTGGACCCCAAGGGCTACGAGTCGGTGTACGACCCGACCTGCGGGTCGGGGGGCATGCTCATCGCCTCCGCGAACCTCCTGAAGGCCCACGGCGGCCGTGGCTACACGCTCAGCCTGAACGGGCAGGAGGCCGTACCGGACACCGCAGGTGTGGCACGCATGAACCTCTTCATGCACAACCTCACCCAGTTCAAGGTCGAGGTCGGCGACACCCTGAAGGACCCGCGCTTCAAGAAGCCGGACGGATCCGTCGCGCAGTTCGATGTGATCGTCGCTAACCCGCCCTACAGCCTGAAGTGGAAGCCCTGGACCAACGACCCCCGCACCATCGGCGGCACCGCACCGGCGAAGTCGGCCGACTGGGCGTTCGTGCAGCACATGATCGCCAGCATGGACCCGAAGAAGGGCCGCGCTGGCGTCGTCCTGCCCCACGGCGTCCTCTTCCGCGGCGGCGAAGAAGGAGCCATCCGCCGGCGAGTGCTGGACGACGACCTCCTCGAAGCCGTCATCGGGCTGCCGGCCAACCTCTTCTACAACACCACCATCCCGACCTGTGTCCTGGTTTTCCGTGCTCCCGGCACCAAGGCCCCAGAGCGGCAGGGTGGCGTGCTGTTCATCGACGCCTCCACACGCTTCACTAAGGCCACCAACCGAAACATCCTCACCGACGCTGACATCGCCAACGTGGTGACCGCCTACCACTCCACCTTCGATGCCGACGGCCATCCGGTCGACCACGACGGCGGCCTGGCCGCACGATTTACTCCACTGCCGGAGATCGTGGTGAACGGGTACGACCTCAACATCGGCAGGTACATCAAACATGCCGCTGCCGAGCAGGAAGACCTCGGCACCCTCATCGATGCCTACAACGTCGCCCGCGCCGAACGTCAGAAGGCCGAGCAGCGGATGCTCGCGGTCCTTGCGTCCGCCGGAATCGAGGGCTTCGATGAGTGAGCAGTCGGAGTGGCCCCGGAAGGCGCTCGCCGAAGTTGGAGAATTGATGCGCGGTCGTCGTTTCACGAAGAACGACTACGTGGAGTCCGGGCTTGGCTGTATCCACTACGCGCAGATTCACACTGACTTTGGGGCCATCGTGAGGGATCCCCTCACGTTCCTGGCCGAAGATTCCCGTGCGCGAATGCGCCTTGCTCACCCTGGAGATCTGGTCATCGCCGCGACCAGCGAGAACGTTGATGACGTCGGGAAGGCGGTCGCATGGCTGGGTGACGACGACGTTGCAGTTCACGATGACTGCTACATCTTCCGTCACGGGTTCGATCCTGCGTACGTCTCGTACTTCTTCTCGTCATCTCTGTTCCATTCACGGAAGATCAAGTACGTATCCGAGACGAAAGTCGTGCGGATCTCGGGTGCGAACCTGAGCATGATTGAGATTCCCGTGCCCCCTCAGCAGGCGCAAGAGCGGATCGTCGAGGTTGTCGGCGCGGTAGACGACCAGATCACTGCACTCGACGACGAAGCGGGGGCGCTGGAGGGTGTGTACCGGGCGGCAATGTCTCTACTCTGGTGCACCGCTGAGGGCAACGAGGCGGAGTCCCGGTTGCTCGGAGCCGTGATGCGCCTCGACGTCATACGGACCCCAATGAAAGCGGGAACGACTTTCCACCTCGCTGGAGTGCTCAACGCTGGCAAGGGTCTTATCGACAAAGATGCGTTCGACGGGGCAGATACCGAGTACACCGCGATGAACGTCCTTCGTGAGAACCAGGTGGTGATGCGGAAGCTGACTGCTTGGGAGGGGCCGATCACCGTGGTTCCTGCCGAGTTCGACGGCTTCGTGGCGAGCAACGAGTTCCCGACCTTCACTCTCGCCGCTGACATCGCCCCGGGATGGATGAAGCACGTCTGCCGGACACCTCGACTGTGGGCGGAGATGCAGAGCAGGGTCGTCGGCACCGTGCAGCGCCGGAAGCGACTCAACCCCGACCAGCTCCTGGCGGTGGCTCTTCCCGTCCCGTCCCGGCCCGAGCAGGAGCAGGCAGCGGAGGCCCTGGACGCGATCGAGGGGCAGATCGCTGTGATCCGTACCGAGGCCACCAGGCTCCGTCAGGCTCGTGCAGGGCTGCTAGCGGGGCTGCTGGACCGCACCATCGACATCGAGTCCGCCGAGTTGGAGGTCTGAGCCGTGGCGAAGGGCATACGAGAGCGCGAGTTCCAGAACCTGATGATCCAGTGGTCCCTCCCGATGGGGTGGGGCTTCACGGCGGGGCGGGGCTTGCCGCGTGTGACGACACAGACGGTGGTCACCGGTCAACTGCGGGACGCCATCATCCGACTGAACCCTGGGGTGATCGGCGGGTTCGACGTGGACGCCGTGGTCGAGGAAATCGTCGCCACGGTCAACGCCGTCGAAGGCGGCTTGGTGCGGGCCAACGAGCAGGTACTGCACCTGCTGCGCGGGCACAAGGAGTTCCGGGACGCCGACGGCGTGTGGCATGCCCTTAAGATCATCGACTTCGAGCACCCGACCGCCAACACTCTGGTCGTGTCGGATGAGGTAACCATCACCGTCCCCGGCAAGGCTTCTCGCCGGTTCGACCTCGTGTACTGGGTCAACGGCCTGCCCCTGGTAGTCGTCGAGGTGAAGTCACCGACCGCGAAGTCTGGGTGGGCCGACGCCGCCCGCGAGATCAACAACGTATACGCCACCGAGTACCCGTGGTTTTTCACCCCAAGCGTCTTCGCCGTCGCCTCCGACGGGCTGAAGCTGCGGTTCGGTGCCGTCGGGGCACCCACAAACCTGTGGCAGCCGTTCCGGTCCACCGACGACGACGAGAACCTGTCCGGGCAGGCCGACGTGCAGCGCTCCGTCGAACTGCTACTCAACCCAGCGACTGTCCTGGACATGCTGGCGAATTTCGCCCTCTTCGACACTTCCGGGGGTGGGGCGGACAAGAAGTACCTGCCCCGATACCCGCAGATTGAGGCCGCGCACCTAATCCATGAGCGGGTCCTTGAGGGCGGGTCTAAGGGCTTGATCTGGCACCACCAGGGCTCCGGGAAGACACTGCTGATGGTGTTTGCCGCCTCGTTGCTTCTGACCGACACCCGCACCGAGTCACCCACGATCATCCTGCTCTCGGACCGGACTCAGCTCGTCCGGCAGACCTCCGGGGTGTTCACCTCCGCGATGGGGGACACTTACTTCCACCAGCCCGCCACCAGCCAAAAGTTGCGTTCCCTGCTGTCCGACGATGTGCGCGGCGTCATCTCCACGACCGTCCACAAGTTCGCCGACGCCGGCAAGAACCTGTCGACCCGGGGGAACATCATCGTGCTGGTCGACGAGGCACATCGCACCCAGTCCGCCAGGTCGCAGTCCCTGGCCGGGCAGATGCGCGCAGCGTTGCCGCACGCGAAATTCTTCGGCATGACCGGCACCCCCGTCAGGAACCTCGCCACTGACACCTTCGCCCTCTTCGGTGAGGAGACCGACCCGGGCAGGGTGCTGCACCGGTACTCGGTGTCCCGGTCTCTGCTGGACGGGGCGACCGTCCCGGTCATGTTGGACCCGCACCCGGTCATCTTCGAGATGAACGACGGGGCGTTGCAGGCTGAGTTCGACCAGTTCGCCGACGAATTCGACCTCGATGACCCCGACCGTGAGTCCCTCTCCCGCAAGTTCGGTCGTCTTACCTCGGTATTCGCCAACCCCGACCGCATACACGCGGTCTGCCAGGACATCGTGGACCACTACCTGGCCGGTGCCTACCGTAACGGCCTCAAGGCCCAGGTCGTCGCCTATAACCGTGAGCTGGCCGTGGCGTACACGGACAAGATCAACGAGTTGCTGGCCGGCTTCGAGACGTCGCAGGTGCTCGCCGGGGTCGGGAAGCATGTCCGGATCACCGCCGAGGTGAACATCTCCGTCTCAGACTCCAAGGACGAAGACCCCGCCATGCGGCCGTTCCAGCTCTCAGAGGTCGAGGAGGAGAAGCAGAAACGGCGGTTCCTCACCCCGGACGACCCGCTGCGCTTCCTGGTGGTGACCGCGAAGTTGATGACGGGCTTCGACGCTCCCAACGAGGGCGTCCTCTACCTGGACAAACCGCTGAAGGCCCACAACCTGTTCCAGACGATCACCCGCCCGAACCGCACCTGGGTGTCTCCGACCGGGTTCGTGAAAACCTGCGGCGTGGTCGTGGACTACATCGGCCTAGCCGAAGAGGTCCAGCGAGCCGTCGTCGACCCCACCTCGGAAAGGGCCGGGAAGGGCGGTGGGTTCGTCACCGACCTGGCCGACCTTGTCGACGAGTTCCGCATCACCTTCGCGCGCATCGAAGACCTCCTTGCGGGCGTGGAGGGCCTGGACCTCACAGTCCACGGATACGAGTCCGTGCGAGCCATTAACGTCTTCCTGGACGCCAGCCATGGTGCCGCTGAGGTGTTCACTAAGGACTACCGGCTCTTGGCCCGCCTGTACCCACTCATCAACACCGACAAGCGGGTCGCCAAGTACCGCGACGGCTTCGGGCTGTTCGGGTCCGTGTACACGACCCTGTTCAAGAAGTCCTCCGACCAGGAGAGGAAGGAACGGCTGGGCGAGCTGGGGCCGATGGTTCTGGAGATCATCAACGCCCACGTCCACTCCTTCTCGGTGGCCGCCGCCCGGGAGGAACCTCTCGTTCTTGACGCCCAGGGCATCGCCGTTCTCAAGGAGCTGCTGGCCCTCGTCCGCCCCAAGCCCAACAAGGACGACGGCGAGGACAAGACACCTCCGTCCGCGGCGGAGATCCTGGACCACATCAAGGCCGCCCTCGAAAAGGGCGTCGAGCCGGGTTCCGCGAAGTACACCGCCCTAGCGGCGCGGATCAAGCTGCTGCGAGATCGGATCATCCAGAACGCCCAGGACGCCCTGGACTTCCTGTCCGAAGCACTCCGGGTCGCCCGCGCCATCGTGGACGCGGAGAAGCATCCCGACGAAGCCGTCGTCGTGCTGGACGACGACAACGTGGGTGTCCTGTCGCGAATCATCCACGACCACGCACCGTCCGGCCTCACAGTCACGGAAAGGAATCTGGCCGAGGAAATCGACCAGGTGGTCACCCGCACCCTCGCAGGCTCCTGGGACAACGCAGATGCTCGCAACCGAGGCGTCCGCCGAGCCACCGCCGACGTCTTCCGCCGATACGTGGTGAAGCCAGTGGGGGAGCCGTATGACTCCACCGTCGCCTACATCGAAGCCCACTACCTCGTTGACTGACGAATGCACGAAGGCCCGGCAACCTGTGTGGCGATTGCCGGGCCCCACCACGCTGCTGAGGGCCCTGATCCCGTCCTCCGGCCGCGTCTGGCGCCCTCACAGGGCTGCCGGAGGGCCCTGGCAGTAACGGTCGTCGGCTGCGAGGGCGGCGCAAGTGACGCCCTCAATGCTGTTGGCATCGGCGGCGAAGCGAGTGTCCGCTTCGTCCTGAAGGTAAGCGCGAACCATGGCTGCGCCGCCGAGGGCCCACTGTTGATCAACGCGGAACGTCAGGTCTCCGATGACGCGGTTCGCGACGATGGCGTAGCGTCGGCCTAGATCGAAGAGCTGGAAATGGTGGGCGACCCGGGCAGTGAGGGTTGCATCCCAGGTGGCTGGAGGAGTGACGAAGAACTCCAGCCGCACCATCTCGCCATCTTGTGCTGTACGGGCATCGAGCCACCGTTCATGGGATATCCGGTCCAGGTAGGGATGCAGGAGGGTGTTCTCCAGCTGGTCGGGCCGCCGATTTCCCTTGATGAGGTTGCACCGCTCGCACACCGGGACCAGGTTGAGCGGGTCCACGCACAAGGCGGGGAACAGGCTCTTGGGCATGAAGTGGTCGAGCTGGTAGACGGTTCCCTGTCGGCACAGCGGGCACCGTTCGTTGGGTGGAGCAGTCATCAGCTGCCCGCGGATCTTGGCGCCGGCGACAGTGTTCATGCCGTTGCCGTAGACCCACTGCACGAAGTGCTCAGCGTCGATCTCAGGTACGGAGAAGTGCTTGTCGATCAGATCGTGCAGAGACTTGCCCGCAGCGGCCTGCCGCAGACTCTGGCCTGCTTTCCGTACGGTGTCGTAGGCGTTCAGCAGGTTCTCGCGGCGGCCGCCCTCCGTAGTACTGGTGGCAACGCACGCTCTGTAGCTGTCCGCGGCCTTGATCAGAGGAATCTTCAGGGACCACATCACACGGCCCTGTTCGTCTTCTCCGCAAGGAGGATGCGGACGAGCCCCCTCGCCTCACTGCCCAACTGCCCGCCGAAATGTGTCAGCACTTGTTCATAGGAGTCCATTCGCGTGACGGCCTTGATGATCTCCGCATAGAAGCCGGAATGCATCACCTCCAGCCCGAACACCTCGTGCGTCAGCGCGCCCACGTTCTCCCCATAGGTCTCGACCTGGGGTCGCTCAAAGCGGCTGGTTTCCCCGTGGCGGATCAGCTTGTAGACGCATGAACGCGGGGCTGTCTGCAGGACCACCGGCGAGTGAGTGGCCACGACGGCCACACCGTTACGGTCGGTGAGCAGCTTCGACAGCGCCTGCATGAAGGAGGCCAGCAGTGGCGGATGGAGATGCGCTTCGGGCTCGTCCAGGAGAACGAGCGACTGCTCGGCCACACTGTGGACGAGCTGCGTCATCGTCAGCGCCACGATCGCATGCCCCGAACTCAGCTGCGAAAAGTCAGACGTCAAGTCCTCAACCTGACTGGCGCGCAGTCTCATGCCAGCGCGTATGTCGTGGGCAAATGCTGCGATCCCGGAACCGGCGAATTGCGGATCCCGGCTCAGCAGCAGCATGGCTTCGCGCCAGTCCGCCAGGGCGCGCGATGTGAAGATCTCGGTAAGGGCCGCCTTGAAGTCTTGCCGTAGCCGACCTTGCAGGGTGGTGCGGTCTTCGACAGAGTAATTGTGGTCCACGCCGCCTTGAAGTCCGACATAGGCGTATGACGCCGCCCGGGACGAGACGTTCTCAGCGTCAGGGACAAGGGCTTCGATGTCGACGAACGGATCAAAGGCACTGAAGGTGACAGAGACGACATTGGCGAACTGTTCGCCAGCCTCCGAGGCAGCCGTGGGAAGCATGGTCACGCTTCCGAAGCGGCTATCTAGATCAGGGCGGGCGACTGCGCCGGCAAGGTTGCGCAGCAGGGTCGTCTTACCGACTCCGTTTCGGCCGATAAGGACGTGGATATTGCTGGATGGACTGGACTCCGGGACTACTTGGAAGTCAAGACCACCACTCGCTCCCTGCCCGGGTGCGTCGTATCGGAATCGGTACTCCGTTAGCCGGACTCCGCCCCGTGCGATGCGGTTGAACTGCGCCCTGACTGTCTGCTCTTCCACACCTCGCAGGAGCGAGACGTCGGTCACCCGGTGTTGCTTCGCATCCTGAAGCCGGTTGGGGAAGTAGGCCAGGTCGCAGAGGGCTTCAAGGATTTCGGCGCGCTTGTCACCACCGAGTTTCCTGATTTCGTCGTAGTAACTGTCGGACTGCCCAAGCGAGAAGAACTCGCCAGGCAGCCCATCGTCGAAGCGCCCGTGCTCGAAGGGGACCGCGCCAGCCTTCTGATTGGGCACCGCGATCTTCACCGGACCCAGGTTCCAGGTGTCTGTCGGGGTCCGATACCAAAGATGGTAAGTGGTGCGGTAGCCGAAGTCGTCCCAGTCGTCAGCCTCCAACACCAAGGCTTCGGAACCGCTGGGCACGGGACTGCCATAGTCCTGGACGATGACCTGCACGCGTCGGGCCTCCGGGGTTGGCGGCGGGTGTGCGCACACAAGCGGCGCTGGATGCGCACCCTACCGCGCCCCTTGCGAGGCAACGCTTCCCAGCCTATGGAGGAAACAAATAGGTCTGTCGGCCCCGACACGGGCGGGGTTCACTCCCAGGCTCGCGGATTGGCAGTGTGGTGGCGTCCGAGAGTCCGCACCCGCCAAGTCCCCCCAGTCGCCGCAGAAGTGGTCGCCGTGCGACTGAGCATTCCGCCTAGCGGGTCCGTGACCACCACGCATCCCGCCCCGTCAGCGATCCGCACACCACGGCCATCCTGCCGAGCGACAAGCCGCTGCCGGATCCCGACCCCGAGGCCGCTGCCCGTATCTGGGCCTCGTACTACTTGGTCCCGGCGCTGCTGGGCGCCTACGGACGGGCCCGTTTGCCCTGGCCGGGCGGCTGCGCCATCGGGGAACGCGGGGTGGAGCAGCACTTCAAGGTGTACGAACGTTTCGGTGACCGCTCGACCGTCGACGACCACGGCTACCTCGTGGAAGCAGCCGCAAGCGGACACGGGACGGTGTCGGTCATGCTGCCCTTCCGCTCCCGCGGTGCGAGCATCGCCGCTCCTCCTGCGCGCTGTTGTCGCCTGGAAGCTCACCTTTAGGGGTTGTCCAGCTGCTCATTAGACAAAGCTGCCCGAAGCTGAGCCTTGAGGGCACGCACTTTTCTCTCAAGCTCCTGAATTCGCTTGATATAGGAGTTCCTTTCAAGCATCTCTGCCACATTTTCGCGCTGTGTGACCAATTGTAGGTGGTCAGGATTAAAGCAGGCTGGGGCAGCACATTTATGGTGCACTGGGAAACCAGTGGTCGGACCGTTGAATACCTCGTACGAGAGGACGTGTAAGAGCTTCATCCTGCCTCCGCCCACATTCACCTGCCTGTATCCATTCGGACCAGTGGAGCTCACCTCCCAACAGCCAGCCTCTGTTGTCCGACTCTTGTTGTCGCGGTACCACTCGACTCGTTCTCGGTTGCTTAGCCCGGTAGCCTGTGGCGCTAAGTCCGAGAACTCGAAGCCCTTTCGGCTCTGCGCGTAGTGTCCGGAACAGAGCCCCATGGAGCGGCTCGGTTTGGAACACGACCACCCATCGCCAGCGGCGCGACACACGCCAGTCGTAGCCATGCGGATCAAGATCGGTCGAAGCTCCACCCCAAGATATTGCTGCCGATAGTGTGCGCTGCAATACCCCATAGACTTCTCCGTGCGCTCGCAAGACCATCCACGGCCTGATGCCTTGCAGTTCCCCTTCACCTGCGGCGATCGGATTGGAGTGAAGGACTTCCCTTCCCTTCGATGTCGATAGTGAACGTCACACAGGCCCTTGGCGACCACATCACGCGAGCACACCCAATCACCCCCAGTAGCTTTGCAGGAGTCCAGCTCACCCGACACCCTCACTGGAAGAAGCCCTCTACCTTTTCGGTTCTGCCGGTAGTGGGAAATGCAGTACGGCTGCTTGCCGTAACAGAAACGCTCACAAGACCACCCGTCACCCTCGGCCGTGCAAATGCGGTCTGCACTCATGAGACCCTCCTCGTCAGCACTGCGGAGAGCTTGTCATGCTGCGCTGACACTCCGGTGGTCCAGCCAAGACAGTGATGAGCACTGGTGTCCCGTCGCAGGAAATCTGGGCTGATCCCATCTGGCCCCTTGATGCACACGCCTTCCGCCGCGACCCAGCGCCCGCGATGCCCTCCGGCCCGTGTGGCCCCTCCGGCACCGTGCCGGAGCCCTGGATCCGTCCGTGATTCCTACCGGAGTTCGAAGGCAATCACTCCGGTTCGTGCTAGGCAAGCGCCCGGCTGTGCGGCCTCCACCTACCCGCCCGCGAAGTACGGGCCTAGAGCTCGGGGGCGTAGCACTGATCTACAGTCCCAGCTTTCTTCTACGCTGCGACTCCGCAAAACTCGGCGGGTAGTTCAGTAATGCCCTTCTGATTCTCGCGAACGCATAATCGCTCAGCGCAATACTCCCACTAACCCTGAACCGATGGGGTGGCAGCGGCTCACCGGCGGCAACCACCTGGCGGTGATTTACCACCTTACCGTCACCATGCCTCAGCGGGTTATTTACTCGCTCAATCAGACCGAACTTCTCAAGAGTCAAATGAGCTTCATACACGTCACGCGATATACGATAGAGCGATTGACGCTCGCGCTCAGAACAGAAAACACCCTCATCTTTATGCATCCGAGGGAAGCGGGCAGCCAGATGTTTGAGAACAAGGTACATCCGAATCTCTGAGTCGCTGAGGAGATGGACCCAGCCGTTCGTGAAGAACAACTCGGACAGAACGATCACCGATGGCGGGACCTCATAGCCTCCGGGTATCACGTAGTCGTACTGTTCCGGGCCAGGCGCCCCTGACTCATGCAGCAACATCACAGCCATGGGCCTAGAGGGCGCGCCAACGTTCCTGATCACGAGGTTTTCGGCAGCGAGCCTAGCGAATGCGGATTTGACCTGGCGAACCCTATTCCCTCGCTCTGTAATTGGATTCACCGCCTGCAGATTACCTTTGGCGCGCGACACGACAAGATCCACCCAAGATGGGTTGCCAGGCACGCCCGCAGAAATTTCCAAAGGACTCGGCCCAGCAATGCCGCTTCGCTTTCGACACTGAGCCTCAAAGAGAGAGATCAAATGTAACTGCAGATTCAACCCCCGGGGTGCGGATATACGCTGAATGGGTGGCTCGCTCCAACGATTACCAGCGATAAAGGGCGACCGGATCTTCACTGTGCGGGGTTGAGTACCGCGATCATGTAGCTGCCCTATGGTCGTGATCGCGCTCTCGCAGAGTAGTTCCATCTGTTGTAGTTCCCGCAGCCGCCGGGCGCGGCGGTCAACACCCCTGGACACTCAGCTCACACCTCCTGACCCATTGGCCGCACATATCCCCCGAGGTGGCCTGCAATGTCTTCCGTCCGCCCTAGAAACTTTATGCGGGCCAAAGGGTTGTTGAGGTACTCCTGACCCTTTGGCCGCAACGCTGCGCCCTGGTCACCTGCGTAGCCCCGCGTCCGCCCTAGAGACTTCATCAGGGCCAAAGGGTAACTGGCCTCAGTTCAGTCGGTAGTTGGTTATGCAGCACAGTGTTCATGCCGAGCAGCGAGCGGCCCCCCGGGGGAGGCCACTCTCACACCAAGTCCACGCTTCGCATGAAGAAGGTGTCAGCATGAATGTACGCCGCCGAGGCAAGACCGCCCAGAGGACGTTCATCGCACCCTGGGCGCTCATGAGTGGCGCGCTCACTCTCGCTACAGTTCTGATGGTCTGGCTCAGCCCGAGCTTGGCCGCCCCGATCGGTACAGGGGCCGCGGTCCTCGCCGGATCTAGTCCCTTCCTGCGTGCCTTCCTTGATCGCCGTGGCATCCGGGGGAGGTCCACTGCAGCTGACGAACTGGATGCCCAGTAGGCCGGCTTCGGCTCCTCTGTCGCTTTGGTTCGTAGCGCAGGGCTTCTCATGAGGGGTACGGAGACGTGAGGCTTCCAACGGCCAGTGGGTAGGAGGCAACGTCAAGCCTTGTCCGAGGCCAGCTACACGTCGGTGTTAGGCAGGCAAGCAGTCCCGACTGGGAGCCATTTGGGAGCCGACTTGCTCCCGAAGCTCCTTCCACACCACGCGAGACCGATCGATACCATGCCCCTGACTAGGGGAAACGTCATCTGCGCAGACAAGGTCAGCGACCGAACCTCATTCGGGACGAAGAGGACGTGAATTCAGCTGGCCAGGCGTTGCAGCCGACTGGCTGCCTCGCGCAGGACATCGTCCTTCTTGCAGAAGGTGAAGCGGACCTGGCTGCGGCCGGCGTCGGGGTCGTCGTAGAAGACCGAGTTGGGGACGGCGACGACGCCGCAACGTTCGGGAAGGGCGCGGCAGAAGGCGTAGGCGTCCTTCTCGCCCAGGGGCATGATGTCGGTGGTGATGAAGTACGTGCCCTGAGGCTGGTAGACCTCGAACCCGGCCGCGCGTAGCCCGTCGCCGAGGAGGTCGCGCTTGCGTCGCAGGTCGGCGCGGAAGCCGTCGAAGTACGAGTCAGGCAGTCGGAGGGCCTCGGCGATCGCGTACTGGAAGGGACCCGAGCTGACGTAGGTCAGGTACTGCTTGGCCGTCCGGACCGCTGAGACGAGCGGGCCGTTCGCCGTGACCCAGCCAACCTTCCATCCGGTGAACGAGAAGGTCTTGCCGGCGGATGAGATGGAGACGGTGCGCTCGCGCATGCCGGGCAGGGCCGCGATGGGGCGATGTGTGCCCTCGTAGACAAGGTGCTCGTACACCTCGTCAGTAACAACGAGCAGGTCGTGCTCGATGGCGAGTGCGGCGATGGCGTCCTGCTCTTCGGCGGAGAGGACCATGCCGGTCGGGTTGTGCGGCGTGTTGAGGAGCAGGAGGCGGGTCTGCGAAGTGATCTTGGCCCGTAGCTCATCCAGGTCCGGGCGGAAGGACGGGGCGCGCAGGGTGAGCGGCACGCGCTTCGCGCCGGCCATGGCGATGCAGGCGGCGTAGGAGTCATAGAAGGGTTCGAAGGCGATCACCTCGTCGCCCGGCTCCAGGAGCGCAAGCAGGGCGGCGGCGATGGCCTCGGTGGCGCCGGCGGTGACCAGGACCTCGGTATCGGGGTCGAAGGGGAGATCGTAGAAGCGCTGCTGGTGTTCGGAGATCGCAGCGCGCAGTTCCGGAACCCCCGGGCCGGGCGGGTACTGGTTTCCCTTGCCATCCCGCAAGGCGCGGACGGCGGCCTCGCGGATCTCCTCGGGACCATCGGTGTCGGGGAAGCCCTGGCCCAGATTGATCGCGCCCGTCGCGGTCGCCAGTGCCGACATCTCCGCGAAGATCGTTGTCCCGAGTCCGTCCAGCCTTCGGTTCAGCAGTGGCCTGGTGTTCATGTCTCCACCGTTCTCACTCGGGTACCCGTCGAGCCTCTGGGGACCATCCTGACTCATTGCCGGTCTTGCCCCCGCGTGGTGCGGGGACCCCAGTGGGGCGAGGAGTGAGAGAGCCCTCTTCTCCCGGCTGTGCCGCCGGCTCCCGGAGGACACCGGCCTTTGCCGAGATATCGCGCAGGAGTGCGTCCCGCAGGTTGTGCAACGTCGCGATTTTGGAGACAAGGAGCCGCGCCGTGGCGTGCAGGGGCTCGGCCATCCTGTGGAAGGCGGTGCGCGTGAACTGGTCTGGCCAGGTGACTTTCAGGCGCTTGAGGGCGAGGGCGGAGACCTCCCGGGCGTTCCGCCCCTGCGCAGTCTGCATAATCTCGCCGCTCCTGCTTCTGAGTTCGTGAAGCAGCCACCAACTGTCCCTGTCCTCGATGGGCCGTATCGCCACGACACCTCTGAGGGGGGTCGCGGGGCGGCGCGTCACAGCGATGTGCGCGCCGTCGGGACGGGTGCTCAGCATGAAGGTGCCGGGAGGATGTGCCTCGCCGGCGTCCGCTGGGCTTCGCAGGCGGAAGCTCTCCGCGTGGGGCACGGGGAGGTCGAAGAGGTCGCGCGGAGCGATCGCGTCGACGGTGGGTCCTGTCGGCGGACGAGGGAGCGAGCGTTCGGAGCCGTTGCCCGTCTTCGGTTTGGCGACCTCGGCGAGTGCTCGTGTTTCCCAGGAGGGATTCATCGACGCCCATTCGTCGTGTAGGAAGTCGGCCAGTTCCACAGCCTGCCGCGCGCTCTTCTCGTAGAGGGAGGTCATCTCCTCGATGAGGCCGAAGGCCCGGTGGTATGCGGCGGCGACGTCCGGCGGGGGCAGTGGAATCAGCATGCGCCGGAGGGTGTCGAGGCTGATGGTGGGCTCGACGTGTGCCGTCACGTCCTCGTCGATCCGGGCCTTCGCCATGGGCGTCTGCAGCCAGATGCGAAGCCACCGCACGATGTGCGGCTCAGCGCGGATGATGCCGATCGACCTGGTCGCCGGCCATCCCGCGTGCTCGGAGGTGACCAGCGCGGACTCGCCCACCCGCCTGACGAGTACGACGGCCAAGTCGCCCTCCCTGAGGGCGCGGGTGGCCGGAGGACCGCCTGGCACGCACTCATTCATGCGGGGCGAGAGGATCCTGCCGTCCCGGACGAACTCCGAGCCGACCACTCCTGGCGCTTGATCGGATGCCTTGTCGTCGACGACGCCGCAGGTCGTGTAGATATCCCTGCGGACCTGCTCGAACGCGATGGAGGTGGTCGGCCAAGCCGCCGTATCCGAGTCGGTCTGGTGGGTGTCGGCTTCCATCAGATCTCCTCCAAGACGTCCAGCAGTTGGAGTTCCAGATCGCGCATCCGGTCTATCGAATCGACCAGTTCGAGCTTGAGCTGGTCGATCCTGCTTCGTGTGTCGTGTTTGGGGCTGGGAGGCTCCACGGCGTATGAGGTTGGCATCAAGCTGTACTCGTGGTCGGCGATCTCCTCGGTGGAGCAGCTTCGGGACCAGCCGGTCTCGTCTTTGTACGGCGTGGCCGCGACGCCGTCCTCGGAGAGGCCACGCCACGCTGCGAGGGTCTCCAAAATCAGTGCAGCGTTCTTCTCGCCCAGCCTGCGCGCTCTTGAGTCCGGGACCAGCTCGAAGGCTCGCCGCGCGTTGATGAAGAGCACCTGCCGGCGGCGGTCCCGGATGCCCCAGCCGGGACGCGCCCTCTTGTCCTTGTTGAGCACCCACAGGCAGGCGGTGGTCTGGGTGTGACCGAACACGCGGGGCGGCAGGGCGATCACGCACTCGACGAGGTCGTCTCGCAGGAGGCGTTCGCGGAGCCTTCGGGTGATGGGCTGTCGGGTGTTGGCCACGGTGTCGGCCATCAGGAAGGCGGCGCGTCCGGCCGGAGCCAGTGCGTGCGCGATGTGCTGAATCCACGCGGAGTTGGCGGATCCGCGGGACGGCGGTTCATCCGGCCACCGAGGGTCGACAGGGACCGGGGGAGCCGGCCGACGGGTGCTCTGCTCTGTCTTGTCTCCCGGCGCCCAGTCGCGCTGGTTGAAGGGAAGGTTGGCCAAGACGATGTCGTGGGGCTCCCGTTCGGGTTCCGCAAGGCTGTCCCCCGGTGGGGAGACGTTGGCGGTGATCCCCCGCACCGCGAAGTTCATACGAGCTACCTGCGAGGTGTAGGCGTGCTGCTCCCTTCCCTGCAAGGACATGGCAGGGTCCAGCTCGACACGGTCGTGGACATAGCGGTGGCTCTCGACGAGCAGTCCCCCTGAACCGCAGACAGGGTCCAGCACTCTGTGCCTGTCGCGGGGCGCGGCCGCGCCGACCATGAGACGCGCCATGTCCGCCGGCGTGAAGTAGTGGCTGCCGTCTGCCTGGTCCGCCGAGAGGTCCCGCAGGCACTGGTCGAGTAGGGGTCCGACACGCTGGGTGGAGCCGATTGCCTGGATGAGAGCGTGCAGGTGTTCATCGGAACCGGGGGGCGGAACGGGCATCAGGCTCCTCGTGCCCGCGTCGTTGCCCTGTGCGTCGGTTGTGGGGAGCCAGTGGGCCAGACACTTGCTCACGGCGGCGCGGATTCCCGAACTGCCCGCTGCCGACTGACTCAGCAACCAAGACCATGTCGGTACGCCGGTGCCGGGAGTGGCGTGCGCCTTCCGGCTCAGGAACAGCAGCCCGAGGACCAGGTGAGTCGCATCGTGGGTGTTCATCAGCTGCGAGAGGTGCGTGCGGTGTCGGCGCACCTTCAGGAGCGCCTCGTCGAGGGAGGAGAGATCCTCGGCCTGCACGCGCCCTCGAAGGGCACTTGTATCGCTCATGAGCCCACCACCCCCAGGGCGTCCATGACCACGATAAGGAGCGTCAGGGAGCCGGCGAAGGTGAATGCTCCTGCCTTGAAGGCCGTCGTGGGACGCCCTCCCTCGACGACGGTCACGAAGCTGCCGGCAAGAGCGGCGACAAGCGCCGCGAGGACCGCGATGATCACGTACATCAGCGTCTGCTGCACGTGGTTCCTTCCTGAGGTCGGGGGATCTCCAAGTGGGCGAGTGAGCCGCGTGATCCCCGGTTTCAGGTAGGACAGTAGAAGACGTAGGCCACGCGCCGAGGGGTGCACGCTGTTTGGGGTTTTCTAGAGCGCGCGCCCGGGGATCAAGCACTTTCTGCAAGTGCACGTCGTTTGGGGTTCAAGGCAGGGAGTTGGCGAGAGGGCGTGTTCGGGCTTCAGCCCCACAACCTGAATAGGGGGGTGAAGAAGCCTTGACTCAGCCGACCTTCCACCCGGTGAACGAAAAAGTCTTTCCGCCGGACGAAATGGAAACCGTGCGGTCGCGCATCCCGGGGAAGGAAACGATCGGATGGTGCTCTCCGTCGAAGACGAGATGCTCGTAGACCTCGTCGGTGACCACCAGCAGCTCGCGCTCGACGGCGATCGCCGCGATCGCGGCCAGCTCCTCGCGCGTGAGCATCGTGCCGGTCGGATTGTGCGGGGTGTTCAGCAGGATCAGCCGGGTCCGGTCGGTGACGGCGTCCCGCAGTTCGTCCAGGTCGAGGCGGTACGTGCCGTCTTGCGGCCGGAGCGACACCGGCACGCGCGTGCCGCCCGCCATCGCGATGCAGGCGGCGTACGAGTCGTAGTACGGCTCAAGCGCGATCACCTCGTCGCCCGGTTCCACCAGCGCCAGCAGCGCCGCCGCGATCGCCTCGGTCGCGCCCGCCGTGACCAGTACTTCGGTGTCGGGGTCCCAGGACAGGCCGTAGAAACGCCGCTGGTGGTCGCTGATCGCGGTGCGCAGCTCGGGGACGCCGGGGCCTGGCGGGTACTGGTTGCCCCGGCCGTCGCGCAGCGCCCGTACCGCCGCCTCCCTGATCTCGTCGGGCCCGTCGGTGTCGGGGAACCCCTGGCCGAGGTTGATCGACCCGGTCCGCAGGGCCAGCGCCGACATCTCCGCGAAGATCGTCGTGCCGAATTCGGTCAGGCGGCGGTTGAGCAGCGGCCGAGGCTCCGCTTCGCGCCGGGGCTCCGCTCCGTGCCGAGGCGCTGCTTCGTGCCGAGGCTCTGCTTCGTGTTGTCCCGATTCGCGTCGCGTCATGGCCGTCATCCTGTGCCGAAGCTCTGGACTTGCTCAAGTCTGCTTTGGGCCTCTGACACCGGGGGCATCCCCCTTTCACGCAGGAGTCCTCCCGGGAATCCTGCTCCGGGGGAACGGAAGGACGTGGGGGCAGTGGGCGAAGCGGCATTCTTCATCGCGCTTGTGATCGTCGTGCTCGTAGGCATCGTGAGGGTCGGGATGGCGGCCGCCAAACGGGAAGGCGCGGTCAGCAAGGGCCGCCGGCGCGGGGCGGGCAGCGGCGCGGGGGGCGCCGGTGCGGACAGCGGCGGCAGTTGGTGGGCGGGCGACAGCGGGGGCGGCGGCTCGTCGTGCAGCTCGTCCTCCTCCTCATGCGGGGGCGGCGGGGGGTGTGGCGGAGGCAGCTGACACGGGGCAGCTGGTCCGCGACCACTGGAGGCACCCGGCGGGATCAACTTCCGCCGGGTGCCGCCGTGTTGGGCACGTTTCAGCCGTCTCGGACGGCTCTTTCCGTGGTCTTTCTGTTGAACAATTGAACCGTGTGGCCCCCGGGGGGATGGAAACCCCGTCAAGTTGGGTAAAAACGCTTTGTGTACAGCGGACTTCATGATTCCCTCGCTGTCTGAACCTGTTGGAACCATCCAGCCCTCGGACCTTGTGCGGACCCGAGCAGGCAGTCCTCATCACCGTGAACTCGCCCTCCCCTGGGGCGTGTTCCTGTCCATGTGTCCACCTGCCGAAGCGTGTTTGCGGAGCCGACCCATGCTCACGACCCTCAAGACTGGCTACACCGACACCCGAGCCGCCGACCTTGGCTGGACGCTGGACCGGGAGCCACTTCCCGCCCTGGCCGTCCTCGACCTCGAACTGTCCGGAGCACAGCTTCAGTTGAGACTCTTGGGCGCCTCTCATCAGGTGCTTCTCGCGGAGGCGCAGCACAGTTGCTACGAGACCGTCGCCTGCATGCCCGGCTCCAGCACCCCGCTGCCGCTCGGCGTGACAAGGCGGTTCGGTGACTGGGAATACGAGTTCGCGGCGCGCGTCGAGACGCTGAAGGGGGAGTCGTTCGAGGGGCGCGCGCAGGAGCTGCTCGCGCTGGTCGCCGACCATCCGTACGGCCTGGCCGGTACGTTTCCGGGCTCCCCGCACGCGTTCACGGCGCTGCTGGCGCAGCGGATAGAGGGGCAGGTGTGGTGGCGGACCTGGCACGCGTATCCGCAGGAGTGCCGCCTTGTCATCACCCGTACGCGGGTGGGCGTAGGCATGCCTGCCGCGCTGCGATGACACCCGTGTGGGTGACAAGGCGCGGGCGGTTCGTGACGTAGCGTTACGACATGATCGATCGGCAGTCGGTTACATCTACCCAGAGTGTGGTCCGGCTGCCCGTGCGCCCAGGCGCCGGTCGGTGTCTGGTGCTGGTCGCGGTCTTCGTCTGCGCCGCCTGCGGCCTGGTGTACGAGCTCGAACTGCTCGCCCTCGCCTCGTACTTGAGCGGTGATTCGGTCACCCAGGCGTCCGTCGTGCTGTCGGTGATGGTCTTCGCGATGGGCGTCGGCTCGCTGCTCGCCAAGCGGCTGAGCTGCCGGGCCGCCTTCGGCTTCGGTCTGCTGGAGGCGGCGCTCGCACTGATCGGCGGCTGCTCCGCCATAGTGCTGTACGCCTTCTTCGCCTGGATAGGCGAGTCCCGGTTCGTGCTGGTGGGCTTCTCGCTCGCCATCGGGGTGCTGATCGGCGCCGAGATCCCGCTGCTGATGTCCCTGATCCAGCGCATCTCCCGGCGCGACGCGGAGGGCACGGTCGCCGACTTGTTCGCCGCCGACTATGTGGGCGCCCTCGTCGGGGGGCTCGCCTTTCCGTTTCTGCTGCTGCCCTGGCTCGGTCAGCTCACCGGCGCGCTGCTGACGGGCGCGGTCAACGCGGTGGCGGCGGGCGCGCTCGTGCTGTGGCTCTTCCGCCGTGACTTGACGGCCGGTTCGCGGTGGTGGCTGCTCATCACCCATGTGACGGTGCTGGCGGTGCTGGGCGCCGCGGCCGTCCTGGTCGATGACTTCGAGCGCGCGGCGCGCCGCGCGGTGTACGGGCAGCAGGTGCGGGTCGCCGTCCACACGGACGTACAGGAAGTCGTGCTCACGGGCGGCCGGGAGGGGCCGCCGGACCTCTTCCTGGACGGTCGGCTGCGCGTCAGCGGACGCGACGAGCACCGGTACCACGAGGCGCTGGTCCACCCGGCGATGCACGGCCCGCACGCCCGCGTACTGATCCTGGGCGGTGGCGACGGACTGGCCGCGCGCGAGGTGCTGCGCTATCCGGACGTCGCCTCGGTGACCGTGGTCGAGCTCGACCCGGGCGTCGTCGGGCTCGCGCGTACGGACCCCGCCCTCGCCCGAATGAACGATTATGCCTACGCGGATCCGCGGGTGCGGGTCGTCACCGCGGACGCCTTCTCCTGGCTGCGCGCCCCCAGCGGGGCGTACGACGTGGTGATCTCGGACCTCCCCGACCCGGGCATCACCCCGAGCACCAAGCTGTACTCCCAGGAGTTCTACGGACTCGCCGCGCGGATCCTCGCGGACGGCGGGCGGCTCGCCGTCCACGCAGGCACGCCGGAGACCCGCCCGCGCACCTTCTGGACCGTCGACGCGACGCTGCGCGCCGCCGGGTTCGCCACCCGGCCGTACTGCGCCGCGACCGGCCGGCTCTCCGGGTTCCGGGCGGGCCGTGCCGACGCCTCCACCACGGGCTCCGCCGCGTCGCGCGACTGGGGTTTCCTGCTCGCGGCGACGGGGCGGGCGCCGCGCCTCGGCCTCGACCCCACGGTGCCGGGGCTGCGGTCGCCCGCGCCGTCCGTCCTGGCCGCGGGGGTCCTGGACGCGGGCGCGCGCGGCGCTGAGCGCACGCGGCTGCCGGGCCTGCCGCCGTCGACGCTGGTCCACCCGCGCTACACGGATTGACGGACCGAAAGGCAGACGCGGCGGTTCTGTCTGAGTAGGCTCGGCTTCCATGGAGCATGAGGTGTTTGTTCCGCTTCCGGCAGAGACCCTGCGGCAGGCGCTGCGCGACCCCGCACGGGTCGCCCGCTGCGTCCCGGGGCTCCAACAGGACGCGGACGAGTCTGCATCCCCGCTCTCCGGGCGGCTGAGGGTCCGGATCGGCGGGCACACGATCACCTACCGCGGCGTCCTGCGCATCGTGGAGCAGGCGGAGGAGTTCACGGTTGAGGGCGAGGGCGTGGAGGCGCGCGGTACGGGGTCGGCCAAGCTGAGGCTGACGATCCGTCCGGAGCCCGCCGAGGGCGGTACGACGCTCGCCTTCACGGGCACGTCCCACGCGGACGGCCGCTTGGCGGAGCTGGCGGACGCGACGACGGTGCCGGCGGCGCACCGGATGCTGGACCGGTTCGCGGACCGGCTCGCGGTGGCGGCGGAAGAGCTCGAAGCGGGGGGGCTCGAAGCGGAAGAGCTCGAAGCGGAGGGGCTCGAAGCGGAAGAGCCCGAAGCGGTGAGTCCATCCGTGTACGACACGCCCGTGCCGCCGCCGTCGCTCGACCCTGTCGCCGAGGAAGAGTTCGAGACGGCGGAGCTGCCCGACGTACCGGATGTGCCGGACGTACCGGATGTGCCGGACGTAGTAGACGTACCGGATGCCGCTGACGCGTCGGAGTCGTACCCCTTCACCGTCCCCGACGAGCCGCCCGCCGAGGCCGCGCACGCCCGCCGCACCATGATCGGCCGCAGCGCCGAGGAGGTCGACCACGCCCCGCCGCGCGGGCGCTACGCCCCCCTACCCGCGCCCGGCTCGACCAACGCGACCGCCACCCTGCGCTGGGTCGCCCCCGCCGCGGCCCTCGCGCTCGCCTCCGCCGTGATCGTCGGACGGGCACTGCGCCGACGCAGGTGACCGCCGCCGCCAGTAGTGTCGGGGTGTGAGTAGCGAAGAGAGCGTCCGGCTGGCCGCCGGAGACGTCGAAGTGACCGTGCATCCGCAGAACGGATGCCGCATCGCGAGCCTGCGCATCGGCGGCACAGAGGTGCTGCGCCAAGGTGAGCGGTACGGCTCGTTCCCGATGGTCCCCTGGTGCGGCCGGGTCGAGCACGGCCGGTTCCGCAACGGCGACGTACGGCATCAACTGCCGGTCAACGCTCCGCCGCACGCCATCCACGGCACCGGCCGCGACACCGCTTGGCGCACCGCCCGCGCCAACAAGAGCGAGGCGGCCTTCACTTACGACCTGGCCGCCCCCTGGCCGTACAGCGGACGCGTCACCCAGACTTTCGCGCTGACCGAGGACTCGCTGACCCTCACGATGGGCGTCGAGACGTACGAGTCGTCCTTCCCGGCGCAGGTCGGCTGGCACCCCTGGTTCCTGCGCAATCTGGGCACCCCCGGCGGCGAGGACGTACGGATCGACTTCACGCCCGAGTGGCAGGAGGAGCGCGGCGCCGACCACCTGCCCACCGGACAGCGCATCGCCCCCCGCCCCAGCCCCTGGGACGACTGCTTCGGCATGCCCGACGGCGTCCTGGTCGCGCTCACCTGGCCCGGGCAGCTGGAGCTCACGGTCACCAGCCGCACCGAGTGGGTCGTGGTCTACGACGAGCAGCCCGAGGCGGTCTGCGTCGAGCCGCAGTCCGGCCCGCCGAACGGCCTGAACACCCACCCGCAGCTGGTCACCCCCATCGAACCCCTGGAGCTGGCGTCCACCTGGACCTGGCGCCGACTCTGAGGGCATCGCCTCTAAGCTCGTGCCATGACTGACGTACGAGCCGACCTGCTCCAGCAGATCAAGGACAAGGCCGTGGTGCACGGCAAAGTAACCCTCTCCTCGGGTATCGAGGCCGACTGGTACATCGACCTGCGCCGGATCACGCTGGACGGCGAGGCCGCCCCGATGGTCGGCCAGGTGATGCTCGACGCCACCGCCCACCTCGACTATGACTGCGTGGGCGGGCTGACGCTGGGCGCCGACCCGGTGGCCACGTCGATGCTGCACGCCTCGGCGGCACGCGGGCGGCGGCTCGACGCGTATGTCGTACGCAAGCAGGGCAAGGCGCACGGGATGCAGCGCCGGATCGAGGGCACGGACGTCAAGGGCCGCCGCTGCCTGGTGGTCGAGGACGTTTCCACGACCGGCGGCTCGCCGCTGACCGCCGTCGAGGCGGTACGGGAGGCGGGCGGCGAGGTTGTCGCGGTCGCCGTGATCGTGGAGCGGGGCGCGGCCCCGGCGATCGCGGAGGCGGGGCTGGAGTACGTCAACGCGTACTCCCTCGACGAGCTCGGTCTCGCCTGACAAGGCTCTGACCTGCTGTGATGTCAATGGGGTGTGGCGTTTCACGTGAAACATCACACCCTTGGCGCATTCGGCCGGGGCGCGCATGGTGGAGCCGGGCGCAGAGTCTGGAAAGATGGGCGCCGACGATGACGTCGCCCCCAGGTCAGGGCCAGCACCACCCACCCGCACATCACAAGGAGCGGACATATGCCCATCGCGACTCCCGAGGTCTACAACGAGATGCTCGACCGGGCGAAGGCAGGCAAGTTCGCCTACCCGGCCATCAATGTGACTTCGTCCCAGACCCTGCACGCTGCGCTGCGCGGCTTCGCGGAGGCCGAGAGCGACGGCATCATCCAGATCTCCACCGGTGGGGCCGAGTTCCTGGGCGGCCAGCACAGCAAGGACATGGTCACCGGAGCGGTCGCGCTCGCCGAGTTCGCGCACATCGTCGCGGTGAAGTACGGCATCACTGTCGCGCTGCACACCGACCACTGCCCGAAGGACAAGCTGGACGGCTATGTCCGCCCGTTGCTCGACATCTCCGCCGAGCGCGTCAAGGCCGGCCGCAACCCGCTGTTCCAGTCCCACATGTGGGACGGCTCCGCCGAGACCCTCGCCGACAACCTGGCCATCGGCCAGGAGCTGCTGGCGCAGGCCGCCGCCGCCAAGATCATCCTTGAGGTCGAGATCACCCCGACCGGCGGCGAGGAGGACGGCGTCACCCACGAGATCAACGACGAGCTGTACACGACGGTCGACGACGCGCTGCGCACCGCCGAGGCGCTCGGCCTGGGCGAGAAGGGTCGCTACTTGCTGGCAGCCTCCTTCGGCAACGTCCACGGCGTCTACAAGCCGGGCAATGTCGTGCTCCGTCCCGAGCTGCTGAAGGACCTGCAGGAGGGCGTCACCGCCAAGTACTCCAAGGCGCCCGGCAGCCAGCCGTTCGACTTCGTCTTCCACGGCGGCTCGGGCTCCACCGCCGAGGAGATCGCCACCGCGCTGGAGAACGGCGTCGTGAAGATGAACCTCGACACCGACACCCAGTACGCCTTCACCCGCCCCGTCGTGGACCACATGTTCAAGAACTACGACGGTGTGCTGAAGGTCGACGGCGAGGTCGGCTCCAAGAAGACGTACGACCCGCGGACGTGGGGCAAGGCGGCCGAGGCGGGCATGGCCAAGCGTGTCACCGAGGCGTGTGCGGCGCTGCGCTCGACGGGCACGAAGCTCAAGTAACACCGTTGTACGCCGGGCCCGGTACCTCTTCGAGGGGCACCGGGCCCGACGCATGTCTGGTGTCCGGTTGGCCTGAGGGCCGGTCCCGGGGATGATCCGGGTATGGGCAAAAGTCCGGCGGAGAAGGGCCCGGGAGAGAAGAGCCCGGCGGAGCGGACTCCGGGAGAGATCAGGCTGTCCTCGGCCACCGGCCGCTGGCTGGTCCTGACGACCGTGCTCGGCTCCGGCATGGCGCTGCTGGACTCGACCGTCGTCAATGTGGCCCTGCCCCGTATCGGGCGCGATCTCGATGCCGATCTCGGGGTCCTCCAGTGGACCGTCAACGCCTACATGCTCACGCTGGCCTCGCTCATCCTGCTCGGCGGCGCGCTCGGCGACCGCTACGGGCGGCGGAAGATCTTTGTCTTCGGCGTGGTGTGGTTCGCCGTCGGCTCGCTGCTGTGCGGCCTCGCCCCCAATGACCTGGTCCTGGTGGCCGCGCGCGCCCTGCAGGGCATCGGCGGCGCGCTCCTCACGCCCGGCTCGCTGTCCCTGATCCAGGCGAGCTTCCACCCCGACGACCGGGCCCGCGCAGTCGGCCTGTGGTCGGGGCTCGGCGGCGTCGGCGCGGCGATCGGCCCGTTCGTCGGCGGCTGGCTGGTCGACGGCCCCGGCTGGCGCTGGGTGTTCCTGCTGAATGTGCCGCTGGCCGCGTTGTGCGTGCCGGTCGCGCTGAAGCATGTGCCGGAGTCCCGCGACCCGCGGGCGCACGGCCGGTTCGACGTGCTGGGGGCGGTGCTGGGCGCGGCGGCGCTGGCCCTGGTGACGTACGGGCTCATCGCCCCGCAGCTGTGGGCGGGGCTCGCGGGCGTGGCGGTCGCGGTGGTGTTCGTGCTGGTCGAGCGGCGAATGCCGGTGCCGATGCTGCCGCCGTCGATCTTCCGGGTGCGGCAGTTCACGGCGGTGAATCTGGTGACGGTGTGCGTGTACGCCGCCTTCGGCGGGTTCTTCTTCCTGGCAGCGCTGCAACTCCAGGTGGTGGCGGGTTACACGGCGCTCGGCGCCGGTACGGCGCTGCTGCCGACCACCGTGCTGATGCTGCTGCTCTCCGCGAAATCGGGTGAGCTGGGGGAGCGGATCGGCCCGCGCATCCCACTCACCGTCGGCCCGCTGATCTGCGCGGCGGGCATGCTGCTGATGCTGCGCGTGGGCGAGAGCGCCTCGTACGTACGTGATGTGCTGCCCGCGCTGCTGGTGATGGGCCTGGGGATGGTGACCCTGGTGGCCCCGCTGACCGCGTCCGTGCTGGCGTCCGTGGAGACGGGCCGGGCGGGGCTGGCGAGCGGCGTCAACAACGCGGCGGCGCGGGCGGCCGGCCTGCTCGCGGTGGCGGCGCTGCCGCTGCTGGCGGGGATGGGCCCGGAGGCGTACCGCTCGGCGGCGGAGTTCGGGGAGACGTTCCGGCGGGCGATGCCGATGTGTGCGGGGGTGCTGGTGGTGGGCGCGCTGATCGCGTGGGGGACGGTGCGGATGCCGGCGGCGGAGGCGTGCCACCCCGAGTGCAGGTTCAACTGCGGTGTGTCGGGGCCGCCGCTGGAGCGCTCGACAGCGGGTCGGGAGGGTCGGGAGGGTCCGGCAGGTCCGGCGGGTCCGGCGGGTCCGGAAGGTCCGGCGGGTCCGGCGGGTGCTGACCCGGACCGATCCGGCCGATCTGGCTGACGCCTGCCTCATGACCCCGTACCGTTTCGGCGGATCCCGCGGGGACCTGTGACACTGGTGCCCATGGCCATCCATGAAAACCTGCTGGGGGGAACTCCCCCCACCCACCTGCCCGACGACCCCGAGCCGCGCGATCTCCTCGCGGCCGGAACGGCCCCCGCCGACGTCGCCGCCAAGTACCCGACGTCGTCACTGGCCTGGGCACAGCTCGCCGACGACGCGTTCGAGAACGGCCGCGTCGTCGAGTCGTACGCCTACGCGCGCACCGGCTACCACCGTGGCCTCGACTCACTGCGCCGCAGCGGCTGGAAGGGCCACGGCCCGGTGCCGTGGGAGCACGAGCCGAACCGCGGCTTCCTGCGCGCGCTGCACGCGCTGGCCCGCGCCGCGCAGGCGATCGGCGAGCAGGCGGAGTACGAGCGCTGCTCGACGTTCCTGCGGGACTCGTCCGAGACGGCGGCGGACACGCTGGGCTGAGCAGCCCGAACGCCGGAACCAAAGGCCCGTGTTCCCGCGCATGCCGGGGATACGGGCCTTTGGCGGGTGCGGGCGAGGCCGGATTATGACCCGGATTATGATGCGGGTGGGGACCGGGGCTCCAGTCGATCAGGAAGGAGCGGACCGCTACCCGGACACGTCGAGGAGACAGCAATGTCGCATGACGCTGCCCCGAACCTGGATTTCGCGGGCACCACTCCGTACGAGGACTATGTCCAGGCGGACGTCCTGACCCACCTCCAGCATCCGCTCTCGGACGACCCGGGCGAGATGGTCTTCCTGGTCACCACCCAGGTGATGGAGCTGTGGTTCACGGTCATCGTCCACGAGTGGGAGACCGCCGCGGGCGCCCTGCGGCAGGACGACCTGCCCGTCGCGCTCGCCGCGCTGAAGCGCAGCACATACGAGCTGGAGTCGCTCAACGCTTCCTGGAAGCCGCTCGCCCACCTCACCCCGGCCCAGTTCAACTCGTACCGCAACGCGCTGGGCGAGGGATCGGGCTTCCAGTCGGCGATGTACCGGCGGCTGGAATTCCTGCTCGGTGACAAGTCGGCGTCGATGCTGGTGCCGCACCGGGGGGCGCCGCGGGTGTACGGAGAGCTGGAGAAGGCCCTGTACGAGCCGAGCCTGTACGACGAGGTACTGCGGCTGCTGGCACGGCGCGGGCTGCCGGTGCCGTCCGAGGTCCTGGAGCGGGACCTCTCGCAGCGGTACGAGCCGTCGGCGGAGGTCGAGGCGGTCTGGGCCACGGTGTACGGCGCCGCGGACCAGGACAGCGAGCTGGTGGGGCTGGGCGAGGCGCTGACCGATGTCGGCGAGCTGGTGTGGCGCTGGCGCAACGATCACCTGGTGGCGACACGGCGGGCCATGGGCTCCAAGGTGGGCACGGGTGGTTCGGCGGGGGTGGCGTGGCTGGAGAAGCGGGCCCGCAAGAACGTGTTCCCGGAGCTGTGGACGGCGCGCAGCTATGTCTGAGTCTCTGGTGGAGAGGGCGGCTTCGCTGGACGCCGCCGATGAGCTGGCCGGTCTACGGAAGCGTTTCACGCTCGACGACACGGTCTACCTGGACGGCAACTCCCTCGGCGCGCTGCCGAGCCATGTGCCGGGGCGGCTCGCCGATGTGGTGACGCGGCAGTGGGGCGAACTGCGCATACGTTCGTGGGACGAGAGCGGCTGGTGGACGGCGCCGGAACGGATCGGCGACCGGATCGCGCCGCTGGTGGGGGCGGGGCCCGGCCAGGTGGTCGTCGGCGACTCCACGAGCGTGAATGTGTTCAAGGCGGTGGTGGGAGCGGTACGGCTGGTCTCCGACCCCGCGCGTACGGATGTCGTGGTCGACGCGACGACGTTCCCGACGGACGGCTACATCGCGGAGTCCGCGGCCCGGATGACGGGCAAGCGCGTGGTTCCGGTCGCGCCGTCGGACCTGCGGTCGGCACTCGGCCCGAGTACGGCGGTGGCGCTGGTCAACCACGTCGACTACCGCACGGGCCGCCTGCACGACCTGCCGTCCCTGACGGCGGCGATCCACGAGGCGGGCGCGCTGGCGGTCTGGGACCTGTGCCACAGCGCGGGCGCGCTGCCGGTGGGCCTGGACGCGCACGGGGTGGACCTGGCGATCGGCTGCACGTACAAGTACCTGAACGGCGGCCCGGGTTCACCGGCGTATCTGTACGTCGCCGAACGCCACCAGGCGGCGTTCGACTCCCCGCTGCCGGGCTGGACGTCGCACAGGGACCCGTTCGCGATGTCTCCCGCGTACGACGCGGGAGACGGCGCGACGAGGGGCCGGGTGGGGACGCCCGACATCCTGTCCATGCTGGCGCTGGAGGCGGCGCTGGAGGTGTGGGACGGCGTCGCGATCGAGGCGGTGCGGGAGAAGAGCCTGGCGCTGACGGACTTCTTCCTGGAGTGCGTGGACGCGTACGTCCCGGAGTCGGCGGGGGTCGTGCCGCTGACGCCGAGGGACCACGGCTCGCGGGGCAGCCAGGTCGCGCTGCGGTGCGGGAACGGGGACGCGCCGGCGGTGATGGAGAGGCTGATCGCGCGGGGGGTGATCGGGGACTTGCGGAGGCCGGATGTGCTGAGGTTCGGGTTCACGCCGCTGTATGTGGGGTTCGGGGAGGTGGAGCGAGCGGCGTCGGTGCTGGCGGAGGTGTTGCTTTCCGCGCGGCCTTCCCAGTAACCGGGGAGGCCCAGCCGGGGCGTCAGCCCTCCGGGCGCGGGGGCTGACGCCGCACCCTGGGCTCCGGCCCAGGCGCGGGTCCGTGGGGTCAATACCCAGGCAGACCCTGGCGGCGGTGCAGCTCGCGCTGCGGAGTGCCCCTTCGCGGCGCGGCGGGGGGCGTGCGGGGCGACCCACGTTGAGATCTCCGGGCCGCGGGGCCGAAGCCTGGGCCCCGCGCTCCCTGGCGGCGGCTTCCGCGCCCGGCCGGGCGGCCCGCCCAGTCGTCGTCGGAGGGGTTCGTGGCCGCCTTGCCGTGTGGCCCCCACCCGCCCCGTACGCGTACCCGCACCCGCCGCCGGGGCAGGTGGGCAGAAGCTTTCCCATCCGTGCTGGTACCGTCCCCGCTGGTCAGGTCAATTTCGCCGCCTGCCAGGAAGGTTGAGCAGTTATGCCGGACCCCGTCGCTCGTGACGCCGCCGAGACCGAGTCGGCGTTCTCGCATCCCGCCGTCGCCCCCGACGCCTCCATCGCGTACGGCGAACACCCCGACCAGGTCGTCGACTTCTACGCACCCCGCGGCCCGCAAGCGCACCCGCACGCCCCCGCCGGCGTGCCCCTCGTCGTCCTACTGCACGGCGGAGCCTGGCGCGCCGCCTACGACCGGCAGCATGTCACCCCCTTCGCCGACTTCCTCGCCCGCCGCGGCCTCGCCGTCGCCAACGTCGAGTACCGGCGCGGGAGCGACATCCCGCCGCAGCGCGGGAGCGGCGTCCCCGCAGGTGCCCCCGCAGGCGCCCCCGCCGGGCGGTGGCCCGAGACCTTCGACGATGTCGCCGCCGTGATGGACGCCATGCCCCGCCTGGTGAAGGAGGCCCTGCCGCAGGCCGACCCCCGCCGTACCGTCGTCACCGGGCACTCCGCCGGCGGGCACCTCGCCCTGTGGGCCGCCTCCCGGCATGTGCTGCCCGCCGGGGCGCCCTGGCGGCTCCCCGCGCCGCCCGCGCTTCGCGGGGTCGTCGCCCTCGCGCCCATCGCGGACTTCGGGCAGGCCGTCGAGCTCGGCGTGTGCGGTGACGCGGTCGTCCAGCTTCTCGGCGGCCACAGCGAGCTCGCCGCGCGCAGCGCGTACGCAGACCCGGCCGTCCTGCTGCCCACCGGCATCGCCACCACCATCGTCCAGGGCCGCACCGACATCACCGTGCCGTACTCCGTCTCCGAGGCATACGCCGACGCCGCCGCGAAGGCCGGTGAGACCGTCGGGATGACCCTCCTCGAAGGCGTCGGGCACTTCCCGCTGATCGACCCGGCCGCCGACGCCTGCGCCGTCGTCGCGGAGGAGATCGCCCAGCTGGCCTGGTGACCCGACGCCTGCCGTAAGTGCCGCGGTAGTACCTGGGACGGACGCGGCAGGATCCATATCCGTGGTGACGACCGCGCCCCCACCGCCGCATACCGTTGCCGACGTGACCGAGACGCAGCGCACGCAGTCCTCCGACGACGCCAAATCCCGCAGCCCCGAATACCGACTGGCGCAGGGCCTGCTCCAGGGCCTGCGCCAGGAGCTCCTCCACGACGTCCTCGCCTACCGCCTGCTGCCGCCCCTGGGCGCGGACGGCCCCGTCATCCGCCGCATCCCGGGCCGGATACGCGAGTACGCCCGCTGGACCCCGCACGCCACGGTCGTCGCCGCCGCCCTGCTCGTCCTGGCGATCGCCGCCACGGTCGGCGACGGCAACGCCAACGAGTTCTTCGTCTTCACCGGCTTCCTCCCGGCCGGCGCGGTGCTCCTCACCCTGGTCCGGCCCCTCGCCGCCTTCTGGGCGTCCCTGATATCGACCCCGTTTCTGCTCCTGATGGGCGACTACTGGGACGACCGACCCTGGTCGGCCACCTCCTTCGCGGCCCACCTGATCGTGCTGACCGTCGTGGCCGCCCGGACCAGGCCGCGTACCGCCGTCTGGATGTGGGTGGTCAGTGCGCTGTACGGAATCTTCGCGGAGATCGTCTTCGGCGGCGGGAACGGCACGGACGCCCCGGCCTTCCTCTTCGTCTCCGCCCTCGCGCTGCTCGCCGTCACCGTCCGTCTCGTCCGCCGCGAGGCGGAGCAGACCGTCACTGCGCAGCAGACCGTTACCGCGCAGGAGCGCTCCAAGCGGACACTGCTGGAGGAGCGCACCACCATCGCCCGCGAACTGCACGATGTGGTGGCCCACCACATGTCGGTGGTCGCGATCCAGGCGGAGGCCGCGCCGTACCGGGTGGAGAACCCGCCGCCCGAGCTGGAGCAGGCGTTCCTCACCATCCGCGAGAACGCCGTCGCCGCGCTCACAGAGCTGCGCCGGATCCTCGGAGTCGTACGGGCGGAGGACTACCAGGCCCCCGACGCGCCGCAGCCGGTCCTCGCGGACATCGAGAACCTGCTGTCCAACGTCCGCGAGGCGGGCCTCGACGTGGAGAAGACGGTCACGGGCGCCGTCCGCGAGCTGCCGCAGGGCGTCGAGCTGTCGGCGTACCGGATCACCCAGGAGGCGCTGAGCAACGCGCTGCGGCACGCGCCGGGGTCGACGGCGAAGGTCGAGATCAGTTACGTACTCGGGGGCCTGGGGCTGCGGATCGTCAATACGGCCCCGCAGGGCCTGGTCAAGGCGTCACCGGGGGCCGGGCACGGCATCACGGGCATGCGGGAGCGGGTGGCGATGCTGAACGGCGAGATGACGGCGGAGGCGACAGAGGAGGGCGGGTACGAGGTGACCGCGTTCATCCCGGTCCCCGCGCCTGCCTCATCGGCCGCTGACTCCGCCTCTGACTCCGGGGAGACCTCATGACCACCCGCATCATCCGCGTTCTGATCGTGGACGACCAGATCATGGTCCGCGAAGGCTTCTCGGTCCTGATGAACGCGATGCCCGACATCGAGGTCGTCGGGGAGGCGGTCAACGGCCGCGAGGCGGTGCGGAAGGTCGCCGAGCTGGCCCCCGACGTGGTGCTGATGGACATCCGTATGCCGGAGCTGAACGGCATCGAGGCGACCCGCGAGATCGTCGCCGCGCACGCCGATTCGAAGGTGCTGGTGCTGACCACCTTCGACCTCGACGAGTACGTGTACCAGGCGCTGCGCGCGGGCGCCTCGGGCTTCCTGCTGAAGGACGCGTCCGCACGCCAGCTGGCCGACGGCGTACGGGTGGTGGCGGCGGGCGAGGCCCTGCTCGCGCCGACGGTGACCAGACGCCTGATCACGGAGTTCTCGAAGCTCTCACAGAACCCGCGGCCACCGGCGATGGCGCAGATAGGCGACCTGACGGAGCGCGAGACGGAGGTGCTCGTGCTGATCGCGCAGGGGCTGTCGAATGCGGAGATCGCCTCGCACCTGGTGGTGGCGGAGTCCACGATCAAGACGCACGTGAGCAGGGTGCTGGTGAAGCTGGGGCTCAGGGACCGTACGCAGGCGGCGGTTTTCGCGTACGAGGCGCGGCTGGTCACGCCGTCGTGACCGTCCATATGACCACCCTGTGATCACTCATTCGAGGGATTGTATGGCGCTGGGCACGGGGAGTACGTTCGGAGGTATGGCTACCAAAAAGGTGACGATCACCATCCCCGAGGAACTGCTGGACGAGATCCGCTCGGAAGCCGGCGAGCGAGGTCTGTCGGCGTATGTGACCGAGGCGCTTGAGAGGCAGCGAGAGCACGACCGCATGCGGGAACTCGTGGACTGGCTGGAGCAGGAGCATGGGCCCATTACGAAGGAGGCACGTGAGGCCGCGCTCGCCGAGCTGGACGAGATCGACGCCGAGCACGACCGCCGCCGAGCCCAGCGGGATGTGGCGGCCCAGGATGTGGCCGCATGACGCGCGGTGGAAAGCAGCGCCCCAGTGGCGCTCGGCCGAGGACCTTTGTTCTCGACTCTGAGGCGCTGTCGCAGGCGGTGCGCGGTGACGAGCGCATGATGGCGCTGCTGGGCCTCGTGGTCGAAGGCAAGGCCAAAGTGGTGACCTCCCCCATGACCGTCATCGAGGCAGAGGACGGGCGCACCCGCGCGCCGCGCTGGGACTGGGTGCTCTCGCGCGTGCAGATCGCGCCGCTCGGCAGGGAGGAGGCACGACAAGCCAGGAAGCTCCTCGCCGGCGCGGGGCTGCACGGTCACAAATACGCCATCGACGCCGTGCTCGCAGTGGTCGCCCGCCAGCAGAAGAGCCAGGTCACCGTATTCACCTCGGACGTGGACGATATAGAGAAGCTGCTGCCGACGACGGTCCTCATTCGCAAGGTCTGACGCACGCGCTAGCGTCTCCGTATGGCAGAGACGTTCGACCCGTGGTCCCTTGCATTCGTCGCAGACCCCTACCCCGCCTACGCCGAGCTGCGCTCCCTCGGCCGGGTCCACTACTTCGAGCCCACCAACCAGTGGCTCGTCCCCCACTACGCCGACGTCAACACCCTCCTCCGCGACCGCCGCCTCGGCCGCACCTACCTCCACCGCTTCACGCACGAGGAGTTCGGCCGTACGCCCCCGCCTCCCGCCCACGAGCCGTTCCACACGCTCAACGACTACGGGATGCTCGACCTGGAGGCCCCCGACCACACCCGCATCCGGCGGCTCGTCGCGAAAGCCTTCACGCCCCGCACCGTCGAGGTCCTCGTGCCCACCGTCGAGCGGCTCGCCGCCGAGCTTGTGGCCAAGGTCAGGGACGCGGGCGGCGGCGATCTGCTCGCCGAGGTCGCCGAGCCGCTGCCCGTCGCCGTCATCGCCGAAATGCTCGGCATTCCGGCCGCCGACCGGGACCTGCTGCGGCCCTGGTCCGCCGACATCTGCGGGATGTACGAGCTGAACCCCGCCGAGGAGACCGCCGCCCGCGCCGTCCGCGCCTCGCTCGAATTCAGCGCGTATCTGCGCGAGCTGATCGCCGCACGGCGCGCCGACCCCGGCGACGACCTGATCTCCGCGCTCATCGCCGCGTACGAGGAGGGCGACCGGCTCAGCGAGCAGGAGATGATCTCCACCTGTGTCCTGCTGCTGAACGCGGGCCACGAGGCGACGGTCAACACCATCGCCAACGGCTGGTGGACCCTCTTCCGCCATCCAGAGCAGCTCGCCGCCCTCCGCGCCGACCACACACTCCTGTCCACAGCTGTGGAGGAGCTGATGCGCTACGACACCCCGCTCCAGCTTTTCGAGCGGTGGGTCCTGGACGACATCGAGATCGACGGCACGGTCATCCCGCGCGGCTCCGAGCTCGCGCTGCTCTTCGGCTCGGCGAACCGGGACCCGGCGCGGTTCGAGAGCCCCGACACCCTCGATCTCGCCCGCGCGGACAACGCTCACGTCACCTTCGGCGCGGGAATCCACTACTGCCTGGGCGCGCCGCTCGCCCGTATCGAACTGGCGGCGTCCTTCGGAGAGCTGCTCCGCGAGGCCCCGGAGATGAGGCTGGTCGCGGAGCCGGAGTGGAAGCCGGGTTACGTCATCCGTGGCGTCAAGGAACTCCTCGTAGAGCTGTAGAGACCGCGAGAGAGGGGCGTTACAGAGAGGGGCTTACAGAGTTACAGAGAGGGGCTTACACAGAGGGGCGTTACTTCGTCTCCAGGTCCCGCCTCCGGAAGCCCTCCAGGCCCAGCCACACCAGACCCGCCGCGATCACCGTGAGCACCACCATCGGCGTCCAGCTCATCTCCGCCGCCGGCAACTGCGGCACATGCCCGAACGGCGACACGTTGTTCATCCAGTCCGGGAACTGCAGCAGCTGGCCCAGGTACCCGACCACGAACCCGTACACCGGCACGACCCACGTCGCCGCGCTCGCCCTCGGGAACCAGCCGAAGATCACCACCGCGACCCCGACCGTGACCCACAGCGCCGGTGCGTACGCCAGCGCCGCGCCCAGCAGCTTCAGGAACAGCCCGCCGTCCCCGGCCGAGGCAGCACCCGAGATGCCGAAGCCCAGCCCGGCGAGCAGCAGCAGCGCCGTACCGCCCGCCATGGCCATGGCCAGGTGGCTGCTCACCCACCGGGTGCGGGACAGCCCCGTCGACAGCAGCGGCTCCGCCCGGCCCGCCGTCTCCTCGGCGCGTGGCCGCAGCGCGGCCATCACCACGTACACCGAGGCGACGACCGAGATGACGACCATGACCATCGAGGCGAACGACTCGGCCATCGTCGCGCCGCCGATTCGCTCCAGCGCCTCCTGCATCTGCTCGATGTTCTTCAGCATGTCCTCGGCTTCCCCGAGGATCGAGCCGTACATCACGCCCATCAGGAACAGACCGGCGCCGAAGCCGATCAGCATCGAGCGGTGCAGCCGCAGCGCGAAGCCCAGCGGGCGGCTCAGCGCGTCCGACGCCACCGGGCTGCCCAGCCGCGAGGCGCGCAGGCCCGCGCCCACGTCCCGCCGCGTCGACAGTACGAAGCCGATGGCCCCGCAGACCACGGCGAGCGCCAGGCAGAGCAGCAGCGGCCACCAGCGGTTGTCGACATAGACGTACGTACGCTGCGCCCAGCCGATCGGCGACAGCCAGGACAGCGCGCCGTTGCCGCCCACATCCCCGGCGGCGCGAAGGACGTACGCGATGCCGATGACGGCCAGCGCCATGCCGGACGCGCCCCGCGTGTACGCGGTGATCTGCACGGTGATCGCGGCGACGGCGGCGAAGACGATGCCGACGGCGGCGTGCGCGAAGCCGTAGAGCAGCGAGCCGCCGAGGTCGATGGACTCGATGCCCATTCCGCTGAGGCCGAGGGCCAGCAGCAGGGCGAGTACGAGGTTGGCGAGCACCGCGACGGTCAGTGCGGCGGCCAGGTGCGCGTGGCGTCCGACGACGGCGGAGCGGACGAGTTCGGCGCGGTTGGTCTCCTCCTCGTTGCGGGTGTGCCGGGTGACGATGAGCACGCTCATCAGGCCGACCATGACGGCCATGAAGCCGAACATCTGGTGGCCCAGCATCGCGCCGAAGTTGTAGTCGTCCAGGTAGTGGCGCGGTCCGCTCATGGCGAGCCCGGCCGGGCTGTCCATGGTTTTGACGACAGAGGCGCGGTCCTCGGGGTCGGCGTACAGCGTCTTGTAGTTGCTGGCCGTGGAGACCGTGGAGAGGAACAGCGCGAGGATCCATACGGGCAGCCGGACGCGGTCCCTGCGCAGATTGAACCGGATCAGGGTGCGGGTCCCGGCGAGTGCGTTGCCGCCCGCGACGGACCCGGTGGGGGCGGGTGCTCGGGTTGCGGTGGCGGTGGTCATCGGACCTCTCCGGTCGGGTGTGCGTTGGCGCTTCCGTTGGTGCTGCTGTTGGTGCTTCCGTTGGCGGCGAGCTCGTCGCCGTAGTGGCGCAGCATGAGCTCTTCGAGCGTCGGCGGGTGACTGATCAGGCTGCGGATGCCTGACTCGGAGAGCCTGCGGATCGCGCCGTCGAGGTGCGCGCCGTCCACGGCGAACCACACCCGGCCGCCTTCCGTACGCACCTCGTGCACGCCCGGCAGCGCGTCGAGTCCGTCGGCCGGGCGCTCGGTCTCGGCCTCGACGGTCGTACGGGTCAGATGGCGCATCTCGCTGAGCGTCCCGGACTGCACGACCCGGCCGAGACGGATGATGCTGACCCGGTCGGCGAGCTTCTCGACCTGGGCCAGGATGTGGCTGGAGAGCAGCACGGTCTTGCCCGCGTGCTTGGCCTGGAGGATCACGTCCTGGAAGACGACCTCCATGAGGGGGTCGAGACCGGCGGTCGGCTCGTCGAGGAGCAGCAGCTCGGCGTCGGACGCGAGCGCGGCGACGATGGCGACCTTCTGGCGGTTGCCCTTGGAGTAGGCGCGGCCCTTCTTGGTCGGGTCGAGGTCGAAGCGCTCGATGAGCTCGTCGCGGCGGTGCTTGTTGATGCCGCCGCGCAGCCGCGAGAGCAGGTCGATGGCTTCGCCGCCGGTCAGATTGGGCCAGAGCTCGACATCACCGGGAACGTAGGCGAGGCGCCGGTGCAGTTCGACAGCGTCGTTCCAGGGGTCCTTGCCGAGGAGCTGCGTCGCGCCGGAGTCGGCGCGCAGGAGTCCGAGGAGGACCCGGATGGTCGTGGACTTCCCGGCGCCGTTGGGGCCGAGGAAACCGTGTACCTCGCCGGTTTCGACGGCGAGGTCGAGGCCGTCCAGTGCGTGGGTCCGGCCGAACGCCTTGTGCAGTCCGGCGACGGTGATTGCGTTAGTCATGTTTCTGAACGTACGCTCGCTTCACAAAGTTGTGAAGTTAAGGAACCGTATAAACTCGTGATAGCGCGCTGAGCTGGGGAGATGATGGTGATGACCGAACGCGACGGAACGCAGAGAGACGACAAGGCGGTCTCTCGGTTCGTCGAGAGCTTCGCCGCGCAGCTTGCGGAGGCCGGGATGCAACGGATGCCCGCGCGGGTTTTCGCGGCGCTGCTGTCGTCGGACTCGGGGGCGATGACGTCGGCCGAGCTGAGCGAACAGCTGCGGATCAGCCCGGCGGCGATCTCCGGCGCGGTGCGGTATCTGTCGCAGCAGCACATGGTCTCGCGGGAGCGCGAGCCTGGCTCACGGCGTGATCGCTACCGCGTGCACAACAACCAGTGGTACGAGGCGCTGGCGAACCGCGACCAGATGATGAAGCGGTGGGAGGACGCGCTGCGGGAAGGCGTGGTCGGCCTGGGACCGGAGAGCGAGGCGGGCCGCCGTCTGGCGGAGACGCTGGCGTTCTTCGAGTTCATGGAGGAGGAACTGGCGGGAATGCTGGAACGCTGGCGCGTGCGGCGCGCGGAGTTGTTCGGCGCGAAATCCAGCCTGTCCGGCGATTGAGGACTCCGCCCGAAGGGCGGTACCGGGGTATTGGGGGCTGACGCCCCCAATACCCCGCAGGGTTACCCGCCCCCCGCCACCCGCGGCAGCGTCAGCCCCCACGCCCCCGGCCGCAGCGTCCACGTCCTCGTCTGCACCGGGCCCGTGATGTGCGCGTCCGCGCGGTAGCGGAAGTCCGCTCCCGACACCGTCACCGACAGCGCCCTCGCCCGTACCGGCTCCGTGTCCGCGCCGTGGCGGACCACCACGTCCGCGCGCCCGCCTCCCGCCCGTACCGTCACCGCCTCCACCAGCCGGTCCAGGTCCGTCAGGACCACCCCGTCCGCCTCCACCCGCAGCCGCTGCGCCCGCGCCGCCACCGGCACCGGCGGGGCCGGGTGGACCAGGGTGCGGACCAGGGAGCGGCAGGTGTCCCACACCCACGTCGTCCCATGACCCCCGTGCGAACCATGCGCCGCCCCGTTCGCGCCGGCCGCAGCCGTACGCGCCGGTATCGACAGGTCCCCCAGCACCACCCCGTCGCTCTCGTCCTCCAGCAGGTCCAGCCGCTGCACCGCCCCCTCCAGCACCGCCCGCGCCGCCGCCACCGCGCCCATCGGCACGCCCAGCGAATGCGCCAGCTCCACCGAAGGGCCGACCGGGACGACCGCCAGCGCCCCGTCTCCCAGCCACCGGTCACGGTGCAGCAGCGCCACCGCCCGCAGCAACGCTCTGTCGTCTCCGATCACCACTGGCCGCCGTGAGCCCCTGCGGGCCAGCGCCCGCGCGAATTCCTCCGGTCCCTCAGGAAGGCAGATCTTCGCCTCCGAACCGCCACACAGAACATCCTTCGCGATCCGCACGGACTCGCCGTCACTTCGGCGGGCGACCGGGTCGATGACCACCAGTAGCTGGTCGTGAGCCGACACCTCGGTCCTTCCTCGGGTAGCATCTTTGTGCAAGAGCCCCTTGCGCTATTGCGCCAGGGGCTTGGTCTATTCCGGGGCAACCGGTCCGAAGACCCAGGCACGGCTCAGGCCCCCTGACCTTGGACATGCCCCGCCCGGAAGGGGTGTACGCCTGTGCCCGCACTTGTGCTGCTCGGTGCTCAGTGGGGTGACGAGGGCAAGGGAAAGGCCACCGACCTGCTCGGTGGATCAGTGGATTATGTAGTGCGCTACCAGGGCGGCAACAACGCCGGCCACACGGTCGTCGTCGGCGACCAGAAGTATGCGCTGCATCTCCTCCCTTCCGGCATTCTCTCGCCGGGTTGTACCCCGGTCATCGGGAACGGCGTCGTGGTCGACCCGGCGGTTCTGCTCTCTGAGCTGAGCGGCCTCAATGACCGAGGCATCGACACGTCAAAGCTGCTGCTCAGCGGCAACGCGCATCTGATCACTCCGTACAATGTCACCCTCGACAAGGTGACGGAACGGTTCCTCGGGAAGCGGAAAATCGGCACGACCGGCCGTGGCATCGGCCCGACGTACTCCGACAAGATCAACCGCATCGGCATCCGCGTCCAGGACCTCTACGACGAGTCGATCCTTGAGCAGAAGGTCGAGGCCGCGCTCGACTCCAAGAACCAGCTTCTCGCCAAGCTCTACAACCGCCGCGCCATCGAGGCGGGCAAAATCATCGAGGAGATGCTGCAGTACGCGGAGAAGCTCCGGCCGTACGTCGCGGACACGACCCTGATCCTCAACAACGCCATTGACGAGGGCAAGGTCGTCCTCTTCGAGGGCGGCCAGGGCACGCTCCTGGACGTCGACCATGGCACGTACCCCTTCGTCACCTCATCGAACCCGACCGCGGGCGGCGCCTGCACCGGAGCCGGCGTGGGCCCGACGAAGATCAGCCGGGTCATCGGCATTCTCAAGGCGTACACGACGCGCGTCGGTGCGGGCCCGTTCCCCACGGAGCTCTTCGACGACGACGGCGCGGCGCTGCGCCGCATCGGCGGCGAGCGGGGCGTGACCACCGGCCGCGACCGCCGCTGCGGCTGGTTCGACGCGGTCATCGCGCGGTACGCGACCCGGGTCAACGGCCTGACCGACTTCTTCCTCACCAAGCTGGACGTGCTGACCGGCTGGGAGCAGATTCCGGTGTGCGTCGCGTACGACATCGACGGCAAGCGCGTCGAGGAGCTCCCGTACAGCCAGTCCGACTTCCACCACGCGAAGCCGGTGTACGAGTATCTGCCGGGCTGGTCGGAGGACATCACCAAGGCGCAGACGTTCGCGGACCTGCCGGCGAACGCGCAGGCGTACGTCAAGGCGCTGGAGGACATGTCGGGCGCGCCGATCTCGGCGATCGGAGTCGGCCCCGGCCGTACCGAGACGATCGAGATCAACTCCTTCCTGTAGGAGCACGGGGCTGTCCGCGGCCGACCCGACCCATTGACGGGGTCGGGTCGGCCGCGGACAGCGAGACCATCAGACACGCCGCTGGTAGCGCGAGCGGGCCAGGAGGCGGGCCGTGCAAAGCAGCTCTCGGATCGCCGGCTCCGTTCGCGATCCCGGGTTCACCACAGCCAGCCAGCCCAGAGTGCCGTAGACGGGGTGTGCCATCACGGAGTCGATCACGCTCGGGTCGGTCTCACCCGGGTCGACCTCACTCCTGGTCGCGTCGCGCGGCTGTTGGCCTGTCCGGCTGGTGAAGGCTTCCTTTCCGGCGAAGAGATTCAGGCGAAAGGTGTCGGGACGGTTCAGACGTGATCGCTCGTCGCCCGGATAGTCCTTCGTCACGATCGTCGCGAAGGGCTGAGTTGTCTTCGGGACCTCGCCATCGGGTGCGTAGTAGAAGAACGTGTCGCCCCAACTGATCTCGGGTGAACCGTCGCCGGGTGTCGGCCTGAGGGTCAGAACCCCATCGAGGCCGTTGAGGAACTCAATGATCTCGTCGATACTCATGTGTTCCAGCGTTTCATTCACTTGTGGAGACTTTGGCCCCAACAGCCGAGGTGGACTGGTGAGAAGTCGCAAGTCGGCCAATATGCGGACGATCGATGTCGCGCGACATGCGGGGTGCTCTGTCCAACAGGTGCGCAATCTCGAGCGCGACGGCGTGCTGCCTCCAGCGACGCGCACCGGCACGGGATACCGGATCTACGACGAAGCGCATCTGCGTTCCGCGCTGGCCTATCGAGCTCTTGCGGACGGCACAGGGCCGGTCGAGGCCAAGAGGATCATGCGTGCGGCGCACGCGCATCCCAGTTCGGACCTGCTTGCCCTACTGGACGCGGCACACGCTCGACTCGACACGGAGCGGCGGGAGCTCAGGCTGGCCAAAGAGGCCGCCGCGACAATCTCCGAGGAACCGATCGACGAGGTACGGCCATCGGACGCCATGAGCATCTCTGAGCTCGCCGTCGCGCTCGGTGTGCGTCCCTCGACGTTGCGGCACTGGGACGCGGAGGGCCTTGTCGTGCCCCGTCGAGCCTCCCCGCGAGGACCGCGACGGTACTTCCCCGATGACATCCGAGACGCGCGGATCGTTCATCAGCTACGCATGGCCGGCTACCGCATCGCCCCACTCCACGCCTTGATGCCGGAGCTGCGACGCACCCGCCGATGGGACGAAGTAATGACCACATTGGCCGCCCGGGACGCGAGCATCGATGCCCGATCGAGAGCTCTCCTCGACGGCGCCGCCGCACTCAGCACGTTGATCGCGCCGATCGCGCCGACGAGTCTCAGCTGCCCGAACGGTGGCCTATCCGCCACCAGGACGCGTTGCTAACTTCCGGGCAGGGGACAGGGAGGGGCGTATGAAGGTCACCTTGGCAGTTGCTGACCCGAGTGGCGCGAGTGAGAAGCACCACCGGTCCTGCGACTGACGCACCGGTGACCGCGAGGTCAGCCCTCGCCGCAGATCCGCAGCCCCTTCGGCGTCGCGCACGGCAAGTGCCCGTGCGTCCGGACCACGTCCTGCCCGGGCCAGGAAGCTCGACGCCGGCGAGTCGGCGGGCGGCCGGCCGTACGTGTACGCGTACTCGATCTCCCGGTACGGGTACGCGCTCTCGCCGATATCGTCCACGGACGGCGCGTCGCCCGCGATGTCCAGCCGGTGCGAGTCGTCCCGGCCCCGCGCCCCGCGTCAGGCGGGTCCCGTGCCTCGGCCCACCGGCCGCAAGACGCATCGGGCCGGGCCCGCCGCCCGTAGCGTGATGCCCGTGGAGACCGGGACCTCCACGTCCACCGCCTCCAGTTCGTACTCCTGGAGGATCATCGCGAGCGCCAGCACCGATTCCAGCATCGAGAAGTGCTGGCCGATACACGCTCGTGGCCCGCCCCCGAACGGGAACCACGCGTACCGAGGGCGGGCCTTCTCGCGCTCGGGTGTGAACCTCTCGGGGTCGAAGCGCTCAGGCTCGTCCCAGTACCGGGGATGCCGGTGCGTCACCCATGGCGCCACGACCACCGTCGCGCCCGCCGGGATCGTATGGCCGTCGATCTCCGACGCCGCGACGGCCTGGCGGCCGACGACCGGCCCCGCCGGATAGAGCCGCATCGCCTCCTTGAGGACCTTTGTCAGATACGGCAGCGCGTCAAGATCCGCCGCCCCGGGGACCCGCCCGTCCGCCAGTACGCGTACGACCTCCTCCCGCGCCCGGGTCTGCTCCTCCGGGTGGCGGGCCAGCAGGTGCAGCGCGAACGCCAGCGAAGTCGCCGTCGTCTCGTGCCCGGCCAGCAGGAAGACCAGCACCTGGTCGCGGACCTCGGACGCGTCGAGGGGGGTGTCCTCGTCGCTCTCGGCGTGGGTGAGGAGCGTCAGCAGGTCCTCGCCCATCGCGGCGTCCCCGTCCGCGCGCCGTTTCTCGATGATCCGGTCGCACTCCGCGTACAGCTCGTCCATCGCGGCGGTGGCCCGCCGGTTTGCGGGCGTCGGCCAGGAGCGCGGGAAGTTGGCGGGGGAGTAGCCGCGCGTGAGTGTGTACTCCCCGATGATCGGGAAACTGCGCTGCACCACGTCGACCGCGCTCTCGACATCCACGCCGAACAGGATGCGGGCAACCGCGCGCAGAGTGAGCCGGGTCGTCTCGGCGGCGACGTCCACCGTGGCGTCCGGGGCGTTGCGCCAGGTGGCGAGCATGGCCGAGGTCTCGTCGGTGATGGAGGCGGCGTAGCCGTCGACCCGGCGGCGGGTGAACAGGGGCTGTACGAGCCGCCGTTGCCGCAGATAGTCGGTGTCTTGGCTGGTCAGCAGGCCATTGCCGAAGGACTGCCGGACCTCCTCGTAGAACGGGTTGTCCTTACGGAAGTTGGCGGACTCGGTCGCCAGCACCTGCTGGGCGCCCTCCGCCGAGAACACGCCGTAGATCTCGACCCGCAGGCCGGGCGGGCCTGCGGTGATCCGGACTACGTCTCCGTGTTCGCGCTGTGCGTGGAGGTAGGTGCCGAGCGAGTCGCGCTTGAGATCAAGCATCGAGCCCAGTAAGGGCAGACCCGCCGGGCCGGGGATCTCCGTGCCAGTGGTCGTCATGGCTGCTTCTCCTCAGTCCGCCCAGGCGAGGAAGTTCGTCCAGGCGGTGGGGGCGACGGTGAAGGTGGGGCTGTTCTGGAGCTTGGAGTCGCGGAGGTGTACGGCGTGGGGGCAGGTGGCGATCTCTACGCAGTTGCCGCCGCCGCTGTCGCTGTATGAGGACGTCCGCCAGTCGATGGCGACCTCGACGCAGTTGCCACCGGTGTCGTCGCTGTAGCTGGAGGTGAACCACCGAAGGGTGTTACTCATTGCCAATCTCCTGCCAACCGCTCGATAAGGTCCAGCGATTCACGAGGACCCAGGGCCTGTGCTCGGATCTTCGCATACTGCTGTGCGTATGTACTCACCTTTCCCGGCTCGGTGAACAGCAAGCTCTCGCCCTGGATCTCCAGATAGGCAAGACGGTCGTGCTCAGGAGTCTCCACCAGGTTCAGCTCGCCGCGAGCGCCCGCGTATTCGCCGCTGAAGCCGCAGTTCCTCGGCAGGACCTGGAGCGTCACGTTGCGCCGCCGCGCACACTCCGCGAGATGCGACATCTGGGCACGCATGATCTCCTCGCTCCCGATCCCGCGATGCAGCACCGACTCTTCGAGCACCAGCTCGATCAGCGACATCGGCTCCCGGTCGAACAGCGCCTTCCGTGCCATCCTTCCCTCCACCAACTCGTCGACCCGCTCTTGCGGGGGCGGCGGGTACCCACCGCTGATCAGCGCCCGCGCGTACTCCTCAGTTTGGAAGAGACCGTGGACGGCGATCGGCGCGTACAGGCACAGCCCCACCGCCTTGAGCTCCAGCAGCGCGTGATTCTTGAACTGCGCCGGGTACTTGTCCAGCCGTACGTAGTCCCGCGCGTGCTCGAAGATGCCGGTGCCCTCCCCGAGCACCCGCTCCAGCGCGACGAGCATCTCGTCGCTCGCGGGCTGCGCGCACGTCTCCATCGCGCTCACTGCCGCGCCGGAGAAGCCGAGTTGCTTGCCCAGCTGGTCCTGTGTCCAGTGCCTCCTGTTGCGCAGGTGCTTTGCGACATCGGCCACGAGACGCGTCGCTGGGCCTGCCATTTCCTTGTTCTCTGCTCGTGCCATTTCCGATCACCTTTCGACTCGACCGGACTCAACCGGTCCCAACCGATCCATGCCGAATTTCGCCCAGCGGGACGATTGTTGGGACCGGTCGACCCTGCCCGACGCCACCCGCGTGACCATGGAAAACGCTAGTCGTCGTCACTCAGAATGTCCCTATGAATACAGAAAGTCGCCAAGTGAACCTGGACTGGATTCCGGCCTCTGGATTCCAGCTCCGCAAGGCAGGCGTGCAATTCGACGCGGTACGGGTCGACGGCGAGGACGGGCGCAGGCTCGCCGACTTCATCGAGGAGTTGACGGACGGCGAACCCGGCCCCATCGTCATCGAGTCGTCCGGGTGGCGATCCGTCTACTTCCTCGTACCGGCGGGGAGTACGTCCCACCGCCACTGGCCACGCGGCACCATCCGCCTCAACGCGGGACCGTGCCACGTGAGTTACGTGCCGGTGCCCGCCCTGCACGGCCTTACCTGGCCGCTGGCCTGGCGCGTACCGCCGACCCCCGACAGCCGGTTCGTACACCCGGTGCTGCTGAACAAGGCAGCGTGCGCACTACTGGAGTGACTGTCAGTGGTGGCCGCTACCGTCCCGGGTATGACTGAACTCAGCTTCTACGACCTGGCCTTCGGCGTGAGCCCAGGGGGCGCCCGTATGGACGCGCACTTCATCAGGGGCACCCTGGATGAGGTGAAGGCCGACCTTGCCGGGGAGCTGGCCGAAGAGATCAACCTGTATTTGCTGTGCTGGTACGGCGCGGAACTGACGCTGGACGTCTACCAGCACGGCAAACGGGAGCAGTCGATCGACCTCCACCCGTTCATCACCATCGCGATCGACGGCTATCCGGACATCACGTTCAAGGGTCCGGGCGAGCCTGTCGGCTACGACTTCGACGAGGCCGCGGACGGCGGGACACTGTCCGATCGGATGTTCATGGGCAGCCTCGGGGACGCGGTCAGGGTCACCGTCGACTGGAGCCGGATAGAGGTGCCGCCGCTCATCGGCGAAGTCGCCGGATGGGACGACGAAGTGGACCTTGGCGACTATGAATCCGTCGAGTACGGCATGACGGATTTCGAGGCGTGAGCCTCTGACTCGGCCTCCCAGCCCAGCTCGGCGACCCGCCCGGACGCCTCCGTGAACCCCGCGTCCCCGAGCGCCTTCCGTACGGCGGCGGTGATCCGGTCGACGTCGCCGCGCTCGGCCGGCAGCAGCGGGGCCCCACCGACGCGCGCGCCCCGGCAGCGGACGCCAGCAGACTGGCGGCCTTCCTCGTACCGGCCCGCCGGCGCCCGGGCACCGGCGGGCCCTCCAGGTGGCCTCCGCCGCCCTGTTCCTGGCTGCCGACGCGACCTTCACCACCAACGTCGAGTTCCCTGTCGACGGTGGCTTCGCGCAGGGCCTCCTCAGCAGCCACTGAACAGCCCGGCCATGGAGACCCCGGCCGTACCTCAGTCAGGCGTAGAAGTTGCGCTGCCAGCGGTGCTTGGCGAGCACGGCGAGCTGGTCTGCGGTCAGCGGGCGGCCGTCGCTCACGACGGTGTTGCGCTCCACGTTCCGTACGCTGCGCATGCCCGGGATGACGGTGGAGACGGCCGGTGCGCTGAGCACGTACCGCAGGGCGGTCTCCGCGATCTCGTCGCAGGCGATCCCCAGATCGGCGGTGATCGCGTTGACGTGCTGCTCGACCTGCGCGGGACGGTCGCCGCGGAAGTAGCGGCTGCGGAAGTCGCCCTCGGGGAAGGTGGTTCTGGCCTTGATCCGGCCTGTCAGACCGCCTTCGTCGAGGGCGACCCGGACGATCACGCCGACCCCGTGTTCCTGGCAGGCGGGCAGCAGGGTGTCGGCCGGGGCCTGGTCGAAGATGTTGTAGATCACCTGCACGGTGTCCACCACGCCGCTACGGACGAGGGCGAGGGCGTTGTCGGGCTGGTGGTCGTTGATGGACACGCCGAACAGGCGGATCTTCCCCTCCTGCTTCAGCTCGGCGATGGTCTCCAGCCAGTCGCCGCGGCCGACCCATTCGTCGCTCCAGACGTGGAACTGCAGTACGTCGAAGTGGTCGAGGCCACTGGTGCGCAGACTGGTCTCCAGGCTGTCGCGGATATGCGCGCCGGGGAAGGTGGTCGCGGGGTCAAGACCGTCGGGGGCGGGCCAGATGCCGTTCTTCGGCGGCACCTTGGTCGCCACGTACACCTGGTCACCGGTCCGCTCGCGGACCACCCGGCCCACGATCCGCTCGCTCTCGCCGTAGCCGCGGGCGGTGTCGATGAAGTTCACGCCGAGGTCGATGGCGCGGTGCAGCGCGCGTACGGACTCGTCCTCCGTGGCGCCCACCCAATGGGTCTCGCCGATTCCCCAGGCCCCGTAGCCGATCTCGGACACCGACATTCCACTGCGTCCCAGGTCGCGGTAGCGCACAGTCGTCCTCCACGTCATGTCACGGTCGTCGTCGCGGACGACCATAGGCGCGATCCGGCCGCACGCAGAACCGTTTTCCCGTGCGGACGGCGGCACACTCAGCCGGCGGAGCTGCCGGGTACGACGAGGCCGGTCTCGTAGGCGATCACGACGGCCTGGGCACGACTGCCGAGGTCGAGCTTGGTCATGGTGCGGTTCAAATGTGTCTTGACGGTCGCCTCGCTGATGTACAGCTGTTCGGCGATCTTGGTGTTGGACAGGCCTCTGGCCGTGAGCTGAAGCACCTCGCGTTCGCGTGCGGTGAGCGCCTCAAGGGCGGCCGGGGTGTCCGGGACCGGTTCCGCGCGCTGGACGTACGACTCGATGAGTCTGCGGGTGACGCTCGGCGCGAAGAGCATGTCACCGTTTGCGACGGCGGTGATCGCCTCCAGCAGCCGCTGCGGGCCGGTGTCCTTGAGGAGGAACCCGGACGCTCCGGCGCGAAGCGCCGCGTACACGTATTCGTCGAGGTCGAAGGTGGTGAGCACGAGGACGCGCGGCAGCGCGGGCTTGCCGGACGGGGACTCCGGGGCGCGGCCGACGGCCTCGGCGAGGATGCGTTCGGTGGCGGTGGTGCCGTCCATGCCAGGCATGCGGATGTCCATGAGAATCACATCTGGCCGGGTGTGGGCCGCGCAGGCCACCGCCTCTTCACCGTCGGCCGCTTCACCCACGACCTCCACGCCGGGTGCCGCCCGCAGCAGTGCGACGAGCCCCGCACGGATCAGGTACTGGTCGTCGACCACGAGCACCCTGATCATCCCGGTAACCCACTCCCCCCGGGCCCGGCGCTCGCCGAGGTGGGAAGAATGAGGCGCACGCTGAATCCCCCTTCGGCCCGCGGACCGACGTCCACCGCTCCGCCGTAGAGCCTGGCGCGTTCCCGCATGCCGATCAAGCCGAGTCCGGACGAAGGAGGGATATTGGCCGGAAGTGAGCGATCCCGCCGACCGTCGTCGGTGACGTGGACCAGTAGTTCCCCGGGCCGGTACTCGACGCGCACGGTGGCGCTCGCCGAGGGGGCGTGTTTGATGACATTGGTCAGCGCCTCCTGCACCACCCGGTAGGCGCACAGCTGCACACCGGGCGCCAGCGACCGGGGCTCTCCCTCAATTCGCAGGTCGACGGGTACGCCGGCGGCCCTGACCCGTTCCGCCACTTCCCCGAGACGGGCGAGGTCAGGCATCGGCGCGTACGGTGTGTCCCCGGCGTTTCCCTCCTCCGAGTCGGCCCGGTCCCCGTCGCGGACGTTGTCCGGTCCGGTGCGCAGCAGGGTCAACATGCGGCGCAGTTCTCCCAGCGCCTCGTGGCTGGTTTCCGCGATGGCCCGCAGCGCCCCGCGGGCGGTGTCCGGCGCGGAGTCGAAGACATAACCCGCCATTCCTGCCTGCACGTTGACCACCGACATGTGGTGGGCGACCACGTCGTGCAGCTCGCGGGCGATGCGCCGCTGCTCCTCGGCGACCGCGCGGCGCGCCCGGTCCCGTTGCTCGTGGCGCAGTTGCCGCGCCAACTCGGCGAGGCGCTCGGCGCGTTGCGTGGAGATCCGTGCGGCGATACCGAACCGGCAGGCGACGGCCGGGAATACGACGGCCTGGGCGGCGACGGTGGCCATGGAACCCTGCTCGGCCCGGATCCCGGCGTACGCCCAGACGGCGCCCACCAGCACGGTGCAGACGACGGCGGGGCGCAGGGGACACAGGGAGGCCACGGTGTAGAGGGCGAGAGCGGGGCCCATGGAGTTCACGACCGGCCAGTAGTCGAGGGCGATGAACACCGCCCACAGGGAGCAGGCGACCGTGCACACCACCACGGGCGCTTTCCTTCGGGCCAGGAGGGGCGCGTTGATCAGGCAGGTCAGCGTGAGGCCCAGGGCGTCCTGCGTCTGCCACTCGCTGCTGGGCGGGGGCTCGCGGCTCAACAGGACGCTCACCGCCGTGAAGGCCATGGCCAGGGTGGCGTCGAGTAACGACGGTCGTGCCGCTCGGAGCGTTCGCTTCGTCCTTCGCACGGGCGGCAGCGTACGGGCACGGCGCCCGTACGGGGCGGTGGCGGCCGGCCGGCCGCAGCCTTCGGCGGTCGCCGCGTCTACAGCTGTGGTTTACCGGTACCGCCAGGGGTCCAGTCAGAAGGTGCACCCCTGGGTTGACGTGGTGAAGGTATGACGGACGTTAGTTTCTGCGATGTCGGAAGCACTCCACACTGAGGGGGAAATCTCGTGCGAATGCAAACTCGTATCGCTCCTTTCGCGTTGACCGCCGTACTGCTCGGGGGAGGAGTGGCCGTTGCGACGACCGGCCCGGCCAGTGCCTCGGCGCAGGCGCCCACAACGGTTCAGGCCTGCCTGGACACCCCGAGGAACTACACCGGTACGCCGGGCAGCGGCAGCAGCAACGCGCACTGGCCCGCTACGGGCTCGTACGCCCGCACCACCGCCAGCTGCGTCGACATCAACGTGAAGATCAGCGATGCCACCCGCCGGGTCAGGACCTGCTTCAGGGCCACCGGCAGTTGCAACGCTTGGAAGACGGCCACGACGGGGCGGTGGGTGCTGGCCGCCACGAATGTGCGGGACACAACCGAGTTCTACATCCAATTCGAGGGAACGAGGCGGAGCACCGGCCAGATCGCCTACTGAGGCGCTGAAAACGGGGTGAACCGTACGGGGCGTCGGTCGGAAGGCCGGCGCCCCGACTTCCCGGTGATCTGGACGAAACTCCCTAACTGGACTTCGTGTACGTGATCGGTGAGCCGCCCGAGCCCACCAGTTCACGGACGATCGTTGTCTCGTCGGGCATGTCGAGGCGGCTCCACTGGCCGGGGGCGCACTGCTTTCGGTCCCCGGATGTGACCTGGGTGGGGCCGAGTTCGAGGGGTGGGCCCGGGGCGCGGAGGGTGGCCTGCCAGCCGCAGTCGTAGTTCGGGCCGGTGCCGCTCAGGGTCATGACCGTGTCGCCTGTCGTGCCCTGGGTGATCGTCATGACGCGGGTGTTGGTGCCGTCGGCGGTCTCGAAGGAGCCGCGCCAGGTGCCGACGTACTCCGCCGGGACGTCGCCGCTCGCGGGGGTGGTGGCGGGCGCGTTCGACGGGGTGGCGGACGGCGTCTGCGGGCTGGGGGTGGTGGGGGCCGCCGTGTTCGTCGGGCCCGGCTTCGGGGCGGGGGCGGCGGACTTGCCGTCGTCGTCGCCCATGAGCGCGTAGACGAGGCCGCCCGCGCCGAGCGCGACCACCAGGGCCACGGCGATGAGGGCGATGGCGGGTCCGCGGCGACGGCGCGGTGGCGATGCCGGTACTGGGGGCTCGGGGTACTGGGGGTAGCCGTACCCATGGCCGTATGCGGGGGGTGGCGACTGCGGCGGGTAGCCGTATGCCATCGACTGCACCGTCTCGGCGACCGGGAACGGCGGCGGTGGCGGAAGCAGCGGGAGCGGGGCGGGGGGCTTCGGGGAGGCGGACGCCGTTGAGGTCATCGTCGGTGGCTGCGTCGGTGCCGGGGGGAGCTGGGGGCGTTCCTTCGGCTGTTCCACCTCCAGCAACTGCACCGCGTGGCGGCCGAGTTGCGCGATCAGCGCACCCGGCAGCCATGGCTCCCCGTCCGCGTCGGACGTCGTACCCGCGCTCGTACGCTCCAGGATCTCCGCCAGTGACGGGCGGGCCCCGGGGTCCTTGTCCAGGCAGTCCCGTACGAGGTCGAGCAGGCCTTCCGGGACCCCCGTCAGGTCCGGTTCCTCCTGCGCGATACGGAACATCAGCGCGTGGACGCCGCTGTCGGCCGAGCCGAACGGGAAACGGCCCGTCGCCGCGTACGCGAGAACCGCCCCGAGACAGAAGATGTCGGCGGTGGCGGTCACCCGGTCGCCGCGTACCTGCTCGGGGGCCATGAAGCCGGGGGAGCCGACGAGTGCGCCCGTGCGTGTGAGGCCGCCGTCCGTGACCGTTTCCAGGGCGCGCGCTATGCCGAAGTCGATGACGCGCGGGCCGTCGATGGTGATCAGGATGTTGGAGGGCTTGAGGTCACGGTGGATGAGGTCCGCGCCGTGGATGTTCTCCAGCGCGTGCGCGAGGCCGGAGGCCAGGATGCGGACGGAGCGCTCGGGAAGTGGCCCGTGATCGCCGCCCGAGACGACGCTGTGGAGGGACGGGCCCGCGATGTAGCCCGTGGCGACCCAGGGGACGGCGGCCTCGGTGTCCGCGTCCAGGACGGGCGCGGTCCACTCCCCGCCGACGCGCAGCGCGGCCCTGACCTCCTGGCGGAAGCGGCTGCGGAACTCCTCCTGGGCGGCGAGCTCCTGGCGTACGAGCTTGACGGCTACCGTGCGGCCACGGTCGGAACGGGCGAGATAGACCTGCCCCATGCCGCCGGCGCCGAGGCGTGCCAGCAGCCGGTATTCGCCGATCTGTGGTGGATCTCCTGGTGCCAACTGCTCCATTGCCGCGCGGCCCTTCCCCGTACCGGACTCTTGGGGCATGTAGGTCAGGATCTGGCTTCGTTCGCTCCTGCTCTCGGCCTCGCAACCCCGTACCCATATGCGAGGAGAAGACTGCCATGGCCGTCAAGCCGTGGATTCACTTCGCAGGACACGGCAGGCCTCATCGACTATCTGAAGGCCGCCTTCGGGGCAGTGGAGCTCGGCCGGACGACCGGCGAGAACGGGCGGATCGCCGTTCATTCCTGCGTCGCCTCGTTGAGCTCGTTGAGCTCGTTGAGCTCGTTGAGCGTGCCCGGGTCGATCGTGTCGAGGGCCTGGGAGAGCTGCTCCAGCACCCGTGCCGTCTCGGCGAATTGGTCGGGGCCCAGGGCTTCGGCGAGGCGGGCCGCCAGCGCCGCGTGACCCGGGTTGATCTTCTGGATCGCGGCCCGGCCCTCCTCGGTCGGGCGGAGCAGCTTGGCCCGGCGGTGGGCGGGGTTGGGCTCGTACGCCGCCAGGCCGCGCGCGACGAGCAGATCGGCGATGCGCTGCACGCTCTGGCGGGTGATCCCCATGTCGCGGGCGATCCCGGCGACGGGCAGCGGCTCGCGCAGTACGGCTCCGAGGACCTGCCACCAGGCGGCCGTCAGCCCGCCCGGTTTCGCGAGCACCTCGGATACGGCGAGGAACTGGCCGTTCAGCCGGAAGACGCCGAGCGCTGTCCGGCTGAGCAGGTCCTGTGGGTGAGTCTCGGGGCGGCGGGTCATGAGCTGAGGATCTCGTACGCGGACGCGTCGGAGTCGTGGAAGAGCCGGTACCAGGCGTCCAGCTTCTCGCCCTCGTACACACCGAGCAGGGCGAAGACCTCGCGGGCGAACGCGACCGGCTCGGTCGGCCCCGCGGTGATCAGGTTCCGGTCGGTGACGGCGTCGGCGTCGCGGTAGTGGTCGCCGCCCCGGTAGCCGGTGGCGTCGAGGTAGAAGGAGACGGCGCTGGTGTGCGCGCGGTCGTTGAGCAGGCCCTCGCGGGCGAGCCCGGCGGTGGCCCCGCAGATCGCGGCGACCGGCACACCCGCGTCGAGGAACGCGCGGGCCTTGGCAGCGAAGGGGGCGAGGTCGTCGCATGCGTCCCAGAGGTGCGCGCCGGTGAGGATGAGGAGGGCACTGTCCTCGGGGTTCAGCGCGTCGAGCGCGAGATCCGGCTGGGCGCGGACGCCGCCCATGGTGGTGACGGGGTCGGTGGTCGGCCCGACCGTCCGCACGGTGAAGCCGTGCTGGGTGAGGTGGGCGGTGGTGTGGCCCGTCTCCCAGTCGGCGAACGTGTCGTAGACGGCGAGGTGAACGGTCCTGCGGGTCATGGTGCCCTCCATCGACGTGCGCGATCGGACATGACAGAAGGCTGTCATATCGACAGTGTGCTGTCAATGATGGCAGGTGTCCCGGTACGCCACGGTCGGGAGGTACGTCTTCCACGCGTCCCGCGACAGGCCACCGCCCGCCCGCGCGCAGACCGCCTCCGCCGTACGCTCCGGCGCCAGCGGGTACGAGCGGACCGCCACATGCGGAGTGGTGACCCGTACGTGCGAGGAGTCGGCGTCGAAGGCCAGGGCCAGGACCGCGCCGTTCGCGGGCGGGAGGGGTGAGCCCTCGGCGCGCGGGGACGCGGTGTCCCACAGGCGCACCGCACCGTCCGCGTCGCCCACGGCGACGGTGCGGCTGTCGGGCGAGAACGCGAGCGCGGGGATGCGCCAGTCGGGCCGTGCGCCGGGGTCCGCCACGGCGGGCCTGAGCAGGGCAAGGCGGTTCTCGCCGTGGCCGTCCCAGAGGGTGACGCGGCCGTAGTGGTCGGCCATGGCGAGGTAACGCCCGTCGGGGCTGAACGCCACTGCCTTGACGGCGCTCTCACCGGGCAGGACGCGTTGGGTCCGGCCAGTCCCGGGGCCGATCAACTGGTGTTCGTCGGTGAGGAGGTGCCCATCGGGAGACTGGGCCAGCAGGGTGCCGTACCGCTTGCGGGGGAGCTTGGCCGATGTGTGCTCTGTGAGATTCCGTTCCTCGATGTCGTCCGGGGAATGCGAGACGAACAGCGACGACCGGCCGCCGAACACAAAGCCCGTGACACCTGTTGTGCCTGTTGTGCCTGTTGTGCCTGTGACGTCGTCGGTCGAGCGTACGGTGACGGTGGCCGAGGCATTGACATGGGCGAAGGCGCGGCCGTCCGGGCTGAAAGCCGTCACGGGGATCCGCGCGCAGGTATCGCAGACCGCACTGGGAAAGGCGGCCCGCAGGCGGCCGGTCCCGCCGTCCCGCAGCTGGACCTCGTGGTTCTTCCCGCGCTCCACGGTGGTGGTGGCGAGGGCGCTGCCGTCCGGACTGAAACGGGCGCTGGTGAACGGCTGTTGCTCCCACACCCCCTCCACCGCTCCGTCGAGCGCGACAGTACGTATGGCGCCGGCGACGTTGTCGCCCTCCACGTACCGCAGGACCCCGCCCTTCAGATCGAGGGCGAGCCCGCTGACGTTGCCACCGGTCAGCCGGTGGCGCAGGACGGGCGCGGACGGATCGGCGGTCCGCCAGAGCTGGATCTCCTGCGCCGCGATCGTCGCCGCGTAGTCGCCGCTCTCGCTGAACTCCGCTTCCGACAGGCCCGCGACGGTTATCCGGGGGCGTTCGCGCCCCGACCGTACGTCCCAGGTGAGCAGCCCCGTGTCCGTGGTCACGCCCAGACCCCGGCTGTCGGGCGTGAACTCGAAGTCCTGGAGGTCGCAGAGCTTCTGCCCGGCCCTGTCCTTGTCGGCCCAGGGCGTGTGCAGCCTGCGGCGCTCCCGTACGTCCCAGATCTGCATCCGGCCGTCGTCCCCGCAGGACGCCAGCAAGCGGTCGTCGGGGCTGACCTCCGTACGGCGTGCCCGCTGCTCCAGCATGAGCAGCAGCCGACCGTTGCGCGCGTCCCACAGCTCAACCGTGGGCCCGCCCTTGGCACGGGAGTGGCTCTGGACGACGAAAGTACGGCCGGTCGGCGCGAATCCGCCTTCATACGCGTCTTCATGCGCGTCGCCCGAGGGCCCGAACGCGGGGCCGGTCAGGCGGCCCGCGGCCAGATCCCAGATCCGTACGCCCTGCGGTGTACGGACGGCGACGGTCCGGGTGTCGCGGCTGACGTCATCGATTCGTCCGGCGTGCGGACCCAGCCCCTTGAAGGAGGGGAGCCGCTGCCGCGTGACCATGTCCCAGCGGTCCGTACGGTCCGGGCCGACCACCGTACGGATACGGCCGTCCTGGCTGAGCCGTGCCCAGACGCTGTTGTCGGCCGTGTTGTCGTCCAACGGGAACTGCGAAGCGTCGGCGACGGTGAACAGGTCCAGATCACGTTGCGCAGCCGCCCCGAACAGCGCCTCCCGCGTCTCCGGCAGATCGGCGACGCGCCACGCCGCCAGGCTCAGCCGCATCGCGTTCACCGGGTCCGATTGGCGCAGCGTGCCCGCCACGGCGGCCACCCGCCGGGCTTCCGCCTGCTCCGCCTGCCGCGCACTCGTACGGCTCTGCTGCCACGCGACCAGCCCAGCGACGACGGCGAGGCAGAGCAGCACGGACAGGGTGACGGTCAGGCCGCGCAGCCGGTGGGTGGTGCGGGCCGCCGCCCGCTGTTCGCGGTCGTGCGCTTCGAGGGAGGCGGTGAGGAAGTCTCCTTCCGGAACGGTCAGTTCGGCGTGCCGGGTCCCTTGAGCGGCGAAGGCCTCGCTCGCCGCGGCCAGTTGGGTGCCCCGGTACAGCGCCCCCGCGTCCCGTCCCAGCACCTCCCACATCCGTGCCGACTCCGTCAGCCGCCGGTGCAGCCGCAGCCGCTCGCGGTCCGCCTCGATCCAGCCGCGCAGCCGCGGCCAGGCGGTGATCAGCGCCTCGTGGGCGAGGTTCACGGTGGCGGCGTCGGTGGTCAGCAGCCGTGCCCGTACGAGACGTTCCAGCACCGCCGCGGAGTCGACTGGTCCGTCCAGCCGGGCCAGCTCATCCTGATGGGCCGGACGGCGCGTGTCCTGGGTGCCGTCGCCCGGGGAGACCAGGCGCAGCAGCAGCGCACGCGCGGTGCGCGCCTGCGCCTCGCTGAAGCCGGTGAAGATCTCCTCGGCGGTGTGCGCGATGGCGCCCTGTACGCCGCCGATCGACTCGTACGCGGCCACCGTCAGCGTCCTGCCCCGCCGCCTCCGCCAGGTTTCGAGCAGCGCGTGGGACATCAGCGGGAGCCCGCCGGGCTCGTCCGCCACATCGGCGACGATACGAGCGGTCAGGGCGCGCTCCACGATCAGCCGCTCGACCGTGGCGGGCCCGACGATCGCCTCCCGCAGGCGCGCCGGGGCCATCGGCCCGACCAGGAGCGTGGCGTCCCGCAGGGCGTCGGCCAGCCCGTGGTGCTCGGCGCACCGCCCGTAGAAATCCGCCCGTACGGCGATGACGACACGCGCTCCGGAGCCCAGCAGCAGTTCGATGAACTCGGCGCGTTCGGCCGGATCGTGGCAGAGGGTGAAGACCTCCTCGAACTGGTCGACCAAGACCACCGCGTCGTCGGTCAGCAGCGCCTTGTGCGTGCGGGCGGGGTGTTCGCCGGGCGTGAGGACACGTATCGCGGCAGGCAGCGGCTCCTGCCCCGTTCGCAAGGCCGGTACGAGTCCGGCCCGCAGCAGCGATGACTTGCCGCTGCCCGAAGCCCCCACCAGGGCCGCGAATCTGCGCCGCCCGGTCAGCTCCACCAGATCGGCGATGAGGTCGTCCCGGCCGAAGAAGCGTTCGCGGTCGTCGGTCCCGAACCGCCCGAGTCCGGGGTACGGAGAGGAGGCACGGTCGTGGTCCGCCCCGGCTGCCTGGTCCGCCGCCTCCTCTGCCGAGGCTTGTCTCCAGCGCCTCTCCCAGTCCGCCGGCTCCCCGCCGCACGCGGCGGCGTAGGCGAGGGCGACGGCCTGCGAAGGCAGCCTTTCACCGGCAGCGGCGGCGGACAGGGTGGGGGCGGAGTAGTCCGTCCGCTGTGCCATCGCCCGGTAGGTCGGGCCGCCCGCCTCTTCGCGGAGCTTGCGCAGCTCGTACGCGAAACGCTGGACCGGACCGGCGGCCGGGTCCAACGGCTTCTCGCGACGCCCCATGCCCCGGAGCGTAATTGACGTACGCGACATGGAATTGATTGGTGTGGCGGGAGGGGGCTGCCCATCAATGCGGCGGTCGTTGGACTCGGTGCATGATCGAGACCGCAGCCGTACTACGTCCCGTACTACGTCCCGCACCGCGTCGCGTACTACGTACCGAAGCCAGGCGTTCCGCGCATGCGGTTGTCCTGGCTCCGGCGGCCCTGACTCTGTTTCTCGGGATGTGGGGGATCCGCCGCGAGGGGACGTTGTGGGGCGACGAGGCGGTCACGTACGAGCTCGCGCACCGGACCGTGCCCGAGATCTGGCGCACGCTCGGCTCTGTCGACGCTGTGCACGGCCTGTACTACCTCTTCATGCACGCGGTGTTCGCCGTCTGGGACGGCGGTCTTGTGGCCCTGCGCCTGCCGTCCGTACTGGCGATGTGCGCGGTGGCCGCAGGGGTCGCGCTGATCGGCCGGCGGCTGGCGGGACCACGGGCCGGGCTGCTGGCCGGGCTTGTTCTCGCGCTGCTGCCGATAGCGCAGCAGTACGCGCAGGAGGGCCGTTCGTACGCGCTGGTGTGCGCGCTGGTCACGTGGGGGACGTGGCTGCTGCTGAAGCGGTGGTGGGTGGCGTACGGGGTGGTGATGCTGCTGGCCTGCCTGCTGCACGAGTTCGCGGTGCTCGCGCTGCTCGCGCACGGCGTCACCGTGTGGTGGTCCCGTTTCCGGGCCGGCGGTCCGGCACGCGGGTGGATGGTGGCGGCCGGCTGCGTGGTCGCGGGGCTCACGCCCCTCGCCCTCTTCAGCACCACCCAATCCGCGCAGGTCGACTGGATCGGCGCTCCCGGCACGCACGAGCTCGTGCCCTTCGCCGTGCTGGCTCTGCTGGGCTGGGCCTGCGCGTGCACCCGGGCCGCCGCGTCCGTTCGCACGGTCGCGCTGCCGCTCCTGGTGCTGCCGATGGGCCTGCTGCTGGCGGTCTCGTATCTGCGCCCGCTCTTCCTCGACCGGTATGTCCTGCCGTACGTCATCGGGCTCGCGCTGCTGCTGGGCGCGCTGCTCGACCGCTACTGGACGAGGCTGCTCGCGCTGTCGTCCGTCGCGGCGGCGCTGGCCGGCCTCGCCGTGTACGGCCCGGATCTGCGCTCGCCCGAGAGCCGTACGTCCGATGTCGGCGCGGTCGCCCTCGCCGTGCGGGATGCGGGCAGGACCGGCGACGGCCTGCTCTTCACGCCCGCGAGGCGGCGCGAGTACACGCTGGTTCACCCTCACGCCTTTCACGGTCTGACCGACCTGTCGCTGGACCGCTCGCCCCGCGCCTCGGACACGCTCTTCGGCACCGAGGCCGACCCCGCGGTGATCCGCTCCCGGATGCTGGCGAGCCCTCGGATCGTGGTGGTGCGGGACCTGGCGGGCAGGCCGCTGGACGCGGTGGCCGGGGAGGAGGCGAAGCGAGAGGTACTGCGGACGTACTTCGAGGAGCGTGCCGACAGGACGGTCGGGCGGGCGCGCGTCACCGTCTACGTGCGTATTTCCCAGGTTTCCCAGGCTTCCTAGTGGAGTCCAGTCGCCTCAGGGGTTCCGCATCGCCGGTTCGACCTCCAGGAAGCGGCGACGCCGCGGCCCCCGGTACAGCAGCGCCTCCCAGCCGAGCCGCGCCAGCGCCGCCGCGCACTCGGTCAGCCTGGCCTCCTCCTCCTGCGCCGCCCCGCCGCCCGGCGGGCCCAGCCAGTCCACGCGGACCATCCGAGGGCTGTCCTCACTGGGGCGTACGCGGTACCCCGTCGCCGTCCTCGCACCCGAGGCATCGAGCGCGGACGGCGGGAACCCCGACGCCTCCAGCACGATGGAGATCGCGCGCACCATCTGGTTGAGCTCCCAGGCCGCGGGCGCGGACTTCGTCACACGGCGAATCTGGAGAAGGCCCTCGAAGGCCGTCCGCACTTCGCCGGTACGTTCCCGGTGGGGCCGGGCAGACGGCGGTCCGTCGCCGGTGGCCGCCTCGAAGACGTCGGTCATACGCGCCTCCCTCTCAGCTCCCTTTCCGCCTCAGGACCGTACGCCCCGCGTCTGACACTCCACCGCTGGCCTATCGTGTCCGGGACCCCGGGGAAAAGGAGAAGGCCACGATGCGCGGTACCGGCAGCAGTACCGCTGTCACCCGCAACACCCTGCGCCAGCAGATCGCCGACGCGTTGCGTGACGAGGTGCTGGCAGGGCGTTTGCAGCCCGGACAGGAATTCACGGTCAAGCAGATCGCCGAGCAGTACGGCGTTTCCGCGACCCCCGTCCGCGAGGCCCTCGTCGATCTCTCCGCACAGGGGCTGCTCGACTCCGACCAGCACCGGGGCTTCAAGGTCCACCAGTTCTCGGTCCCGGACTACCGTTGCATGATCGAGGCGCGTGCCATGATCACGGACGGCATCTTCCGGCACACCATCCTGCACGGCCCCGCCTCGGTGCAGGGCCAGGCGCTGGTGTCCATACGCCGCCGGGGCGAGGAGGCCGGCCGTGCGGCCCGCTGCGGGGACGTGGACATCCTCATCGGCTACGACCTCCGCTTCTGGCGCGAACTCGCCTCGGTCGTCGCCAACCGCTACATCTCCGATTTCCTGCACCGACTGCGCGTCCAGACCTGGGTGTTCGCCGTGCCGTATCTGCGCGGGGACGAGAATCTGTCGGACTCGTTGTGGAGCGGGCACGGGGAGCTGGTGGAGGCCGTCGGCGCCGGTGACGTCGAGGCGGCGCGCGCCGTGGTCAGCGCGTACAACGACCATTCGCTGGCCTGGGCGGATCGGCTGGAGCGGTGAGCAAGGACTTGAGTACGGACTTGAGCGATGACCTGCCCGCGGACTTGAACGCGGACTTGAGCGTGGACGTGGACGTGGATCTGTCGGTCGTCGTCCCCGCGTACAACGAGGAGGGGCGGCTGCGCCCCACCCTGGACGCCATCCGCGCGCATCTGCGCGCGGAACCGGGCCGCTGGGGCCGCTGGGAGCTGATCGTCGTCGACGACGGCTCCACCGACGACACCGCCAGGATCGCCCGGGAAGCGGCGGCCGAAGAGCCGCGCATCCACCTGGTGTCGAGCGACGGCAACCGTGGCAAGGGCAGCGCCCTGCGCCTCGGGGTGCTTGCCTCGTACGGCCGGCGCGTCCTGATCACGGACGCGGACCTCGCGACGCCCATCGAGGAGCTCGACCGCCTCGACAAGCAGCTCGCGGCGGAGGACAGCGCGGCGGCGATCGGCTCGCGCGCGCACCCCGACTCCCGTATCGAGGTGCACCAGTTGCGGGTGCGCGAATGGCTCGGGCGGATGGGCAACCGGCTCATACGCGCTGTCGCGGTGTCCGGCATCCACGACACCCAGTGCGGCTTCAAACTCTTCGACGGCGACAAGGCGCGCGCCGCCTTCGCCGACTCGCGGCTCGACGGGTGGGGCATCGATGTCGAGATCCTGCGGTTCTTCCGGCGCGCGGGCTGGCCGGTGACCGAGGTCCCGGTGCGCTGGTCGCACCAGGCGGGCTCCAAGGTCCGACCGCTGGACTACGGCAAGGTGCTGCTGGAACTGGTCAAGCTGCGGGCGCGTGCCGTACGGCAGGTGGACCGGGCGCACCTCGTCGCCGCCGGGGGGTTCCTCCTCGCCTCCGTACTGCTCTACAAGAATCTGTGGGCGGACCTGGAGCACGGCTATCTCGCGGATGCGGGGCAGGACCAGAACCAGTGGGAGTGGTTCTTCGCGGTCACCGCCGACAATGTCACGCACCTGCGGAACCCGCTGTTCACGACCCTGCAGGGGTATCCCGACGGCGTGAACCTGATGGCGAACACCGTGATGCTCGGGCTGTCCGTCCCGCTGACGCCGGTGACGCTGCTGCTGGGGCCGACGGTCACGTGGGCGCTGGTGCTGACGCTCGGGCTCGCGGCGACGGCCACTGCCTGGTACTGGCTGATCGCGCGGTGGCTGGTGAAGAACCGGTGGGCCGCGGCGCTGGGCGGCGCGGTCGCCGCGTTCGCGCCGCCGATGATCTCGCACGGCAACGCACACCCCAACTTCCTTGTGCTGTTCATAATCCCGGTGATCATCGACCGGGCGCTGCGGCTGTGCGAAGGCCGGAATGTCCTGCGCGACGGGGTGCTGCTCGGCCTGTTCGCGACGTATCAGATCTTCCTCGGCGAGGAATCGCTGCTGCTCGCGGTCATGGGCACGCTGTTCTTCGCGCTCTCGTACGCGGTGGTGCGGCGGGACGTGGCACGGGCCGCGTGGCGACCGCTGCTGCGCGGGCTGGGGTTCGCGGTGCTGGTCTGTCTGCCGCTAGTGGCGTTCCCGCTGGGCTGGCAGTTCTTCGGCCCGCAGAGCTATACGAGCGTGCTGCACGGCGACAACGCGGGCAACAGCCCGCTGGCCTTCCTGCAGTTCTCGGGGCGTGCGCTGCTGGGCTCCGACGCGGGTGCCGATCCGCTGGCGCTGAACCGCACCGAGCAGAACGCGTTCTACGGCTGGCCGCTGATCGCGGTGGCGGTGGCGATTGTGGTGGGGCTGTGGCGGGAAGCGCTGGTCAAGGCGCTGGCCTTTACGGCGGTGGCGGCGGCGTTCCTGTCGCTGGGGCCGAAGTTCCGTATCCCGTACACCGACATCGTGCTGACGGGTCCGTGGCGGGCGCTGGCCCATCAGCCGCTCTTCGAGTCGGTCATCGAGGGGCGGGTGGCGATGATCTGCGCGCCGGTGCTGGGCCTGCTGCTGGCGCTGGCGGCGGACCGGGTGGTCGTGGGGTGGCGGGCGTTGTGCTTCGCGGCGGTGGCGACGGCGTTGCTGCCGGTGCTGCCGACGCCGTACCCGGTGCGGGAGCGGGCGGAGATCCCGGCGTTCTTCACGCAGGACATGTACCGCTCGTACGTCTCGGAGGGTGAATCGGTGGTTACGGTGCCGCTGCCGCATCCGGGGAGCGCGGAGCCCCTGCACTGGCAGTCGGCCACAGGGCTGGGATTCTCGGTCGCCGGCGGCTACTTCAACGGGCCGTGGGGCCCGGACCGGATCGGCATCTACGGGGCGACGCCCCGGCACACGTCGAATCTGTTCGACGAGGTCCGCGACAGCGGGAAGGTGCCGGAGATCGGCGAGAACTGGCAGGCACAGGCGCGGGCGGATCTGGACGCGTGGCGGGCGGGGGTAGTGGTGCTGCCGCCGCAGTACAACGACGGGCCGTTGTATGCCACCGTGGAGAAGCTGCTGGGGCGGCCGGGGAAGCGGGTGGGCGGGGTCTGGGTATGGGATGTGGGTACGGCCGGTTGACGAGACGGCCCCCTTCGCCGAACGTATCGGTGGCATTACGCTGGCCCGACGATCGCACGATCATCCCCATTTTCCCGGCGTGTCCCGTCCTTTCCCGTCCTTCCTCTCCCTTCTCGTCCTTCTTCCCGTCCTTTCTGCCCGACCCGTTGGAGAGCGAGCCTTCCCTTGGCCTGTGACCTGTGGCTGGTACCCCTCGTCGACGTGCTGTGCCATAGCCCCGACAACCCCTTCGCCGAAGAGATCGCGGCCTACGACAAGGCCCTGACGGAGGCGGGCCTGCCCACGGTCCCCGTCTTCGCGTATATGCCGGGCCTGTCGGGCGATGTGGCTCCGGTGGCCGGTTTTGACTACGACGCGCTGCACTTCCTGCGCCGGGCGTATCTGCTCCAGCTGTGCGGCCTTGCGGTGACGCCGGTGGACGAACTGGGCGGTGACTACGAGCAGTTGCTGGAGATGTTCGACGCGACGGCCCAGCAGTCGAACCTGGTCTGGCACTACGACCACGCGGGCGCGTATGTGCCGGTGGACTTCGCGTCGCCCCTGTCGAACGACGAACTGCTCGCGGGCGGCGGCCCGCTGGGCTCTACGCAGGGACTGCTGCGGGAGCTGGAGTTCGTGGCCCCGTCGATCGGCATCGACGCGGCGAACCCGCCGTCACCGCCGCAGCCCCCGGACCGCCCGACCTCCCTGGAGGAACCGGCGGGCCCGATCCTGCACGACGACAGCCCGTTCGCACGGGAGCGGCACGTCTGGCTGGGCCTGCACGCGGCTGCGACGCGAAGCCTCGCCCAAGGCTCCATGATCATCTTCAGTTGAGCGCAGCTGATCACACCCCGCCCGTCTCAGCGCGGCGGCTCCGGGGGGCGCTGCCTCGGCATGTTGGGCCGCGCCCCCGGCGGCAGCGGCGCCCGGCCGCCGCCGGGCGCCGGGCCCAGCTCCGCGCGCCCTCCGGCGGCACCCGTGCCCGTGCCCGTGCCGCCGCCTCCGTGCATCGACTGCGGCATCAGCGGCGCGGACCCGCCGACCCGGAATTCCAGCATCCAGTCCGCCGTCTCCGCCCGCACCAGCTCCGTAATGTCCTCCGCGCACCTCCGCAGCACGCCGAGGCACCGCTCCGTCGCCTCGCTCGCCGTGCCCTCCTGCGGGCCCAGCACCTCCCGTACGCACTCCGACGCCCAGTCGAACTGCAACGCCTGGAGCCGCCGCTGTACCGCCTGCGCCGTCGCCACGCTCCTCGTCCAGCCCGACGACAGCCCGAAGTACCGGTCGCAGACCGCGCAGGCCGCTCCCAGCAGCAGCGACAGATACCCCCACCCCGCCGCTCCGTCCAGTACCCCCGTCGCATCCCCCAGCGGGAGCGCGGCCCCGGCGGTCACCCCCAGGGCCGTACCCACCCGCAGCGCCCGCGCGGCCCGACGCTTCCAGAGGCGGTCCGCCAAGTACCACTCCGCCGCGCGCAGCCCGCTCGCCTCCACCCACCGGTAGAGCTCGTCGAGGCGCTCCGCCGGCTCTCCCCAGTCGCCCAGTGGAAACGGCCCTCCGGTCAGGTCACCGCGCGGCGCGGCGCCGCGCTCCTCCCGGGCCGGCCCCCCGGGCTGCATCTCCGGCTGGCTCACCGGTGCACTCCTCTACGACTACGTATCTACGACTGCGTACGACCTACGACGTGATGACTGGCGTGATGACTGGTGTGGAGACTGACGTAACACTGCGTAACCTGCGGCGCGCGTGTCCATCCCGGTGCGCATGCCCTTCCTACTGCCGAATGGCGGGCCATGTGCCCGAAATCCTGGTATTTCCGCCCGTACGAGGCCCTTGATCAGGTAAAGGCGTTCCGGTCCACTCACTCGAAAGAGTCTCGGAAGAGTTGGCCGCCGGAGGGTGGGGCGCAGCGCCCAGTGACCACGTAGGCTCGGCGTACCGAACAATCGTCGTCGAAATGCCAGGAGTGACCGTGATTCCCGGTGGTGGCCAGCCCAATATGCAGCAGCTCCTCCAGCAGGCCCAGAAGATGCAGCAGGACCTCGCGAAGGCCCAGGAGGAACTGGCGCAGACCGAGGTCGACGGCCAGGCGGGCGGCGGTCTTGTGAAGGCCACCGTGACCGGCTCCGGTGAGCTGCGCGCCCTCGTCATCGACCCCAAGGCGGTCGACCCGGAAGACACGGAGACCCTCGCGGATCTCGTCGTCGCCGCCGTCCAGGCCGCGACGGAGAACGCGCAGCAGCTGCAACAGCAGAAGCTCGGGCCGCTCGCGCAGGGTCTTGGCGGTATGCCGGGCCTGCCCTTCTGAGGGCGCCCTCCCGCCAACTACCGTACCTACGTATCAACCTAATCCCGCAGGAAAAAGGAAAGGCATTCCGTTGTACGAAGGCGTGGTCCAGGACCTCATCGACGAACTGGGCAGGCTGCCCGGCGTCGGTCCCAAGAGCGCGCAACGGATCGCCTTCCACATCCTCCAGTCCGAGCCGACCGATGTCCGCCGCCTCGCCCACGCCCTCCTGGAGGTCAAGGACAAGGTCCGCTTCTGCGCGGTCTGCGGAAACGTCTCGCAGCAGGAGCAGTGCGGCATCTGCCGTGACGTGCGCCGCGACCTTTCGGTCATCTGCGTCGTGGAAGAGCCGAAGGACGTCGTCGCGGTCGAGCGGACCCGCGAGTTCCGGGGCCGCTACCACGTACTGGGCGGGGCCATCAGCCCCATCGAGGGCGTCGGCCCCGACGACCTGCGGATCCGTGAGCTGCTCGCCCGCCTCGCGGACGGGACGATCACGGAACTGATCCTGGCCACCGACCCGAATCTGGAGGGCGAGGCCACCGCCACGTATCTGGCACGCATGGTCAAGCCGATGGGCCTCAGAGTCACGAGGCTGGCCAGCGGTCTGCCCGTGGGGGGAGACTTGGAATACGCCGACGAGGTCACGCTGGGGCGTGCCTTCGAGGGGAGACGACTTCTTGATGTCTGACGCCAACCTGCACGCCGTGAATCAGGACCCGGACAGCTTCGCGGTCCAGATCTCCGACTCCATCGAATCCTTCATTGTGGCGACCACGGAAGTGGCCAAGGGTGACGAGCCCGACAGCGCGGTGCCCTTCCTGCTCCTTGAGGTCTCCCAACTGCTGCTGACGGGCGGCAGGCTGGGCGCGCACGAGGACATCGTCCCGGACGAACGGTACGAACCGGACACGGGTCCGGACCTGGACGTCGACGACCTGCGCGAGCGGTTCGCCGTGCTGCTCGACCCGGTGGACATCTTCTCCGAGGTCTTCGACCCGTACGAGCCGCGCAAGCTCCCGGTCGCCTGCCGTATCTCGGACAACCTCGCGGATATCGTCACCGACCTGCGCCACGGCCTGGCCCACTACCGGGCAGGCCGCGTCAGCGAGGCGCTGTGGTGGTGGCAGTTCTCGTACTTCTCCAACTGGGGGCCGACCGCTTCGGCGACGCTGCGCGCCCTCCAGTCGCTGGTCTCGCATGTCCGCCTGGACCAGCCGCTGCAGGAGCTGGACGGCCTGGACACGGACGAGGACCTGGCGGAAGAGGCGCTGGCGGAGGAGGCGGGCAAGGTGATGGCCGAGGAGATCGCGGTGCCGCTCGGCCTGCGCACCGCCACCTGAGCTGAGCTGAGCCGGGCTGATCTGAGCTGGGCAGGGCTGGGCTGGGCTGGATTGTGTGGGGATCTTGTGACCCACCCCACACCCCGCGTACCGCGCATCGCCCTGGGCAGGCTTCACCACCGAGCGGCCGGGATCCCACCCCATGATCACTACGTGAGCGGGACATCTCACCATGTGACATCTACGGGTCGGAGCCCGGCCGCTCGTTAGACTGAGCCGACCGCAGTACTGCCTGCTGCGGTAAGAACCGAGCGAGGAGCGCACGTGGGCCTTGTCGTGCAGAAGTACGGAGGTTCCTCCGTTGCTGATGCCGAAGGCATCAAGCGTGTCGCCATGCGAGTCGTCGATGCCAAGAAGAACGGCCACCAGGTGGTCGTCGTGGTATCCGCGATGGGCGACACAACGGACGAGCTGATCGATCTCGCCGAGCAGGTATCCCCGATCCCTGCCGGCCGCGAGTTCGACATGCTACTGACCGCCGGAGAGCGGATCTCCATGGCGCTGCTGGCCATGGCGATCAAAAGCCTGGGCCATGAAGCCCAGTCGTTCACCGGCAGCCAGGCCGGTGTCATCACCGACTCCGTCCACAACAAAGCGCGCATCATCGATGTGACGCCAGGCCGCATCCGTACGGCTCTCGACGAGGGCAACATCGCCATCGTCGCGGGCTTCCAGGGTGTGTCCCAGGACAAGAAGGACATCACCACGCTGGGCCGCGGCGGCTCCGACACCACCGCCGTCGCCCTTGCCGCCGCGCTGGACGCCGAGGTCTGTGAGATCTACACCGATGTGGACGGTGTCTTCACCGCCGACCCCCGGGTCGTCAAGAAGGCCCGGAAGATCGAATGGATCTCCTCCGAGGACATGCTGGAGCTCGCTGCCTCCGGCTCCAAGGTGCTGCTGCACCGCTGTGTCGAGTACGCACGCCGATACAACATTCCGATCCACGTCCGCTCGTCCTTCTCCGGGCTGCGCGGCACCTGGGTCAGCAACGAACCGCAAGGGGACCAGCCGGTGGAGCACGCCATCATTTCCGGAGTCGCGCACGACGTCTCCGAGGCCAAGGTCACGGTTGTCGGAGTGCCGGACAAGCCGGGCGAGGCCGCGGCCATCTTCCGCGCGATCGCGGACGCCGAGCTCAATATCGACATGATCGTCCAGAATGTGTCGGCGGCCACCACCGCGCTTACCGACATCTCCTTCACGCTCCCCAAGACCGACGGCCGCAAGGCCATCGAGGCCCTGGAGCGGGCGAAGGCCGGAATCGGTTTCGAGGCGCTGCGCTACGACGACCAGATCGGCAAGATCTCGCTCGTCGGCGCCGGCATGAAGACGAACCCCGGCGTCACCGCCGCCTTCTTCGAGGCGCTCTCGGACGCGGGCGTGAACATCGAGCTGATCTCGACCTCCGAGATCCGCATCTCGGTTGTCACCCGCGCGGATGACGTGAACGAGGCCGTACGCGCCGTACACAGCGCCTTCGGACTCGACAGCGACGCCGACGAGGCCGTTGTCTACGGGGGCACCGGGCGATGAGTCGTAAGCCGACGCTCGCGGTCGTCGGGGCGACCGGAGCCGTCGGAGCGGTGATGCTGGAGATTCTCTCGCAGCACGCCGACGTCTGGGGCGAGATACGACTCGTCTCCTCGCCGCGTTCGGCCGGGCGCAAGCTGGCCGTGCGCGGCGAGCAGACCGAGGTCCTGGCGCTGGGCGAGGACGTTCTGGACGGCGTCGACGTCGCCCTCTTCCTCGTACCGGACGAGGTGTCCGCGCGGTGGGCGCCGATCGCCGCGGCCAAGGGCGCGGTGGTCGTGGACAGTTCGGCCGCCTTCCGGATGGACCCGGAGGTGCCGCTGGTCGTTCCCGAGGTCAACCCCCATGCCATACGGGTCCGTCCGCGCGGCATTGTCGCGAGCCCGCACTGCACCACGCTGGCCATGATCCCGGCGGTGGGCGCGCTGCACGCCGAATTCGGGCTCAGCGAACTGATCCTCTCCTCCTATCAGGCCGCCAGCGGCGCGGGCCGGGACGCCGCCGCCGTGCTGCGCGCTCAGCTGTCGCTGGTCGCCGGTACGGAACTGGGCACGGGCCCCGGAGACGTACGCCGTGCGGTGGGCGACGAGCTCGGGCCCTTCCCCGCGCCGCTCGCGCTCAATGTGGTGCCGTGGACCGGGACGCTCCAGGACGACGGCTGGTCCTCGGAGGAGCTGGCGCTGCGGGCCGAGACGCGCAAGATCCTGGGTCTGCCGGGGCTGCGGGTGGCGGCGACCTGTGTGCGCGTACCGGTGATCACCACGGACTCGCTGGCGGTGCACGCGCGCTTCGAGAGCGAGGTCTCGGTGGAGCGGGCGCACGAGATCCTGGCGACCTCGCCGGCGGTGGTGCTGTACGACGACCCGGCCGCGGGCGACTTCCCGACGCCGGCGGATGTGGTGGGGACGGACCCGACGTGGGTGGGGCGGGTGCGGCGGGCGCCGGACGACCCCTGTGCGCTGGAGCTGTTCGTCTGCGGCGACAACCTCCGCAAGGGCGGCGCGCTGAACTCCGCGCAGATAGCGGAGGCGCTGGCCGCCGAGATCGGCCCCCGGCTCGGCCCCCGGCTCGACCCCGGGCTCGGGCTGTCGCCCGCCTCCTCCTGATTCGCCCCTGATACCCCCCGATCTGCGCCGATCCCCCTGATCCGCTCCCAATTCGAGACGGGGGAGCAGCGTGCTCCCTTAAGATCTGTGAACGCCTTGTGAGTAAGTTGAGGTCTGCATCACTTCAGTGGTGGTGCGCAAGGATGTTCGATGAAATCGCTTCCCATCTCTCTGCAACCGGCAGACAGGTGGGAAGCGTCTTTGCGGTCACCTCTTCGTGGGGGGCCGCGAAAAAATGGGGCATTGGGGAAGAGCGGTTACGCATGAGGGCATTTGGTTCGCCGTCAAGAACGGTGGCGTACGCGTACAACCCTGACGGGGGGAAGCGTGTCCAACAGGCGTGGCAGCAGAGGTTCTCGATATCTCAGGTTTGGTCTCGGTACGCGGCGCCGCGGTGCGCCCACTCCGCAGACCCCGTCCGCCCGGCGGCATGCCGGTGATCGCCCCCATGCCCGCGCCGCGCACCACCCGAATACCGTCCTCGCGCGAGGGCGCTGACGGGACGATTGCCGCGGGCACCACCGTCGACCACCTCACGGAGACCTACCGGGCGCACTACCGCTCGTTGCTGGGGCTCGCGGCGCTCCTGCTGGACGACACGGCGTCCTGCGAGGACGTGGTCCAAGAAGCGTTCATTCGGGTCCACTCGGCGCGCAGCCGGGTACGGGACCCGGAGAAGACCCTGGCGTATCTGCGTCAGACCGTGGTCAACCTCTCGCGTTCGGCGCTGCGCCGACGCATCCTCGGACTGAAGCTGCTCTCCAAGCCGATGCCGGACATGGCGAGCGCGGAGGAGGGGGCCTATGACCAGTTGGAGCGGGACGCGCTGATCAAGGCGATGCGCGGTTTGCAGCGCCGCCAGCGCGAGGTGCTGGTCCTGCGGTACTTCGCCGATATGACCGAGGCTCAGGTCGCTCAGACACTGGGTATCTCGCTGGGCTCGGTGAAGGCGTACGGCTCGCGGGGCATCGCGGCGCTGCGCATCGCCATGGAGGCCACGGTATGAGGGGCCACAGGCATAGATTTGAGCGGTACGGGACGGACGGGCCGTTTGGCGACCGGACTGGAACTGGAACTGGAAACGGAATTGTGAAGAACGGGCCGGAAAACGAGCTGGGCGGCCTCGCACAGGGACCGGAAGAAGACGAGCCGGTAGGCGGGTCGGTGGACCACCCGGAGTCGGGCTCGGCGTCAGAGCCGGAACCAGAACCGGCATCGGGACCGGAACCGGTGGCGGGACCGGAACCGGCTTCGGGGTCGGGCGACGGCCCGGGGCCCGGTGACGACCCGGTGCCGGGTCTCGGCGGAGACGAAGGGGACGAAGAGGCCCTGCGCCGACTGCTGCGAGGCGCGGTGGACGATCTCATGCCCTCCGAAGCCGCCCTCGAGCACCTGCGAAAGGCGGTCCCCGCGCGGCGCGCACGCAAACGGCAGGCACTCGTCGGTATGGCGGCCGCGGCGCTGCTGATCGGAACCGCCGTCCCCGCCTTCGTTCATGTGGCGAACTCCAACGGTGGCGACGGCTCCCGCTCCATCAACGCCGGACACGGCGAAGAGGCGCAGGGCGGCACCGACGCGAAACCGGGCGACGCGGGCGGCAGCAAGGGGGCGGGTGACCCCGTCTCCAATGACCCGGACTACAAGCCGGACAAGGGCAAGGCGACCAGCACACCGGACTCGGCGGCCGTCACCGGCGGCGCGAACACCGGCTCGGGCGACGCGGCCGGCGGGGCGAGCGTCAAGGACCCGACCCCGCCGCCCTGTAGCGGGAACCAGCTGGGCATCAGCTCGGCGGACGCGGACCAGCCGGACGCCGAGGGCAAGGTGTACGGGACTTTCCGCATCTCCAATGTCTCCGGGAGGGCGTGCGAGGTCACGGGTTCGGGCACGGTCGGGTTCCAGGCGCAGGGCGCCGCCGATTCCGTCGCGATCACCGTGGTCGACCACACGGCGGGCGACGCCGCCAGCGGACTGCCCGATCCCTCACAGGAGGTCGGGACGCTGCTGCTGAAGCCGGAAATGGCGTACGCGGTGAAGTTCGCCTGGGTGCCGACGGACAGCTGCCCGACGACCGGCACCTCACCCAGCCCCACGCCCTCGGACGGCGGCACGGGCGCGTCCAGCGGCACCACGGGCGCGGGCGCGGGTGCGGGCGGGGACAACACCCAGACGCAGTTGGGCGTCGAGGACGGCAGGACGGCGGACGGCAGCGTCGCGGTAACGCACACCGCGGAACCGGGCGCGCCGACCGCGGAGACCACAATCCCCAACGCCTGCGCGGGCACGATCTACCGGACGGGTGTCCTGGGCGAGTCGTAGCACCAGCCGGCCCGGCCTGCCGGCCTGCCAACCTGAGACGTGGGACGCAGCTACGCGCGGTGATGTGGGTGGGACATCCCGGCCGGCATCGCCTCGCCGCGGGGGCACACCGCCCGAGACGCCCGAGTCGCCAGGGACGCCGGGGTCCGGGTCCGCCGCGTCATACCGGCTCGGGCTCCAGGCCCAGTTCCCGGTCCCTGGCCGCCTCGACCTCGCGCCGCAGCAGCCGGAACCACATGAAGAGCACGAAACCGGCGAAGACGAACCACTCTCCGGTGTAGCCCAGGTTCTGGAACGCCTTGAGGTCGAGCCCGCTGCCCTCCGGGGCGGCCGCGGGCACCGCCTTCAGCCCGTTGTCCGCCTCGGCCAGGGTGACCCACGCGTCGTACATGTCGTCCGGCACCAGGTTCACCAGCGACGCCGCGCTGATCATTCCCAGCTGCCCGCTCGGCAGCCCGCTTGTCGCGTGCACCCCGTCGGTGCCCATGGTCTCGGACGCCTGGAGCGCGCCCGTCACGGTGACCTCGCCGGCCGGGACGGCGGGGGGCCGCCCGCCGTCGGCCAGCCAGCCACGGACCACGGGCAGCGTCCGCCCGCCGTCGGTCTTCAGCAGGGTCAGCACATACGAGCCACGCCTGTCGTCCAGTTCCCGCTCGGGCACGAGGAACTGCTGCCCGTACCGCCCGGTCGCCGTCGCCAGCTCCCCTGAGGTCTCCTTGTCGACGGGCAGCAGCTCATCGAGCGGGACCGCCTGCTGCTCGCCCGGGCCGGGCTTCCGCTGGGCCTCCGTGTGCGTGTCGACGCGGTCCTCGAACTTGCCGAGCTGCCAGGAGCCCATGAAGACGCAGAAGGGGATCGCCAGCACGACGAAGAGGTTGATTCCCCACCAGCGGGGCGTCAGCAGGATCCGGTACACACCCCTACGGTACGGAACGCGCCCCGAGCCCCTTGTCCCACCCCCTCCCAGACACCCCTCCCAGAGGCCCGATCCCAGACACCCGCTCTCAGATGTCTCCTCTCAGACGCTGCTGCCTAACCCAGATGCTCCGCGGCGAAGGCGAGCTCCAGCCGCACCTGCTTGATCCGCTCCTCCACCACCAGCGAGCCGTGCCCCGCGTCGTACCGGTACACCTCGTGCGGCGCGCCGCGCGCGGCCAGTCGGTCCACATAGTTCTCGACCTGGCGGATCGGGCAGCGCGGGTCGTTGACACCCGCCGATATGTAGACCGGGGCCCGCACCGCGTCCACGTATGTCAGCGGGGACGAGGCCTCGAACCGCTCCGGGACCTCCTCCGGGGTGCCGCCGAGCAGTGTGCGGTCTATCGACTTCAGGGCCTCCATCTCGTCGTGGTACGCCGTGACATAGTCCGCGACCGGCACCGCGGCCAGGCCCAGCGCCCACGCCTCGGGCTGGGTGCCGAGGCCGAGCAGGGTCAGATACCCGCCCCAGGACCCGCCCGCCAGGACCAGCTTCGCCGGGTCCGCGAGCCCCGAGGACACCGCCCACTCCCGGACCGCCGCGATGTCCTCCAGCTCGATCAGCCCGATGCGGTGCTTGAGGGCGTCCGTCCACTCCCGTCCGTACCCCGTCGAGCCCCGGTAGTTGACCCGTACGACCGCGTATCCATGGTCGACCCAGGCCGCCGGACCGGCCGCGAAAGCGTCGCTGTCGTGCCAGGTCGGGCCGCCGTGTATCTCGAAGACGGTCGGCAGCGGACCACTCGCGCCCGCGGGCCGCTGCACCAGGGCGTGGATACGGCCCCCGGGCCCCTCCACCCACGCGTCCTCCACGACCACCGACTCCGGCGCCTTCAGCCCCGGGGGATCGAGCACGACCCCGCCCGCCGTCGAGCGCACCCGCGGCGGGAGCGCGGCCGACGACCACAGATACTCCACCGCTCCGTCCGGCCGGGCCATCGCGCCCGAGACCGAACCGGTCAGCGTCTCGATCCGTACCAGCTCGCGCGACGCGAGGTCGTACCGGAACAGCTCCCCGCGCGCCTCAAAGCTGTGCGCGACCAGCAGCGCGGAGCCGTCCGGATACCACTCGGCGTTCACATCGCCCGGCAGGTCGATCGCGAGACCGGCTTCCGTGCCCGAAGCGACGTCCCAGATCATCGGCTCCCAGCGCCCGCGCCGCTGGTGCCCGATGAGCAGCCGGGTGTCTCCGTCCACCGGGGCGAAACCGAGGACCTCAAGGCCCAGCTCCTCGGTGCCGCCCTTGGAATCGTCCAGCTCGGCGACCGGCTCGCCGTCGGGGCGCATCACCCGCAGCGCCGAGTGCATCGCGTCCCCGTGCTCTGTGTGCTCTATCGCGATCAGCGTTCCGTCGTGCGAGAGATCGCCGACTCCGGCCGACTGGCGGTGCCGGTAGATCTCCACCGGCGCGGAGCCCGCCCGGACGACATGGATGGTCGTGCCGTCCTCGTCGGTCGACCGGCCGACGACCGAGGTGCCGTCCCGGCCGATCGCCAGGCCCGCCGGGTACGAGGGCTCCAGTCCGGGCACCGCGGGCTCGTCGGCACCGCCGCCGAACGGCTGCCGCATCCAGACCCCGAACTCGTCCCCGTCCGTGTCCGAGAACCACCAGATCGATGATCCGTCGGGGGCAAGCACCCCGTCCGTCGTGCCGTTCGGCCGGTCCGTCGCCTGCCGCTGCGACCCGGTCGCCCGGTCCCACGCGTACAGCTCGTATGTCCCTGTCGCGTTCGACACGAAGAGCGAGCGGTCGGGCGCGTCCTCGGCCCAGTCGGGCAGGGAGACACGCGGTGCCCGGAAGCGCTTTTCCCAGTCGGGCATGGAGTCAGTGATCTCAGTCATGACCCCTATTCTGCGCCGGGCCGCGGACATCCCGTTCGGCCTGTGGATAACTGCCTGTGGATAACAGTGGACTACAGCGGACAGCAAAGGGCCCGATCCTCGACCAGCGAGGATCAGGCCCTTTGGACTGAACTGAACTGAACCGACCTGCGGACGAGATCAGATGTTGACGCCGAAGTCCTGCGCGATGCCGCGCAGCCCCGAGGCGTACCCCTGGCCGACAGCGCGGAACTTCCACTCCGCGCCATTGCGGTACAGCTCGCCGAAGACCATCGCGGTCTCGGTCGAGGCGTCCTCGCTCAGGTCGTAGCGCGCGAGCTCGGCGCCGCCTGCCTGGTTGATGACGCGGATGAACGCGTTGCGCACCTGGCCGAAGGACTGCTGGCGGCTCTCACCCTCGTGGATGGAGACCGGGAAGACAATCTTGTCGACCTCGGCAGGCACTCCCGCGAGGTTGACCTTGATCTGCTCGTCGTCGCCCTCGCCCTCACCCGTGAGGTTGTCGCCGGTGTGCTCGACCGAGCCGTCCGGGCTCTTGAGGTTGTTGAAGAACACGAAGTGCTGATCCGAAACGACCTTGGCGTTCGCGTCCAGCAGCAGGGCGCTGGCGTCGAGGTCGAAGTCGGTACCGGTGGTGCTGCGAACGTCCCAGCCCAGACCCACGATGACCGCGGTCAGGCCCGGGGCCTCCTTGCTGAGCGAGACGTTGCCGCCCTTGGAAAGGCTGACACCCATGGAAATCCCCTGCGCAATCCGGCGCGGGCCGCGCCTCTTGACGGTTCCTTTGCCCACGAGGCCAACGAGCGACCGCGCGCTCTGGTTCCCCCACTGACCCATTGGGACTACGACGATGTTTCGGGGACCTGTCGGCGGGCGTCCGCCGGGGCGATTTCGGCGATCTTCGGGGTCTCGGCGATCTTCGGGGTCTTGGGGTCTCGGCGGTGATGTCGATGCCGACCCCGCGCGTGGCCCCTCCCAGCCGTGTGGCCGCTTCACGTAGTACAAGCTGCGACGGCCAGGTCTCCGGCACGCGATACGGCGCTGCTCCCTCCAGCGGGGGTACCTGTCCGCGGTCCGCGGCGTGTCCGCGACCGCGGGACCGACGGCAGGTGGCGGCGGCGTCAGTGACGTGCCATCACCCGCCCCTGAAACCTCCCTTCCCTGAACGTCCGCGGGCCCTTCGGCAAACCCAACGAGCGGACGCAGCAAAGCTTTAGGGATACCCCTATGCCTTTCGTGCGCGTCCTATCCATGACAGGGGCATGACGGGACGCTTGGCCCGCCTCGTGAGATCCCACGGGGCGCTCGGCCGCCCCACTCACGGAGGTCCCGCATGCGCCGTCGTTTCGCCCTACCCCTCGCTGCCGCCGCCCTGTCGGTGCCACTCACCCTGCTCCCGGCCGCATCCGCGTCGGCTGCCCCGGCGGACAAGCCCCAGGTGCTCAGCTCCTGGACCCAGACGAGCGCCTCCAGCTACAACGCGTGGAACGCCGCCCGTCTCAATCAGGGTGCCTGGGCGACGTACGCCTTCGACTGGGGTACGGACTACTGCAGCTCCTCGCCGGACAACCCCTTCGGCTTCCCCTTCAAGACCGCCTGCGCCCGCCACGACTTCGGTTACCGGAACTACAAGGCGGCCGGCTCCTTCTCGGCCAACAAGGCGCGTCTCGACTCCGCGTTCTACGAGGACCTCAAGCGCGTCTGCAACGGCTACTCGGGCGCGTCCAAGACGGCGTGCAACTCCACGGCGTGGACGTACTACCACGCTGTCGACATCTTCGGATGATGGTGAACGGGTGGCAGTAGCGGCTGACGACTGACGACTGACGCAGTTTCACCGGGTCCGGGCGGCGGGTGCGCGCCCGGACCCGGTGTGCGTGGGGCTCAATGAGCCGCCTGGGGCATGGACTTCGCATCGTCTACCGTGGGCGGCACATGCCCGTGCGGGCAGGGACCGGGGCACGCGTGATGCTGCCGACCGAGTTCGTCGACCGCGTTGAGCACATGGACGAGCTGCGCTCGCTGCTGACAGCGCTGACCGCCCCGTTGGAACGCCGCCTGGAGATCGCCCACCATCTGCGGCTCGGCGGCCCCGGCTGCCTCGCCGCGTCGGCCGACGCGCACTACGCGCTGGCCCGCGAGGCCGCCATGGAAGGGCTATCCTTCGCCGAGGCCGAGGGCCACTGCGAAGAAGTGATCAAGGCGGTCCGGGAGCTGCCCGCCCACGCGGAGGGCGGGGACCGGCGGTTCGTACAGGCCGTGGAGCTGCTGCTGTCACTGACCGAGGTGCGCTGGCGAGGCAGGCACCGCCCGGCGGGCGGCCCCGACATCGACGCCCTGGCCGCCGAGGCGGAGGCGGCGGCGAGCCGCTGCGGAGAACCCGGGCTGGTGCTGCGTACGACGCTGCTCCGCGGCAAGACCCTGGGCTGAGTACCGCCCGGCGGCGGGGCCGACCGCCAGGCCGACCTCCTAGGCGTGGAAGCCGTTGCACACGACGGACGTGTACTTCGTGGGCCCGCCCTCGACGTGGTAGAACACCACGGTCCAGTCGCCCCTGTCGTCGCTGACCGGGATCGCGTCGATGGTCCGGTTGCCGAAGTGGGCCCGGAAGTCGTCGGGATACTTGAGCTTGATGGTTCCGCCCGAGGACCACTGGGAGTACATGTCGAAGGGCTTGCTGGTGAAGCCGATGCCCTTGCTGACGGACGCAAGGGGCCGACCGGTGGTGCGGTCGGTCTCGTGCGGGGGCCGCAGCCCCACAGACACGTAGTACGGCGCAGGCCGCTTTCCCTGTCCGGCGGTCTTGGGGCGCAGCGACACCGAGGCGGTGTCCGAGCCTGTGGTGTGCGAAACGGAGGACTGCAGGTCCATCGGCGGCGAGGAGTTGGCGTAACTGGCCAGGTCGCAGGAGCCGATGCCCTGGGCGGCCTGTGCCGAATCGTCCGACAGGGTCCAGCGGTCCTGTGAGACACGGTCGTTCACGATGTGGTCCGGTGGCCCACCCGCCGGGCCGGTGGTGGCCGGTCTGGACACGGTGGCATCGGTCGTGGGCGCTGTTCCGGAGTTTTGGTCGTCCTGTTCGCCGAGCAGCCAGACCGTCGTCGGCACGGCGAGCGCCACCGCACATGCCGCGAGCCAGCCCGTACGACGTCCGGTGCGGGCGGGACGCCGCTGATCATCCGGACCGCCGTACGGTGTGGTGTCGGACGGACCCGTGGGTACAGTCTCCGGTTCCCGCCCGGGTACGGGTACGGGTACGGGGTCGGGCACGAGTTCGGGTACGGGTTCGGGTTCGGGTTCGGCATCGCGGGCCACCGAGCGGTAGTGGGCGTCCGTGGCCAGCGCCGAGTCCACCGCGCAGCGGGCGATCACGGCGGCCGGCTCGGGCCGTTCCGCCGGGTCCTTGGCGACGCACTGCCTGATCAGCGTGGCCAGCTCGGGCTGTACCCCCGCCAGGTCGATGTCCTCGTGCACGGTCCGGTAGCTCACCGCTGCCGCCTCGCCCGTGCCGTACGGGGGCCGGCCGGTCGCCGTGTAGGCGATCGTCGCTCCCAGCGCGAAGACGTCCGCCGCCGGTCCGACTTCGTTACGCAGGAGGACCTCGGGCGCCGTGAACCCGGGTGTCCCCGGTGCCATGCTGTCCCGGGTGAGAATCGTCTGCTCAAGTCCCCGGGCGATGCCGAAGTCGATCAGTTGCGGTCCCTGCGGCGCGGAGGATGACGTTCTGCGGCTTCAGGTCCCGGTGCGTGACCCCGTGGACATGGACCGCGGCCAGCCCCTCGGCGAGCGCGGCCAACAGGCGCAGGGCGCTGTCCGGCGGGAACGGGCCGCTCGCGCCTACGGCACCGCGCAGCGTGGGCCCCGGCACGTACTCGGTGGCCAGCCAGTACGGGGACGTGTCGAGCGATGCCTCGATCAACTGGGCGGTGTAGGCGCTCCGTACGGTCTCCACGGTCGCGGCCTCCCGCCGGAACCGGGCCAGCGCCTCGGGGTGATCGCTGATCTCGTCGCGGATCACCTTCACGGCCACCAGCCGTCCGCCGGGCGACCGGCCGAGATACACCTGTCCCATGCCGCCCGCACCGAGCCGGGCGAGAATCCGCCACGCGCCTATGCGTGCGGGTTCCTGCGGTCGCAGCTCATCCACCGGCACGACTGTGCCATATCCGCTCGCGCGTCGGACCGGAGGACCGTAACTGGACCGTACTGACGCACAAACGCCCTCCGCACGCCACGACATGGCGCCACCGGTCAGACGGCGGACCAGCCGTCATCGACCGGCAGGATGGCGCCGTTGATGAAGCCGGCGGCGTCCGAGGCGAGGAAGACGATGGCGGCGGCCTGCTCCTCCGCGGTGCCTATCCGCCCGATGTTGCTGCCGATGAAGTGGCCGAGCAGGGCGGGGCCGTGGGCCTCCGCGCGGGCGTCGACCTGGATGCTGGTCGCGGTAGGACCGGGGGCGATGGCGTTGGCGCGGATGCCCTGCTTGCGGTACATGACGGCGAGGTTCTTGACCAGTCCGACGATGCCGTGCTTGGAGGCGGTGTACGCGGCACCGGCCGCGCTGCCGCGCAGCCCGGCCTCGGACGCGGTGAAGACGATCGCGCCGCCACCCGCGGCCAGCATGTGCGGCAGGACCGCACGGGTCAGCAGGAAGGGCGCCGTCAGGTTGACCCGTATGACGCGTTCCCATTCGGCGTCGTCGGTCTCTCCCCCAGAGGCTTCGCCCTGGGAGGTGCCCCCAGGGCCGACATGCGGTCCATGATCCCGGCGTTGTTCACCAGGACGTCCAGACCGCCGAAGGCCTGTACGGCGGTGTCGACGACCTCGTCGACCACCTGCTGATCGCTGAGATCACCGACGACCGCGCGGGCGGTGCCTCCCGCGCTCTCGATCGCTTTGACGGTTTCCTCGGCGCCTTCCCGGTTCAGGTCCGCGACCAGGACCTTCGCGCCTTCCTGCGCGAACTTCAGGGCCGTGGCCCGGCCGATTCCGGATCCCGCTCCGGTGACGACAACACTGCGTCCCTGATGGCCGGGGCTGCTCATGGGGTGCTCCCTTGCCCGTTGTGGGCGGCTTCTCGGTGGGCGGACGGCGATGGCACGATGGAGCTGCATTACGTGAGTCAGGCAAGCACGTATAAATTACTTAAGTCAAGCAATCAGATGGTAAAGTGATTGCATGTCCCCTTCGTCACCGTCCACCGACGCCCCCGCCTCGACCGACGTGGTCGAGATCGAGCGCGCCCTCACCCGGCTCTCGTATCTGAACAGCCGGGTCCGCCAGCATGAGCGCCTCATGGCCCTGGCCGGAGCGCCCCTGGACCGTGCGGCCGTGGCCCTTCTGCGGCAGATCGCCGACTCCGACCCCCTGCGCCCCAGCGAACTGGCGGCCCGGCTGGCCGTGGAGGCGTCGCACGTCACCCGGCAGGTGCAGCAGCTCCAGAAGGCGGGCTACGTGACCCGCGTCCCGGACCCGGATGACCGCCGTGCGCAGCGCATCCAGATCACCCCGGCCGGACGGGAGACCATGGACCGCATCCGCGAGGCCAGCATCCGGGGGATGCAGCTGGCGCTGGTCGAGTGGTCGCCACAGGACCTGCAGCAGCTCGCCACCCTGCTGCACCGGGTGGTCGACGACTTCCTCTCCCACACCGAGACCCCCGTGGGAGAGGGCGCCCAGCCGCAGTGATCCGCCTGACGGCATCTGACGGCATCTGACGGTGTCTGACGGGCACCCTCGCCATGACCCGGCGGCTCCATGTCCCGCCAAAGACGGTCAAGTACCCACCTTCCTCATGCGACCTTCTCCATGTGAGCTTCGTCACGTCAGCCTTCCGTCAGGTAGCTGACCGAATGGTGTCAGTCCCCTCCGGTTGCATGTGTTTAAGAGGCCTCTCTCCACGCTTCCCCCCGGGTCCCCGCCGTGGCGGAGACCCCACCGAGGAGTGACATGGCGGACACGTTGACCGGCTGTCCCGCGCACGATGGGGCCGCGCCGGTTCCCGAGTATCCGATGCCCCGGGCGGCGGAATGCCCCCTCGCCCCGCCTCCGGCCCTGGAGCCGCTGCGGGCGGAGAAACCGATCACCAAGGTCCGGATCTGGAACGGCACCACACCCTGGCTGATCACCCGCCACGCCGACCAGCGGGCCCTCCTGACCGATCCCCGCGTCAGCAACGACGACCATGAGTCCGGCTTCCCGTATGTGAACGCGCACCGCGCCGAGATCGCGCCCCTCACCCCGACGATGATCACCAACACGGACGCGCCGGTCCACACCTGGTTGCGCCGGATGGTCAACGCGCCGTTCCTCATCAAGCGGATCGAGGCCATGCGGCCCGGCATCCAGAAGCTCGTCGACGACCTGATCGACACCATGCTCGCCAGGCCGAAACCGGCCGACCTGCTCACGGTGCTGGCGCTGCCCGTTCCCTCGCTCGTCATCGCCGACCTGCTCGGTGTCCCGTACAAGGACCACGACTTCTTCCAGGACAACAGCAACATCGTCCTCGACAGTTCCGTCCCGCCGCAGGAGGCAATGGCGGCGAGCGGCGCGCTGGCCGCGTATCTGGGCAGCCTGCTCACCGAGAAGCTCACCGCCCCGGCGCGGACGTGCTGTCCGAGATGGGCGCCCGGGTCACAGCCGGCGAGATGACCCACAGCGAGGCCGTACACATGGGCGTCGCGATGCTCATCGCCGGACACGAGACCACTACGACGATGATCAGCCTCGCGACCCTGGCCCTGCTGGAAAACCCGGACCAACTGGCCGTGCTGCGCGACACCGACGACCCGAAGGTGATCGCGAACGCGGTGGAGGAGCTGCTGCGCTACCTCTCCATCGTGCACTCCGGCCTGCGCCGGGTAGCCAAGGAGGACATCGAGATCGGCGGTCTGACCATCCGCGCCGGGGACGGCCTCCTCTTCGATCTGCACGCCGCGAACTGGGACTCGGAGGTGTTCCCCGAGGCCGAGCGGCTGGACCTGAGCCGGGCCGCCCGCGTGCACAACGCGTTCGGCTACGGACCCCACCAGTGCCTGGGCCAGTCGCTCGCCCGCCTGGAGCTCCAGGTGGTCTACGGCACGCTCTACCGCCGTATCCCCACCCTGGCGCTGGCCGCCTCCGTCGACGAGCTGGAGTTCAACCACACGGGGACCACCTACGGCGTCCGTTCCCTGCCCGTCACCTGGTGACCCACCTCCCCGTACCGGCGAACTGAGGACAGAACCATGCGTGTGGAACTGGACGAACCGAAGTGCGTGGCGTCGGGGCAGTGCGTCGTGGCCGCCCCCGAGGTGTTCGACCAGCGCGACGAGGACGGGGTGGCGATCGTGCTGGATCAGAACCCCGCCGTACAGCTTCTCGACGGCGTCCGCGAAGCCGCGGCGGTCTGCCCGGCGGTGGCGATCCGCCTGGTGGAGGAGTGAGGCGGATCCTGATCGTCGGCGCCTCGGCCGCCGGGCTCACGGCCGCCGAGACGCTGCGCCGGGAGGGCTACGACGGCACGGTCACCCTCGTCGGCGATGAGCGGCACACCCCCTACGATCGCCCGCCGCTGTCCAAACAGATCCTGGCAGCGGAGTGGCAGCCCGGCCGGCTGCCCCTGCGTACACCGTCCGACCTGGCCGCGCTTGACCTCGACCTGCGCCTCGGCACCGCCGCGACCGGCCTCGAACCGGCCGGCCGTACGGTGCTGCTGGCCGACGGGACCCGAGTGCCGTACGACGGACTGATCGTCGCCACCGGTGTGCGCCCGCGCCGCCTGCCCGGCGAGGGCGCGCATGTGCTGCGCACCCTGGACGACGCCCTCACGCTGCGGGACTGCCTGGTTCCTGGACGACGGCTGGTAGTGGTCGGCGCCGGTTTCCTCGGGGCGGAGGCCGCCGCGGTGGCCCGAGGTCTCGGCTGTGAAGTCACCCTCCTCGAACCGGCGCCGGTGCCGCTGACCCACGCGGTCGGCGAGGAGGTCGGACGGGTGCTGTCGAGGGCCCACCTGGACCATGGCGTGGATCTGCGCACCGGTGTCACCGTGGCCGAGGTGACCGACGACGGCGTACGGCTCGCGGACGGCGAACTGGTGGAGGCCGAGGAGATCCTGGTCGCCATCGGCTCCCTGCCGAACACCGAATGGCTGGAGGGCAGCGGCCTGACGGTGCGCGACGGCCTGGTGTGCGGACGAGTACAGCGCCGCCGCCCCCGGCGTGTACGGCGCGGGGGACGTCGCCCGCTGGCACAACCCGCTGTTCGGCGTGTCCATGCGCATCGAGCACCGCACCAACGCGGCCGAACACGGCATGGCCGCCGCCCGCAACCTCCTCCACCCCGAGGCGCGCAAGGCGTTCGCCCCGGTGCCGTACTTCTGGTCCGACCAGTACGACATGAAGATCCAGGCGTACGGCTGTCTGCGCGGCCACGACGAAGTCGCCGTGGTGGACGGGGACCTGGACGAACGCCGGTTCGTGGTCGCGTACCGGACCGGCGACCGCCTGACCGGGGTCCTCGCGATCGGCATGCAGCCCAAGGCGATCCGCCCCTGGCGGCAGGCCATCGCGGCGCGCGCCGCCTGGCGCGAGGCGGTTGCGGCTTAGCGATCCCACGGCTCCGAAGCCCGTGGAACAACAACCCGTGGAACAACAACCCGTGGAACAACAAGGAGGTTGTTCATCATGGATCAAGGTCCACCGGAAGACCGCCGTGACGTGGTCGTGGTCACCGGAGCAGGAGGCATGGGCTCGGCGGTCGCGCGCCGACTGGGCAGCGGACGCTCCCTGATCGTCGCCGACGCCTCGACCAGCCAACTCGACACGCTGATCGACGCGCTGCGCGCGGAGGGCTATACGGCGCGGGGCGTGGTCACCGACGTGTCCGACCGTACGTCGGTCGGGAAACTCGTGGAAACGGCCGCCGCCGAGGGCCGGCTGACCGCCGTCGTGCACACCGCGGGAGTCTCCGCCGCGACCGCGTCCGCGCGGCGGATCCTCGAAGTCGACCTGGTTGGTACGGCTCATGTGATCGACGCCTTCGAGACCGTGGCGACCCGCGGCACGTCCCTGGTGTGCGTCTCCAGCATGGCCGGTCACTGCGCCTCACTGAGCCGGGCGGACGAGGCCGCGCTCGCGACGGTTCCCGCGGCGGAACTCCTCGCGCTCGACGCCGTCGCCGCCATCGGGGACGACGCGACAGCCGCGTACATCGTGTCCAAGCGCGCCGACCACGTACGGGTGCAGGCCGCCGCTCTCGCCTGGAACCTCCGCGGTGCCCGGGTGAACACCGTCAGTCCGGGCGTCATCTCCACCGCGATGTCGAAGGCGGAGGCCGAGTCGGCGACCGGCGAGCACATGCTGAAGATGCTGGAGGCGTGCGGTGCGGGCCTCCCCGGGACACCCGGGGAGGTCGCCGACGCGGTGGCGTTCCTCACCGGCCCGCAATCGCTGTACATCACCGGCACCGACCTGCTGATCGACGGCGGGCAGGCCGCGTGGATCCACAGGCACCGCCCGGCCTGAAACGGCGGACATCCAAGGACCGTAGAGGACAGCAGAACCGCAGAGGACAGCAGAGAGGACCACGCATGCCCACCCCCAGCAGTCCCGACCCGGACGCGCTGCGCGCGCGGTACCGCGCCGAGCGCGACCGCCGGTTACGCCCCGACGGCAACCGGCAGTACCACCGCGCCGCCGGCGAGTTCGGTTCGTACGCCGACGACCCGTACCTGGAAGACCCGGGATTCACCCGCGAGCCGCTGTACGACCGGGTCGAGGTGGCGATCATCGGTGGTGGCTTCGGCGGCCTGCTCGCGGGCGCGCGCCTGCGCCAGGCGGGCGTGCGGGACATCCGGTTCATCGAGAAGGCCGGGGACTTCGGCGGAACCTGGTACTGGAACCGGTATCCCGGGATCCAGTGCGACATCGAGTCGTACGTCTATATGCCCCTGCTCGAAGAAATCGGCTACGTCCCGAAGTGGAAGTACGCGCCCGGCGAGGAGATCCGGCAGCACACGCGCGCGATCGGGCGGCACTTCGACCTCTACCGCGACGCCTGCTTCCAGACCAGGGTGACCGAACTCCGCTGGGACGAGGCGGAGTCGGAGTGGAGCATCAGCACCGACCGCGGCGACCGCATGAAGGCGCGCTATGTGGTGACCGCCGACGGAACGCTCAGCCAGGCGAAACTCCCCGGCATTCCCGGGATCGAGACCTTCAAGGGCCACACGTTCCACTCCAGCCGCTGGGACTACGACTACACCGGCGGCGACGCGAACGGCAGCCTCCACAAGCTCGCCGACAAGCGCGTGGCCCTCATCGGCACCGGCGCGACCGCCATCCAGGTCGTGCCGCATCTGGGGCGCGACGCCCAGCACCTGTACGTATTCCAGCGCACGCCGTCCACGGTCGACGTACGCGGCAACCGCCCCACGGATCCGCAGTGGGCCGCGTCACTGACCCCGGGCTGGCAGCGGCGCCGTAAGGACAACTTCCTCACACTGGTCACCGGCGGCCGGGTGGACGAGGACCTGGTGTCCGACGGCTGGACGACCAGCGCCCGGCTGCTGCAGAACCTCATCCCGAGCAACAGTTATGCGGACCTCCCGCCCGAGGAGCGGGAGCGCCTGTACGAGCTTGCCGACTTCCAGAAGATGAACGAGATCCGCGCACGGGTGGACACCGTCGTCGAGGACCCGGAGACGGCCGAGACCCTCAAGCCCTGGTACCGCTATATGTGCAAGCGGCCCGCGTTCAGCGACACCTACCTGGACACGTTCAACCGGCCAAACGTCACGCTGGTGGACACGGCCGACCAAGGGGGCGTCGAGCGCATCACCGAGGACGCCGTCGTGGTCGGCGGCACCGCGTACGAGGTCGACTGCGTCATCTTCGCGACCGGGTTCGAGGTCGGCATCCCTGCGGCCGTGTCGGGACTCCTCCCGGTGCACGGCCGGGGCGGCGTCACCGTGGCCGAGACTTGGCGGGCCGGCGGCCCGAAGTCGCTCCACGGCTTCTACAGCCACGGCTTCCCCAACCTCTTCCAGCTCGGCCCGCTGCAGAACGCCAGCGCCGTCAACTTCGTCCACATCCTCGACGAGCAGGCCACCCACGTCGCCGCGGTCCTCGCCGAAGCCCGCAAGCGCCGGGCCCGGTACGTCGAGCCGACCGCCGAGGCGGAGAGCGCCTGGGTCGCCACGATCCGGGAGAAGGCCGCGAGCCTGTACAAGTTCCAGGCCGAATGCACCCCTGGGTACTACAACAACGAGGGCATGCCGAGAGAACGCAGCGAGTCGTACGGCGACGGGCCGATCGCGTTCCACGAACTGCTCAGGCGGTGGCGCGCGGACGGAGGCATGAGCGACGTCATCGCGGAGTGAATCGCGGAGTGACGGGCAACGGGGGCGCGGGCGGCACGAGCCCGGGCGGCACCAGGCCGGGCGGTGATTGGCCCTTGGCTTCGTTCAGCTCAGGTCCTCCACCAGAAGGCCGAGGGTGGCTTCCTCGTGAAGGGCGATGCCCAGTGCTGTCATGGCAGGGGCCAGACCCGGATCCCAGTCCGCGACGACGGGCTCGCCGGTGAGTGGCAGCTGGGGGAAGCCCTGAGCCTGGGTGCCGGCGGCGAGTCGCTCGTAGTCCTCGGCGTTCAGCCGCCAGGGGCGTGCGTCATAGCGGCGGATGATCCGGTTGGCCAACGTGAGGCCGGGCCAGTCGAAGTCACCGTGATAGGCGAAACGACAACCAGCGGCAGCGAGGGCATCAAGCAGAGTGAGAACCGCCGTGGCAGCGCTGCCGGACGTGCAGACGACTGGCTGAGAGCAGGCGGCGTCAGCGGCGGCTTCCACTACGCGCGGGTTTTCACAGATGTGGACCAGGGTGCCGGACGGCAACATCAGCTGCACGACGTGCAAATCACGCAAGGTGAGGTGGGTCTCCGCGTGATGCAGCGCTCTCTCGCGCAGTGCCCGTTCTCGCCAACCGTCACCGAGCGGCCGTAGACCGTAGGCGAGCACAGTGCTGGAGACTTCGTCCGGAGTGACTGCCGCCAGTCGCCACAGAGCGCGCCGTCCGGACGCGCTGTCGGGGAGTTCGGAGCCGTGGGCGAGAGCGATGCCTCGTTGGACGAGCCGGGCGAGCCAGGTCCCGTCGTCCAGACCGTGCGCGGACCCGGTCACTTCGGCGGCAAGCTCGCCCCGGCCCCGGCCCCGGCCCCGGCCCCGGCCCCGGCCCCGGCCCCGGCCACCACCCCCGCCGCGTACGCCTGACCGCTCTGGCCCGAGGAGCAGCGTCAGCACCTGAACGGCCTGCTGGAGGGTCCGGACCGCGGCCTCCGGCGTGACTCCTCTCGGCACACCCACCCGACGTACCCCGTCGTACCACTGACGCGCCCACGCTTCCCCTCGCAGGGGAGACACCTCCAGGCATTCGGCGACCGTCGCCCACACCTGCTCGCGCCGGGCCTCGGCGTCTGCCCGGACGGCCCGGCGGTCGGTGAGAGGCGGTCCTCCGAGTGCACGCAGAGTCTCGACCAGCCCGAGTCCGGCCGCTGAATCCCGCAGTCTTGAATCCAGCGCGTCGAGTCGTATCGTCGCGGTGGCACTCGTGAGGGCCCTGCCCAATAGCTGGGACAGGGCAGTCTTCTCCTGAGCGTCGAGCCCGGTGATTCTCAGCGCGCCTGTGGCTCGCAGGCCGTTGCCTTCCAGGCGTTTACGGGTCGCCTGCCACAGGCGGTCGAGGCCCGGCCCGGTGAGCCAGTCCCGCGTCTCGGCCGGGAGGGTGCTCATACGGAAACCAGGCGCCGATGGCGGCCGTTCCAGGTGTAGTGCAGGGTGGCCACGCCGCGTACGTGCGGATCGCGAAGGCACTCGTAGATGTGCAGGGACGGGACTTCCGGCCAGTTGCCCATGAGCCGTTCGCTGGTGAGGACGAAGTCCAGATCGAGGTCGACGAGGATCCGCCCCAGCCGCCCATGGGTGGGTTCGTCCACCTTGGCGAAGGCGTCATCGAGGAGGATCAGGCGTGGTGCGTGGGGTGCCGATTCGCCGAGGGTGGTGAAGTGGGCGGCTGCTGCGGCGAACAGCACCAGGTAGGAGAGCACGCGCTGCTCGCCCTGGCTGAGCCCGGTGCGACCGGTGAGCCTGCGCTTGCGGTTCGGAGCGGCGTCCTCGACAACGAAAGTGTGGAAGCGAAACCAGTCCCGGTAGTCCAGGGCGGTGCGCAGGTGGGCGGCGTAGCCAGCCGAGGGATCGGCCCTGCGCGCGTCTTCGATACGGCGTTGCAGCACCTCACGGAGTTGCTCGGTCTGTTCCCTTGTCCGCAGTCCGGAGGGGCTGCGGAGCAAATCGACAGCGGCTCGTACGTCGGCATCGACGTCCTCGTCCAGCTTCCACTGCAGCTCAACGCCGAGACCGTGAGACGTACGCACCGTCCTCAGCGTGTCGTTGAGAGCAGCGACCAGATTGGCGGCAGTGATGACCTGCGTCGACAGATGGTCGCCGAGTTCACCGGCGAGGAAGCGCTGAAAGACCTCGCGCTCACGCTCGGTGAGACGACCTCGGGCCTCAGCGGCCTGATCGGCGATGCGTTCCCCGACCAGGGCGACATCATGGGGACCGTGGTCGTCGAGCAGTCGGCAGACCTTGATCCCGTCCCGCTCATCGAGCTGCGCGTCGTAACCGCCGGCGAGTTGATCGCGTAGTTCTGTGTGGCGGTTGAGCAGCGCACCGTCCGATACGTCGTTCCTCGGCCGGTCCAGTCGGCCCGTCACGGCGTCGGCGAGTCCGCGCAGCGCTCGAATGCGGCTACGGGCATCCGCCATGGGCGCGTCCCCATGGCGATCCGGCAACGTCGATCGGTCCAGCCCTGCGCCACGGAGCACCTCCGGCCTGGCGAGCGCCCCGCGAAGCGCGTTCCCGGCCTCGATCACCGCGGCCTCCTGCGTCAGCAACTGCTCGCGGTGACTTCCTTCCTTCTCCTCCGCGCGGACCCTCTGGTCGTGGAGACCGGCCAGTGCGCTTTGAGCTTCCGGTAGCGCGCGAACCGCTGCCGCAATGTGCCGCTTGGTCTCCGCTTCGCGCGCCAGAATCTCGTCCTCGGCCGCCCCGACAGCCTCCTCAAGCGTACGGAGGGCGTGACGAGCCGGCCGAAGCTCATCGAGACGGAGCCGGTAGTCCCGCTCAGCTCCCCGGCGATCACCATGAGCGCGCTCGTACCCTCCGCGCTCCGCCGAACTGCCGCTGAGATCTCTGGCTGTGCTACGGATGGCCCTGTGCAGATGCCCCACGCCGCCCTGCAGGGTGGTCAGCGCCGTCCGCACTCTCGACAGAGCGTCAGGCTCGGTCGGCAGATCGTTGGCCGTCGCGGTGGCCTCCGCCTCGCCGCGGGCCGCGACCGCCAGGCTGCGGGCCTCTTCGGCCGCGCGCGTGGCGCGGACCGCCTTACCGGTAAGAGTCTGTACGGCGGACTCGGCGTCCTCGATCTGGGACCACGCACGGGCCAGCCGGCTGGCCCGTGGAAATGCCCGCATCCCGACGGCGAGGCCCCGGCGCCAAGCGTCGATCCCGCTCAGTCTGTCGCCCTCGATGGTGAGTCGCCGCTTCACCTCGACCAGCGCCTGCTCCAGCTCAGCCAGCTTCCGGCGCCGAGTCTCGGCACGCACAGCGGCACCCACGTACTCGGCACCGTCCTTCATATGCCGGCCGCGGACAGCACCGAGGCGCCAGCTTCCGTCGTAGTGCACAGCGCTGACTCCCGCTGCTTCCGCGGCGGGCGAGAGCGCGATGGCGTGCAGAATGTGCTCGACCTGCTCAGCTGTGACGCCACTCCCGGGATGTGCCACGGGTCGTAGCGCGTCGGCCAGCGTCGGCCCGTCCAGGGCCGCTGCCCTGGGGACCAACAGAGTGTCGCGGGTGAGCGCGTCGAGAACGGCGCCGTCCGCGGTGACCCAGGCGTCCAGGATGCCGCTCGCTTCCAGGGCCGCTTCCAAGCCCGCTCGCTGGGCTGAGGAGAGTCCTTCGGCGAAGTCGACCAGCCGGAAAAAGGGCTCACCTGTATGGGGTGTTCGTTCCGCGACACGGTGGTACGGAACGGGCGGTTCCGGGTCCGTGCGCTGTTCCCATACCTTTCGCTGCCCGACAAGCCGATCACGCTCCTCGGTGAGCCGGCTCACGGTCAGGGCGAGGGTGTCCCGTCGCCCGGCCAGATCCTCGCCGTACGGGTCCAGCACGGCATGAGCGACCTGCTGCGCTTCGATATCGATCCCCGCGTGGAGCACTCGCTCGGCGAACGGCGCTTCCGGTGACGCCTCATGGTCGACGGTTACCCCGACAGGAGCCAACGAGGGGCAGTCCGGCCCGATCGCGCCGGTCATGCGCTCTGCCCACTCGGCCACCTCCCGGGCGTATGCGCCGCTCTCTTCGACAGCCCCCGCACGGTTCCTTGCGAGGCGGTCGGCCGCCTGTTCGCCATCCGCCTCCAGCCGCTCCCGTTCGGCATCCGCCGTGGCCGCGTCTGCTTGAGCTTTGCGGGCTTGGGAGGCGAGGCTGTCCACTTCCTGGACCATCCGCAGCCGATGCTTCACCACCGACTGTGAACCCTCCAGTTGCTCATGCCATGCGTCCAACGCCGCCTGGGTGGCTGTCGTGTCCGGAACTGTCACGCGTCGGTGCCGCACGATCTGTGTCTCACCGGCAGGACTGAAGACTTCCAGCTCGGTCGGCCCGCCGAGATGTGTGTGGTGCAGGGGGACCGCGTCGCCGAGGTGGCCCGGGGGCAACCCTGCCTTCTCCGCCGCGGTCAGCAGTTCCCGGTGTTCTGCGGCGAGCTCCTGAATCCGGTTTCCCAGCCGCTGGGTGCCTTCGGCCAGCCGGTCTGCCGCGCCCTCCTCCGCACGATGTGCGCTCAGTACCGAGGCGAAAGCCGTGTCGGCGGCAGTACCCAACGCGGCCACTGTGTTGCGCCGCTCGGACAGTTCGGCCAGGCTGCGGTATCCGTCACTCGCCTGAAGAGCGTCGAGCTCGGTCTGCGCGGTCTCACGCTCCTCTCGCAGGGTCCGTAGTCGGGTGTCAGCCTCTTCCTCCTGGATTCTCAGGTCGTGCGTTGCCTTCGCGGCGTCACCGGCTTCCCGGCGCCGCCGGGCAAGCGTGTCCAGTTCCTGACTGACCCCGTCGGATGCCCGGCGCAGAACGCCCACCAGGTAGCCGCGATAACTGGTGAGGAAGGTGCGAAGCGCGGCGTCGGTTCGTTCCAGCCGGCCGAGCTCATCCCGTACGGCATCCAGATCGTGGAGGTTGCGCGCCACCTTCTCCACGACCTCTTCGTCCAGCCCTGGCAGGGTCTCACTGAGGAGAGAGACGAGTCCGCCGGACTCGATGCGGTCGCCGACAGTGGGGCGTCGCAGCCGGTGGAGGAGCTGAGTCAGATTGCGGTAACGCGTGGTGTCGGTGATACCGAAAAGCTCGCGGGCGACACGGGACCGGTACTGGACGGCCCTTTCCATCACATTTCCGGCACCGATCTTCTCTTTGAGTTTCTCGACCGGCAAGGGCTTCCCTCCCTCTACGAGGTGAAGGTCCTCACCGATGCGGAGTGGGGTGACGAAGAAGGCCGGGACAGCCTTCTTGGTCGACTTCGATGCACGGATCGCGGCACCAAGGGTGAGGTAGCGGTCGCCACCGTCGTCCGTTGTCATGCGGAACTCGACCCAGAGGTACCCCAGGCGGTTCGTCTGCTCGAAGCCGTCCAGCATCAGCCAGACGAGTGTGGTCCGACCGGTACCGGTGGCGTCCAAGGCCCGGGAATCGCCATCCAGCAGATACGGCAGCAGCATCTCCAGGGCCTTGGACTTGCCCGCGCCGTTCTTGCCGCGCAGGAGTAGCCGCCCGTCGCCGAACGAGAACTCCTGCTCGTCGTACTGCCAGACATTGCGAATGCCCGCGCGGTGCAACCGAAAGCGGTGACGGGAGGGTGGCGCGGAACGCTGCAAGGGGATGGGGACACTCGTACCGGGGCTCATAGCGGCAGCTCCTGCTGTACGTCGGGTTGTACGTCGTGCTGTACGTCGGCGTCGGGTAGCGCCCCGGCAGCAGCCTTGCGGACGGTGACACGAGTGGCGTAGCGGGCGGCAGCGGCGAGCAGCACGAGGCCGCTCACCTGCGGGCGCGCCCCCGTGACGTCGGTGACAGGACGGTCTTCCGGGACTGCCTCGTCGTATCCCTCGGGCAGGCCCTTTCCCTGGGAACGGAGTGGGCCGGCGCGGGCCACCAGCCGCATGCGGAAGAGCACGTCCAGCACCGCCTCCCGCAGTGCGGGCAGGTCCTCCAGATATCCGCGCTGCCAGTTGCTCCGCCGTCCGTACTCCCCAACGAGTTCAGCCAGCAGCTCCTCCACCAGCCCGTCCGGAACGGCGACACCGATCAGCAGCCGGCCGCCGGTCGCCGGGTGCCCCGGACCGGCAGGCCGCAGCCGCTCCACCAACTGTTCCACCAGGAGGAGGGCGGCCTGCGCGACGGTTCCTGTACCGGGCAGGTGCAGATCGGTCACTTCTTCTTCGGCGTCCACCAGCACCACGCCCTCGGCCCGGATCTCGGCCTCCAGACCCAGAAGCTCGGAGAACGCCTGGGCTTCCCGGCGCTGCCGGGTACGCAGCCAGTCCCGCTCGGCATCGGTCAGGTCGTCGAGGTAGACGGCGGGTGTCTCCACCAGCATCCGACGGACGTACGTACGAGGACCGCCGAAGCCGGGGTCCGCGGCCCGCCGCACCAGGTCAGCACCGTCCCGGCTCGGCGCGAGGGGCCCGGCGACGACAGCACGGGCGATCTCCCGGTCGATCGTGACCAACGCTTCGCCGCCGTCCTCCTGCATGACCGCGCCCACACTGCCTTCGGTTTCCGTGAGCACCCCCCAGTCGACCAGCTGGCGCAGTGCCGCGGCCAGAGTCCGCTTCTCCGCCGCCCGGCCTGTGCCCTCCAGCTCAATGCCGGCGTCGGCTGCCGCGGCTTTGATGTCGGCGACCAGCCGCGACAGCAGCAACTGCTCGGGAGCTGTCACCAGGACGGAAAGGGCCAAGGCCAGGCAGGCGTAGGTGCGTGGAGTGAAAGGTGTGCCGGTGGAGCGCTCCAGCCGATGCCCCGCGCCGGCGCCCAGTCCGGCCTTGAACAGCCGGGCGTAGGAGGTGTCGACAAGGAGTCGGTAGCCAAGCACCTGCTGGAATCGCTTCCCCAGCCATTCGGCATGCCTGCGGATCAAGGGAAACAGATCGGAGTGCGGTCCGTTCGCCGTCACCAGCGGGTGCACAAGCAGCAGTCGGCCGGCGCTTCGGCGCTCTGCCGCGAGGGCGACATCGTGGGCGGAGGGAAGTGTCACGACGCGCTTGCTCCAATCTCTCGTCCTTCCGGGACAGCAGAGCTCTCGACGATCAGCTCCAGATCATCCAGCAGCAGTTCTCCGTCGACCGAGTCCAGCACCGTGTGCGCGCCGGCTATGCGCCGAACTGTGAGACGGATGCCAAGTTCCGCGTCCTCGCTCTGTGCGGCGTCCAGGGCGAAGCCATCGGTCTGCCCCATACCCGGGCCCTCGACCCGTCGCAACTGGGCGTTACCCAACGCCGTCGCCAACAGCTCCAGCAACAAGGCAAGGGCGGCCGAGGTGAGCCGAACCCGCGCGAAATGCCCGGAAGCGCTGCGCAGTTCGTCGGCGGCTGCCTGTCTGGCCGCCGCCCGATCGCGTGCGGCCTGCTGGAGCCGTCGCTTCTGCTGGGAATGATCCTCCACGGCCGATGCTCGGCCACGCTGGGCGCGGCTGCCCCGCTCGCGGAGCGCGACCGGGACCTCGACCACTGGACCGGTCCACCAGCTCGTGTACGCGGGCACCACCTCGTCCATGGCCGGCGGGACGCCCAGATGCCGGGCGCTGTACAGACCGAAGGCCGCGACCGCGATGTCATGCGCTTCCTCCGGGGCCGCCTCGTCGAACCACCGGGCGAGGCGCAACAGGTCCTTGCGCCGCGACATCTCGCCGGAAGCCGAGCGGAGCATCCGCTTGGCATTGGCGAGCAGCGACTGCAGTGCGCGCAAGGTGGCATCACGAAGTTGATCGACCTGGCTGCCCTGTCCTTCGACATCGGCGAACCAGCCGCGCAACCCCTCCCAGTCGGCCATCTCGCGGCCTCGGCTGCGCTGCACTCGGATCCCCGACTCTCCCTCCGGGCTGAGCGAGACCCCAGCAAGGCCACGGGCATGTGCGTCGAGACGATCCAGGAGATCAGGAAGCCGCGGCCAGAGGACGTTGAGAACTGTGGCGATCCGGGGGGCTCGGAAGGACACATCCTCCGTGATGGCCTCGACGTAATCGAGCAACAGCTCCTTGAAGCCCTGGTACTCCGCGCTGTCCAGGTCGTACCGCGCCAGCACTTGGCCCAGGTAGGCGTAGAAATCCCGGACAGAATCGGCGAATTCGGTGAACTGGACGAAGATCGTACTGACTCGCTCCAGCGCGTCCTGTGCCCCCACTCCGCCCGGCCCCCGGGCCAGGTCGGCCAGCTCGCGAAGCCCACGCTCGACCAGTGCCAGCAACTCGCTGCTGACCTCGCGCGCGGTGTCCGCCCCCGCCAGGACTTCGTCCGCCTCTCGCTGGATCCGTTCGCCCAGCTTGGACAGCTGGTAGCGGGACCGGGCCCGCTGGTATTCAGTGATGCTCGATGCCTTCACCGAGTGACTGCTGCGCAACAAGTTGCCCCACCGCACCAGCTGCTCCAGCCGAACGGCCAGCGTCTCGGCATCGAGCCCCGCTGCCGGTCCACCGGAGTCGGCGAGCTTCGCCAGTACATCGGGCACCGCCAGATCTGCCAGCAATGTCCCGCAGAACACCCGCATGATCGCGACATGCTCCAGGCGCTCAGGCGCACTGAGGTACGTGTAAGCGGACAGCCGTTGCCACGCTTCGTCGGGATTTGCCTCCATGAGTACGAGGCTACGCAGCGGGACTGACAGCGACCTGTGTTTCGCGCTGAGTACGCGTCGGCTCAGCTGGGGAAAATCGAAGGTGCCTTGGACGGTCCCCGGAGTGGGGCGGGCGCTCGCGGCGCCTTCGGCTCCTTCGCCGCGTAGGGCGGGACCGGCAGGACGCCGTGGTCCCGGAGATCGTCCGTGGTGATCAGTGGGCCTGCGCTCACAGCGTCCAGGAGCCGGGCCTGGTCGGGTTCGAGCGCGATCAGAAGGGCCAGCGCATTGATGAGGTCCAGTAAGTCAACCGTCCATCGGGCAGGCCATGTGGTGGGCAAGATGCTGTTCAACGGGCTCTGCGACCCGGCTCACACGACGCGGAGGCAGCCGCGATCGCCGGACGGCTCGGCGGCGCGGTCGCGCCCGCCCTGCACGCGCCGGCGAAGGCCGTGGTGGGGCAACTCAGTGGGAGGTGCTGCGGTACGGGCGCCCGCTCAAGGAGCGCGCGACGATGTACGACCTGACCGGCCGTCTGGACCGGATGCCGGGCTTCATTCGGAGGCCGTGGGATCCAGGTTGAAGGCCCGCTCCCACCACTGAGAAACTGGCCGAAAGGTGTCGCGTCCGAGCGGACCGTGCTGCAGGGACCGGTATCAACAGAGCCGGAGCGGTGAACGGCCGCCCAGGAAGGGGCACGCCCACGATGGCCCGCGTGACGATCAGGCAACCGGGACCGGGGCGAGTCGGGCAATCGCAGCCGCTCGCCACCCCCGAGGCCGTGCGGTGGACGGCAGGGCTGCTCGCGGACGGCTGGGCGGCGGTGTTCCTACCCCAGGAACCCGCGCGGCACGGTCGGCTGCTGCTGTGGCGCCCCGCGGAAGTGCGCGCCGCGCCGAGGGGCGAGCCACCGGCCGGTGTGGAGGCCGGCCCGGCCGAGCTGGTGCTCCCGTACGGCCGCGGTACGCGCCGCCGTACGGTCGAGGGATGGGCGGTGCCGGCCGGAGTGGCCGTGCCCGCCCTGCTGACCGCCTCCCCGGCGTATCCCTCGTCCGCGGTGCACCCGTCCGCCGCGGCATGGGCAGCGGCCGTCCGGCTCGCCCTGCGGCTGCTCGCCGACGGCCGCCTGTATCCCGCGCTCACCCCCGAGGCGTACGACACCTGGCGCGCGGGGCCCTACGCAGCCTCCCACCGTCAGGCGCTCGACGCGCTCGCCGCTGCCTTCCCGCCGTACGCCCACTGCCTGCCCGAGCCCGGCCCCGCCCCGGTCAGGATCACCGAACCCGCCGCGCTGATACGCCGGTTCTGCGACGCCGTCGCCGACACCCTGACCCGCACCCCGGCCGCCCCGCTGGCTGCCGGTGAACTGCCGTACGCCTGGCGAGAGGTGCGGCCAGTCCCGGTCCTGCGTGAGTGGGCGGAGGAGACCGACGCGACGCTCGCCGCGGATGTCACTGTCTCCGTGCGGGTCGATCCGCCGACGGGGCGGCGCTCGCAGTTCCGCGCCGTGCTGCAGTTGCACACCGCCCAGGACCCGGCCCTGGTCGTCGAGGCCGCCCAGGTCTGGTCCGAACCGGCCGCCGTCGAACGTCTCCTCGGCCCGCGCGCCGAGACCGAGATGCTCCTGGCCCTGCGCCGTGGAGCGCGCGCTTGGCCGCCGTTCAGCCGCTTCCTCCAGGACTCCGCCCCCGACGAGCTGCGGCTCACCGACGACGAGGCGCTCGACCTGCTCGGCGACGCCACCGACGCGCTGACTGCCACGGGAATCGCCGTGCACTGGCCACGTGAACTCGTCAAAGCCCTCAGCGCCCAGGCCGTCATCGAGCAGTCCTCCGCGCCCGGCTCCACCGTCGGCGGACTGCTGGACACCGACCGGCTACTGGACTTCCGCTGGCAGCTGTCCATGGGCGGCGAGCCCCTCACCGAAGCCGAGATGGACGCTCTCGCCGAGACCCGCCGCCCGCTCATCCGGCTGCGCGACCAGTGGGTGATCGCCGACCCGAAGCTGGTGGCTCGCGCCAAGCGCCGCCGCATGCAACCGCTCACGCCCATGGAGGCGCTCACCGCGGCCCTCACCGGCGAGGCCGAGATCGACGGGGAAGCGGTCGCCTGCGAGGCGGTCGGGGCGCTGGCCGAGCTCGTCGCCCGCATACGGGAACCCGAATCGCGCACCCCCGTCGAGCAGCCCGCCGCACTCGCCGCCACCCTGCGCGACTATCAGAAGCGAGGCCTGGCCTGGCTCGCCGAGATGTGCGACCTCGGCCTCGGCGGCTGCCTCGCCGACGACATGGGCCTGGGCAAGACGATCACCCTGCTCGCCCTCCACCTGCACCGGCAGACCGACCCGGCGAGCGCCGGGCCCACCCTGGTCGTCTGCCCCGCGTCACTGCTGGGCAACTGGCAACGTGAGGCAGCACGGTTTGCCCCCGCGGTCCCGGTGCGCCGCTACCACGGCGGCGAGCGCCACCTCGACGACCTCGCCGGCGACGAACTGGTCCTGGTCACCTACGGGGTGCTGCGCCGCGACCGGGACGAACTCGCCGGCGTCAAGTGGTCGCTGATCGCCGCCGACGAGGCCCAGCACGTCAAGAACCCCCACAGCACCACCGCCCGTCAGCTGCGCTCCCTGCCCGCGCGGGCCCGCGTCGCACTCACCGGCACCCCCGTCGAGAACAACCTCTCCGAACTGTGGGCCCTGCTCGACTGGACCACCCCCGGCCTGCTGGGCACCCTCACCGCCTTCCGCGAGCGGCACGCGCGCGTGGTCGAGTCCGGCGAGGATCCCGAGGCCGCGCAGCGGCTGTCCCGTCTCGTACGACCGTTTCTGCTGCGCCGCAAGAAGTCCGACCCGGGCATCGCTCCCGAGTTGCCGCCGAAGACCGAGACCGACCGGATCGTGTCGCTCAGCACGGAACAGGCCTCCCTGTACGAGGCGGTCGTGCGCGAGACCATGGACCGCATCCGAGAGAGCGACGGCATCGCCCGCCGCGGCCTCGTCCTGAAGCTGCTGACCGCGCTGAAGCAGATCTGCAACCACCCCGCCCAGTATCTGCGTCAGGGGGGCCCGTTGACCGGCCGCTCCGGGAAGCTCGAAGTCCTCGACGAACTCCTGGACACCATCACCGCCGAAGGCGAATCGGCCCTGGTCTTCACCCAGTACACGCAGATGGCCAAGCTGATCGAACGCCATCTGACCGAGCGCGGGGTGACATCGCTGTACCTGCACGGCGGTACGCCCGTGCCCCGCCGCGAGGAGATGGTCGCCGCCTTCCAGAACGGTGACGTCCCGGTCTTCCTGCTGTCCCTGAAGGCGGCCGGTACCGGACTCAACCTCACTCGCGCCACGCATGTCGTGCACTACGACCGCTGGTGGAACCCGGCCGTCGAGGACCAGGCCACCGACCGGGCGTACCGCATCGGCCAGGACCACCCCGTCCAGGTCCACAAACTCGTCACCGAGGGCACCGTGGAGGACAAGGTGGCACACCTGCTGGAGTCCAAACGCGCGCTGGCCGAGTCGGTGGTCGGCTCCGGAGAGGCAGCCCTTACCGAGCTCGGCGACGACGATCTGGCTGAGCTGGTCGCCCTGAGGAGGCAGTGATGAGCCCCGCCGGTTCCGCCCGTTCCGCCCGTTCCGCCGGTTCCGGACAACGCCCCGCCGCCGTCCGCGGCAAGCGCGCCTTTGCCGCCACCTGGTGGGGCCAGGCATGGGTGGCCGCGCTGGAGGACTCCACCCTCGATGCCGGGCGGCTCTCGCGCGGGCGCACGTACGCCCGCAAGGGAATGGTCGGCGACATCGCCGTCGCGCCGGGCCGGATCAAGGCCCCGGTCCAGGGCAGCCGCCCCAGCCCCTACCGTGCCGGCGTCCGGATACCCGTACTGACGGACCGTCAATGGGACACGCTCCTGGACGCGGTCGCCGCTCGCTCGGGCCATGTCGCGGCCCTCCTCGACGGCGAGATGCCCGAGAACCTCGTCGACGACGCCCGAGTCGCCGACGTACCGCTGCTTCCGAGGCCCTCCGAGCTCGACCCCGAATGCTCCTGCCCGGACTGGGGGTACCCCTGCAAGCACGCGGCTGCCCTGTGTTACGCGATCGCCACTCGCGTCGACGACAATCCCTTCCTCCTCTTCGCCCTGCGTGGTCGCACCCGCGAGCAGGTCTTCGCCGCCCTGCGCGAGCGGCGCACCGCGGACCGCCCGGCCGCCGTACAGGCCCCGGCCGGCGTCCCGGCCACGGCCGCGTACTCCCGCTGGAGGGACGCCTCACTGCCGCTCCCGCTTCCCGACCCGCCTCAACCCGCCGGAACACGGGCCTCCACCCTGCCCGTGGAGCCGCCGGCCTCCTCCGGCCTCGATCTCGACGGGCTTCAGCGCCTCGCCGGGGACGCCGCCACCCGCGCCCAGCAGCTGCTCGCCGGGGACCACACCTCGCTCACCCTCACTCAGCGCCAGGACGCGGTGCGCCTCGCGGCCTCCCACAACAACCTCGAATGGTTCCACGGACTGCAGTCCGGTACGGGCCTTCGCCCTCTGGAACTCGCCAGGCTCACCCGCGCCTGGCGGCACGGCGGCGCGATAGGGGTCACCGTCGCCGAGGAGACCGTGGTCCCCGCCCCGGCCGCGCTGGCCTCCGCCCGCACGGCCCTGACCGGGGCCCTCGCCGACATGACCGGGGACATCGTGACCCTCAAAGCGTGGCGAGGCCGTCTCACTCTGGGCGACACCGGCCTCCAACTGCGTTACGGTCCGGACAGCCGCTGGTACCCGTACGCACGGGAGGACGGCGAGTGGTGGCCCTGCGCCCCCGCCGACTCCGATCCGGTCGCCGCGCTCGCCGCAGCGTGGGAGAAACGCTCGCCCATCGCGTGATCGGTCCGTCCGTGGGCGCCACCGGTCTGCCCCCGCAGCCTGTCGCGCGTGGTGGCTGTACCGCCGATCAGGGATCACGCCATGTCATGCAGGACTGGCGGACGGTAGTCTGCTGTCGGGCCGAAGGAGACTGTCAGCTCGGGGGCGGGGGGACCGTGGACCAGCGGGACGTTGCGGGGCATTACGAGGAGATCGCCTCCGAGTATGACGAGCATTGGGTGTACGGGCCGAACTACATCCCCTGGATGTCCGCCTGCATTACCGAGGCGCTGTCCATCTCTTCCGCGGACCGCATCGCCGACATCGGGAGCGGCACCGGGTTGTTCGCGCGGGAGGTGTCGCGCATCGTCCACCCGGAGCAGCCCATCCTCTGTGTGGACCCGTCGGAAGCGATGCTGCGACAGATCGACAGGCAGTCGTTGCCGGGCCTGACACCGATTCTGGCTTCCGCTGAAGACATCGCCGACGCGCGTACGACGTTGCCATACGACGAGCTGGATGCCGTGTGGCTCAAGGAGTCCGTTCACCACGTGGCGGACCCTGGTGCCACTCTGCGGGGCCTGACTCAAAGACTCGCCCCCGCTGGGCGTTTGCTTGTGGTGATGCTGCCGGCCACCATCCAGTACCCATTGTTCCGGGCAGCGCTTGAGCGCTTCGAAGAGCTGCAGCCCGATCCCGCAGGCATCGCCGGACACATGGAACGCGCGGGTCTCGAAGCTCGACTCTTCCACGTGGAGCACGAGCTGCGTCTTGACCGCGACAAGTACATCTCAATGGTGCGGGCCCGCTATATGTCGTTGCTCTCCACTTTCAGCGACAGCGAGATAGAGAAGGGAATCGACGAGATGCGCGCCGCTCACCCCGAGCCGCTCCTGCTATTCCCTGACCGCTTTGCCTTCGTGCTCGGCGTGAAACACGGAGAGAAGCGTTGAGCATGGTAGTGGACGCACGGTTGCAGCGGCTTCGCAGCGAACTCGACGATCACTCGCGCATCGCCGACCGTCTTGGCCTGGATCTCGAACGTCCCTTACGTAGCCTCAATGACGGCTACCCGGAGAACGCAGTCGCTCTCGTCGGCAAGCTGACGGAAAAGCTGCTCAAGGAGCTGTGGCGGCATCACAGCGTCGACGGTGATCCGTCGAGCAAAGCCCTCAACGACCTGGTCAAAGGCTGCCGTCCGCACATCCGGAGCAGCACAGTGCTGAACGCGCTGGACGATATCCGACGCCTGCGTAACCGATCCACGCACGACGGTTACGACATCTCCGACGAAGACGGCCTGCTGGCGGTACGCCGTCTCGTGGATGTACTGGTCTGGTTCACCGACACCGGCAGTTCAGCTCTTCTCGGCGGAGAGCCCCATATGGCCCCAGAAGTCGCGGGCCGTTGCGAATTCCTCTCGGGGTTGTATGTGACCCTCGGTTACCGCCAGGCGAAACGCTTCGTGCTCACCCCGGACACGGGTTATCTGCTCTTCTGCCGCGAGTCGGGCATGCGTCTGGAGTACGTCGAGTTGATGCTCTCCCGGGCCGCCGATGACTTGCGTACCGTTCTCACTTCCAGCGATGGTGAACTGCTCCGCACGCGCCTGCCGAAACTGACCAGGTTCGTCATCCTGGAAGAGGACCGCAACGGTAACCAGCTGCCGGACCTTCTCCGTCAGCTGCTCGGTCAGGACTGCCGAACGGTCCGCTATGAGCGGTTCATCGACACCCTCATCGACCTCAGCGCCCACCTCGACGCCAGCGCCTTCACGGACACTCTCGATGCCCGGGCATCCATCACGGCGAGCGTTCTCTCGATCGATCCCCGTACCGGGGAAGCCCGTATCGAAGCCGCCGAGGATGCCGCCTCCCTACTCGCCCGCGTGACGCGTGGCCACGCCAATGTCCTTGTCACCGGCCGAGTGGGCAGTGGAAAAAGCACTCTTCTGCGCAAGCTTGCTGCAGACCCTGACACCCGACGGTTCCGCTTCTACTTCGACCTGGGCCTGAAACCGAAGGAAGAGCTCTTCTCGGAATACGTGGCGCGCCTATTGTCGCCCTGCATGGTGGCGGATCGCTCCCGCGCATACGACCTGTTCCTCTACTTGATTCGGTCCGGCACCGCACTGTGTGTCCTGGACGCGATCGACGAGGGCGTGGATGAGGCCAGCCCTCACGGTTTCTTGCGGCTCTTCGCCGACCTGGCGCCGGTGCTCTCAGCCGAGTCCGCTGTGGTGATGAGTTCCCGGGTGTCGTTCCTTGCCGACTCGCCCCAAATCCGTCAGCTTTTGGACAGTGGCGCGGCACGCTCTGAACAACTGGTCGAGCAGATGTACGCCAATGGCGTCGACCCGACCCGAGTGCCGCACTTTCACCTCGTACGGCTCACAGAGCCCGACGCGACTCTGCTGGAGAAACGGCTGACTGCATCCCTCCAGCTGCCGTCCGCGCAGTCCCTCGACGCCTTGCTGGCGGCACACATCACGAAAACTCTCGCGGACCAGGGCCAGACGGCCATCGAAGGTCGTCTCTCCGAAACCTTCGGACGGGATTTCCTCACCGATCGGACTACTTTCTCCGTTCTGGACCTGCACCGGTATCTGGGCACCAGCGCTTTCACGGACGGTCGCCTGGACCTCACCGCGTCAGTACTCGCGCCGCTGCTGAGACCCGCAGGGCCGGACCGGGCGGCATTCGCGCACACGGCATACCAAGATTGCTTGCCGCCCGGCACCTTGCCACGCGGAGGGGACTCGAAGAGGCGGCGGACATGCCCGGTGGTGCCTTCATCACCGAACAGGTGAGAGCCTTCCTCGCGCACCTACCAATGGACGCCTCCACCGACGACTGCGTGGTACCCGCCGGTGTCTACCTCGTAGGGCCCGCGGAACGGCTTTTGCTGCGCCGCGTACAACGCCCGGTCCGGTTCGACCGCCACGCCGTTACGGTCAGCCGCTATCGCCGCTTCCTCGACGCAATCCTGCCCGACGGTACCTCCCGCTGGGATCACCCCGATCAGCCGGCCAACGTGACGCACCTGCCCTGGACGGACCGGCTGCGCGAAGCGGATTACTACGTCAACCAGCGGTACGGTGCCTTTCCGGCCACCTGCGTCAGCTGGTGGAGTGCCTACGCCTTCGCCGCTTTCGAGGGCAAGCGGCTGCCCAGCGCGCTGGAGTGGGAAGCCGCTGCCCGTGGGACGGACGGCCGTCTCTTCCCCTGGGGAGACGACTCTGATGGCGCGCCGATCAACTGCGCGGACACGTGGGTCGGTCGCCCGGTGGTCACTTTCCATGCCTGGCAGCAGGAATTCGCCCAGCAAGCACTCCGCACAGCATGGGTGACACCAGTGGACGAGCGACCGGCAAACCGTTCCCCGTACGGCGTTGAGGACATGGCCGGCAATATCTGGGAGTGGACCTCCACCAGCCTCGACGATCCCGGTGAGGCGGTTCTCTGCGGAGGCAGCTACGACAATCCGATGCGCGCCGTGCAGACGAGCAGCAAGGGGATCTACCGTAAACGCGGCGGCAGTAACGCCGTTGGCTTCCGGTGCGTGCAGGACATCGACCAATCGGAGGTAGAAGCCTCATGAACGATGCACGACACGGCATCATCGTCGACCGCAGGCCCACTGGCGGTGGACTGACGGGCGCGGTCGGCGCGTTCATCGTCCAGGACGAGGCGGATGGCGGCTACTACACCTTTGACTACACTCACATCGTGACTGAGGGTTTCCGCACGATCCGGACCGGTGAACGCGTCCGCTTCAACGTAGCCGCCGACCGTCCCGGTCGTGCGGAGTTCGTTATCCGGCTCGATCAACCCGACCCGTCCGAGTACTACCGGTGACTGGTGACCTGGAGACCGTCACGGGAGCGCGCCAGGCCCTCACCGTCGTACTTCCCGTGCGGCTGGTATGTACTCCGGGCTGGGCAGAGGGCCCCTTCCCTTTCGAACTCGGCAGCAGGCGAACCGACGCGGCCACCCGTGCGACGTACTTCGCACCTGCTTCGGCACGCGTTCTCTACGGTGCACCCGGGCGCCCCCGCCGCTGGTACCGGCCCATGTCAGTCGACCACGACGGACTGCATCTGCACGGTATGGAACTGCTGCGGACAGCTACCGCCCGCTATCAGGACCACGCCCTTGCGGTCCTGCACTTCACTGCCACCAGGCCGCTGCTTCCCCTGCTGCGAGCCATCGGCCGCCGTCCCGATGCCGAACCGGATCCTTTCACGGGTCCGTTTGCGCCGGAGTCGCTCCTGGCCGACATCGCCGAAGTCAGGGACGGCACCGGTACGTTCGCGATTGCCCGCCCGTACACCATCGCCTTCCTGACTCCCAAGGCTCAGCACACCCCGGCACTCCGGTCCGAGCCCACAGCCGTTCTTCCGCCGTCGGCCGACCAATGGCTGTGGCACCTGGCCTCTCGATCGACGGCGGCAGATTTTCCCCTCGCCCCTGAGATCGCAGCGGACCAGTTCGGTCAGGCCGTACGCATTTCAGCTGACTGGAGCGCCCTGGTACTGCGACACGGTGCCGCCTTCCTCGGGCATCGCGCCGACAGCGGCGACGGCGACTTCTACGACTTCGGGGCCTTGCACGCCCGTACCGTCTACCTCGATGCCTTGCTGCTCGGTTCGCTCCAGCGCGATCACATCGACGAACTCACCGAGGAACTGTCCGAGGTGTTCGACGGAGCGCGGCTGGCCCGCAAGGTAGCTGCTTTGGAGCGGAACATCGCCCGCTTCCGCAGCACTTACTGGCGCCAGCACCTGACCGCTCATGGTCCGGCCAACGAACTGCTCCTCGCCTTTCAGGCACAGCACCGATTGCCTGTCCGCTTCGCCGAGATCCTGGCAGAAGCCGCAGACAACAGCCGACTTGTCCAGACGCAAGAGAGCCAGCAAATCAGCGGAGCCCTCGGAGTCCTCACCATCCTCGGACTTCCTCTGGGCTCCGCGCTCGGCATCCTGCAAGTCCTGGGTGACGAATCGGTGGCCCATCTCCTCGTTGCTTTGGGCCTCTCCGTTGCCGCAACCGCCGCTGTGCTGACCACCCGGTACGGCCGCTTGGTGCTCTCGTCTCTGCGCGGCGGCACCAGGCACGACCCGCCTGCCTGAACAATTCGCGTGGGGGCAGGGGGCCTGGCAGGCGTCGTCCGGATGGGACGGCGGAGTCCCCGCAGCCCCGACCCGGATGTGTATGCCGCTTCTGAGCGCCTTCGAACCGGAGCTACAGCAGGTGGTCAGCCTTACCGGCCTTGATGTCCCGGATGAGGGTGCTGAGAGCTTCACGGGAGTCGGTGAGGTACGTCTCCTCTTGGCCTGCGAGCGCTATGTACGCCTTGCCGTACGCGTCGGTTCCGATGCGGAAGCAGTTGTTGCCTTCTCCGCAAAAGGGTTCTTCCCAGTTGATCTCGGCCACGGTCAGCTCCTCATAGTTCGCGAATGACGCTGTGGATGAAGTCGCGTGAGGCTCGGGGTGACAGACATGACGTGTCCATCCATTGCAGGTGGGCTCGGTATTTGGCGAGTTGCAGCTCGGCATGCATGAACTCCGGGCCATGTGCGGAATCGAGTTGCACTGTGTCCAGCTGCGGCACGGGTCCTTCCGCGTAAAGCAGGGCGTGTCCGGCGCCGGGAAAGCTGCCTCGTTCGACGGGCACTACGCGAATGGTGACGTTGTCCCGTTCGCTCGCCTTGATCAACGCGTTGAGCTGGTTCTTCGTTGCGTCGCGACCGCCGAAGAGCATGCGTAGGGCGGCCTCGTGCACGTATCCCACGTAGGCGACCGGGCGTTCGCGGTTCAGCACACGCTGCCGGTCCATCCGGTGGGCCACGCGTAGTTCGACTTCGAGGCGGGGGAGTGAGGGGAGGACCGCCGTGAAGACGCTGCGGGCGTAGTCCTCGGTCTGCAGAAGACCCGGCACGTGGATTGTCTGGATGGTCTGAATCCGAGCCGCGTGCCACTCCAGCTCGACGATGTCCAAGAGGCCCGATGACAGCCTTCCCCGGTACTCGTCCCACCAGTTGCGTTGTGGAGCCTCGGTGAGTTCTGCGAGCGCGGACAGGTATTGCTCGTCGGTGCACTCGCAGTGGGTGGCCAGGGTGCGCAGGCGATCGGCGCTGATGTTACGGATCCCCGACTCGATGTTCGACACCTTGCCCCGGTCGACACCGAGCAGGCCTGCCACGTACTCGGCGGACAGACCCGCTTCGGTCCGCATCTTGCGGATCTCGGTACCGAGTCGCCTCTGACGCTGTGTGGGTGTGGCGCGTGGGGGCATCGAATGCCTTCCTGTCCGATCTGTCGCTCAGTCTGCCGGACATCGCGACACCAGACCAAAGGTGGTTAATTTCCCACCTTAAAGGTGGCGCACGATGCGGCGGCTGCTCTACCTTAAGTGACGCGACGCTCACGCATAGCGAGAACGAAGAGCATCACGCGAGCCTGCCCACGTCCTCCTGCCCTGGGAGGGGCGTGCCCGCGTCAGGGAGACGAGCCACTGCCCGTTGTGAGCCGCAGGCGTCCACGTACACGCCGACCATCACCCCACCAGCGAGCGGAGTTGACATGCCCGAGAACGAATCCACACCCGTACCGGCTAAGAGCGGCCTCACCGGTTCAATCCCCGACAGGACCGTGCCCGCCCGTGGCAGCTGTCTCGGCCCCGTACCGCCGGTTGCCGCCGCACCGTTCGCGTTGCACGCGGTCCCGAGGATCACGCAGTGCCCGCCTCCATCCCAGGACCTGGGCGAGCCGGGCCCGCGGAACCTCTCGTACGGGCTGACGCTGCCCCTCGGCCGTGGCGACGCCGGCCATCGCCCAGGAGGCCGCCTGGATCGTCCTGGATGCTCACTGCTGGGAGGAGAAGATGATCGACCCGGCCCTTGTCCTCGTCGATGAACTCGTCGTCTACGCGTGCCGGTTCACCGGTTCGGGGGAGCGGATCCATCTCGGGCTGTGCCAGGCGGAGGACGCCCTTCAGGTCACGGTGTTCGACACCCATGCCGCCCATACCCACGCCGGCCTCGCCGCCGCGTGCGACGAACGCCGCGAGACCGCGCTCGCAGGGGTCCTCGACCTGGTGCAGGCGCATCTCGGGACCTGGGGCTTCGGCGCCGCGTACCCGCCCAGCACCGGAACGTGCACCTGGGCCACCCTCCCGCACAGCCCGGGAAGCCGGGCCACCTGACGGATAACTGAGTCGGGGCCGCCGTACCGAACCGGGAGCGGCGGCCCTGCTGACCGTGACGAATCCGGCCGTACCCGGTCCGAGCGCGGGGACCTCGCCCAGCCGGTGGGTATCGCGCGGGCTCCGGCTGTTCGGCCAACCACGAACTGATAGAGCGCGGGGACGCCATCGCCAGTGCCGTGTGCGCCATGGCTAATGATCTCTGCGGCAGAGGAGGCGGGGACATTCTCGTTGGGGTGGATGACCAGGGCGAACCTGTGGATGGGGTCGACACGAGCGATCGCAGCTCTGCTGGCCCTTGACGGATCTCCGCGACGATGGCCGCGTTCTTGACCGGCCGTCGCCCACCGTGCGCGCGGCCCTCTACAAGGGGAAGCCTGTCGTACATTTGCGGGTCGAGGCGTCCGCCGCTCCGCCCGTGCGGTGCGACGGTGTGATCTGGGTCAGGCCCGGCCCCACCACGCGACGGGCGGGCCGCGAGGACGAACGCGTTCTGTTCCAGCGTTCGTACCTGCCGGCCATGGTCGACCCGGAAGTGATTGAGGAGAACGGCCGCCCGCTCGACGTGCAGCTGTCCTCCTGCCATCTGGCCACGCCGGACGGTGTCCCCACCGCGCTCGGCCTGCTGGCCGTCGGACTCGCCCCCGCCCGTTGTATCCCCGGGGCGTATGTTCAGTTCGTGCGGTACGGAGGGGTCGATCTCGACGCTCCCATCGCTGACGAACAGGAGCTGCGGCAGAACCTCATCGGCACCGCGGCCCGGCTGGAGCCCTTGCTGCGGAGCAATGTGCGGACCCGGATCGTCGGTGACGGTTTCCGCGAGACCTCGCGCCCGGATTATCCGCTGGAGGCCCTCCGCGAGATCTGCATGAACGCCCTGATGCACCGGAATTACGAGACCTCGTATGCGCCCACCCGTATCGTTTGGTTCGACGACCGCATCGAGGTGACGAATCCTGGCGGGCCCTTCGGCCAGGTGCGGGACGACAATTTCGACCTGGTCACGGACTACCGCAACCCGTCTCTCGCTGCGGCGCTGAAAGGGCTCGGCTACGTCAACCGCTTCGGCCGGGGAATCGGTCGGGTGCGGGCAGCGCTGGAACGTAACGGCAATCCGCCCGCCGAGTTCAAGGTGGACCACTCGTCCTGGGCCGTAACCCTCCGGAGAGCCACATGACCGCGCCATCGATCGCACTCTTCAACAACAACGACAGGGCGGGTAACACCACCCTCGTCTACCACTTGGCGCACATGATGGTCCGCCTCGATCACAACGTCCTCGCGGTGGACCTGGATCCCCAGGCCAGCCTCACGTCGATGTGCCTGGACGAGAGCGAGATCGAGGACCTGTGGCTCAACCCCTCCGAGTTGATTGCCCAAGGGGAGTTCGCGGTGACGCCGGGCGCGGGACGGGTCCGTGACGACCGTACCGTCGCCGACGCCGTACGGCCCATCCTGGAGGGGACGGGCGATGTAGCGCTCGTGGAGCCCGTATCGCTGAAACCAGGGCTGTGGCTGCTTCCGGGAAGCCTCGATCTCAGCCGCTTCGAGGACAAGCTCTCGAACGACTGGCTCAAGTCGCTCGCGGGGGACGAAGCCGGGATCCGTACCACCACCGCATTCCACCGTATGGTCGAACACGCCGCCGCATCCGTCGACGCCGACATTGTCCTCATTGATGTCGGCCCCAACCTCGGAGCCATCAACCGGTCCGCGCTGCTCGCCGCCGACAGTGTGCTGATGCCGCTCGCCGCAGATCTGTTCTCGCTCAAGGGACTCAGCAACCTCGGCCCGACGCTCCGGGAATGGCAGCACAACTGGCAACAGGTCGTCCTGCCCCAGGTGCCGCACGGGATTTCGGCTCCACCTGCCGAGATGACGCCGATGGGTTATGTCATCATGCAGCCGGAGATGCGCCTCGACCGGCCCGTCGAGGCGTACGAGCGCTGGCTGGAGCGCATCCCGTGGGTCTACTCCGCCGCCGTACTCGGTGAACAGAGCCCCGCGCCGGACGACGACCGCCATCACATCGCGACCCTGCGCGATTACCGCAGCCTGATGCAGCTCGCGCATGACGCCCGTAAGCCGATGTTCGAACTCAAGACCGCCGACGGCGCGCTCGGCAGCACACAGAAGTACGTGCAGATCTGCTACAGGGAGTTCAGGGGGCTGGCGCAGAACATCCTCCAGCGCGCGTCGGACCGGTAGGCGGACGGCGAGGCGACCCACCTGCCCCACGCGGTCTCATCAGGGTCTGTATAGCGCGGGCGTGTATTGCCATGGTGGTTGTTGAAGAGACGATGAACTCTGATGAGTTGTGTGAGGCCCTCGTGAGAAGCTTCTGATCAACTGTGGCACTCGACATGTGCCGTTGAGTAAATCGCAGGGGGAACCTTCGTGATCATCACCCGGTGTCGGCGTGCGCTTCGGGGCGCGCTCGCCGCCACTGCCGTCACGGCCGCGATGGCCGCCATGGCCGGTACGGCCTTAGCCTCCGGCGACCCGGCCGGGGCCGACCAAATGCGTGCCGCGGCCGGGGGCGAGCAGCAGGCCCAGGCCGCCCAGAGCGCGGGACCCCGCGCCCGCGCGGCCACTCCGGTGGAAACACCCAGCTTCGCGATGAAGGGCGTTCACAAGCAGACCACCGAGCTGTACCTGTACGTCACGGACCGCAAGGGTGGCTTCCAGCCTGCGGACCACTTGGCGGTCAGCTTCGACGCCTTCGCCGACTCCATCAACGTAGACAACGACAAGGACGGGTGGAGCGACGGCACCTGGTACTTGCACAAGAACGGGAAGCTGGACTACAGCTGGTTCGACAGCAGTTTCGAGTACCACAGCAAGCAGGTCGGCAAGGGCTGGAACATCTACACCACGGTCCTCTCCCCCGGAAACCTCGGCGGGGCCAAGGAGGCCGACCTCATCGGCCTCGACAAAGCCGGTGTTCTGTGGGGGTATCTCGCCCACCCGGACGGCACGCTCACCTCGCGCACGCGCATCGGCGCAGGCTGGGGCCAATACACCCAGCTCGCCGGCCAGGGCAGCAGTCAGCTTGCCTGGGCTGGCTGCGCTGGCCGCGCTGCTGTTCACCTGGATGCAGGTGGGGCAGACCAGCAAGGAACTGCGGATCAGCGAGCAGGGGCAGATCACCAACCGCTTCAACGCCGCGATCACTAATCTGGGATCGCAGTCAATGGATGTGCGTCTGGGGGGAATCTACGCCCTGCAGCGCATCATGCAGGACTCCTCCCGCGACCATCCCACGGTCGTCGCGGTTCTGTCCGCGTACGTACGTCAGCATGCCCGCCTTCCGGCCAGTGGCACCAGGAAGGCACAGACCGCGCTGCCCGCCGATGTCCAGGCGGTGATGAACGTGTTGGCCAACCGCCTCCCTAACCGCGATAGGGGGACGATGATCGACCTGAGCGGCACCGATTTGCGCGGGCTCCAATCTATGGGTGGGTCGTTCCTGTCCGCCCGAGGACTCAACATCAACTTCCGCGAAGCGAACTTTGAAGAAGCTGACCTCAGCGGCGCGGAACTAGTCGACGCCGACCTCCGTGAGGCATGGATGCTGGGCGCGCAGCTCCCGGCTGCGAACCTGTTGCAGGCGAACCTCCGCGAGGCCACGCTGGACACCGCGAATCTGACCGGCGCGACCTTCTGCTTGGGGGTTATTACCGGTAGCCGAGTCAAGCACGACTGCGCAGACCTGACCGGCGCGTCTCTAAATTCCGCGAATCTGACCGACGTGGATCTGGAGGGGGCGAAGCTGGCCGATGCAAGCATGACGAGCGCGAACTTGACCGGCGCGGTACTCGTGGGAGCGGACCTAAAGGGCGCAGACCTGACCGGCGCGAATCTGACGGGGGCGGACTTCACCGGAGCACGTCTCAAAGGGGCGAAGCTGAAAGGGGCGAAGCGGGATGGAGCCCGTGGCCTGCCGCCGTCCCTCCGCTAGCCAGGATCGCGTAAGCAGGTCGCGGACTTTCGGGACGCGCTTGAGGGTGGTGGAGTCTCAATGGGCGACTCAAGCCTTTCTTCTTGCCCTGGGTCTTGCCGGGGATCTTGGTGAGCTGGGTATTTGCTGGTCAGGGGCGGTGGGCCTGTGCGCCTTGTGGTCGTCGTTGGTCGTCATTGGCCACTGTTGAGCGGCCTCGGACGGCCCAGGGACGGCCCAGGCTTCGGCCCATCAGTCCGCCTTGCGGCGTCTCCATGCTCACCACGCGAGTGGTACCCCGGGTTCAGGGCCCACGATCGAGGAATCGCGTAAACTTCTCGATGAAGCGCGCGGTACGAGGTCGGGTCCGAGCCTCAAGCGCACCTCAACAGCCCAGGGACGCTGAAGCCACTCATTCCAAGCACTACGAAGCCGGATCGGACCGGCGAGCCGTAGGCGGCGGGACACATCCATTCATCATGGAGTTGTCACCCCCGTGTCCTTCCTGTGGCTGTTCGCTATTTCGCCGTTGCTAATCACGACAGTCGTCGCCATCTGCGCCCTCTTCGCAGCGTTCACCTCCGATGACAGCAAGGCCCGCCGAGCCATTGAGATCGTCAAGTTGCTCCGCGGAAGCCTGCCGCGCATTCGGCGGTAAAGACGGGCGCGTCAACCAGTGCACGTCGAAGGGAATTCGCCTTCGATGCCTGGATTAACAGGGGTCGGCGACGCAGACCGGCTGCAACACTCCACGAGGTGTTGCAGCCGGTCGAGCATCGACTCGGCTCGCCCCACTGGTGCTTGGCACACACTGGTTTGAGATGGAGCGCAGGGCGAACGGTGGCAAACATCAGCTCGGGAAGCTGCGATCATTTACGGCAGGTTCGGGCGATGACCTGGGCGAAGGGCCGAGAAGCGACCTCGTCGGCCCGTCTGATTTCACCGTGATTACCCAGATCCGACTATCGGGCAGCTGGGGAAATATTTTCACATATTCGGTCGGGATGGGCTTCCAATCTGAGCGAGGCATAATTTCTCGACTTGGCTATGTGCGCACATGGCGATGATTACCGGATCAAAGTATTCAATCAATAACCTTGCGTCGATCTGTAGCCGGTGTTTCCTCTGGGTGAGAGCGTGTGGGGTGGGTAAGGTTCAAATTGGTGCCAATTCTGGGGCGCCGATGCGAGGGGAGAAATATGAAAAATCATGCGAAAGCTATTGCTGCTGCCATCGTCAGCGCCGTGATCGCTTTTCTCTCTTCCCTGGTAACAGCCCTCCAGGGGGAGCACACAGGTTTCGAGACCATCACAGATGGTCAGTGGATGACTGCAGCTTTGGCCTTCTTCGTGGGGCTTGGTGTAGCAGGTGGTGTTACCAATAAAGTGACGAATCGTCCTGGGTGACACGTGGATAGCGCTGCACCAAGGTCGCGGCAAGACCAAGACTGCGGCCAAGGACAAGCTGAAAGAGGTGCTGCGGGACTATGAGGACGGTCTTGCCATCGCCCCCACCGGCTACACGGTCAAGGACGCGGTGACGGACTGGCTCAACTACGGGCTCGCCGGTCGGGACCCTGGGACCGTCACCACCAACACGATCCTCTGCAACACCCATGTCATCCCGGCCCTGGGAGCGAGGAAGCTTCGCGACCTCAGCGCCGACGACGTGGATAGGTGGCTCGCGGCCAAGGCGAAAGTGCTGAGCACCCGTTCCCTGGAAGCGATCCGCTCGTGCCTGAACCGCGCGGTGAAGCGGGCCATGGCGCGGGACAAGGTGAAGCGCAACGTCGTAGAGCTGTGCTCGGTCCCCACCGGCCAGCCCGGACGCCCGTCGAAGTCACTGACGCTCGCTCAGGCAGAGGCCGTGTTGGTCGCTGCGGAGGACTCCCCGCTGTACGCGTACATCGTGGTGTCCCTCCTCACCGGTGGCCGCACCGAAGAGATCCGCCCCTTGCGGTGGGATCACGTCGACCTCGATGGCGCCCCGGACGCGAACCCTGTGATCCCTCCGCACATCGCGGTGTGGCGCTCAGTCCGCAGTACCGGAGACACGAAGACGAAGAAGTCCCGCCGGACGCTGGCACTGCCCGGCCGCGCCATCGACGCGCTCCGGATCCAGTGGGAGCGGCAGGGATGGCAGCGCCTCGCGGCAGGTGACAACTGGAAGGAGAACGGACTCGTCTTCACGTCAGCCGTGGGCACGGAGCTGGATGCCGCGAACGTACGGCGTGAGCTCCGGCGGGTCCTCGCCCGGGTCGACGGGATCACCCCGGACGAGTGGACATCACGGGAGACCCGGACGTCCTTCGTATCGCTGCTGTCGGACAACGGGATGCCGATTGAGGAGATCTCCCGGCTGGTCGGCCACTCCAGTACGGCTGTGACGGAGGTGGTCTACCGGAAGCAGATTCGCCCGGTCATCCAGTCTGGTGCGACCGCTATGAACGGCATCTTCGGCCCCGGTCCAAAGCGATAGTCACGCAGTTAGTCACGCACAAGATCAAAGGCCACCCGGTAATGTTACCGGGTGGCCTTTGACCTGCTACTTAGCTGTCGGGGTGGCGGGATTTGAACCCACGACCTCTTCGTCCCGAACGAAGCGCGCTGCCAAGCTGCGCTACACCCCGATGTCACCACTGTCGCGGCGACATCGATTACTTTAGCCCACCCACGCTCCGAGGCGAAATCCGGTTTCTCCGAGCCTCGGGTGGCCCTGGAGAGGCTCCGGGAGGACGCCGGCGCCCCGCGCGGTCGGCCGTTCCCCTCAGTCGCGTGCCGTCAGCGTCAGCAACGTCGCCTCCGGTGGGCAGGCGAACCGTACCGGCGTGTAACGGTTCGTGCCGCAGCCCGCCGAGACGTGGAGGTACGAGACATTGCCCCCGGAGCTGTGGGTGGAGAGGCCCTTCACGCGCTCCGTGTCCAGGTCGCAGTTGGTGACCAGCGCCCCGTACAGCGGGATGCACAGCTGGCCGCCGTGAGTGTGGCCCGCCAGGATCAGGGGGTAGCCGTCGGACGTGAAAGCGTCGAGTGTGCGCAGGTACGGGGCGTGGACGACGGCCAGCGACAGGTCGGCGTCCATCTCCGGGCCGCCCGCCACCCGGTCGTAGCGGTCCCGCTTGATGTGCGGGTCGTCCAGGCCGGTGAAAGCGATCTCGCAGCTGTCCAGCTTCAGCCGGCCGCGCGTGTTCGTCAGGCCCACCCATCCCGCCGTGTCGAAGGCGTCCCGCAGGTCCTCCCACGGGTTGTGGATCACGCCGACGGCCGGTGGGTTGCCGTTCAGGCCGTGGCTGCCGCGGGACTTCTCGATGAGGTAGCGGGCCGGGTTGCGGAGCTTGGGGCCGTAGTAGTCGTTGGAGCCGAAGACGTACACACCGGGGAATTCGAGCAGCGGACCGAGCGCGTCCAAGACCTCGGGGACACCCTCCGAGTCGGAGAGGTTGTCGCCCGTGTTGACGACGAAGTCGGGGCGCAGGCCCGCCAGGGACTGCAGCCAGGCGCGCTTCTTGTGCTGGCCGCCGACCATGTGGATGTCGGAGACCTGGAGCACGCGCAGCGGCCGCATTCCGCGCGGCAGCACCGGCACCGTCAGCCGTCGAAGCCGGAAGGATCGGGCCTCGATTCCGGCGGCGTAGGCGAGACCGGCCGCGCCGGCTGCCATGATTCCCAGGGGTACTCCGTAGCGTGCGCGCATACGCCCATCGTCGCAGACGCCACGGGGCGCAGGCAGCGGCGGGCAGCCGCTTCCGTCGTCCCTGCCGGGTCCCCCGTCCAGTCGGTACGGCCGCGCTCGCCCCGCTGGCCTGCGCAGACCGTCCGAGTAGTTGCTGACCTGCGAAATCTCATTTGCCGGGTCCCCGGAACAAGGACTAAGAAGGAACCATGACCACGCTCAAGGCCCAGCTGCACGACGACCTCATCGCCGCGATCAGGGCGCGCGACGAATTGCGCTCTTCCACGCTCCGACTGACCCTGACCGCGATCACCAAGGAAGAGGTCTCGGGCCAGACCGCTCGCGAACTCTCGGACGACGAGGTACAGAAAGTGATCGCGAAGGAGGCGAAGAAGCGCCGCGAGGCGGCCGAGGCCTTCGCGCAGGGTGGTCGGACCGAGTCCGCCGAGCGGGAGAAGGCCGAGGGCGAACTGCTCGACGCCTACCTTCCCCAGCAGCTGACCGACGACGAGCTGCGCGCGATCGTCGCGCAGGCGGTCGAGGAGGCGAAGGCCGCCGGCGCGGAGGGGCCGCGGGCCATGGGTTCCGTGATGAAGATCGTGAACCCGAAGGTGGCGGGCCGGGCCGAGGGCGGTCGGGTGGCCGCGGCGGTGAAGCAGCTGCTGGCAGGCTGACGCCCCCGGGGGCGTCAGCCACTTGCTCGGCCCCGCTCGGCCTCATGCCTCATGGGAAAGGGGCCCTCGTCAGACGCGACGAGGGCCCCTTTCCCATGATTGTCTACCTGCCGTCCGGCCAGCCGCCGCCGCCATTGCCCTGGCCGCCGCGGTTGCCGCCGCCGCCCAGCACATCCGGCGGGATCGAGATGCCGGGCCACGGCTTCTGCCCGCCGTTCCCCTGCCCGCCCTGGTTGTCACCGGGCTTGTTGTCCTCGTCCTCGTCCGGCTTCTCCTCGTCCTGCTTCGGAGGATCCGGGATCGACACAGTGACGAATGGCGGAGCTTCGCGCCCCTCCAGCGCCCCCGTCATGGCGTCCCGCCAGATCGGTCCGGGGACCTGGCCACCGAAGACCTTCTCCTGGTACTCGCCGCCGATGGTGATTCTCTCCATCCGCACCTTCTGCGTGGGACTGCCGACCCAGACCGCCCCGGAGAGGTTCGGGGTGTAGCCGACGAACCACGCGTTCTTCCGGAAGTCCGTCGTACCCGTCTTGCCCGCGTTGTCCCGGCTCTGCAGACCCGCTTCCCGCCCCGTACCGGAGTCGACCACGCCGCTCAGCAGCGTATTGATGGTGTCGGCCGTCCGCTCCGTCATGGCCTTGGTGCACGTGCTCTTCGGCACCTTCAGGTTCTTCCGGTCCGCCGTCCTGATGGACTCGATGGCGGTCGGAGTGCAGTACGTTCCGCGATTGGCGAAGGTCGCGTACGCGCTTGCCATCGTCAGCGGTGCGATGCCGTCGGAGCCGAGCGTCAGCGTGGATGGCTCCTCCGGCAGCTTCTTCCCGCTGCCCTGGACCACACCCAGCTTGTTGGTCATCTCCACGACCGGGCACATGCCGATCTCGCCGATCATCTGGACGAAGTAGGTGTTGACCGACAACTCCATCGCTTCCCTGAGCGCGTACGGTCCGACCTCCTTCTCGTCCTCGTTCTCGAGCGTCTGGTTGCCCTTGTTGACCCACGGCTGTCCGCTACAGGTCGGCACCGTGCTCGGATACGGCATCTTGAACGGCGCCGGATACATCTGCGTCGGCGGCTTGCCCTGCTCCAGGGCCGCCGCCGCCACGAACGGCTTGAAGGTCGAACCGACCGGGAAGCCGTAGTTCGATCCGCCCATCCCCAGGTTGACCGAGTAGTTGATCTGGGTCTCGGTCTTGCCGAAGCCGTACGGCCGGGACTGGCCCATCGCCATGATCTTGCCGGTGCCCGGCTGGACCATGGTCACCGCCGTGGCGACGCTGTCCGTCTCGTAGACGTGTTCCTTGATCGACTCCTGCGCCGACTTCTGCGCCTGCGGGTCCAGCGTCGTCTTGATCGTCAGCCCGCCCTGGTTCCAGACCTTGGCCCGGTCCTCCTTGGTCTTCCCGAAGACCGGGTCGGAGAGGAACACCTCGCGTACGTAGTCACAGAAGAAGCCCGCGCCGCTGGCCGCCGTGATGCAGCCGTTCTTCGGCTGGGTGACCTTCAGTTTGATCGGGACCGCCTTGGCCGCGTCCGCCTCCGCCTGGGTGATGTCCTGGACATCGGCCATGCGCTGCAGCACGGTGTTGCGGCGCTTGGTCGCCTCCTGTGTGTCATTGACCGGGTCGTAGCGGCTCGGCGACTGCACCAGACCCGCCAGCAGCGCCGCCTCCTCCAGGGTCACGTCTTTGGCGGACTTGGAGAAGTAGCGCTTGGCCGCCGCCTCGACGCCGTACGCCTGCTGGCCGAAGAAGGTGATGTTGAGGTAGTTCTCCAGGATCTTCTGCTTGCCCAGCTCCTCCTCGACCTGGATCGCGTACTTCAGTTCCTGGATCTTGCGGCCGAGCGTCTGCTGGGTGGCCTGGGCGACCTTGTCCGGGTCGTCGCCGGCCTCCTCCACGAAGACGTTCTTGACGTACTGCTGAGTGAGCGTGGACGCGCCCTGTGAGACGCCGCCCGACTGGGCATTGCGGTTGAGCGCGCGCAGCACGCCCTTGAGGTCGATCGCCCCGTGCTCGTAGAAACGCGAGTCCTCGATCGCGACGATCGCCTTCTGCATGTACGGGGAGATTTCCTTGAGCTCGACCACCGTGCGGTCGCGCGAGTACACCGTGGCGATCTGGCCGCCCTTGGAGTCCAGGATGGTGGTGCGCTGACTCAGCGGGGGAGTCTTGAGGTTGGCGGGGATTTCATCGAATCCCTGGACCGTTCCCTTGGCCGCGAGTCCTAGTGCCCCGGCGGCGGGCAGGGCGATCCCTGCGAGCACCGCCCCTGAGAGAACACTGACACCGAGGAACTTGGCGGCCTGCTGGGTCGCAGTCAGACCTCCGCCGGAGCGCTTCTTTGGCATAGGTGCAGCCTACGTTCTCATTCGCCGGACACGCGTATATGCCTTGGCCTAAGCTGCACTCAACTGTCACAGCAATGCGGATTCGCATCAAGTCCTGGGCCCAGCCCATGGACTCCTGGCATGACTCCCCGCTGTACCCGAATCTGGCGGATCCATGTCCGAATCCGCCACATGCGTCATCCAGTGTCCGTTGTGGCTCAACTGAACCATCCCGGTTTGCCGGAATAGTTACATAAGCCCTCGGCTCACTCCCCTGGGTGATCTGCCGCATACGCATAGTCCGTTCGGGCCATTCAAGATTGGGCCCGAAGGGGGTGTTGCGCTGTGCCCACCTTCCGTAACGTCCTCAACTGGCAGCGGTGAATATGCCGCTGCCGCCGTGGGGGAGCCTCGATTCGGGAGAGGACGGCGCCGGCATGGGCTGGGTAACCGACTGGAGTGCGCAGGCAGCCTGCCGCACTACCGATCCGGATGAACTGTTCGTACAAGGGGCAGCGCAGAACAGGGCCAAGGCGGTGTGCACCGGTTGCCCGGTGCGGACCGAGTGCCTTGCCGACGCGCTCGACAACCGCGTCGAGTTCGGCGTGTGGGGCGGAATGACCGAGCGGGAGCGGCGTGCGCTGTTGCGCAGGCGCCCCACGGTCACGTCCTGGCGCAGACTGCTCGAAACCGCGCGGACGGAGTACGAGCGCAGTGCGGGCATCCTGCCCGTGGGCCTGGATGACGACGAGACGTACGAGGCGTACGCGGCGGTGGGGTAACCGCTCGCCGTTCGCCGATCACCGTTAGCTGTGCGGCTAGTTGTGCACGTTGTGCTAGCCGTGCATGAGCTGTGCGGGCACTTCCGCATGTCTGCACGCGCGCGGTTTTACGGTTTTACGCAGCTCCGGCCGGGGTGCCGCCACCGGCTGCGAGTTGATCGCCGATGGCCCGCAGTCCCGCGAGGTCGTGTACATCGCCGGGCAGGGCGGGTACTTCGGCCACGGCCACCTCGGGGTGGAGTGCGGTGAAACGGTCGCGTGTCCGCTGTTCGCGCGCGAGCACCTGCATCCGTTCGGCGTGCAGGCGCAGCAGACCTGCCGTCAGTTGCTCTGTGGTGTGGTCCCCCGGGGATTCATGAGCTTGGTCATCTGGATCTTCGTCTTCGGCGGTGTCGTCCGCGGGCGGGGCTGTGGGAGAGGCGCCCGCGACGTCACGAACATCAGTCTTCCCAGACGCATGATCCACAATGCGCTCCTCGACAAGATTTTCTGCGGCGGCAAGCGCACGCTCAGCCGACAACCAGGCGGCGCCGCTGCCGTGGACCCGGTTGAGTACCAGACCGGCCAGCGGCATCTCCTCCGCCGCCAGCCGCTCCACGAAATACGCCGCCTCACGCAGCGCGTCCCGCTCCGGGGCGGCGACCACGAGAAAGGCCGTGCCGGGTGCCTGGAGCAGCCTGTACGTGGCATCGGCGCGGGTGCGGAAGCCGCCGAACATGGTGTCCATGGCGCCGACGAAGGTCTGTACGTCGCGCAGGAGCTGACCGCCGAGCAGCTTGCCGAGCGTGCCGGTCATCATCGACATGCCGACATTGAGGAACTTCATCCCGGCCCGGCCGCCCATCTTCGCCGGGGCCATCAGCAGCTTGATGAACTTCCCGTCCAGGAACGACCCGAGGCGTTTGGGCGCGTCCAGGAAGTCCAGCGCCGAGCGAGAGGGCGGGGTGTCGACCACGATGAGGTCCCACTCGTCGCGGGCGCGCAGCTGGCCCAGCTTCTCCATCGCCATGTACTCCTGCGTGCCGGTGAAACCGGCCGACAGGGACTGGTAGAAGGGGTTCTCCAGGATCGCGCGGGCCCGCTCGCCGTCCGCGTGCGCCTCGACGATCTCGTCGAAGGTCCGCTTCATGTCGAGCATCATGGCGTGCAGTTCGCCCGCGTTCGCGCCGGTGCCGTTTCCGTTGCTGTTTCGGTTGCCGTTGTTGTTGCCGCCGGGCTGGATGCCCTTGACCCGGCGAGGCGTGTTGTCGAGAGAGTCGATCCCCATGGACTGGGCCAGGCGGCGCGCCGGGTCGATGGTCAGCACGACCACCTTGCGACCGCGCTCCGCCGCCCGTACGCCGAGAGCCGCCGCCGTGGTCGTCTTGCCGACGCCGCCCGCGCCGCAGCACACGATGATGCGCGTGGCCGGGTCGTCCAAGAGCAGGTCGACTTCAAGAGGCGCCGACGCGTCCAGGGTCATGAGGCAGCCCCTTGCTTCCGCAGTTCCTTCGACATTTGGTAGAGCCCGGCCAGGTCGACTCCCTCGCTCAGTAGGGGGAGTTCGTACTCCGGCAGGCCGAGCGAGGAGAGGGCGGCGCGCTGCTCGCGCTCCAGCTCGACGCGCTGGGCGTGATCCGCGGCCTGGTCCAGGAGCGGGCCGACGAGCTTGGCGGAGCCGCTGACGCCCGCGGCCGTGAGCGCCCTGGCGATGTCCGTACGCCGGTCGCCCGCCGCGCTGCGTACCGCCTCCTCGTCCAAGATGTGCGGGCGCACCATGTTCACGATCACCTTGCCGACCGGGAGTTCGGCGGCGCGCAGTTCGGCGACGCCGTCCGCGGTCTCCTGGACCGGCATCTCCTCCAGCAGCGTCACCAGATGCACCGCGGTCTCCGGGGACTTGAGGACCCGCATCACGGCCTGGGCCTGGTTGTGTATAGGCCCGAACTTCGCCAGGCCCGCGACCTCGTCGTTGACGTTCAGGAAGCGGGTGATGCGGCCGGTGGGCGGGGCGTCCATCACGACGTAGTCGTACACGTACTGGCCCTGCTTCGTCCTGCGGCGTACGGCTTCGCATGCCTTGCCGGTCAGCAGTACGTCCCGTACGCCCGGCGCGATGGTCGTCGCGAAGTCGATCGCGCCGAGCTTCTTGAGGGCGCGGCCGGCCGAGCCGAGCTTGTAGAACATCTGGAGGTAGTCGAGGAGCGCGCGCTCGGCGTCGATGGCCAGCGCGAACACCTCACCGCCGCCCGAGGCGACGGCGATTTTCCGCTCCTCGTAGGGGAGCGCCTCCGTTTCGAAGAGCTGTGCGATGCCCTGTCTGCCCTCGACCTCGACGAGGAGAGTCCGCTTTCCCTCGGTGGCGAGGGCGAGCGCGAGGGCGGCGGCGACCGTCGTCTTACCGGTACCGCCCTTGCCGCTGACGACCTGGAGCCTGCTCACGTATTCGAGCGTAACCAGTCGTGCCGCCGGCTACGCACGAGGCTGCCTGTCGGTGCGACTACAGTCGGCTCCATGACCAAGTGGGAATACGCGACTGTGCCTCTTCTCGTGCACGCGACCAAGCAGATTCTGGACACCTGGGGCGAGGACGGCTGGGAGCTCGTCCAGGTCGTTCCCGGGCCGAACAACCCTGAGCAGCTGGTGGCCTATCTGAAGCGGGAGAAGACCCCGTGAGCGGTGTTGAGGCCAAGCTCGCCGAGCTCGGGCTGACGCTGCCGGAGGTCGTGCCGCCGCTGGCCGCGTACCAGCCGGCCGTGATCTCTGGTGTGTACGTGTATACGTCGGGCCAGCTCCCGATGGTGGAGGGCAAGCTTCCGGTCACCGGCAAGGTGGGCGCCGAGGTCACCGCCGAGGAGGCCAAGGAGCTGGCGCGCACCTGCGCGCTGAATGGTCTGGCCGCGGTGAAGTCGGTCATCGGCGACCTGGACCGGATCGAGCGGGTCGTGAAGGTTGTCGGCTTTGTCGCCTCGGCCGCGGACTTCACCGGGCAGCCGGGCGTGATCAACGGCGCGAGCGAGCTGCTCGGCGCGGTGCTCGGCGACAGGGGTGTGCACGCGCGCAGCGCGGTGGGTGTCGCGGTGCTGCCGCTGGACGCTCCGGTGGAGATCGAGTTCCAGGTGGAGCTCGTCCGGGACTGAGGCAGGCCCGAGGCGGGACTGAGGCGGGCCCGAGGCGGGACTGAGTCCGGACTCGACTGCCTCGAACATCGCGGCGGATGCGCATAGCATCCGTTCATGTCCAATGGTCAGTGGTATCCGCCCGAGTGGCCGGACCGGATTCGCGCGCTCGCGAGCGGCGAGCTCACCGCCGTGACGCCGAAGCGGGCCGCGACCGTGATGCTGCTGCGCGACACGCCGGACGGCCCTGCCGTCCATATGCTGCGCCGACGCGCCTCCATGGCTTTCGCCGGAGGCGCGTACGCATATCCGGGCGGCGGCGTGGACGAGCGCGACAACGACCACCTGGTGCGGTGGGCGGGCCCGTCGCTGGATGCCTGGGCGGCTCGTCTCGGGGCTGATACGCGTACGGCCCAGGCCATCGTCTGCGCGGCGGTGCGCGAGACGTACGAGGAGGCGGGCGTCCTGCTCGCGGGCCTCACACCCGACACGATCGTCGGCGATACGACTGGCGACGACTGGGAGGCGGACCGCCAGGCCCTGGTCGACCGGGAGCTGCCCTTCGCGGACTTCCTGGAACGGCGGGGGCTGGTGCTGCGCTCGGATCTGCTGGGTGCGTGGGCACGGTGGATCACCCCGGAATTCGAGCCGAGACGGTACGACACGTGGTTCTTTGTGGCGGCTCTGCCCGAGGGCCAGCGGACGCGTAACGCGTCGACGGAGGCGGACCGGACCGTCTGGATCCGCCCGTCGGACGCGGCGGCGGGCTACGACAGGGGCGAACTGCTGATGATGCCGCCGACGGTCTCGACGCTGCGGGCCCTGCAGGGGTACGCCACGGCGGCATCGGCGCTCGCGGCGGCGGGGGAACGGGACCTGACACCAGTACTGGCGCGGGCGCGCCTGGAGGACGGGGAGCTGATCCTGAGCTGGCCGGGCCACGACGAGTTCACGAAGCACATCCCGACGGGGGGTGGCGAGCGGTGACGTGTGCGGTCGCGGTGTGTGGGCGCGTGTCGCGGTGCCGGTGGGGGGCTGCGGTGGTTGGTGGGCCGACGCGGACTTCGGCCCCGGGTGCTGTGGCGAGGCGTGTCCGGCCGCTCATGCTGGCTGCGGTGGACGCGGCAGGTGAGGGAGGTGCGGGAGGTACTGCGGCCTGTCAGGGGGCTCACGGCACCCGCCGTGCACGTTCCTTCTTCGCACCTTCCTTCTTCGGGCGCCTTCCGCGCGGCTCGGTGTCGGCCCTGCCGTGGTGTGGGCCGGTGCGGGATGCTCGCGGAAGCCTGGCCGCCGCCAGGCAGCGGTGTCGGCCCTGCCGTGCGGCCGAGCCGCCGCGGCTACGGCGTCGCTCCACGGCCACATGTCTCCGGGCACTCGGCGCACTCCGCAGAGCTGGAGGTGTGCGGTGACCGATGCCTCGGCTCTCCCCGGGCAGCCCCGCGGTGGCGTGCTCTCCGGGCCCGCCACGGCCCGCGCCGTCAATGTCCTCGCGCCCAACGCCTCCGCGATGACCCTCGACGGCACCAACACCTGGATCGTCTCCGAGCCCGGTTCCGAGCTCGCCGTCGTCATCGATCCCGGGCCCCTCGACGACGTACACCTCAAGGCTGTCATCGCCACCGCCCAGCGGGCGGGCAAGCGGGTCGCCCTGACCCTCCTCACCCACGGCCACCCCGACCACGCCGACGGCGCCGCCCGCTTCGCCGAGCTGACGCGTACTCATGTCCGCGCCCTCGACCCCGCGCTGCGGCTCGGCGACGAAGGGCTCGCCGCCGGGGACGTCATCACCACCGGCGGGCTTGAGCTGCGCGTCGTACCCACCCCGGGGCACACCGCCGACTCGCTCTGCTTCCATCTCCCCGCCGACCGCGCCGTACTGACCGGGGACACGATCCTGGGGCGCGGGACGACGGTCGTCGCCCACCCGGAGGGGCGGCTCGGCGACTATCTGGACTCCCTGCGCCGCCTGCGCTCGCTCGCGGTCGACGACGGGGTGCATACGGTGCTGCCGGGCCACGGGCCCGTACTCGACGACGCGCAGGGAGCGGTGGAGTTCTACATGGCCCACCGCGCCCACCGCCTCGCGCAGGTGGAGACGGCCGTCGAGAACGGCCACCGCGCCCCCGCCGAAATCGTCGCGCACGTGTACGCGGACGTGGACAGGTCACTGTGGCCGGCGGCCGAGCTGTCGGTGCGGGCGCAACTGGAGTATCTGCGCGAGCACGGCCTGATCTAGCGGGCCTGATCCAGTGCTGTACGGCTCGTACGGTTCGTACGGTTCGTACGGCTCGCACCTCGCGTACGAGCCGTACGGGACGTGGTCAGCGCGAACGCTTCGCGAGCCGCTCCACGTCCAGCAGGATCACCGCACGCGCCTCCAGCCGCAGCCAGCCGCGCTGCGCGAAGTCCGCCAGCGCCTTGTTCACGGTCTCCCGGGACGCGCCGACCAGCTGGGCCAGCTCTTCCTGGGTCAGGTCGTGCACGACGTGGATGCCCTCCTCCGACTGCACGCCGAACCGGCGCGACAGGTCGAGGAGCGCTCGGGCCACCCGGCCCGGCACGTCGGAGAAGACCAGGTCGGACATCTGGTCATTGGTCTTGCGCAGCCGACGGGCGACCGCGCGCAGCAGCGCCGTGGCCACCTCGGGCCGGGCGTTGAGCCAGGGCTGCAGATCGCCGTGGCCCAGGCCGAGGAGCTTGACCTCGGTCAGCGCGGTGGCGGTGGCGGTACGCGGGCCCGGGTCGAACAGGGACAGCTCACCGATCAGCTCGCCCGGACCGAGGACGGCGAGCATGTTCTCGCGGCCGTCGGGGGACGTGCGGTGGAGCTTGACCTTGCCTTCGGTGACCACGTAGAGCCGGTCGCCCGGGTCGCCCTCGTGGAAGAGCGCGTCGCCGCGGGCGAGCGTCACTTCACTCATCGAGGCGCGGAGCTCCGCGGCCTGCTCGTCATCGAGCGCCGCGAAGAGCGGGGCGCGCCGCAGAACGTCGTCCACGAGTTCTCTCCTTGTCGACCTGCTCAGGGGACCGGACTGTGGCCCCATGATGCCGGACCGCGCTGCACGAAGCCGGAGGCTGGACCCGCAGCGTCTGTGCCGCGGCCGGACCCCCGGCAAGTAAAAATTCGTGCGATCAGTCACAGCAAGTTTGACGCACGGCCGAGCCGGTTCGTGCGGCAGGGGCCCGATTGGGTCCTGATTGCGGGTGGCCGAGGCGGATGTCAGTGCCGCCCCTTAGGCTGGCCGGGTGTCCAATTCGCCGGTGAGAGCGCAGGCCAAGGGGGCTGGGAGAGTGACCGGAAAGCAGAATTCCGCCGTGGGCGAACATGCCGCACCCGACCCCAAGAAAGCGACAAAACCTACCAAAACGGAATCGCGATTGGCGATGGTCCGCCGCGCCCGGCGGATAAACCGCGAACTCGCCGAGGTCTATCCGTACGCCCATCCGGAACTCGACTTCGTCAACCCGTTTCAGCTGCTGGTCGCCACGGTCCTCTCCGCCCAGACGACGGACCTGAGGGTGAACCAGACCACGCCCGCGCTCTTCACGAAGTACCCCACGCCCGATGACATGGCCGCGGCGGCGCCCGAGGAGCTGGAGGCGATCATCCGTCCGACCGGGTTCTTCCGGGCCAAGGCGAAGGCGCTCATAGGCCTGTCCACCGCCCTGCGGGACAACTTCGGGAGCGAGGTCCCGGGCCGGCTGGAGGATCTGGTGACCCTGCCCGGTGTCGGCCGCAAGACGGCGAATGTCGTTCTGGGCAATGGCTTTGGCGTACCGGGTCTGACGGTCGACACACACTTCGGCCGGCTGGTGCGGCGCTGGAAGTGGACCGACCAGCAGGACCCGGAGAAGGTCGAGGCGGAGATCGCCGCGATCTTCCCCAAGTCGGAGTGGACGATGCTCTCGCACCGGATCATCTTCCACGGCCGTCGCGTCTGCCACTCCCGTAAACCGGCCTGCGGCGCCTGCCCCATCACGCACCTCTGCCCGTCGTACGGCGAGGGCGAGACGGACCCCGAGAAGGCGAAGAGGCTGCTGAAGTACGAGATGGGCGGCCACCCGGGGCAGCGCCTGAACCCGCCCCCGGACTACCCGGGCAAGCCCGCGCCGTCCCTGGGGGACGTAGAGGACCCGAGGGAGGCCGTATGACGCCGAGCCCTCAGTGGCACCGCACGGACGGATCTCGCGGAACCGGCAGAACCGGCAGAACCGGCAGAACTCACAGAACCGGCGGAACTCACAGACCTCACGGACCTCACGGAACGATCCGTGTGCCCCAAGGCGTTGTGAAGCGAAGGGGGTGCCCATGACGCGCGCCGGAGAAGAGACGTACGACGCGACGCACGCGTACGGGGGCGAGGTCGCCGTCACGACCGACGGCCTGCCCGCGTGGCTCGACCCCGTCGTGCACGCCGCCCGCACCGTCGAGGCGGAGCAGCTCAGCCGCTTCCTGCCGCCGGAGAGCGGCCGGGGCCGCCAGTCCGCTGTCCTCATCCTGCTCGGCGAGGGCCCCAGAGGTCCTGAGTTGCTGCTCATGGAGCGCGCGGGCAACCTGCGCTCGCACGCCGGGCAGGCGTCCTTCCCCGGCGGCGCCCTCGACACCGAGGACGGCGACCCGGCCACCACGGGCCCGCTGCGTGCCGCGCTGCGCGAGGCCGAGGAGGAGACCGGCCTCGACCCGGCGGGCGTCCAGATCTTCGGCGTACTGCCCCGCCTCTACATCCCGGTGAGTCGTTTCGTCGTGACGCCCGTACTGGGATGGTGGCGAGCGCCGAGCCCGGTCGGCGCGGTCGATCCCGCGGAGACCGCCCGTGTCTTCACCGTGCCCGTGGTGGATCTCACGGACCCGGCCAACCGCGCGACCACCGTGCACCCAAGCGGCCACAGTGGCCCGGCGTTCACGGTCGAAGGGGTCTTGGTCTGGGGTTTCACGGCGGGTGTGATCGACCGGATTCTGCATTACGCGGGGTGGGAGAGACCATGGGACCGCACGAAGCAGGTCCCGTTGGACTGGCGGTCATGACAGGCTGACCCTGTGCCGCGCCCGACGGCGCGGCATTTTCAAGAGGCAACTGCGCCCCTGCCGGACGGAGCACCCGGCGACGAATCAGCGAGGCTAATGACGGTGAACGTGCTGGACATCCTGTTGCTGGTCGCCGCCGTATGGTTCGCGATCGTGGGCTACCGCCAGGGCTTCGTCGTCGGCATCCTGTCGGTGATCGGCTTCCTCGGCGGCGGACTCGTCGCGGTCTATCTGCTCCCGGTCATCTGGGGCGAGCTGACGGAAGATTCCGAAGTGTCCACCACGGCGGTGGTCGTCTTCGTCGTGATCGTCATAGTCTGCGCCTCGGTCGGCCAGGCCTTCACCACCCACCTGGGCAACAAACTGCGCCGGTACATCACCTGGTCGCCCGCCCGCGTCCTGGACGCCACCGGCGGCGCGCTGGTCAATGTGGTCGCCATGCTGCTGGTCGCCTGGCTGATCGGCTCCGCGCTCGCCGGGACCGCGGTGCCCACGTTCGGCAAGGAAGTCCGTAGTTCCAAAGTGCTGCTCGGGGTCGACGAGGTAATGCCCGAGCAGGCGTCCACCTGGTTCAAGGACTTCACCTCCGTCCTCGCGCAGAACGGCTTCCCGCAGGTCTTCAGCCCGTTCGCCAATGAACCCATCACCGAGGTCCAGGCCCCGGACCCGGCGCTCGTGGGCAGCCCGGTCGCTGCCAACGCCAAGCGTTCCATCGTCAAGGTCGTCGGTACGGCGGAGGAGTGCGGCAAGGTGCTGGAGGGCACCGGGTTCGTCTTCTCCGACCGCCGGGTGATGACCAACGCGCATGTGGTCGGGGGCGTTGACGAGCCCACCGTGCAGATAGGCGGTGAGGGCAGGCTGTACGACGCGAAGGTCGTCCTCTACGACTGGCAGCGCGACATCGCCGTACTTGACGTGCCGGACCTCAAGGCGCAGCCGCTCCAGTTCGCCGACGACGACGCGCGCACGGGCAACAGCGCGATCGTCGCGGGTTTCCCGGAGAACGGCGCGTACGACGTACGCTCGGCGCGCGTCCGCGGCCGGATAGACGCCAACGGCCCCGACATCTACCGTCGTGACACGGTGCAGCGCGACGTCTACTCGCTCTTTACAACGGTCCGTCAGGGCAACTCGGGCGGCCCGCTGCTCACGCCGGAAGGCAAGGTGTACGGCGTCATCTTCGCGAGGTCGCTGGACGACGCGGAGACCGGGTACGCCCTGACGGCCGACGAGATCCGCGACGACATCACCCTCGGCCGGACCGCCAACCAGCAGGTCGACAGCCAGGACTGCGCGCTGTAGTCGGCTGCCCAAGCAGCGCGGGGCGGCGCGTGCGCGGAGGCGGCGTGCGCGTGCGTCGCGGATGCGACGTGGCGCGGAGGAGCCGGGCGGACGAGCCGGGCGGCGCTGAGCGGCATCGAGCGGCATCGAGCGGAGGAGCAGCCGGGCCAGGATGGCCGGCAGTCAGCCGCAGGCTGAGCCGGGTCGGTCAGCCACAGGTGTGCCCGGATCGGTCAGCCGCACGCGTACCCGGGCGGGTCAGCCGCGGGTATGCCGCAGTCGCGCCGAAAACCAGCGGGCCCGGCGCCTCAGAATGCGAGGAATGCCGATTCCCTGCTCCGGATGCTCATGGCCCTCGCTCTGGGGTCCACCCCTGTCGCGAGTGATCGGTCCGCCGGCCGAGCGGCGGTTGCGTGCTGCGTCACCGTAGTCGTGCGTCCAGCCCATACCCGGACCTGTGCCCCTGCCCCAAGGTCGGTAACCGCCTCCGGGGCAGCCAATTGGCCTATGCGCGAGGCATTTGGCTGTTCGTAGTACAAGCGTTCCAATGGGCTTGGTGGGACGCCGTTCGACAGCCGGGCCACCGGCTTCACCGGTCCGGTTCGGGGTCCTTCAGCCAGTTGATGAGTTCGGTGGAGAACGCCACCGGGTCCTCCTCATGGGGGAAGTGGCCGAGCCCGTCGAACAGGCGCCAGCGGTACGGAGCTTCGACGTACTCACCCGACCCCGCCGCGCTGCGGGTCCGCATCACCGGGTCCAGGGATCCGTGCAGATGCAGCGTCGGCACCCGCACCGGGCGTTTCATCCGGCGGTTGAACTGGATTCCGTCCGGCCGCGCCATCGACCGCACCATCCACCGGTACGGCTCCAGCGCGCAGTGCGCCGTCGACGGGATGCACATCGCCCGCCGGTACGTGTCGACCGTCGTCTCGTCCGGCAGCTGTGGCCCGGACCAGTCCCGCATCAGCTTGCCCACCAAGGCCGCGTCGTCCGCGACAAGCTGACGCTCCGGCAGCCACGGCCGCTGGGAGCCCCAGATGTAGGACCCCGCGCGGCTCTGCGAGAAGTCGGCGAGCATCGCCGAACGCCACCGGCGCGGATGTGGCATCGAGGAGACCGCGAGCCGACGCACCAGCTTGGGCCGCATCACCGCCGCGGTCCACGCCAGATACCCGCCCAGGTCGTGCCCGACCAGCGCCGCGTCCGGTTCGCCGAGCGAGCGTACGACGCCGGTGATGTCGAGCGCGAGGTTCGCTGGGTCGTAGCCCCGCGGCGTACGGTCGCTGCCGCCCACGCCCCGTAGATCCATCGCCACCGCTCGGAAACCCGCGTCGGCGAGCGCGGTCAGTTGATGCCGCCACGTCCACCAGAACTGCGGAAACCCATGGAGGAGCAGCACCAACGGCCCGTCGCCCAGCTCGGCCATATGGAAGCGCGCGCCATTGGCCGCGACATCGCGGTGGGTCCACGGGCCGTCGAGGCGTACGGGACTTCCGAGGCCGCCGCCGAAGGCGCCGGGATTGGTATCTGGGTCAGGGTCAGGGGCCGTCATGCAGACGAGCGTGCCACAACCGGGCGCCCCGCGGACGCCACCGCGGGGTACGAAAGGCACACGAAAGGCGCACGGAACGGTGGCGGCGCGGTCCCGCCGCTGCTCACCGCGCCCGCGCGCGTCCCGAGCGGGCACGGGCGAGGGCCGGGCGAGTCCGGACGCGTTCGATCAGACGGAGGCGTTCTGGCGGTCCGTTCGGGGGTGCGGCTTGACGTTCTGCAGGAGGGCGGCCGTCTTCTTGGCCGAAGCGACGGACTTCCTCGGCTCCTTGCCGTTCTTGAACTTCATACGGCCCAGCAGCACGAGCACCCCTGCCACCAGCCAATACCCTCCGCCCACGATCAGGAACGACCAGGCGAGCCCGAGCCCCAGATTGTGGATGCCGTACGCCGCGGCGAAACTCAGTACCGGCAGCGAGAACAGGAAGAACACTCCCGCAACGCTGAAGGAGGCACCGCCGATCGCGCCGCGCTTGACGTCCTGCCGCAGTTCCGCCTTGGCCAGGGCGATCTCGTCATGCACCAGCGCGGACATCTCGGCGGTCGCCGAGGCGACCAACTGGCCCAGACTGCGGTCGGCGCCTACAGCGTTGTCCGCGCTGTTGCCGGGGTCCCTCATCGCTGACTCCCTCGTCCTTGTCTACATCTACATCTACGTCTACGTCTGCTGCATCTGCGCCTGTGTCTGCGGAGCTGTCCACGGAATCATCCGCGGGTCCGAAGTCAGATCATGCCGGACCGCTGCCCCCATCGCGTGACGCCCCCGCCAGTTCTGCCTTCCGACGGTGCTGCTCGGCCTTCTCCTCGTAGATCGCCGCCATCCGCAGGTGGTACTCGGGGTTGTCCTCCTCATAGATGTCGGGGATGCCGTCGTGGTCCTCGTCACGATCTTCGTCCGCGCACAGCGCCTGGTAGGTGCGCACCCGCAGCTTGAGCAGAATCCCGGAGAATACGGCCGCGATCAGCGAGCCCATCAGCACCGCGGCCTTGACCTCATCGGTCAGCACCGTGTCGCCGGAGAAGGCCAGTTCGCCGATGAGCAGGGAGACGGTGAAGCCGATGCCCGCGAGCGAGGCGATGGCGAAGACGTCCGGCCAGGCGAGGTCGTCGTTGAGCTCGGCCCGGGTGAAGCGCGCCGCCAGCCAGGTGCCACCGAAGATGCCGACCGCTTTACCGATCACCAGACCGAGGATGACCCCGAGGGTCTCCGGCTTGCTGAAGACATCGGTGAGCGAGTTGCCGGAAACGGAGACGCCCGCGGACATGAGCGCGAAGAGCGGCACGGCGAGCCCGGCGGAGAGGGGCCGTACGAGGTGCTCGATGTGCTCCCCGGGGGAGTGCTCCTCGCCGTCGTGCCTGCTGCAGCGCAGCATCAGACCCATGGTGACCCCGGCGATGGTGGCGTGGATGCCGCTGTTGTACATCAGCCCCCAGATCACGAGGGCCAGCGGTACGTACACGTACCAGCCGCGTACGCCCTTGCGCAGCAGCAGCCAGAAGACGGCGAGACCGACCACGGCGCCGGCGAGCGCCGCGAAGTTCAGGTCGCTGGTGAAGAAGACGGCGATGATCAGGATCGCGAAGAGGTCGTCGACGACGGCGAGGGTCAGCAGGAACGCCCGCAGCGCGGACGGCAGCGAAGTGCCGATGACCGCGAGGACGGCGAGCGCGAAGGCGATGTCTGTGGCGGTGGGGACGGCCCAGCCGTTCGTAGACCCGCCGCCGGTGACGGCGACCAGGGTGTAGATGAGCGCGGGTACCGCCATGCCGCAGATGGCGGCGATCACGGGGAGGGCGGCTGCCTTGGGGTCGCGCAGCTCACCGGCGACCAGCTCACGCTTGAGCTCGATGCCGGCGACGAAGAAGAAGACGGCGAGCAGCCCGTCGGCGGCCCAGTGCTGGAGCGAGAGGTCGAGGCCGAGGGAGGCGGGGCCCATGTGGAAGTCGCGTACGGATTCGTAGCTGTCGCCCAGCGGAGTGTTCGCCCAGACGAGGGCGGTGATCGCGGCGACGAGGAGAAGGACGCCGCCAACGGTCTCGGCGCGCAGCGCCTCCGCCACGAAGGTCCGCTCGGGCAGGGAGAGGCGTCCGAGGAATTTACGGGGAGTGGGCGTACGGGTGGGGGTGGGCGCGGTCACGTCGGGGGTCCTTCGGTCGCGTAGGCAGGGCAGAGCACATGCCGACCAGACTTCCCGGCGCACCTAGAACTACTTGAAGCCACTTTGTCGTGTCGCTGACGGACACGATCGTTAGTTTAACGAAAAGTGCACGGACGCGAGTGGGCACCCGGCGTGGTGCCGCCGGGTGCCCACTCACCAGTCCTTGAGGCTCAGTCCTCGCTGCCGGCGCTCGGCAGCTTCGTCTGGATCAGGTCCATCACCGAGGAGTCCGTGAGCGTGGTGACATCGCCCAGCTGACGGTTCTCGGCGACGTCCCGCAGCAGGCGGCGCATGATCTTGCCGGAGCGGGTCTTCGGCAGCTCCGCCACCGGCAGGATCCGCTTCGGTTTGGCGATCGGGCCGAGCGCCTTGGACACGTGGTTGCGCAGGTCGTTCACGAGGTGCTCGTCCTCGCTCGCCGTACCGCGCAGGATCACGAATGCCACGATCGCCTGGCCGGTCGTCGCGTCCGTCGCGCCCACGACCGCGGCCTCGGCGACCTTCGGGTGCGAAACCAGCGCCGACTCCACCTCGGTCGTCGAGATGTTGTGCCCGGACACCAGCATCACGTCATCGACCCGGCCGAGCAGCCAGATGTCGCCGTCGGTGTCCTTCTTGGCGCCGTCGCCCGCGAAGTACTTGCCGGGGAAGCGAGACCAGTATGTGTCGATGAAGCGCTGGTCGTCGCCCCAGATGGTGCGCAGCATCGACGGCCACGGCTCGGTGAGGACGAGATAGCCGCCGCCCCCATCGGGTACTTCGTTCGCCTCGTCGTCCACGACGGTCGCCGAGATCCCGGGCAGCGCCCGCTGCGCCGAGCCGGGCTTGGTCGCCGTGACACCTGGCAGCGGCGAGATCATCATCGCGCCGGTCTCCGTCTGCCACCAGGTGTCCACGATCGGCGTCTTGCCGCCGCCGATGTTCTCCCGGTACCAGATCCAGGCCTCTGGATTGATCGGCTCGCCGACCGATCCCAGCACCCGCAGGGAGGTCAGATCGAACTTCGCGGGGATGTCGTCGCCCCACTTCATGAACGTACGGATCGCGGTCGGGGCCGTGTAGAGGATTGTGACGCCGTACTTCTGCACGATCTCCCAGAAACGGCCCTGGTGCGGGGTGTCGGGCGTGCCCTCGTACATCACCTGCGTCGCGCCGTTGGCCAGCGGCCCGTACACGATGTACGAGTGGCCGGTCACCCAGCCGATGTCGGCGGTGCACCAGTACACATCCGACTCCGGCTTGAGGTCGAAGACGGCGTTGTGGGTGTAGGCCGCCTGGGTGAGGTAGCCGCCGGAGGTGTGCAGGATGCCCTTCGGCTTACCCGTTGTGCCGGAGGTGTAGAGGATGAAGAGCGGGTGCTCCGCGTCGAATGCCTCTGGGGTGTGCTCGGCGGACTGACGGGCGACGATGTCGTGCCACCACACGTCCCGGCCCTCGGTGACGGCCGTTTCCTGGCCGGTACGCCGGACCACCAGGACATGCTCGACCTGCGGGCACTTGGCGACCGCCTCGTCGATCGCGGGCTTGAGCGCGGTGGGCTTGCCGCGCCGATAGCCGCCGTCGGAGGTGATGACCAGCCTGGCGTCGGCGTCCTGGATACGGGAGGCGACGGCTTCGGCCGAGAAACCGCCGAAGACCACCGAGTGGGCCGCGCCGATACGGGCACAGGCCAGCATCGCCACGACGGCCTCGGGGATCATCGGGAGGTAGACGGCGACCCGGTCGCCCTTGGCCACTCCCAGCTCGGTCAGTGCGTTCGCGGCGCGCGAGACCTCGTCCTTGAGCTCGGCGTAGGTGATGGTGCGGTTGTCACCCGGTTCCCCCTCGAAGTGGAGCGCGATGCGGTCGCCGTTGCCCGCCTCGACATGGCGGTCCACGCAGTTGTACGCGACGTTCAGCTTGCCGTCGGCGAACCACTTCGCGAACGGCGGATTGGTCCAGTCGAGGGTCTCGGTCGGTTCGGTGGCCCAGGAGAGCCGCCTCGCCTGCTCGGCCCAGAAGCCAAGCCTGTCCGCCTCGGCCTGCTCGTACGCCTCCGCGGTCACGTTGGCGTTCGCGGCCAGCTCGGTCGGCGGCGTGAACCGCCGCTCTTCCTTGAGCAGGTTGGAGAGGGAAGGATTCTCGTTCACTGTTCCATCTCCCCCCTCAGCAGGTTGGCCAGGCTTTCGTTGCTCACGACATCTCCCTTTCCCAGGGCGTCCTATGTACGTATGTGTCCCGGGGCATAGCTCATCAGCCGACGGGCCGGGTGACAAGGGCCTGCCGAAAATTGGTTTAGACCTATGAGTCTCCGGTGGGTGTTCTGTGGGTGCCCCTCTTCCCCGAGCGGTGGAAAAGAGGGGCCATACGTTCTCACGTGCGACGCGCGCCCCTGGTTCAGACACGGTCATGGCTGAGGCGCGCTCCTGCTTCGGACACGCTCCTGCTTAGGACACGCCCATGCTTCGGGCACGCTGACGGTCAGGCGTGGTGCCGGTCAGGCGCGTGACCGCTCAAGTGCCGAGGGGGTGGGGGCAACCCGGTCGAAGACCTCGTCCATCCCATGCACCTCATCCACATCGGTCATCGCGTCTCCCTCGTCCACCTCGTTCGCCTTGTACTCGTCACTGCTCGGGAGCAGGTACGCCTGGGCCTCCCCCACATGGAAGTACATGCCGTGCAGCTTCAGCGTGCCTTCGGCGAGCCGCCGGGCCACCGCCTCATGGGCACGCAGATGCTCCAACTGCTGGACCACATTGGTCAGACACAGCTGCTCCACCGCGTCGGTGGGCAGCCGCCCGGAGATCCTCACCCGGGAACGGTGTTGGCTCCTCATCCGCTCCAGACTCGGCATCCCATGCCGCAACCAGCGCCGCAGCGGGGTCTGGGCACCTTCGGGCGGACTGCTCAGCAGCGCCTGCATTGCTCCGCACCCGGAGTGGCCGCAGATGGTGATCGAGTCCACCTTGAGCACATCGACCGCGTATTCGATCGCCGCCGCCACCGAGTCGTCGCTGCTCTCCGCGCCGGGCGGGGGCACCAGGTTGCCCACATTCCGTACGGTGAACAGATCACCCGGACCGCTGGCGGTGATCATGCTGGTCACCAGGCGGGAATCGGCGCAGGTCAGGAAGAGCTGGGCGGGTCGCTGGCCTTCACGCGCCAGCCGCGCGAGCTCCTCGCGCACCAGCGGAGCCGTATTGCGCTGGAATGAGCTGAGCCCGCTGGCCAGTTGATGAGTGTCGGTGTGCGATGGCCGGTCCTGGCAGTGGTGGTTGCGCCAGGGCGTCCAGGGACGGCAGCAGCCGTGCGTCACGGATGCGGGCTCGCTGATCCGGCTTCCGGCCCGGCCGGTGAACTCCACCGTCCCGCCATGCGCCACATGGGACGTCTGCCAGTCGTGCAGCGCCTCGTAGGCGGCGTGGTCCATGAAGGAGCCGTCCAACTCCACGACACACTCGGCACCTTGGGGGACCTGCCCCAGTATCCGGCTCAGTCGGGGCACGGCAAGGAAGGTCAACTGACCGCGGACCTGGACCCGGACTTGGATTCGGGGCCGGTCCCGGTCCCGGTCCCGGTGGGCGCCCTCCTCTTCTTCCTCTGCCGCTCCCTCGGCGATGGTGATTCGGGTCTTGGTCAGCCGGTGCAGCGCGACCGCGACCGCCACCGCGATCCCGATCACCACTCCCTCCAGCACGCCGGTGAGGACGACCGAGGCCAGCGTCACCGCGTACACCAACAACTCGCGGTTCCGCTTCACGCTGCGCAGATGCGTGATGTTGACCATCTGGATGCCCACGACCATCACCAGCGCGGCGAGGGCGGCCAGCGGGATCAGATCGAGCACGGACACCAGCAGGAGGGCGGCGACCGCGATCCACAGGCCGTGCAGCATTGTGGAGTTACGGCTCACCCCGCCCGCCGACACATTGGCGGCGCTGCGTACGGCGACGCCGGTGACGGGCAGCCCGCCGAGCGCGCCGGAGACGATATTGGCCGCGCCTTGCCCGGCCAGCTCCCGGTCGAGTTGCGCGCGCGGAATGCGAACCTCCGGCTCCTTCCGTTTGTCGGAGTCCTTGGTGTCCTTGGAGCGCTTGGATCCCTTGTGTTCCTGGCGGGCGGCAAGCAGCTTGTCGACGGCGACCGCCGACAGCAGCGACTCCACGCTGCCCACCAGAGTGATGGTGAGCACGGCGGCGAGGAGGGCGAGCGCCGGCCCTTCGGGCAGCGCGGGCAGGGCGTGGCTGCTCCAGGACGGCAGATCCACGCGCGGCAGGCTCAGCCCGACGAGCGCCGCGAAGGCCGTCGCGCCCGCCACCGCGGCGAGCGCGGCCGGGACTTTCCGTACGATCAGGCCCGCACGCCCCGGAATCCGCGGCCATACCAGCAGGACCCCGACGGTCAGGGCGCTGACCGAGATCGCAGCCGGATGGAGCCCGGCCAACTGGGCGGGAAGCCCACGGACATTGTCGATCGCGGAGCTCTGCGGGGTGCCGCCGAGCACGATATGGAGTTGGGCGAGGGCGATCGTGACGCCGATGCCGGCCAGCATGCCGTGCACGATCGCGGGGGAGACGGCGAGGGCCGAGCGGGCCACCCGCAGCGCCGCCAGCGCGAGTTGGGTGAGTCCGGCGACGACGGTGATGGCGCAGGTGGCGCGCCAGCCGTACTGCTGGATCACATCGGCGGTGACGACGGTCAGCCCGGCCGCGGGGCCGCTGACTTGAAGCGGGGCCCCGCCGAGCCGGCCGGCGACGATACCGCCGACAGCCGCAGCCACCAGCCCGGCCTGGAGCGGTGCGCCGGTTGCGAGCGCGATGCCGAGGGAGAGCGGCAGCGCGATCAGGAAGACGGAGATGGAGGCGGACAGATCGGCACCCGCGATGCGGAAGCGGCGGCGTCGGCGGCCGTCGCCGGGTTGAGAGCCTCGGCGGGTCTCGCCGGAGTCGCTGGAGCCGCCGGACTTGCTCGACTCGGAGTACTCCGGGGATGTGCGGTGCTTGGTGGAGTCCTTGGTTGGCTTACGAGGGGCGTCGTCGGCGTGAGTAGGGACGCAGGTTGACATGGTTCCCGTCTCCTCCGGGGCAGCGCGGTCGCGGAATGGGGGACGCGGCCGTGGGTCACGGCGTACAGCGGCGGGATGTATCGACTGGTCGACTCGCCAGATGCATCAACTCTAGGTAAATGAATCGTAATGCAGAGTAAAGAAAACGGGGCGACTTTCGTGGCAAATGGGGCAATCATTCACCCGTTCCAGTGATTAGTAATTTAATCGCGGCTTGTCGCGGCTGGGCCCTCACCCCGTGATGCGAGTTTGACGGCGCCCCACGAACCGCGTCGTACAGGCAAAGGGAAAGAGGGTGTGCGGATGTTGGCCGCCACGAGGAGAATCGTCGCCGGAGCAGCCGCCACGGCCCTGTTCACAGGACTCGCAGGACTCGCCGGGTGTTCCGGCTCAGGCGGGTACGGGTCCGTACCGGGCCCCGCGAACGGCGCCCGACCGGCGAAGAAGGGTGCCCTGGCCCCCAACAGCGCGGTCCGTCTCCTCGGTGACGGCTCCACCGCATTCACCGGAGCTCAGCCGCGACTGCTCAAGCCGAAGCGCATGAAGCCCGGACAGCAGCCCCCGCAGTTCGTGGTGTTCTCCTGGGACGGTGCCGGCGAGGACAGCCAGAGGCTGTTCTCCCACTTCCGCAAGGTCGGCAGGAAGTACGACGCGACGATGACGTACTTCCTCAGCGGCGTCTATCTGCTCCCCAGGGAGAAGGCGACTCTGTACGACCCGCCCCAGCACTCGGCCGGTCGCTCCGACATCGGCTTCAACGACATCCAAGGCGTCAGGGACACCGTGCGACAGCTGCGCGGCGCCTGGCAGGAAGGCAACGAGGTGGGCACCCACTTCAACGGTCACTTCTGCGGCCAGGACGGCGGGGTGGGTAACTGGTCCGTCGCCGAGTGGAAGAGCGAGATCAGCCAGGCAAAGTCCTTCGTGAAGAACTGGAAGACGAACGCCGGGCTGAGGGCCGAGCAGCCCCTGCCCTTCGATTACGACAAGGAGCTCATCGGCGCCCGCACCCCCTGCCTGGAGGGCCGTACGAACTTTGTGCGCGCCGCGAGCGAGCTGGGCTTCCGCTACGACACCAGCGGCATCAGCGACCAGATCTGGCCAAAGAAGGAACTCGGCCTGTGGGACCTGTCGCTGCAGATGGTCCCGGTGCCGGGCCGCGCCTTCGAGACGATCGCCATGGACTACAACTTCATGGTCAACCAGTCGGGCACGGCCAAGGGTGACCGGGCGCTCCACGAGTACTGGGGCAACCAGATGCGCGATGGCCTGTTGCAGGCATTCAACCGCGCGTACCACGGCAACCGCGCCCCGCTGATCATCGGCAACCACTTCGAATCGTGGAACGGTGGCACGTACATGCGCGCCATCGAGGAGACGATCGCGGCGGTGTGCGTGCAGCGCGATGTGCGGTGCGTGTCCTTCCGGCAGCTCGCCGACTGGCTGGACGCCCAGGACCCGAGAGTCCTGGAGAAAATGCGCGCCCTGAAGGTCGGCGAGGAGCCGAAGGGAGGCTGGGCGAGCTATCTCACCGCCCGGCCCAGCACAGCAGCCAGGGCCCCGACGGCCATGGCGGACCCAACGGCTCCGGCCGCCTGACCGGCGGGTCCGCCCCCCTGGTGTCTCGCGCCCCGTGTCTGCCGAACCTCTCAGCTGGGCTGCGGGACTGCCGACCGCTCACCCAGTACGAAGGCGGGGTCCACCTGCGCGGCCAGGTCGGCGCCCGTCTTCGCGTTCCCCCAGCTCTCCGCGTTCTTCAGATGGAAGTGCACCATCTGGCGCGTGTAGCGCTCCCAGTCGCGGTTCCCGTACGACTCCTCGGCGGCATTCCGCAGGGTCTGCAGCGACAGGTGGTTCTCCGCCTCCAGCTCGTCGAAGCGCGCAGGGCGACCCTTCTCCATCGCCCGGACCCACGGGGACTGCCCGACGGTGACGAGCAGGTCGTCGCCCACCTCCTCGCGCAGGAAGTCCACGTCGTCCTGGCCCAGTACCTTGTTGCCGACGACCTTCAGCGTGACGCCGAAGTCCCGTGCGTACTCCTTGTACTGGCGGTAGACGGATACACCCTTACGGGTCGGCTCGGCCACCAGGAACGTCATGTCGAAGCGGGTGAACATCCCGGACGCGAACGAGTCCGAGCCGGCGGTCATGTCGACCACGACATATTCGTCGGGCCCGTCGACAAGGTGGTTGAGGCAGAGCTCGACCGCGCCGACCTTGGAGTGGTAGCAGGCCACACCCAGATCGTTCTCGGTGAAGGGGCCCGTCGCCATCAGCCGGATGTCCCCACCGTCGAGGCGGACGGTGCGGGCACACGCCTCGTAGACCGGATTGTCCTCCCGGATGCGCAGCAGCTGCGAGCCCTCGCCCGGGGGCGTGGTCTTGATCATGGTGTCGGCGGAGGTGATACGGGGATTGGAGCCGCGCAGATATTCCTTGATGAGCGGTAGCTGCGCCCCCATCGCGGGCAGCGCGGCGGCCTCTGCCTCGTCGAGACCGAGCGCGGCCCCCAAGTGCTGGTTGATGTCGGCGTCCACCGCGACGACGGGGGCTTCATGGGCGGCCAAGTGGCGGATGAAGAGCGAGGACAGCGTGGTCTTGCCGCTGCCGCCCTTCCCTACGAAAGCGATCTTCATGTTCAAGTAGCGTAGTGCCAAGTTCGGACGGTTCGGTCCAGGCGCGTGAAGAAGACCACTCCAAGGTGGGGCACGCGAACCGGACGCGTAACCTCGCTACCCATGAGTACGAACGACTCGTCGGTCGACCCCCTTGCCGCTCTCGGCGCCCTGCCGGGCGTCGCCGATTCCGTGGATTCCGTACGCAAGGCCGTGGACCGGGTCTACGGGCACCGGGTCATGCGGCGCCGCGGCAGCGAGGTCACCTCGGAGGCCGCGCTGCGCGGAGCGCGCGGTTCCGCAGCGCTGTCCGGAGCGGACTGGGCGCTGGAAGAGGTCCGCAGGCGTACTGACTTCGGTGTCGAGGCCGAGGCGCGTACGGTCGGAGCCGCACTGCGCCTGACCGCCGAGGCCGGGCAGCTGCTCTCCATCTGGCGGCAGTCGCCGCTACGGGTGCTGGCCCGGCTGCATCTGGTCGCGGCGGGCGGCACGGGCAGCGTCGGCGACGACGAAACGGTGGGCCGACCGCGTCTCGCGGGCGAAGGGGTCCACGAGCCGCTGATCGAGGCGCCGCTGCCGGACGCGAGCGAGGTGGCCGGGCGGCTGGACGGACTGGCGGAACTGATCATCGCGGGAAGCTCCGCGCCCGCGCTGGTGACGGCGGCAGTGGTGCACGGCGAACTGCTGGCGCTGCGCCCCTTCGGCTCGTACAACGGCCTGGTCGCGCGGGCGGCAGAGCGCATCGTCCTGATCGGCAGCGGCCTCGACCCCAAGGCGATCTGCCCGGCGGAGGTAGGCCATGCGGAGCAGGGGCGAGGGGCGTACGTCGCGGCTCTCGGCGGCTATCTGTCGGGGACCCCGGAGGGCATGGCCTCGTGGATCGCGCACTGCGGGCGCGCGGTGGAACTCGGGGTCAGGGAGTCGACGGCGGTGTGCGAGGCGCTCCAGCGCGGCGCCGCCTGAGGCTCCTGGAGTGCCCGGAGTGTCTGGATGAAATGTCCGGACAGGGTTGCGGCGGTACCAACGAGTGGTACCGCCGCTGGCACGTCCACCGAGTTACCATGCGTCCTCGAAATATTGCCCATCAGGTCGGGAGCTTCTGCCCGTCACCTGGTGCGGCTGGCCCGTAATCGACGGGTCGACGTCGCGTGGGTGCTCAGTTTTCGTGCTCGGTCCGTGGGGCCATGCGTTAAGGCTGATCCTCTCGGATGTCCTTGGTCTCGCGGGCCGTTAACTCCTTTGTACTCCTGCCGCCGGGGAAGCGGAACCCCTGGTCGCCCCGGCTTTACCTTTAGGTCCGAAGGGGGCGAATCGCTACATGGTGGTGGCTCGTGTGGTGGCAGCGGCGGAGGCGGTGGTGGTAGCGGCAGTAGCGGTCGCAGCGACGCCGGCGGTGGCACTGACGGCGGCTGCGAGCGCAACAGCGCTGCGCAAGCCGCGCCGACGGCTGGCGTACCAGACCAGCCCGGCCGTGGCCGCCGCCGCACCCACAGCTGCCGCCGCGACCAGAGCGGGACGCGGCGGCATGGAGAACGCGGGCAGCCGCTGTTTAAGGCGGACCGGACGATTGAAGACGAGAACCGGCCAGCCGCGCGTGATCGCTTCGCGGCGCAGTGCCCGGTCCGGATTGACGGCGTAGGGATGGCCGACGGACGCCAGCATCGGGATGTCCGTGGCCGAGTCGCTGTACGCGTAGCAACGCGCCAGGTCGTACCCCTCGGACGCGGCGAGCTCCTTGATCGCTTCGGCTTTGGTCGGGCCGTACGCGTAGTACTCCACCTCCCCCGTGAAACAGCCGTCGTCGCCGACGACCATGCGGGTGGCCACTACTCGGTCCGCGCCGAGGAGTTTGCCGATCGGCTCGACCACCTCGGCGCCGGACGTCGAGACGATGACGACGTCCCGGCCTGCGGTGTGGTGCTCCTCGATGAGCGACGCGGCCTCGTCGTAGATGATCGGGTCGATGAGGTCATGGAGGGTCTCGGCGACTATCTCCTTGACCTGCTGGACGTTCCAGCCTTTGCAGAGCGCGGAGAGGTACTCGCGCATCCCCTCCATCTGGTCATGGTCGGCGCCGCCCGCGAGAAAAACGAACTGGGCATATGCGGTACGCAGCACGGCGCGCCTGTTGATCAGCCCGCCTTGGTAGAAGGACTTGCTGAAGGTCAGTGTCGATGACTTCGCAATGACCGTCTTGTCCAGGTCAAAGAAGGCGGCTGTGAGCGGCAAGGAGTGGTTTTCCACGAGCTTGAGCATAGGTGCCCACCATTCGGCGTACGCTCGGGCGTGTGGGTTTGCCTGAGAAGGCTCTCGGGTACACCATGGAAGTCACGGATCGTTCGCGACCGTGCTAACCCGGACCGGCTCCTCCCCCCCCGAGTCGGCCGGAGAGACGACCCCCGCTCTCCCCCCCGGCGGGGGTCGTCGCATGTCCGGACGCGTTTTTGTCCGCTGACCGTGATCGAATCCGATCGATCTTTCCTCTTGCGAGCCGTGTCGACACCGGCCGCATATTCGTCAAAGTCGTCACTCTGCGTAGTGGTTGCACTGCGCTCTGAGAGTCACCGGTTTGGGCTACCGAGATATTCACAAGTGGCTAGTTGTCCACAGTTTTTCACCAAGATCCACACGATTCTCCGATGCGGTGCACGGTGATTCCACTCGCGTAGTTCGCGGGCCGCAGGAATCACAGATCTCGTTTTGAAGCGAGATCGAAGTAAGAGATCGAAGTAAGAGGGGGTGGAGATCGTGGCTGGAACCATCACATCTCAACGGCCACCGGTCGCCGAAGGGCGGCGGGACGGGCCGCTGATCGTCACCGAAGACCTGGAACTGCTCGATGATCTGCTGCGGCTGTGTGCCGCCGCGGGCGCCGAGCCGGACGTGCACCACACCGTGCCGGAGCGCCGGGGAAGCTGGGAAGGTGCCCCGCTGGTCCTGGTCGGCGACGACGCCGCGGCGCGCTGCCGCGGGGCCACCCGCAGGCATGGAGTGCTGCTCGTCGGGCGCGATCAGGACGATCCGGATGTCTGGCGGCGGGCGGTGGAGATCGGGGCCGACTGCGTGTTGCGGCTGCCCGATGCGGAGGGCTGGCTCGTCGACCGGATCGCCGATGTGGTCGAGGGGGTCGGGCGGCAGGCGCTGACCGTCGGGGTGATCGGCGGGCGCGGCGGGGCCGGTGCATCGACGCTGGCCTGCGCGTTGGCGGTGACCGCCGCGCGCGGCGGCCGGCGCACGATGCTGGTCGACGGGGACCCGCTGGGCGGCGGTCTGGATGTGCTGCTCGGGGGAGAGCAAGCGGAAGGCAGACGTTGGCCGGATTTCGCCGCTTCCAAGGGGCGTGTCGCCGGCGGGGCGCTGGAGGAGTCGCTGCCCGAGCTGCATGCGCTGCGGGTGCTCAGCTGGGACCGCGGTGATTCGGTGGTGATCCCGCCGGAGGCCATGCGGTCGGTGCTCGCGGCGGCGCGCAGGCGCGGCGGGGTGGTGGTCGTGGATCTGCCGCGCCGGGTCGACGCGGGCGTGGCGGAGGCGCTGGCTCAGCTCGATCTCGGGCTGCTGGTGGTGCCGGGCGAGCTGCGAGCCGTCGCCGCGGCCAACCGGGTGGCTTCGACGGTCGGCATGGTGCTCCAGGATCTGCGCGCGGTGGTGCGTGGTCCGTACGCCGCCGGACTGGACGAGCAATGGGTCGCGGGCGCCCTGGGGCTGCCGCTCGTGGGCGAACTGCCCGTGGAGGCCGGGCTGCTTGCGGCGCAGGACGGAGGCGCTCCACCGGGCAGCAGCGGGCGCGGACCGCTGGCGAGGTTCTGCGCGGCCTTCTGGGACCGGGCGCTGGCCGGAGGCGGTGTCTCATGAGCGCCGCGCCGGGGCTGCTGGACGCCGTACGACAGCGGCTCGCGGAGAGCGGGGCCGAACCGACGCCGGCCAGGGTGGCGGCTGCCCTGCGGGCACAGGGGCGGCTCCTGGGGGACGCGGAAGTGCTGGGCGGCACCGAGAAGTTGCGGTGCGAGCTGGTGGGTACGGGTCCGTTGGAACCGCTGCTCGCCGATCCCGCGGTGACGGATGTGCTGGTGTCGGCGCCCGACCGGGTGTGGGTCGACCGGGGCCGTGGGCTTGAGCTCACCGCCGTGACGTTCGCGGACACGGCGTCGGTGCGCAGGCTGGCACAGCGGCTCGCGGCCGTGGCGGAGCGGCGTCTGGATGACGCCCGGCCCTGGGTGGACGCACGGCTGCCGGACGGGACCCGGATGCATGCCGTGATCCCGCCGGTGGCGGTCGGCTCGACATGCCTGTCGCTGCGGGTGGTGCGGTCGCGGGCGTTCTCGGTGGCGGAGCTTGTCGCGGCGGGGACGGTGCCGCCGGGCGGGGGCCGGGTGCTGCGGGCGCTGATCGAGGCCCGGTTGTCGTTCCTGATCAGCGGCGGTACGGGATCGGGCAAGACGACCTTGCTGTCCAGCCTGCTGGGGCTGGTGGGCGAGCGTGAGCGAATCGTGCTGGCCGAGGACTCGGCGGAGCTCAGACCCGAGCACCCGCATGTGGTGCGGCTGGAGTCGCGCGCGGCCAACCAGGAGGGCGCGGGCCGGGTGACGCTGCGGGACTTGGTGCGTCAGGCGCTGCGGATGCGGCCGGACCGGCTGGTGGTGGGGGAAGTGCGAGGAGCTGAGGTGACGGAGCTCCTGGCCGCCTTGAACACCGGGCACAGCGGCTGCGGGACCGTGCACGCCAATGCGGCGGGGGACGTGCCCGCGCGGCTGGAAGCGCTGGGTACGGCGGCGGGGCTCGACCGGGCAGCGCTGCACAGCCAGCTGGCGGCGGCGCTCTCCGTGGTGATCCATCTCGTACGGGATCAGGGCGGGCAGCGGCGGATTGCCGAGGTCCATGTGCTGGAGCGGGACGCGGCGGGGCTGGTGGTGACCGTGCCCGCGCTGCGGTGGGGCGTGGAGGCGTTCGCGTACGAGCGGGGCTGGGGGCGGCTGCGGTCGCTGATCGGGGGTGCCCTGTGATGGCCGGTGAGCCGTTGTACGCGGCGGCGCTGTGCGCGGGAACGGCGGCGTGGCTGACGGTCGGGCGGGACAGGGGGCTGAAGCGGGCGCGGCTGCTGCTGGCGGGTGGCGGTGCGATGGAGGCGGCGCCGTGGTGGTCGTGGGAGCGGCTGCCCGGGGCGCTCCGGCCTCTGCTCGGGTCTTCGGGTGGGGCGCGGCGGGAGTGGCTCTGTCTGCCGGTGGGGCTGGTCCTCGCCGTGCTGGGGGAGTCGGTGGTGCCGCTGGCCGCGGGGGCGGTGGCGGTGCCCCTGGTGAGGCGGTGGCTGCGGGCCCGGGAGCGGCGGCGGGATCAGGAGCGGCGGGCCGAGAGCGTGATCACCTTGTGCGGAGCGGTCGCGGGGGAGCTGCGCGCGGGGCTGCAACCGGGACAGGCACTGATGCTCGCCGCCGGATCTACCGGATCTATCGAATCCACTGGGGCGCTGGACGGGGCCGAGGCCGCGGTGTTGGCGGCGGCTCGGTTCGGGGGTGATGTGCCGCAAGCGCTGCGCGAGGCGGCCCGGGAGCCGGGCGCTGATGGCCTCGCCGGAGTCGCGGCCTGCTGGCGGGTGTCCGTTGACGGCGGAGCGGGTCTGGCAGCCGGGCTCGACCGATTGGAGGCCGCCTTACGGGCCGAGCAGGACCAACGGCAGGACCTGCGGTCCCAGTTGGCGGGCGCGTGGTCGACCGTCACCCTGCTGGCGCTGCTTCCGGTGGTCGCCCTCGCGATGGGCTGGGCGCTGGGGGCCGATCCCCTGAGGGTGCTGCTGCACACCCCGGCGGGGCTGGCGTGCCTGACGGTCGGCGGGGTGCTGGAGGCCGCGGGAGTCTACTGGGCCGCGCGGATCGTCCGCGCCGGGGAGAAGGCGTGACCGCGGAAGTTGTCCACAGGCTGGGGGTAATGGCATCCCTTCTCGCCGCGTCCGCCTCTCTGGGGCTCATGGTCGCCGGAAGGCAGCGCGAGCGAAGGGGACGCAACCGGATCGCGGCGCTGCTGGCCCTGGAGCACGAAGGGCGGCGGTGGTGGCTGAAGTACCCGGAGTACGGGGTGCGGGCGAGGCGCTGGGCGGCTCCGCTGGGCGCGCTGATCACCGGGTATGTGCTGGTCGGCGGGGTGATCGGGGTCGTTGTGGGGCTCGCCGGGGCGTATGGCGTACGGCGCCGGCAGGGGAGCCGTAAGCGGGGCGCGACTGCCGGGGAGCGCGGCGCCAGGGACCGCGAGGCGCGCCGTCAGCTGCCACTGGCCGCCGACCTGCTGGCGGCCTGTGTCTCGGCCGGAGCGGGGCCGCGCGAGGCGGCCGACGCGGTCGGGGAGTCGCTCGGCGGGCCGGTCGGCGAACGGCTCGCGAAGGCCGCCGCCGAACTGCGGCTGGGCGGTGAGCCCGCACAGGCGTGGGGGTGGCTCGGGCAGATACCGGACGCCGCGGCGCTGGCCCGCTGTCTGGAGCGGGCCGACTGCACGGGTGCTCCGGCGGCGGAGCCCGTGTCGCGGCTGGCCGAGCGCCTCCGGGCGGAACGGGCGCGGACCGCCGCGGCCCGGGGCCGCAGGGCGCAGGTCCTGATCACCGCGCCGGTGGGGCTGTGCTTCCTGCCCGCGTTCTTGGCGGTCGGGGTCGCGCCGGTGGTGCTCGGTCTGGCAGCCGGGCTGCTGCACGGCAACTGAGCAGGTCAGTACGTCAGCACGTGCGTGAGTAACCACCTGAACAAGGAACTCTCGGGGGTTGATGTGTGGAACTTGAATCCGAATGCAGAACTGAACCTGACCTCGCATCCGGTGCTGCGGCGATGGCGGCGCAGGTGGTCGCGCAGGATGCGCGGGGACGCGGGGATGGCCACGTCCGAATACGCGATGGGCACGATCGCGGCCGTTGCGTTCGCGGCGGTCCTGTACAAGGTCGTCAACAGCGAGGCCGTCTCCGGAGCGCTGCAGTCGGTGATCGGTAAGGCACTCAATGCGCAGTTCTGAGGCGCGCGACAAGGGATCCGTGACGGCGGAGGCGGCCGTCACGGTACCCGCCCTGGTGGTGTTCGCCATAGCTCTGGTGTGGGGGCTGATGGCGGCCGCCGCGCAGATCCAGTGCGTGGACGCGGCACGGGTGGGGGCGAGGGCGGCTGCCAGGTCGGAGCCGCGGGCGGTGACGCTGGCCGCCGCCCGCTCGGCGGCCCCCGGCGGTGCACGGGTCACGCTGACGCGGGACGGGGACCTGTGGCGGGTACGGGTCGAGGCGAAGGCTCCCGGGCCGGGAGCGCCGGCGCTGACGCTCAGCGCGGAGGCAGCGGCTCTCGCCGAGGACACCGTGGGCCAGGATGAGGCGGCAGTCCAGAGCAGCGCCCCGGACCACGACACGCCGGATACGCCATGAGCGCGGTCAACGCGGTCAACGCGACCTGCACTTTCCGGGCCAGGACGGCCATCAGGACTGCCATCAGGACGGCCATGAGGACCATGACGGCTGGGCGGGCCGCGCGAGCAAGAGGGGCGACGAACGCCAGGACCCGGGACCGCGGGTCGGCGACCGTATGGGTGGCCATGACGACGACCGTGCTCTGCGTGATCTTCGCCACCGTGCTGGCCATGGGGCAGGCGGTGGTCGCCCGCCATCGGGCGGGTTCCGCCGCGGACCTGGCGGCGCTGGCCGCGGCGGACCACGCCCTGTGGGGCACCGCCACGGCCTGCGCGAAGGCGGCCGAGGTGGCGGGGGCCCAGGGCGCGGCGGTGCTGCGGTGCGCGGTGCGGGGCGAGATCGCCGAGGTCACGGCTCAGGCCCGGTTCGGCCTGTACGCCCCGACGGTCAGGTCCCGGGCGGGGCCGCCGGGGCTTCCCGGAGCAGTTCGGTGAGGAGGCGGACCGCGCCGCGCTTGTGCAGCGGATCGTTGCCGTTGCCGCACTTGGGGGACTGGATGCACGACGGGCAGCCCGCGTCGCACTCACAGGAGGCGATCGCCTCACGGGTGGCGGTGAGCCACTCACGGGCGGTGTGGAAGGCCCGTTCGGCGAAGCCCGCGCCACCCGGATGGCCGTCGTACACGAAGACAGTCGGTAGCAGGGTGTCCGGATGGAGCGGGATGGACACCCCGCCGATGTCCCAGCGGTCGCAGGTGGCGAAGAGCGGCAGCATCCCGATAGAGGCGTGCTCGGCGGCGTGCAGGGCCCCGCCCAGCTGTTCCGGGTTCACCCGGGCGGCGTCCAGCTGGCCCTCGGTGACCGTCCACCACACGGCCCGGGTGCGCAGGGTGCGGGGCGGCAGATCGAGTTTCGTCTCGCCGAGCACCTCGCCGGTGATGAGTTTGCGGCGCAGGAAGGAGACGACCTGGTTGGTGACTTCGACGGAGCCGTAGCAAAGGCGTCCGTCGCCCCACGGAATCTCGGTGTCGGTATCGAGTACGGCGATGGAGGTGGTGTCGCGGGCGGTGGTGGAGTACGGCGGGTTGGCCTCCTCGACAAGGGCTGCCGAGTCCTCCAGATCGAGGTGTTTCACCAGATATGTACGGCCCTGGTGGAGGTGGACCGCCCCGTCGTGGACGGCGGTGTGGGCGGCCGATTCGTCCACCGTGCCCAGCAGTCGGCCGGTGGTGGCCTCCACGATCTGGATGGGCCGGCCGCCTCCGCCCCGGATGTCGGTGAGGTCGGCGGCCCGCTCACGGCGGGTCCAGTGCCACGCGGTCGCCCGGCGGCGGAGCAGCTTGGCGGCCTCCAGCTGCGGCATGAGTTCACCGGCCGCCGGGCCGAAGAGCTCGAGGTCGTCATCCGTGAGGGGCAGCTCGGCGGCTGCCGCGCACAGATGAGGCGCGAGGACGTACGGATTGTCCGGATCGAGGACCGTGGACTCCACCGGCTGCTGGAACAGCGCCTCGGGGTGGTGGACGAGGAAGGTGTCCAGCGGGTCGTCACGGGCGACGAGGATGGCCAGGGCGCCCCGGCCGGACCGGCCCGCGCGGCCCGCCTGCTGCCACAGCGAGGCCCTGGTGCCCGGGTAGCCCGCGATGAGGACGGCGTCCAGGCCCGAGACGTCGATGCCGAGCTCCAGGGCGGTGGTGGCCGCGAGGCCGAGCAGCTCGCCGGAGTGCAGGGCACGCTCCAGGGCGCGCCGCTCTTCGGGGAGGTAGCCGCCCCGGTAGGCGGCGACCCGCTGGGGCAGGGAGCGGTCCACCTCGGCCAGGCGTTCCTTGGCGATGACCGAGATGAGCTCGGCACCGCGCCGCGAGCGTACGAAGGCGACCGTACGCACGTTCTGCACGGTCAGGTCCGTGAGGAGGTCGGCTGTCTCGGCGGTGGCGGTGCGGCGGACCGGGGCGCCCTTCTCGCCGTGGAGTTCGGTGAGCGGGGGCTCCCAGAGGGCGAAGACGAGTTCGCCGCGCGGCGAGGCGTCGTCGGCGACCTCCTGGACGGGCAGGCCGGTGAGCCGTCCGGCGGCCGTCGCGGGTTCCGCTGCGGTGGCGGAGGCGAGGAGGAAGACGGGGTTCGCACCGTAGCGGGCGCATACGCGGCGAAGCCTGCGCAGCACCTGGGCGACGTGGGAGCCGAAGACGCCCCGGTAGGTGTGGCACTCATCGATGACGACGTAGCGCAGAGAGCGCAGGAAGGAGGACCAGCGGGGATGTGAGGGCAGTATCCCGCGGTGCAGCATGTCGGGGTTGGTGAGGACGTAATTGGCGTACTGCCGGACCCACTCGCGTTCCTCGACGGGCGTGTCGCCGTCGTACACCGCGGGGCGGATACTCTTGCCCAGCGGTGCGCTGAGCGCCTTCACCGACCGGCGCTGGTCGGCGGCCAGGGCCTTGGTCGGGGCGAGGTAGAGGGCCGTGGTGCCGCGGCCGTTGGCGGCCTCGGAGCCGTCGAGCAGGGTGGTGAGCACGGGCGCGAGGTAGGCCAGCGACTTCCCGGAGGCGGTGCCGGTGGCGATGACGACGGAATTTCCGTCCAGGGCGTGTTCGGCGGCGGCCGCCTGGTGGGTCCAGGGGTGTTCGATGCCCGCCAGCTGAATGGCGTTGATCACTTCTGGACGGATGCGATCGGGCCAGACGGCATGGCGACCCGGCCTTGGGGGCAAGTGCTCGGTATGAGTGATGCGCGTAGCCCGGCCGGGCCCCGCGGCGAGCCGGTCGAGGACCGTACCGGGGGAGGGGCGGGTGTCCCCGCTCTCGGGAGGTTGTCTGGGACGGAGATTCTTGGCCATCGGCACCGAGTGTGTCACCGGCCTGACGGACAATGGGCCCAAGGCGTCGTGCATGGCTGCCCGTAAGTGATTGAATGCCATCGCGGCTGGCGATCCGTCCTCCGGCTCCGTCGGGGAGACCTGTGAGGGCGGCCGCTCGATAGCAAGTTGCTGGAGGATCCGTGGACCTGTCCCTGTCGACTCGCAATGTGTCCGGGCCTGGTGGCGACCGTACGGTCGTCGAGGTCGGTGGCGAGATTGATGTGTATACCGCGCCCAAGCTGCGCGAGCAGTTGGTCGAGTTGGTGAACGACGGCAGCTACCACTTGGTAGTCGACATGGAGGGCGTGGACTTTCTCGACTCCACCGGTCTTGGCGTGCTCGTGGGTGGCCTGAAGCGCGTTCGCGCGCACGAAGGTTCACTGCGCCTGGTCTGCAACCAGGAGCGCATTCTCAAGATCTTCCGGATCACAGGTCTGACCAAGGTGTTTCCCATCCACACCACGGTCGATGAGGCTGTCGCGGCCACCGACTGACGGTCGGCCGGAGACATCCGGAAGGAAGGAGGGGCACCGGGCATCCAGCCCGGGCCCCTGAGATGCACGCCCGAACGTCCTAGGGGGATTGCATGGCCGCCACCGTTGAACTCCGCTTCAGCGCCCAGCCTGAGCACGTCAGGACCGCCCGTCTGGTGGCCGCTGCCGTGGCTCGCCGGGCCGGGGTCGACGAGGCGGTCCTGGACGAGGTCCGCCTCGCGGTCGGCGAGGCGTGCAGCCGCGCCGTCGGGCTGCACCGCAGCTATGGCATCACAGCCCCTGTGAAGGTGGTGCTGTCCGAGGAGGAGAAGACCTTCTCCATCGAGGTCGGCGACGAGGTCCCGGCCGCAGGCAGCGCTGGGCGTGGGCCCAACGCCGCCCCGGGCGGGCGGAACTCCATGGCCGAGGACCTGGACGCCGACAGCGACGACGAGATGGGCCTCGCGGTCATCAGTGGTCTCGTCGACGACGTGGAGGTCACCTCGACGGAGGACGGCGGGGTGATCCGGATGAGCTGGCCGACGACCCCCGTCACTCTGCTGCCCTGAGCGCTGCCCCGAGTTTTCCTGCGTAATGCCCTGATCACGTGGGCGGTCGGTTGATCGATATCTGATCGTTTTCTGATCGTTCCGACGTGAGACGAGCGGACGAGGCCCTGCCTGAGCAGGGCCTCTTTCGTTTTGTGTAGATCATTTATCTGCACGTCAATGCGTTTGCCCCGTTACCACTTTCGGGGTTGTTTTCGGACCGCGATCATTTGCTGAGTAGCAAGTGAAGGTCAATTACATATTGCTGCGCCCTGTTTTGATCAGGTTCCGCTACCTACAATCCGTCCACATCTTGAGCTCTTAGCGTCAAGGAGGACGAATGGCGGGGCTCGTCAATCCAGAACTGTCCGATCTGTCCGACCACACCACTTCTCTCGCAGCCGCGGTACTCACCGACGACAACCGGCTGATCGTGATCGTCATCGCGGTCGTCGCGCTGGCGGCACTGGCCGTCGCCCAGCTGCTGGTGCGCCAGGTGCTGGCCGCCGACGAGGGCACCGATTCCATGAAGAAGATCGCGGCAGCCGTGCAGGAGGGCGCGAATGCCTATCTGACCCGGCAATTGCGCACCCTCGGCGTCTTCGCTGTCGTGGTGTTCTTCCTGCTCCTGCTCCTGCCCGCCGACGACTGGTCACAGCGAGCTGGACGTTCGGTGTTCTTCCTGGTGGGTGCGGGTTTCTCGGCGACCACCGGATTCATCGGCATGCGTCTTGCCGTACGAGCAAATGTGCGCGTGGCCGCCGCCGCGCGTGAAGCGACGCCCGCGGAGGGAGAGCCGGAAAAAGATCTGACAGCTGTTTCGCACAAGGCCATGAAGATCGCTTTCCGCACGGGGGGCGTGGTCGGCATGTTCACGGTGGGCCTCGGCCTGCTCGGTGCCTCCTGCGTGGTTCTCGTCTACGCGGCCGACGCGCCCAAGGTGCTGGAGGGCTTCGGTCTCGGTGCCGCGCTGATTGCCATGTTCATGCGTGTGGGTGGCGGCATCTTCACCAAGGCCGCCGATGTCGGCGCCGACCTCGTGGGCAAGGTCGAACAGGGCATCCCCGAAGACGACCCGCGCAACGCCGCGACCATCGCGGACAACGTGGGCGACAACGTCGGTGACTGCGCGGGCATGGCGGCCGACCTCTTCGAGTCGTACGCCGTCACGCTCGTCGCGGCACTCATCCTCGGAAAGGCGGCATTCGGCGACGCCGGACTCGCCTTCCCGCTGATCGTCCCGGCGATCGGCGTGGTCACCGCGATGATCGGTATCTTCGCGGTCGCCCCGCGGCGCGCCGACCGCAGCGGGATGACTGCCATCAACCGCGGATTCTTCATCTCCGCGGCGATCTCGCTCGTCCTGGTGGCGGTGGCGGTCTACCTCTACCTGCCGTCCACCTACGCCGAGCTCGACGGCGTCACCGACGCGGCCATCCAGACGCACGGCGGGGACCCGCGGGTGCTGGCGGTCGTCGCCGTCGCCATCGGCATCGTCCTGGCGGCCCTGATCTCGCAGCTGACGGGATACTTCACCGAGACCACCAGGCGTCCTGTCAGGGACATCGGCAAATCCTCGCTGACAGGACCCGCGACGGTCGTGCTGGCCGGAATCGCCATCGGCATGGAGTCCGCCGTCTACACCGCGCTGCTGATCGGCCTCTCGGTGTACGGGGCGTTCCTGCTCGGCGGTACGTCGATCATGCTCGCGCTCTTCGCTGTGGCGCTGGCCGGCACCGGTCTGCTCACCACCGTCGGCGTGATCGTCGCCATGGACACCTTCGGCCCCGTCTCCGACAACGCCCAGGGCATCGCCGAGATGTCCGGCGACGTCACCGGCGCGGGCGCGCAGGTGCTCACCGACCTCGACGCCGTCGGCAACACCACCAAGGCCATCACCAAGGGAATCGCGATCGCCACGGCCGTACTGGCGGCGGCGGCGCTCTTCGGCTCGTACCGCGACGCCATCTCCACCGCCGCCATGGAAGTCGGCGAGAAGGTCGGCGACGGCGCGCCGATGAACCTGGTCATGGACATCTCGCAGCCCAACAACCTGGTCGGGCTGGTCCTCGGCGCCGCGGTCGTCTTCCTCTTCTCGGGTCTCGCGATCAACGCGGTCTCCCGGTCGGCGGGCGCGGTGGTCTACGAGGTGCGGCGGCAGTTCCGTGAGCACCCCGGGATCATGGACTACACCGAGAAGCCGGAGTACGGGCGCGTTGTCGACATCTGCACCAAGGACGCGCTGCGCGAGCTGACCACACCGGGTCTGCTCGCCGTGCTGACCCCGATCGCGGTCGGCTTCTCGCTCGGCGTGGGAGCCCTCGGCTCCTTCCTCGCGGGCGCGATCGGCACCGGCACCCTGATGGCCGTCTTCCTGGCCAACTCCGGCGGCGCGTGGGACAACGCCAAGAAACTCGTCGAGGACGGTCATCACGGCGGCAAGGGCAGCGAGGCCCACGCCGCGACCGTCATCGGCGACACCGTCGGCGACCCCTTCAAGGACACCGCCGGTCCCGCGATCAACCCGCTGCTGAAGGTGATGAACCTGGTGGCGCTGCTCATCGCGCCCGCGGTCGTGCAGTTCAGCTACGGGGACGACGCCAACGCCGGCGTACGGGCGGTGGTGGCAGTGCTCGCCATCCTCGTCATCACCGGCGCCGTGTACGTCTCGAAGAGGCGAGGCATCGCTGTGGGTGACGAAGGCAACTCCGCGGAGCGGAGCGCGAAGTCACCCGATCCCGCGGTGGTTTCGTAACGCCTGTTCAAAAGACGGGCGGACGGCGCATCCTGACGCGCCGTCCGCCCGTTCGCGTGCCACGGGTGAGCCTTGTCTCTCTTGGTGCAAATGGCTTCAATCGCCCATTAATCGGTCATACGGCGTGTGAGCGTCGCCCACTTGGCGTGTATGTTCCGGGGCCGAGAGCCTTGGAAGGGACCAATCCGGTGAACAAGAAGCTTACGGCCGCACTGTCCGGCGGTGCGGTACTGGTACTGGCGCTGTCGGGTTGCAGCAGCAGCAGCAGCGACGGCGATGATGGCGAGAGCAAGGTGACTGGCTGGGCCAAGAAAGTCTGCGACCAGGCACAGCCGCAGATCCAGAAGAGGGCCAATGCCCAGCAGACCATCGTCTCGACGGCGGCCGACGGCAAACCGGCCGACATCCAGGCGGCGGACTCGAAGGCATTCCAGGACATCGCCGACGCGGACAAGGCGCTCGCCGCCGCCATCCAGGGGGCCGGTACGCCGCCCGTCGACGGCGGGGAGAAGGTTCAGACGGACGCGGTCACCGAACTCAACGGCACGGCCACGGCATACCTGAGTCTGAAGAAACAGATCGACACTCTGGACGCGAAGGACCAGCAGAAGTTCGCGGACGGTCTGCAGAACGTCGCGGACGGTCTGAAGAAGATCGAGACGATGGACCAGGACGCGCTGAAGAAGCTCCAGTCCGGCGAGCTCGGCCAGGCGATGGCGAAGCAGCCCGGCTGCCGCACGGTGAAGCCGTCGAGCGTCCCGGCCGGATCTTCCGCGTCCCCGTCCCCGTCTCCTTCGAACGAGCCCGCTTCCACGCCGACATCAGCCGCGGCCTCGGCATCGGCGTCCAGCAAGCCGTAGTCGGTATTTGTCAGTGGGGGCCGCCACAATGGGCGAGTGAGTACGAACAGCCCTGTTGCAGGCCTCCCGTCCACCGACCAAGCGCCCCGGCTGCGCGAAGCGCTCCTCGGCGGCGCCTTCACCGCCGACGGGCTGCTCGACCTGCTCGGCGCTCCCGCGTATGCCGCGCTCGCCCGCAGCGAGACCGTGCCCGCCCTGCGGGCCACCCGCGGTGACGGCGTCCTGGAGACGCTCGTACGGCTCTTCCTGTTGCGGTCCCCCGTCGCGTCAGGGCGCGCCCGTGCAGCCCTGCCCCTGGACGAGTGCCTGTCCGGCGGCTGGCTGGTGCCCGACGGCGACGAGGTCCGCGCCACCGTGGACGTACGGCCGTACGGCGGGCCCGAGGGACAGGACTGGTTCATCGTCTCGGACCTGGGCTGTTCCGTCGGCGGCGCGGGGGGCGCGAGCGGGCACGGCGAGGGCGTGGTGCTCGGCGTCGGCGGGGCATCCACCACCCTCGCCGGGATCACCGTGCGTACGCCGGTCTCCTCCGCGCTCGATGTGGGCACCGGCTCCGGAATCCAGGCGCTGCACGCCGCACAGCACGCGACCCGGGTCACGGCCACCGATCTGAACCCGCGCGCCCTGCACTTCGCCCGCCTCACCCTCGCGCTCTCCGGGGCGCCGGACGTCGATCTGCGCGAGGGCTCGCTCTACGAACCGGTCGGGAAGGAGACGTACGACCTGATCGTGTCGAACCCGCCGTTCGTGATCTCTCCCGGCACCGCCCGGCTGACCTACCGGGACAGCGGGATGGGCGGGGACGATCTGTGCCGCACGCTCGTTCAGCAGGCGGGAGCCCGGCTGAACGACGGGGGATACGCGCAGTTCCTCGCCAACTGGCAGCACGTGGAGGGGGAGGACTGGCAGGAGCGGCTGCGCTCCTGGGTGCCGCGCGGCTGCGACGCGTGGATCGTGCAGCGCGAGGTGCAGGACCCCACGCAGTACGCCGAGCTGTGGCTGCGCGACAGCGGCGACCACCGCTCGGACCCGGCCGAGTACGCGGCACGGTACGACGCGTGGCTTGACGAGTTCGAGGTGCGTAAGACCAAGGGTGTCGGCTTCGGCTGGATCACGCTCAGGAAGTCCGGTTCCGAGCGTCCGTCGATCCTCGCGGAGGAGTGGCCGCACCCCGTCGAGCAGCCGCTCGGCGAGAGCGTGCGGGCGCATTTCACGCGGCAGGACTATCTGCGTACACACGATGACGCCGCGCTGCTCGCGGACAGCTTCCGGCTGGCGGCGGAGGTCGTGCAGGAGCAGGTCGGGCTGCCGGGATCGGAGGACCCCGAGCATGTGGTGCTGCGGCAGAACCGCGGCATGCGGCGCGCCACCAAGGTCGACACGGTCGGCGCGGGCTTCGCGGGGGTGTGCGACGGGACGCTCAGTGCCGGGCGGATCCTGGACGCGATCGCGCAGCTCATCGACGAGGACCCGGTGGTGCTCCGTGACCGTACGCCGCAGGCCGTACGGCTGCTGGTGGAGGAGGGCTTCCTGGAACCTGTGCGTCCGTGAGCCGTGAGCCGTGAGCTGTGAGCTGTGAGCCGTGCCCGGTCGGTGACTGGTGCCCGGCGACTGGTGACCGTCACCCCGTGCTCTGTGATCCGGTGATTCGGTCATCCATGAGGTGAAACCAGCCACAAGATGAAGGGCCGCGGCCGCCACCGGTGAAAACCGTTCCGGGCCGCGACCGGCCGGGTGAACCCACGCGCCGTTCACCCGGAATTCGTGCCCCTGACGCCCGGAGGTGTCAGCCTCGGCCCGCCGGGGAACCTGGCATCGGACAAGAACGGGGTACGGACATGGAGAGCGGACCAGCGATCTTCGCCGGGACGGCATTCGCGCTGTTCGGGGCAGGGCTGCTGCTGTGGACCGGAGCCCGCGTCCGCCACCGCGCCCCCGTCGCCCACGGAGTGAGTCCCGCCACGGGCGCCGCCGTCTCCGCCCTCTTCGGCGCGCTGTCCCTCGCCCTCGGGCTCTGGTGCTTCAGCCGTCTCTGATCTGGCCCCGGAGCGCGGACCTGGCGATCGAGGCGGCAGGAATAGCCGGACTCGGGTTACCGTTCGAGTGGCCGTTGCGGGCTTTTGCCGTTTGACACGGGGGCGGGTTGTACCGTCACACTCCGCAGCGGCAGAGGTGATAGCAGAGGCGTAACCGTGACCATGCGTCCGAATGCCGTATGCCGTCCCTGTGCCGTAGGTATCCATATGCCGTAGGTATCCATCGAGCGTCGACCGGAGAGAAGAGCGAAGTTGTCCCCGACCAGCGAGACCGCAAAGGGCGGCCGCCGACTCGTGATCGTCGAGTCTCCTGCCAAGGCGAAGACGATCAAGGGCTACCTCGGCCCCGGTTATGTCGTCGAGGCGAGCGTCGGGCACATCCGCGACCTGCCGAGCGGCGCCGCCGAGGTGCCCGAGAAGTACACCGGCGAGGTGCGCCGCCTCGGCGTCGACGTCGAGAATGACTTCCAGCCCATCTATGTCGTCAACGCCGACAAGAAGGCCCAGGTCAGGCTCCTCAAGGAGCAGCTCGCGCAGGCCGACGAGCTCTTCCTCGCCACCGATGAGGACCGCGAGGGCGAGGCCATCGCCTGGCACCTGCTGGAGGTCCTCAAGCCCAAGGTGCCCGTCCACCGGATGGTCTTCCACGAGATCACCAAGGAAGCGATCCGCGAGGCCGTCGCCAACCCGCGCGAGCTCAACCAGCGCATGGTCGACGCCCAGGAAACCCGCCGTATCCTCGACCGTCTCTACGGCTACGAGGTCTCGCCGGTCCTGTGGAAGAAGGTCATGCCGCGGTTGTCCGCCGGCCGGGTGCAGTCCGTCGCCACCCGCCTCGTCGTCGAGCGGGAGCGCGAGCGCATCGCCTTCCGCTCCGCCGAGTACTGGGACCTGACCGGCACGTTCTCCACCGGCCGCGCCGGTGACACCTCGGACCCCGCCACCCTCACGGCCCGCCTGAACACCGTCGACGGACAGCGCGTCGCCCAGGGCCGCGACTTCGGTCCGGACGGCCGGCTCAAGTCCGGCCAGTCCGGCGCCTCCGGCCAGCTGCTCCACCTGGACGAGGAGCACGCCCGCGCCCTGGCCGTCGCGCTCCAGGACGCCGCGTTCGCCGTCCGCGCGGTCGAGTCGAAGCCGTACCGCCGCTCTCCGTACGCACCGTTCCGTACGACGACCCTCCAGCAGGAGGCCTCCCGCAAGCTCGGCTTCGGGGCCAAGGCCACCATGCAGGTCGCGCAGAAGCTGTACGAGAACGGCTTCATCACCTATATGCGTACGGACTCCACCACGCTCTCCGACACCGCCATCTCGGCGGCCAGGGCGCAGGTCACGCAGCTGTACGGCGCCAATTACCTGCCGGAGAAGCCGCGTGTCTACGCCGCGAAGGTCAAGAACGCGCAGGAGGCGCACGAGGCGATCCGCCCCTCCGGGGACCGCTTCCGCACCCCCGCCGAGACAGGCCTGAGCGGCGACCAGTTCCGGCTCTACGAGCTGATCTGGAAGCGGACCGTCGCCTCCCAGATGAAGGACGCGGTCGGCAACTCCGTCACCGTCAGGATCGCCGGCCGGGCGAGCGACGGCCGCGACGCCGAGTTCACCGCGTCCGGCAAGACGATCACCTTCCACGGCTTTATGAAGGCGTACGTGGAAGGCGCCGACGACCCGAACGCCGAGCTGGACGACCGTGAGCGGCGGCTGCCGCAGGTCGCCGAGGGCGACGCGCTCGGCGCCGAGGAGATCTCGGTCGACGGCCACGCGACCAAGCCGCCGGCCCGTTACACCGAAGCCTCGCTGGTCAAGGAGCTGGAAGAGCGCGAGATCGGCCGCCCGTCGACGTACGCGTCGATCATCGGCACGATCCTCGACCGCGGGTATGTGTTCAAGAAGGGGACGGCGCTCGTTCCGTCGTTCCTGAGCTTCGCCGTGGTGAATCTCCTGGAGACGCACTTCGGCCGGCTCGTCGACTACGACTTCACCGCGCGGATGGAGGACGACCTCGACCGCATCGCGCGGGGTGAGGCGCGCGCCGTGCCGTGGCTGAAGCGCTTCTACTTCGGCTTCGACAAGGGCGGCGCCGTGGAAGCTGTCGACGTGGATGCCAGTGCGGCCCCCGGAGCGCCCGCAGTCGGCAACGGCGACCACCTCGCCGGTCTGAAGGAGCTGGTCACCGACCTCGGCGCGATCGACGCCCGGGAGATCTCCAGCTTCCCGGTCGGCGACGGGATCGTGCTGCGCGTCGGCCGCTACGGCCCGTACGTCGAGCGCGGCGAGAAGGAGGCGGAAGGCCACCAGCGCGCCGATGTCCCCGAGGACCTCGCTCCCGACGAGCTGACGGTGGAGTACGCGGAGGAGCTGCTCGCCAAGCCGAGCGGCGACTTCGAGCTGGGCACGGACCCGGCCACCGGGCACCAGATCATCGCGCGGGACGGGCGTTATGGCCCGTATGTGACGGAGGTGCTGCCCGAGGGCACCCCGAAGACCGGCAAGAACGCGGTCAAGCCGCGGACGGCCTCGCTCTTCAAGTCGATGTCGCTGGACACGGTGACGCTGGAGGACGCGCTGAAGCTGATGTCGCTGCCGCGCGTCGTCGGCACCGACGCGGAAGGCGTCGAGATCACCGCGCAGAACGGCCGGTACGGCCCGTATCTGAAGAAGGGCACGGACTCGCGCTCCCTGGAGAACGAGGGCCAGCTCTTCAGCATCACGCTGGACGAGGCCCTGGCGATCTACGCACAGCCGAAGCAGCGGGGGCGGGCAGCCGCCAAGCCGCCGCTGAAGGAGCTGGGCACGGACCCGGTGAGCGAGCGTCCGGTGGTGGTCAAGGACGGCCGCTTCGGTCCGTACGTCACCGATGGCGAGACGAACGCGACACTGCGCACGGACGACAGTGTCGAGGAGATCACGCCGGAGCGCGGCTACGAGCTGCTCGCCGAGAAGCGCGCCAAGGGTCCCGCCAAGAAGACGGCGAAGAGGGCTCCGGCGAAGAAGGCGCCCGCGAAGAAGGCGCCCGCCAAGACGGCCGCCGCGAAGAAGACGGTGGCGGCCAAGAAGACGGTGGCCAAGAAGACCGCGGCGAAGAAGACGTCCGCGTCACCGTCACCGTCATCAAAGGCGTCACAGCCGGACGAGTAACCATTCGTGGAGAGTCTGCGGAGTTACGGGCAGACTTACGGGCAGAGCTACGGGCGCTTTTGCGCGGGCGGTTGGGGGAGTTTCCCCCATTCTCCGTACAAAGCGCCCGTATGTTCGGGCGGCCTCCGGGGAGCAACGCGCTCCGGATAGGCTGGGCGGATGACGCGAGCCGAGCAGCCAGCCGGGCAGCAGGCGGTCGTGAGCACCGCCTCAGTGACTGCCTCAGACTCCGATGCCCTTGCCGCAGACTCACGTGAGCGCGCGGTGCGCGCTTTGCTGCGCTTCCCCCCGCTCAGGCGGCTCTGGGGCGCTCAGGTCGTCGGAGGCATCGGGGATGCCGTCGCCGTTCTCGTGCTTCTGCTGTTCACCGTGCAAGCGGCGGCCCTTGAGGGCTCGTTCGGGGACGGCTATCGCGGGGCGGCCGTCGCCGTCGCCGCCGTGCTCGGTGTCCGGGTCCTCGCCACGCTGCTCTCCGGCGCCGTACTGCTGGGCCCGTTGACGACGCTCACCTCGCCCAAGGGGCCGCTCGACCGCCGCTGGACCATGATCGGCGCGGATGCGGTGCGGCTGGCGCTGATGGTTGTGGCGCCGCTGTGGATCGACTGGACGCCCGGCCAGGCGTGGCTGCTCCTGCTGATCACTGTCTTCGTCGCCGGTGTCGCCGAGCGCTTCTGGACGGTCGCCCGCGATGGCGCGGCCCCCGCGCTGCTGCCCGCTCCGCCGCTGGAGGGCGCGACGGTACGCCCGCTGCCGGACCACCTGGACGCGTTGCGCCGGCTGTGGCTGCGTACGAGCTTCGCGGTCCTCCCCGTCGGGGCCGCGGCCCTGCTCGTGGCCACGCTGATCAGCAATCTCCTCGGTACGGGCATCGACTGGTTCTCGCTGCACCAGGCGGCCCTGGGTTCGTACGTCGCGGCCGGTCTCTTCGCCGCGTCCGTATCGACGCTGTACTTCGCCGAGCTGCCCGACGTACAGACGCCGCGGCCCCGCTCGCCACTGGAGGGCCTGCGCCGTCCGTCCAGTTCCGCCGGTTCTGCCGGTTCTGCCGGTCCCGCCGGCTCCGTCACGGGCGACGGTGTGGAGAGGGGCCGTACCGGCGCCATACCGCTGTTCGTCCTGGCCTGCGCGGCGGTCGCGGCGGCGATCGCGTCCGCCGTGGCCGTCTCCGTACTGCACGCAGTCGACCTCGACGGCGGGCCCGTCGCCTTCACGCTGCTGGTCCTCGCGCTGACCGGTGGCACCGGCCTGGGCATTCGCCGCGCCGGGTCCGTACTGCCCACGCTCTCCCGCCGCAGGCTGCTCGCCCTCGCACTCGCCTTCACCGGCGTCGCGCTGCTGGCCATGGGCCTGGTGCCCGATACGGCGACCGTGCTGCTCATCGCGCTGCTCGCGGGTCTCGCGGCCGGTGTCGCCGCGGGCACCGGGCACGCTCTCATCGACCAGGAGACCGAGGACTTCCGGCGCGCCCGGATGACCGAGCACCTCCAGGCGGTCGTACGGGTCGCGATCGGCCTCGCCGCGATCGCGGCGCCGCTGCTGGCCGCCGGGATCGGGCCGCACCGGCTCGGGAGCGGCGACTTCGTCTTCGCGCACGGCGGCGCGGCGTTCACGCTGATGCTGGTCGGGGCGCTGCTGCTGCCCGTCGCGGCGATGGTGCTGGCGAAGGCGGACGACCGGGCGGGCGTACCGCTGCGCCGCGATCTGGGCGAGGCGCTGCGCGGCGGGGCCGACCCGGCGCAGGCGCAGGCCGCGACCGGTTTCTTCATCGCCATCGAGGGCGGCGACGGGGCGGGGAAGTCCACGCAGGTCGAGGCGGTCGCGGAGTGGATCAGGGCGAAGGGCCACGAGGTTGTCGTGACGCGTGAGCCGGGTGCGACGCCGATCGGCAAGCGGCTGCGTTCGATCCTGCTGGATGTGTCGTCGGCGGGGCTGTCGAACCGCGCGGAGGCGCTGTTGTACGCGGCGGACCGCGCCGAGCACGTCAGCTCGGTCGTACGGCCCGCGCTGGAGCGTGGCGCGATCGTCATCTCCGACCGCTACATCGACTCCTCGGTCGCCTACCAGGGCGCGGGGCGCGATCTGTCGCCGACCGAGGTCGCCCGTATCAATCGGTGGGCGACGGACGGACTCGTACCGCATCTGACGGTGCTGCTGGACGTCTCGCCGGAGGCGGCGCGCGAACGCTTCACGGAGGCGCCGGACCGGCTTGAGTCGGAGCCGGCGGAGTTCCACCAGCGGGTGCGCACCGGTTTCCTGACGCTGGCCGCAGCGGACCCGGGCCATTACCTGGTGGTGGACGCGGGCCAGGAGCCGGGTGCGGTCACCACGGTCGTACGACACCGGCTCGACCAGCTGCTTCCGCTGTCCGCCGCCGAGGTGAAGGCGCAGGAGGAGGCGCGGAAGGCCGCCGAGGAGGAGGCCCGCCGACGCGCGGAGGAGGAGGCCGCGCGGAAGGCGGAGGAGGAGCGGATCGAGCGCGAGCGGCAGGAACAGCTCGCGAAGCTCCGCGCCGAGGAGGAGGAGCGCAAGCGCCGCGAGCTGGAGGAGGCGCGGCTGCGGGAGGCCGAGCGGCAGGCGGAGGAGGCCCGGCGGCGGGCCGAGGACGCACGGCGGCGGGCCGAGGAGGAGCAGGCGCGCCGGCTGGCCGAGGAGAAGGCGGCAGCGGCGGAGCAGGAACGGCTCCGTAAGCGGGCCGAGGAGGAGGCGCGGCAGCGGGCGGAGGCGGAGGGGCGTCGCCTGGAGAAGCAGCGCAAGGCGGAGGAGGCGTTGCTGCGGGCGGAGAAGGTACGCCGGGCGGCGGAAGCGGCGGCTGCCGCGGAGGCTGAGGCGCAGGCTGCGGCTGCGGCGAGGGCTGAGGCTGCGGCGAGGGCGGCGGCTGCCGCTGAGGCCGCGGCTGCCTCTGAGGAGTCGGCCAACGAGCTGACGGTGCCGACGCCGATTGTCACGCCGGACGTCGCGCCGGACGAGGTGACGCAGGAGGTCCCGAGGGTCCGGGACACGAACGCGGACGCGGACGAGACGACGGTGCTGCCGAAGGTTCCGGAACGTGAGAAGGAGCCGCGGAAGCCTCGGAAGCCCAGGGAGACTCGGGGGACGGACGAGACGGCGGTGCTGCCACCGGTACGCGATCCGGCGGACCGGGTTCCGCCGGGCATCTTCCGCGACGAGCGTGGCGGACGCGGTGAGCGTGGCGAGTCCGCGACGGCCGACGAGAATGAGCGTACGCGCGAACTCCCCCAGGTCGACCCGGACGCGGGCCGCTCACGCAGCCGTCCGGACTGGGCGGAGGAGACCCCGCTGGACGACCTCCCGACGCTGGCGGACGAACTGCTGGGCCCGCACGACGAGGACGACGAGAACGGTGGACGCAGGGACGGGCGCTGAGGACGGAGGAGTACGGGGGCGCAAGCCCCCTTCCCTTCCCCGCCCGCCACGCACCGGCACTGTCAGACCCTTCCCCCACAATGGGAGACCCAGCACGAAAGGCGGTGACGGCCCATGACCGTATGGGACGACGTGGTCGGCCAGCAGCGCGTCCAGGCGCAGCTCTCCGCCGCCGCCCGGGACGCCGACGCCCGCATCACCGCGCAGTCCAGGAGCGAACCTGTCCCCGACGCGTCGAGGATGACGCACGCCTGGCTGTTCACAGGACCGCCCGGCTCGGGACGTTCCACCACCGCCCGCGCCTTCGCCGCCGCCCTCCAGTGCACCAGCCCGGACCGCGCCCTCGGCGGTGAGCCGGGGTGCGGCTTCTGCGACGGCTGCCACACCGCCCTCATCGGTACGCACGCGGACGTCGACGTGATCCGCACCGACCTGCTCTCCATCGGCGTCAAGGAGACCCGCGACCTCGTCCGCCGCGCCCAGCTCTCCCCCGCGGGCGGGCGCTGGCAGGTGATCATCCTTGAGGACGCCGACCGCCTCACCGAGGGCGCGGGCAACGTACTCCTGAAGGCCGTCGAAGAGCCCGCCTCCCGCACCGTATGGCTGCTCTGCGCCCCCGCCCTGGAGGACGTGCTGCCCACCATCCGTTCCCGCTGCCGCCATCTCACACTCAGTACGCCGCCGGTCGCCGCCGTCGCCGACGTTCTGATCCGGCGGGACGGCATCGAGCCCGATGTCGCCCACTCCGTCGCCCGCGCCACGCAGGGGCACATCGGCCGGGCGCGCCGACTGGCCACCGACGAGCGGGCCCGCGCCCGCCGCGCCACCGTGCTCAAGCTGCCACTGCGCGTCGCGGACATAGGCGGCTGCCTCAAGGCGGCGCAGGAGCTGATCGACGCCGCGGCCGAGGACGCGAAGGAGGTCGCTGATGAGACCGACGTCAAGGAGACGGAGTACCTCAAGGCGGCTCTGGGCGCGTCCGCCGGCGGCCGGATGCCGCGCGGGACGGCCGGGGCGATGAAGGAGCTGGAGGACAAGCAGAAGCGCCGCAGGACCCGCAGCCAGCGCGACAGCCTCGACCTCGCGCTCACAGACCTGACCGGCTTCTACCGGGATGTACTGGTTCTCCAGCTGGGCTGCGGGGTCGCGCTCGCCAATGACGATGTACGGGACTCTGTCGACCGGATCGCGCGCGATTCGACCCCGGAGGGGACCCTGCGCCGGATAGAGGCGGTGGTCGCCTGCCGCCAGGCGCTGGACCGGAATGTCTCGCCGCTCCTGGCGGTGGAGGCGATGACGGTGGCCCTCCGCGCGGGCTGACCGTACGGGTCCGTACGTACGTCCGACCCGGCTCACCGTACGGGCTCGGGCGGGCATTCCCGGCCACCCGCCTACTACGCTCCAAGGATGGACACCAGGCGCCTGCTCCGTACGTCGGCCCTCGCACTGGCCGCGGTCGGCATGCTCATTTCCGGCTGTACAGGTGAAGGCTCGTCGCCCGGAGCCTCCACCCCGGCCTCCACGTCGGCTTCCGCATCGGCTTCCGCATCCGCCCCAGCCGGCGCCTCCAGAGCCGTCCCGGCCGCCGAGCTCAAGCCGTACTACGCGCAGCAGCTGAAGTGGCGGGCCTGTGGTGTCCCCGATTTCGAGTGCGCCACGATGACGGCGCCGCTCGATTACGCCAAGCCCGATGGCGAGTCGGTCGAACTGGCCGTGGCCCGCAAGAAGGCCACAGGACCGGGGAAGCGGATCGGCTCCCTGCTGGTCAACCCGGGCGGCCCCGGCGGCTCGGCGGTCGGCTACCTCCAGGGGTACGCGGGTATCGGCTACCCCGCGCCCGTCCGCGCCCGCTACGACATGGTGGCCGTCGACCCGCGTGGCGTCGAGCGCAGCGAGCCGGTGGAATGCCTCACCGGCAAGGAGATGGACGCGTACACCCAGGTCGACCAGACCCCCGACAACGCCAGCGAGACGGCCCGTCTCGCCGCGTCCCTCAAGAACTTCGCGGCGGGCTGCGAGAAGCGCTCGGGCGTGATCCTGCCCCATGTTTCCACCGTCGAGGCGGCCCGCGACATGGACATCCTGCGCGCGGTGCTGGGCGACGAGAAGCTGACGTACGTCGGGGCCTCGTACGGCACCTTCCTCGGCGCGACGTACGCCGAGCTCTTCCCCGGCCGGGCGGGCCGCCTCGTCCTGGACGGTGCGATGGACCCGTCCCTGCCGGCGAGGCAGATGAACCGCGACCAGACCGCGGGCTTCGAGATGGCGTTCCAGTCCTTCGCCGCGGACTGCGTCAAGCAGGCGGACTGCCCGCTCGGCACGGAGTCGGCCGCCGACGCCTCCACCCGCCTCAAGGCTTTCTTCGCCGCGCTGGACGCCCAGCCGGTCCCGACCGGCGAGAGCCGCAAGCTCGGCGAGTCCCTGGCCACGACCGCAGTGATCGCCGCGATGTACGACCAGGCGGCCTGGGCCCAGCTCCGCGAGGCCCTCGCGGGCGCGATGGAGGGCGACGGCGAGCGCCTGCTCGCCCTGGCCGACACCTACTACGAGCGCGAGGGCGACGGCTCGTACACCAACCTGATGTACGCCAACGCCGCCGTGAACTGCCTCGACCTGCCGCCCGCCTTCCGCACGCCCGAGGCGGTACGGTCCGCGCTCCCGGAGTTCGCGAAGGCGTCCCCGGTCTTCGGCAGGGGCTTCGCCTGGGCCGCCCTGAACTGCGCCTACTGGCCCACCCCGGCCACCGGCACCCCGCACCGCATCGAGGCGAAGGGCGCACCCCCGATCATGGTCGTCGGCACCACCCGGGACCCGGCGACCCCGTACAAATGGGCGCAGGGCCTGGCCGAGCAGCTCTCCTCCGGGCGGCTGCTCACGTATGAGGGTGACGGCCACACGGCGTACGGCCGCGGCAGCGACTGCGTGGACACCGCGATCAACACCTACCTCCTGGAGGGCACGACCCCACCGGCCGACAAGCGCTGCAGCTGAGCGGGGGCACCAGGTCCGGGGGCGTCCCGGACCTGGTGCGGGTGGTGCGGGGCACCCAAAAGAACCCTGTAGACTTGGCGCCGCTGCTGATGCGAACGTGTCCCTGCGGGGATGGTTATATCCGCAGCTTGCCGCCTTAGCTCAGTTGGCCAGAGCAACGCACTCGTAATGCGTAGGTCTCGGGTTCGAATCCCGAAGGCGGCTCCGGAAAGCCCCAGGACTCACTCGCCGTGACCTGGGGTTTTTCCTTTTCCTTGGCTTTTCCTCGTGGTGCTTGAGCGGCCTGACAGTCGCTGCCAGGGGTCGCCGGTGGACAACCGGTGGACAAGCGTGCAGCACGAGTGCCGAGCGGTGGACGGGCGATCACGCGAGCAGGGCACCGTCGTGCCGCATGCCGACGGGTGGCAGGCCATGCGCGAGGGGCAGTCGGCAGCGGCGACGTTGGAGGGTTTCCATAAGTCGGGGCGGCAACGACGGTCGGTGAATAGTTAGCGCGGAGTTGTACGGCAAGGCGCTCACGTCGCGGCGGGAGCTGATCGCGACGATCAATCGGGTGTCGGCATCCATGACGACCTGGTGGTTGACCGATTACAGGCCAGCCATGGAAAGGTCATCACATTGCATTCGGGTGACGCAGTCAGCGGAAGGCTGACACGCCAGCGAAGAAGATAACCAGTGATGCGCCTGCGGTGCCGCCTGCGACTAGAACCGCGTTGGCCAGCCCTCCACCGGTTCGGTGAGCAACCCACCCTGCGCCAAAGGCGATGTTGAGCGCGACCGACAGGGCGATCAACAACGACAGCACTTCTACTTGGCTCACGGCGTTCCTCCGGCTGATTCCCGATCCCCCGGCCATCGGGGGTGCACACTGCTCTGGCGTGCGAAGCCGAGGATTGATGTCCCGGCAGGTGTCCCGCTACCTTCCGCTTCAGGTTGGACACGGCGACGCCGTCGCCGCACGTCTGGGACGTACGCTTTCGCGTGTCCAGCGCTGGCTGGACACCACTGGACACGGCATTGGACAGTTCAGACAGCAATGGCTGCGAGGCGGGCGGGGCCAACAGGGGGCGGGGCGATGCAGTTAGGTGACGGAGAGCCCGATTTCCTTACCCGTATGCAAGCGTTGGGTGTCTTTCGGGCACAGCGGTTCTCGGGCGAGCCCTCCGATCGTTACCTGGCCAGGCGGGCGGGCGTGTCACAGACGTCCGTTGGTGTCTGGCTGCGCGGTGGGCGCTTCCCTCAGGACATTCGCGCCGTCTTGGTACTGGTGCACGAGCTGCGGCAGGCCGCGCGGAGCCTCGGGGCCGCATCGCTGGACGTCGAAGCATGCCTCGACGAGGAGTTGTGGCGTCACGCCCATGCGGCGGAGGCCAAACGACGGGCGGGCGTTGTCCGCGCCGGTGTCGTGCAGGCACAGGGGCAGGCGGTACTGAGGGCAATCGGCCCCGCCAACGAAGCCGTCGCCCCGGCGCCTGCCTCCCGCGCTCGGCGGGTCAAGGAGTGGAATCCGCGCCTGCTCGGCATCAAGCCGTCCATCGAAGCATTGGGTGCCGTCGGTGATCTGCCGCACTACATCCTCCGCGACCACGACCGTGAACTGCGTTTCGCGCTGAGTCGGATGGCAACCACCGGCGGCATGCTGCTCCTCGTCGGAAACCCGTCCACCGGCAAGAGCCGCTCAGCTTACGAGGGCGTGCTGGCCGAGCTGCCGGGCTGGTGGCTGTTGCGTCCGAAGGACGCGGTCGAGGTGGAAGACATTGCGGGGTCAGGTGTGAGCCGACTGGTCCTCTGGCTGGATGATCTGAATCGCTTCCTCGATGCACGCGCTCCACTGTCGACGTCGGCCCTTGTCCGCATGCTCGACCCGCGAACGCCGACGGTGGTGGTAGGAGTCCTCTGGCCGGACCAGTACGACCGTCACGCCGGCCTGGTGGCGGCGGATTACTCCTCCGACACAGCATTGTCCGACGCTCGCGACATCCTGAACCTGGCCGAAACGGTTCTCGTCGCCGACGAGTTCAGCGCATCCGAGAAGGAACGCGCCGAAGAGATCGCCAAACGCGATCCACGCATCGCCGCGGCGAACGAGGTGTCCGACTTCGGGCTGGTCCAGACCCTCGCGGGCGCCCCGGTCCTGGAGCGGCGCTGGCGTAGTGGAGACGTCTACGGCCGAGCCTTGGTCGAGGCTGCGATCGACGCCCGCCGACTGGGCGGCCCCGACGCTGCGACACACGAGTTCCTCCGTGCGGCCGCTCCGGGCTACCTCACCTCCACCCAGTGGGCGAGGGCCGATGGCCACTGGTGGGAGACGGCCCTGCGCTACGCCACGGAGATTGTGGACGGTACGACGGCGGCTCTCTCACCGTGCGCCGGTAGCGAACCGAGCAGCGTCGTGGGATACACCGTTCCTAGACACTGAGCGGGAGTGAGTCCTGGTGCCAGGACTGCTGCTCGGTGGCGCTGCCCCGAACGGTGTTGGGCAGGCTGGTCCCCCG